>JAIRRS010000105.1 GCA_031255855.1 Tannerellaceae bacterium | reverse complement strand
TGCAGGCAGTCCTACTCCTCCGCTGTCGGCTTCTGATAACCTGATGAAATGTAAACAATTTCTAAAAATAATTCTTTCTGTGCAATTTCATTGCACAAACTGAGTGTAATTTTGCTCTCGTAAGAGAAACAGAATACTTGCAAGTGAAAATGGATTAAATCATGAAAAATGGAGCTCATTCGTATAGAATCATTATTATTGGATTATCAATCTCTTTTTTTATATTGTGTAATACATCATGCAAATTATATGAAATCATTTCTGCTCAAGAGAAAGTAGGTGAATATCTGCCTGATACATTCAGGGTAGAGCTTCTTTTACATATAGATGATAAAGGTTATTTTTGTATTCCTGTTACCATCAATGATCAAAACGATATGGATTTTATCATTGATACCCAGGCTATCTGTTTGGGGAAGGAAGATGAATTCGCTGCATTAGGTGCAAAATATCAAGGGCTTTTCCCTCTGTATTCCAAAAATGCCTTTGGACAAAAACAAAAATATTCTCTTTATTCTTTTGATAGTTTCAAAATACATTCATTGTCATTCAACACTCCCTTTCTAAAAGCTGTAAATAAAGATAATTACTTGTATTCTATTATGCATAAAAACATATTGGGGGTGAATGTTTTAAAGCATCTTTTTTGGAAATTTTCAATAGACGAAAAAAAAAGCATTTTATTTAGCAATAAAGATGCGGATATGATCGAAAAAGAAACAGACGGTTTTATCAAGATAGAAAGAGGGTTGAGTTCAAAAATAAATTTAACATTGGGTGATGATGGAAAAAAAGGTGATTTTCTTTTTGATTTGGGGTTTCATGGAGAAATAGAAATTGACAAGAAGATTTTTCATCATTATTCGAATACAATTCCTTACAGGAAAATCCTTATTGCTCGAACGGAACAAATAAATGATACGGTATATTTATTTGAGAATTTAAAAGTAAAATTTGAAAATTTCGTTATTGACGATTGTCAATTCATATATCGGGAAAAAGTAAACAAAAATCTCATCGGAACACGATTGATGCATAGATTCAATTTCATTTTAGCATATACGGACAATTTTAAAAATTTATCATCTCAATATGATTTATATATAAAACCCGTAAGAGAATTCAACGAAATTCGTGCAACGCCTTACATCTCACAATCGGGTATTCATGCCGATTGTTTAGAGGGAGCATTCATAGTTTCCCGCATTGAGCTTGGTAGTGATGCTGATATGGCAGGGTTGCAACTATGGGATAGAATACTATCCATCAATGACGAAAGTATGGATCTATATTCAAAAGAAGAAGTATTTTCATTTATAGATACTAAAGAAAGAATGAAGTTAACTATAGAAAGAAAGAATAAAAATATTAATTTGTTTATAGGGGATTTTTAGTATATTGCTGCGCGAAACGTAGTTAAATTTCTTGCTATTATGATGAGACCAGCATTTGTACTAAATACTAACTTGAGACAATCAATATATATATATATCTTATGAGGTCAATATTACTCTTTGTTTTTTTTGCATGGCAAATTATAAATATTGCAAATGCTCAAAATATTCAGATCAAAGGAACGGTTAATATGCAAGATGGCACTGTTGCTGAACTTGCGAATGTTGTATTACAGACAGTGGATTCTGCGTTTGTTGCAGGAACTACTACGGATTTAGAAGGCAACTTTAGGCTTTCACAAATCCAGGCCGGAGATTATCGGATAATCATTTCATCGGTCGGTTACCGGAATAGTGTAACGGAGTTAATGGGAATCGTTCGGTCTTTAGATTTGGGCACATTGATCTTACAGGAAGATTCGGAATTATTGGGTGAAGTGACTGTAACGGCATCCAGTATAGTTAATCAGTCGGATCGGAAAATCATATTCCCCACAGAACAGCAAGTGAAAAGCTCTACAAATGCTATTGGCCTATTGCAGAATATGATGTTGGCTCGTATCGAAGTGAATCAGTTGACCAATACCGTTGAGATGATGGGGCAGGGTAACCTGCAATTACGGGTCAACGGAGTGGAGGTTACAAATGGAGACCTGATGGCTTTACAACCACAAGACATTATTCGTATAGAATATATTGAAAATCCGGGTTTACGTTACGGAAATGCAGATGCCGTGTTGAATTACATCACTCGACGCCATGAATCCGGCGGATCTGTCAGTATGGATGTCATGCAATCACCTCACATTATGTATGCTCAAGACTATGTTTCGGCTAAGTTTAATCATAAAAAGTCGGAATTCGGTTTAAGATACGAATTTTGGGGCAGGGATTTCTTCGAGTATTGGCGTACGAATGAAGAAGTGTTTCGCTTTGAGGATGAAAGGGAAGTACATCGTTATGAGGATGGGAAACCCGGGCGCGTCAATGAGATAGGACATAATGCTTCGTTGAATTATAATTATCAGGAACCGGATAAGTATTATTTTAACGCAACAATGCGAATGTATGTGTATGAAGTGCCTCATATTGATTTCAGAAGTGATATTTATACGGTCGATCGGCCGGATCATGTAATAGCCATGTCTGACTTAACAGACCAACGAACCTATCGTCCCGCGTTAGACTTGTATTATCAACGTCAATTGAAAAATAAGCAAAGTCTTGTGTTTAATCTTGTTGGAACGTATAACCGAACCAAAGAAGAACGCACTTACAATGAGTTTTGGAATGATACTCCACTCACAGAGGTACGTTCGAATGTAAGAGGAAATAAAAAATCAATTATCGGTGAAGCGATCTATGAAAAGGAGTTTGAAACAGGACGGTTAAGCGCGGGTGGAAAACACACGCAAGCGATTGCTGACAATAAGTATATGGGAACAAACGCAAGTACGACGAAAATGAAACAATCCGACTCGTATGTATACACAGAGTATCAAGGCAAATGGAACAAACTGACCTATAGCCTGGGAGTGGGGCTGAGCCGTTCTTGGTTCAAACAGGATGGGCACAAAGATTATGAAACGTATTTGTTTCGTCCCCGGTTTTCATTGCATCACAGATTTTCCGACCGTTTTTACGTGAGAACTATCGGAGAGTTGAGCAATGTAGATCCTACGCTTTCTGAACTAAGCGCGGTTACATTGTTAGTAGACTCCCTGTTACTTCAACGAGGCAATCCGGAATTGTCTCCTTATAAGCGATATAAGTTAGACTTTGATACGGAATACCGCTTGGGAAAACTCTCTTTAACAGGAAACTTTACGTATATGAACCGGCCGAACGCGGTAATGGAAACTACCTATCGTGAGAATAACTTGTTTATACGCACATTTGAGAATCATAAACGGATGCAGACAATATGGTCGTCCGTAACATTACGATCAAATCCTTTATGGAATATCTTTATGTTCTCCTTGACTGGAGGCGTTAACCATTATATCAGTGATGGTAACACATATCAGCATAAGTATACTAATTGGTTCTACCGCGCACAGATGATGGCGATGTATAAACGTTGGATAGGTGTATTCGAGATGCAAAGCCGGTGGAATAATTTCTATGGCGAGACATTGACCGGAGGAGAAAATATGCATAATCTGATGGTGGCTTATAATTATAAGAATGTACAAGTAGGACTGGTAGTTATCAATCCATTTGTTGATAATTACAAACGAATAAATGAAAATTGGAATCAATATGCTTCATACAAACGTTCGAATTATTGCAATGAATCCTCTCAGGCATTTATATTGAAGTTTGCCTGGAATTTCAATTTTGGCCGTAAGTATGATTCTGCACAAAAGAAATTAGATAACGCAGACACCGATACCGGCATCATCAATGCAGGAAAATAAAACTTATTGCTCGCGGATTCATCTGGATGTTTTGGAGAAGACATCCAGATGATTGTTCAAAACAATTCGTAAAAAAGAGGCTTATTCCATTAAACTCATTTCAAGCGGAAAATTCCATGATCCGCCGTCGAGCACGCAGATTAATTTACCGTCGAGCATGTCGAAAGAGACACCCATTGGATAGCCTTGCACTTCTAGGTCGGCATAAAATTTGCCATTATCATTCGGACGGAAGGCCGTTGTTTCCGTGCTTTGATCTCCAATCGTGAATGTTGCTTTTGTCTCTTTTTCCTTTTGAGTGATGGTGCAAACCCCATCGTATGCTCCGCCAGTCTGGGGATCTTCCATTACAAAACTCCATTTTTTGAGCATCTCTTTAGGAACGTCTTTTTTCTGGGCGGAAACAGAGAAACTTAACGACAGGAATAAAACAGTGATAAATAGACTGATTGTAGTTTTCATATAGGTAAACATTAAGATTAGTAATGAGACAAATATAGTTAATAGTTATTGATATTGTTCAGATTTTTATATTCTTTTTGTCGATTTTCCCACTTTTCCAATGCATATTGTTGCATGTCGCTAATGGTGTCTTTTTCATCAACAATCTCGATACCCATCAAAGTCTCTATAATGTCTTCAACAGTTACGATGCCCTCCATGCCCCCGTATTCGTTTACCACGATGGAGACGTGTTCTTTCAATTGGATTAATTTTTCCCAGGCCTTGTATACATTGATTGTTTCGGGTAGTACAACTATCTCGCGTTTTATTTCTTTTAATGTCAAATTAAACTGGTCTTCGGCCAACTTCTCGAAAACATACGAACGGAGGACGTACCCTGTAATATCGTCGTTGTTGTTATGGTATACAGGAATACGGGAGAAACGGAGGAATTCCTTGTTCCGCATAAACTCCTTCAGGGTCATATCTTCGTTGGCGGTGACACAAACGATGCGGGGCGTCATAATTGCCGAAACCCTTACATCGTAGAGTTTTATGAGGTTTTGTATGATTTTATTTTCGTTTTCCCCGAAGATTCCTTCTTCCGTGCCAATATTGGCAAGAACGGAAATTTCTTCGCGGCTGGTGGTCTGTTCATCTCCTTTCCTGGAAAGTAATTGGGTGAGAAAGGCAGATACAATCACTAAAGGATAAGCAACAAATACCATGATCCTTATTGTTCCGGTGGTAAACCCCACCAATTGCCTGGTATAATTGGCGCCGATGGTTTTTGGTATAATTTCGGTAAGAATCAAGATCAAAATCGTAAGGATTGCCGAAACCAATCCGAAATATTGTTCGCCGAAAACAACCGTGGCCTGAGCCCCTACGCCTGCTGCGCCAACTGTATGAGCGATTGTGTTGAGCGAAAGGATAGCCGACAACGGACGGTCTACATTTTCTTTATATTTCAGGAAATTAGTGGCTGATTTACTCCCTCTTTCGGCTTTTGCTTTCAGGTAAGTAACAGGAGTAGAGAGCAAGACGGATTCGACAATAGAACACAGGAATGAAGTGAAAAGTGCAAGAAAAAGATAGACAAGTAAAAGCCCCATATAGCCTTATTTGATTATTAATGATGCGAATATACGAAAACATTAAATATTCCGCCTTTTTATAAAAGACAAATATTACTTTTTAGTATTTAAGCGTAGATTTAAGGCAAAGGCTGGAAGGAAGCGGCTATCTATGGAGGTTTTACGTTCATAGTATATCGGCGACTCTTTCGAGCCCCATGCTGCGCGAACCTTTTATTAAGATGTGGTATCCTTTTAAAGGATTGGTTTGAAGAGCAACTATAAGGTGGTCTGTCGTTGGGTAAACGGTGAATGATTTCGCTGTTTTTCCAAAGTATTCGCCGCAAAGGAACACTTTGTCAAACCCCCCAGCCACTATTTCATTTACGATTTCAGTGTGAAGAGTTTCGCTGTCAGCGCCCAGTTCTTTCATGTCACCCAAAATAACGGTCTTGGGGGATACGTTCATTTTGGCGAAATTCCGCAAAGCCGCTTTCATGCTTGTGGGATTTGCATTATAGGCATCAATGATAAGTTTATTAGCATCCGTTTTCTTGAATTGCGAACGGTTATTGGTTGGCTTGTATGTGGCAATGATCCGGCTGATACGTTCGGCCGGAATCTTGAAATAACGGCCTACCGCTACTGTTGCCAATACGTTTTCCAGATTATATTCCCCTATCAGATGCGTTTCTACGGTATGAATCTTGCCTTGTTGTTTCCAGTCGAATGTAAAGAAAGGGGTATTGCTTACCACGTGTCCCGACGCAAAAGCATCGTCTGCCGAGCCATAGGTCACTTGTTCAATCCCTTTAGCCATGGCTTGTAATTCTTTGTCTTCTTTTCGTATAAAGACTGTTCCTTTCGTCCGGCGTATATAATCATATAATTCACCTTTCGTTTTTACAACATTCTCGAATGTGCCGAATCCTTCCAGGTGTGCTTGCCCTATATTGGTTATTATTCCATAATTGGGCAGGGCAATCTCTACCAGTTCCTTGATGTCACCCGGATGACTGGCGCCCATTTCGATGACAGCCAATTCATGGTCGTGGTTGAGTTTGAGCAATGTTAACGGTACACCTATCTGGTTATTCAGGTTCCCTTCGGTACATAGCAGGTTGAATTTGGTTGATAATACAGCGGCAACCAGCTCTTTGGTGGTTGTTTTCCCATTTGTCCCGGTAATGGCTATGACTGGTATACCTAACATTTTACGATGGCGTTGCGCCAATTGTTGCAGTGTTGCCAACACATTATCGACAAGAATTGTCCGTTCATCTTTATAGTAACCGGGATTATCAATAACAGCATAATCAGCGCCGATAGCTAAGGCTTTTTCGGCAAATTGGTTTCCATCAAATCGCTCTCCCTTAAGAGCGAAGAATAAAGATCCACGAGGACAATTACGACTATCGATCGTAATTTGCGGGTGACGCAGATACATTTGGTATAAATCAGCAACAGTCATATGTTCCTTTTAATAGAGTTTTTTTAATACACAAATGTAACGGATATTATATTAATTCAGTACTTTTGCGAGAATTAGTTTGTAAATTAAGTACAAATGGGGCAGAAATTTATTAATGTAAAAGGAGCATTGATCTCATTGCAATCTCCTTTAGTGATGGGGATTTTGAATATAACCCCCGATTCTTTTTACGCGGGAAGCCGGAAACAAACCGAAGTAGATATAACGGATCGAATAGAAACTATTTTAGAAGAAGGCGGACAAATAGTTGATATCGGAGGGTATTCGTCGCGGCCGAACGCCGTAGAAGTGTCTCCGAAAGAGGAAATGGAACGGTTGGCTTTTGCCTTGAAGATAATAAACGCCCATTATCCGGATACGATTATTTCAGTCGATACATTCCGCGCGGAGGTCGCCCGCCGTTGCGTTGAAGAGTTCGGGGTCGCGATTATCAATGACATTTCAGGAGGCGAATTGGATAAAAAAATGTTTGAAACCGTTGCCGGTTTGCAGGTACCTTATATTATGATGCACATGCACGGCACACCGCAAACCATGCAGCAATATACAAATTACGACGACCTGATTGTGGATATCCGGAAATATTTTGCCGACAAAGTATATGAGTTGGAGCAGATGGGTGTGAATGATATTATTCTCGATCCGGGCTTTGGCTTCAGCAAGACATTGGAACAGAATTATAAGCTGATGTATCACCTGAAAGATTTCGCTGTTCATGGGCTTCCTTTGTTGGTAGGTATCTCACGTAAAGCAATGATTTATAAATATCTTGGCACAACGCCAGCCGAAAGCCTGAACGGAACCACTGTCCTCAATACATTGGCCTTGCTGAATGGCGCGGATATTCTTCGGGTACACGATGTGAAGGAAGCCGTAGAAGTTGTAAAAATAGTATCTAAATACAGTATCTAACGAAATACAGTATACCTGGTAATTATGTGGATGCATATTGGAGTTAAAGACGTTATTGATATATTGCTGGTAGCATTCTTTCTGTATTATACCTATACGTTGATGAAAAGTTCCGGTACGATAGCGCTCTTTAGTGGAATCATATCGTTTATTGCTGTATGGATTCTTGTATCGCAGGTATTGGAAATGCGTTTGATGGGCGCCATATTGGATAAGTTTATTAGTGTAGGCGTTATTGTGCTGGTCATTTTGTTTCAGGACGAAATCCGCCGGTTCTTGTTGGCATTAGGTTCACACCGTGGATGGAGATTTCTAACCAAACTATTTATGTGGAAAAATTCGGACGAAGAAAATGAAAAAAAATACGTAGCTCCGGTGATATTGGCTTGTATGAATATGGCACGGAAGAAAACGGGAGCGCTGATTGTTATCCAACAAGAGATGGACTTATCCATTTATGAACATACAGGCGAGATGTTCAATGCGGATGTGAACGCCCGTTTGATTGAGAATATATTCTTCAAAAACAGTCCATTGCACGATGGCGCTATGATTATTGTAGACAACCGGATTAAAGCTGCCGGATGTATTTTACCTGTTGCCCAACATGCTGTTATACCGAAAGAACTCGGGCTAAGGCATCGTTCCGGGTTGGGTATGTCAACGGAGACAGACGCATTAGTTATTATCGTATCGGAAGAGAGAGGAAAAATATCAGTTGCGCATAAAGGGAAACTGACACAAGACATAACAGCCGAGGAATTGCAGCAAATATTGTCAGGAGAAGAATAACGCCAGGGTCTGTGTTAAATCTTCTAAATCTGGCAGCTCTACATGTAAATTCATCCGGCTTTTTGCAAAGTCGATATTACATTTTCATTATTTTTGTAGTCGAATTACCATGAGATATATAAAAATAAAATAAATTTTCTTCCCAAATGGAATTATTGCAAGAAATCATCGCGCGCGCTAAAGCTAATAAACAGCGTATTGTCCTTCCCGAAGGAACAGAAGAAAGGACGCTTATTGCCGCCAACCGTTTATTAACCGAACAGGTTGCAGACATTATTTTGATAGGTAATCCGGATGAAATTAAAAAATTGGCTGTCGATTATGATCTGGATCAGATTGATAAAGCTACGATTATTGATCCTAAAAATCATTCCAAAAAAGACGCTTACTCCGAATTGTTGTTTTTGTTACGCCAAAAGAAAGGGATGACGCCTGAAAAGGCGGCTGTGTTAGTCGAAAATCCATTGTACCTGGCTTGCCTGATGATAAAAGCCGGGGATGCCGACGGCGAAATAGCCGGAGCCCAGAATACGACAGGGGATGTGCTTCGCCCAGCCCTGCAGTTAATAAAAACAAAGGCGGGTATGAGTAGCGTATCAGGCGCCTACCTGATGTTCACAAAAGCGCCGATTTATGGCGAAAACGGTTTGTTAGTTTTTGCCGACTGTGCTGTAATCCCTAACCCTACAGCAGCCGAGTTGGCTGAGATTGCGGTGGCAACAGCCCATACAACTAAAGCAATTGCCCACATCGAGCCACGCGTTGCCATGTTGAGCTTTTCTACAAAAGGAAGTGCTTCGCACGAGATGATTGACAAAGTAGTTGAAGCTACCCGCCTGGCTAAGGAGATGGAACCAGACATTAAGATAGACGGAGAATTGCAGGCCGACGCGGCCTTAGTTCCTTCAATTGGATCAAAAAAAGCGCCGGGAAGCGAAATAGCCGGCCGGGCTAATGTATTGGTGTTTCCGTCACTGGAAGTTGGGAATATTGCATACAAACTCGTGGAGCGTTTGGGGAATGCGGATGCCGTAGGCCCTATCCTGCAAGGAATGGCTGCTCCGGTAAATGACCTGTCGCGAGGCTGTTCAACGGATGATATTTATAACATGGTTGCTATTACCGCCAACCAGGCTATCGCGCTGAAAAAAGCTAAATAAAAAACAGAAAATAAAACATGAAAGTATTGGTTTTAAATTGTGGTAGTTCGTCTGTTAAATATAAATTGTTTAATATGAACAACCACGAAGTAATGGCACAAGGCGGTGTTGAGAAATTAGGACTGGCCGGTTCATTTCTGAAATTCACATTGCCGGATGGGAAGAAAGTAGTGTTGGAGCGTGATTTACCTGAACATAACGCAGCGATAGAATTTATTTTGAAAGTATTGACAGGTGAAGAATATGGTTGTATCAAATCATTGAAAGAAATTAATGCCGTAGGCCATCGGGTGGTACACGGAGCGGAAAAATTTAGCAGCAGCGTATTAATTACGTCCGAAGTAATCGAGCAAATGGTTGAATGTATTGATCTTGCCCCTCTGCATAATCCACCCAACCTGAAAGGCATCCGTGCCATGCAGGCGTTGATGCCCGATATACCACAGGTTGGCGTGTTTGATACAGCTTTCCACCAAACCATGCCTGATTATGCCTATATGTATGGTTTGCCTTACTTTATGTATAGTAAATACGGTGTACGGCGGTATGGTTTCCACGGAACCAGCCATCGGTATGTCTCTGCCCGTGCATGTGAAATTCTTGGCGTACCTTATGAAGAGCAGCGCATCATTACTGCCCACATAGGAAACGGAGGATCAATTGCTGCGATTAAAGACGGCAAATCTGTTGATACTTCCATGGGTATGACCCCCGTTGAAGGGCTGTTAATGGGAACTCGTTGCGGCGACATCGATGCCGGCGCCCTGGCGTATATAATGGAAAGAGAAGGATTAGATTCGAATGGCGTATCCGACCTCATCAACAAGAGAAGTGGCGTGTTGGGACTTTCCGAAAATCTATCATCTGATATGCGTGACATAGAAACAGCCGTTGCTGCCGGAAATAAGCTGGCTATTCTGGCATTGAAAGTTTATAACTATCGCATAAAGAAATATATAGGAGCTTATGCCGCCGCATTGGGCGGTGTTGATATTCTTGTATTTACTGGTGGAGTAGGGGAAAACCAATGGATTACACGTGAAGCCGTCTGTACAGACATGGAATATATGGGTATGAAATTGGATGTAGGAAAGAACAATGGCATGAAGGGAGAAGAAATGGTTATCAGTACCCCCGACAGCAAGGTAACCATAATGGTAGTCCCTACCGACGAAGAATACATGATAGCTTCGGATACGATGGAAATATTAAGCAAATAATAAAATAATGTGGTGTAATACTAGTCCTCATAGTTTGAAAACATTATAGGATTAGTGTTTTAAACTGCCTTGACCGATGTCAAGGCAGTTTTTTTACGACACACCATTAATGTATGTTAAATATCATATTGTACGTGAACAAATTGCATCATTTTTACGTCTTAATAAAGACGTGTTACCATTAAATGAAAATTAAATTATGAAGGAAGTATTATTTTATGTTCTTATGATTCCAATTATGTTCGGAATGGCTTCTTGCTCTTCAGCCAATAAAGCGGATGTAAAAAACTTAGATGGAAAATGGACAATTGTAGAAGTTAAGGGTTTAAAAGTAGAAAGAGAGAACATGCCGTATATTGAATTTAATATGACGGAAAACAAGGTTCATGGTAATGCAGGATGTAATATGTTCAATACGGTGATTATCCCTGATGCAAAAGACATATCGGCATTTACGCTGAAACCTGCCGCCGCTACCATGATGGCTTGCCTGGATATGAAATTGGAAGATGTTATTTTGTCGGCGTTGGAGACAATAACCAATGTACAATACGGAAGTTCGGCCAACGAGATGAAACTGGTTGACAAAAACGGGAATGTTATTCTTGTTCTTTCAAAGAACTAAATAGAAGATGAAAAAACACCTATATACGACACTGGCAATCGTATGTGTCGGCTTGGCGGTAGGATGCAAATCAAAGAAGGCGACAATGGTTGCGTTTTCGGATTTGGAGGGCGAATGGAATATTGTTGAAATGAATGGCGGCAAGCTTGACCCTGAAGAGACACGTCAACTCGTGGTCTTTGATGTGGATCGCCAAACATTGTCGGGATATGCCGGATGCAACCGCATGTCGTGTCAGATTGATCATAATGAATCACAAAAAAATCGCATCAAATTTTCAAAAATAGTTTCCACCCGCATGGCTTGTATGGATATGCGGTATGAACATGAATTATTGAAGACGCTGGACAAAGTCGTCCGTTTTGGGGTTGAGGATGATGCCAAGCCCCTACAATCCATTGCTTTTTATGGAGCCGATGACACTAAATTGTTGGTTATCGGGAAAAAATAAATCTTGTGTTATTTATAATCAGGATACAAAAGATATTTTTCACGCATGGCTTTGTATTCTTTCAACTCCGCTTGCCATGTGGCACGGATTTCGGATTCACTCATTCCTAGAATAATCTGCTTGCGTAATTCTTGGGTTCCAGCCAGTAAATCAAACCATTCCGGACGGGGAAAGAAGAATGCCCGGTCATTGTCGGCCTTGTTATAAAAATCAAGGAAAAACTGGAGTGAAAGACCGCCTTCGAAAGGATATTCACGCAAATCTATCCCATAACATTTTTTGCTTTTCTGTAACGGATTGGTATCGAATCCCGGCAATGATTCGGGAGTAAAAGTAAAATCGCCATATTTCTCATCTGGATAACCTATCATCTGAAAAGGGAAATACGTCCCCCGCCCAATGCTCACATTTGTCGCTTCAAAAAAGCACAGGGATGGATAAAGTCGTATAGACTGATCGTTTGGCAAATTGGGAGAGGGCTTTACAGGGAGCCAATACGGGTCGCCATGTTTCCAGTTAAGCATGGGTACTACTTGCATACGGCATTTTTTTGTGGTGTTCTTAAACCAGCCTTCGCCGTTAATCATTTGGGCAAGTTCGGCTACCGTCAGTCCGTGAAGGACAGGAATAGGGTCGACACCTATGAATGATTCGAGACCTTTTTTACGGATAGGGCCGTCAATGTAATCGTTCGGGTTCGGACGGTCGAGTACAATAAATTCTATATTATTTTCGGCACAAGCCTCCATGACATAATGCATCGTACTTATGTAGGTATAAAAACGGGCGCCAACGTCTTGTATGTCGAACACGACAACGTCTAATCCTTTTAGCTGAGCAGCGGTGGGTTTATGGTTTTTCCCGTAAATCGATACAATAGGGATTCCGGTTTTTTTATCGCGGCTATCCTTTATTTCCTCTCCGGCATCGGCTGTCCCGCGGAATCCGTGTTCAGGGGCAAAAACTTTCTTTACAGCAATTCCTTCGGCCAGCAATGTGTCCAAAAGATGTGCCTTGGTTTTTTCCAGTATGGAAGTTTGGTTGACAACCAATCCTACCTGTTTGCCTTTCAGCATACCAACGACGACGTCCATACGTTCAGCTCCTAAAACTAATGAAGGGTTTTGCTGGCTCCAACCAGCAGTGACTGTTAAGAATATCCAAGTCAATAACAAAATAATCGTTCTCATGTGCTTCTGTTTTTATAACCGATTTATCAGGCAAAAAACAAATGTAGCAAATGTCCTAATCATTCTTTATATTTGTATTTATAAATTGTTGTATAAGGGGATGAAAAAAATGAATCCGATTGATATTATATCAAAATATTATGATGTTGAATCCGAAGCCTACCGGATATTGGTAATACATAGCCGGAATGTGGCAGACAAGGCGTTAGCCATTGCCCACAACTATCCGGAATGGAATCTCGATTACACTTTCATTAACGAAGCGGCTATGTTGCATGATATCGGCGTTTTCATGTGTAATGCTCCGGATATTGGATGCTATGGTGAATCCGATTATATATGCCACGGTTATTTGGGCGCTAACTTGTTGAGGGAAGAAGGATATCCCCGCCATGCTCTTGTCTGTGAACGACATACCGGAACAGGCATCACCCTTGAAGAAATCATTGAACGAAACCTTCCCTTGCCTCATCGGGATATGCTTCCGGTTTCAATGGAAGAACAATTGATTTGCTTTGCCGATAAGTTTTACAGTAAAAGCAAATTAGGAGAGGAAAAACCGGTAAGTAAGATAAAAAAAGGGCTTTCCAGATACGGCGATTTGGCTCTTTTGCGTTTTGAACACTGGTGTAAACTCTTTTTATTGGAATAAAGACAGCAGTGCTCAGTATTTTATTATACATTTGCACGCTGAGACACAATATAAAGACAGCATGCCCGCGATTTTCAGAGTCCTATATATAACACTGTTGATTCTAACCGGATGCCTGGTCTCGCAGGCGCAGGAAGTAACAACTCCTATTGTTCTGCCAATCGATTCTGTGCCTGTTGCTCTCTCTGATTCATTACTTGTTACCCCTCCTGATTCTTTACTAACAGATACGATTCCTTCCCGAAAGAATGCACTGGATGCTCCAGTCGTTTATACGGCGTCGGATTCGATTATTATGACGGCAGGCAACTGGGCATACCTTTACGGCCAGGGCGATGTGAAATACCAGCAGATAGAACTGGAAGCCGAAATCATTGAAATGAATATGGATAGCAATTTGGTGTATGCCCGTTTTGGTCTTGATTCCATAGGCGCTGAATTTGGCTATCCGCTTTTTAAAGATAGCGGGCAGGAATATGAGTCGAAAACCATGCGTTATAATTTTAAGACAAAGAAAGGATATATCACAGACGTACTTACCCAGCAAGGCGAAGGCTATGTAACAGCTATGCGGACAAAAAAAATGGAAGGTGATATTCTCAATATGGCCGATGGACGGTATACCACCTGCGATGAGCACGACCACCCCCACTTTTACATTCAGATGACCAAGGCGAAAGTCCGACCGAAAAAAAACATTGTGACAGGCCCTGTTTACTTGGTTATTGCAGATGTGCCTTTGTATCCGATAGGACTTCCTTTTGCTTATTTCCCTTTTTCCGAGAAATATTCATCCGGAATTTTATTTCCGACTTTTGGTGATGAATCTACCCGTGGTTTCTACTTGCGGGATGGAGGATATTACTTTGCCTTGAGTGATTATGTTGATTTGGCCCTGACGGGTGAATTATACTCAAAAGGCTCCTGGGGATTGTCTACACGTTCCACATACAAAAAGCGATATAAGTTTTCAGGGAATTTTAGCGCAAATTATTTAGTGACTAAACTGGGAGACAAAGGATTGCCCGACTATAATTTATCGAAAGACTTTAAAGTAAACTGGACACATACACAAGATGCGAAAGCAAATCCATTCCGAACAATTTCTGCAAGTGTGAATTTTGCAACCAGCAGCTACGATAGGAATAATGTCCAAACGATGTATGGGGCTGGATCTACTCAAAACACAAAAGGTTCGAGTGTAAGCATTACCCAGCGGTTTCCTAATAATCCGTTAAGTATTTCAGCCACCATGAATATAAATCAGGTACAACGTGACTCGACAATTTCTGTCACATTCCCCGACATCACATTGACTATGAGCCGTATATTCCCTTTTAAACGGAAAAATGCGATTGGTTCAGATCGTTGGTATGAGAAGATATCCATGAGTTATACCGGCTATCTGCGGAATAGTATTACGACAAAAGACTACGAATTTTTCCAATCAAACATTATTAAAGACTGGAAAAATGCCATGCAGCACCAGATACCGGTAAGTGCTACATTCAGTGTCTTTAATTATATAAATATATCACCAAATTTCAGTTACACGGAACGCTGGTATACAAATAAATTAGGAAAAGAATACGATCTCCAGAAAAATCAATTGGTGGTTAGCGATACCACGTATGGATTTTATCGGGTGTACAACTATAATGCGTCGGTGTCAGCTTCTACTACGTTATATGGGATGTACCAATTTTTAGGATTTCTCGGTAAAAAGATAAAGACAATCAGGCATAGGATGGATCCCTCTGTCAGTTTTGGATTTGCCCCTGATTTCAGTAATCGCAAATATGGATTTTACCAGCAGTATAACTATATTGATGCGAATGGAGTAGGACAAGAGGTCCTTTATTCACCTTTCGAAAACGGGATGTTTGGTGTTCCCGGACGAGGACAACAAGGAAATATAAGTTTCGCACTCGACAATAACATCGAAGCCAAGGTTGTATCCGACAGGGATTCAACTGGCGTTCGAAAGATGAGCATCATCGACAAACTGTCATTTGCCATGAGTCATAATATGATTGCCGACTCTTTTAAATGGAGCAATTTGAATGTCGGCCTTCGTTTAAAATTGACCAAGAGCTATTCCGTCAACCTGAATGGGGTATTTGATACATATACATACGATGCATTTCCTGACGCAAGTGGGAAATTAGTTCCTCGGAGGGTAAACAAGATGCGCATCCAGGCGGGAAAAGGATTAGGGCGTTTACAATCAACCGGAACCAGTTTTTCATACACACTTAACAACGAAACATTTAAGACGGGATTTTTGGGACGTTTGTTTGGATATAACCAAAATGAAACAACAGAAGAACAGTCTTTAACCGACGACGCAACAGGAACGGAAACACTTGACCAGATAGATCAATACGGTGAAAACCAAAGCCTGGTTCCCGAAGAAAGCACAGGCGGAGGACGTTTAAGAGGAAAGAAAGAAGACACCAGTGGAGAATATGATTCAGACGGATATTGGACAAACTCGTTTCCTTGGAGTTTCTCGTTTAATTATAGTTTGAACCTGAATTATGACAATAGCCGGTTTGACTTTGAGAAGAAAGAATATCGTTATAGGCTGACCCACGCGTTGAGTTTCAGTGGGAATATGCAACCGACAAAAAACTGGCGTTTCAACTTCAATGCCACGTATGACTTCGATACAAAGAAAATATCATACCTCACATGTAACATATCAAGAAACCTCCACTGTTTCAATATGACGGCAAGCTTTATCCCCGTGGGGCCGTATAAATCATATACATTTTCAGTAGCGGTAAGTTCGTCTTTGTTGAAAGACCTGAAATACGACAGAAGAAGTAACTACCGCGAAGGCCAGGCATGGTATTAATATAAATCTTGTGAAGTAAGGTTTACCAATCAATGGGCGTTTGTCCGCTCGCAATCAAATAATCATTTGCTTTGCTGAAATGCTTGTTTCCAAAGAATCCCCGATGAGCCGACAAAGGAGAAGGATGCGCCGAAGCGAGTACAAGGTTTCTGCTTTTATTGATAAAAGCGCCTTTTTTTTGCGCATAAGCGCCCCATAATATGTAGACAAGATGGTCGCGGGATTCGGCAAGTTCATGGATAACGGCATCCGTGAATGTTTCCCAGCCTTTGTTTTGATGCGAACCTGCCTGATGTGCCCGGACAGTCAGCGTTGCGTTCAATAACAGCACGCCTTGGTCGGCCCATCTTGTCAAATCCCCGCTTGGGGGAACAGGTTTCTTTAAATCGTCTTCTATTTCTTTGAAGATGTTGATAAGGGAAGGCGGGAAGCGTATCCCGTCTTTTACAGAGAAGCAAAGTCCATGTGCTTGTCCCGGTTCATGGTAGGGGTCTTGCCCTAATATCACTACTTTTACCTTATCAAAAGGGCAGTGATCGAAAGCGCTGAAAATATTCGCCCCCGCAGGGTAAACCGTCCCTTGCCTGTATTCCTGGCGTACAAAGGCAGTTAGTTTTTGAAAGTAATCTTTTTCAAATTCGTTTGCCAATTGTTGTTTCCAGCTTTGCCCAATCTTTACATCCATTACTGTTTAAATTAGATACATACCGGCGGCCATGGCTTCTTTACGCATATCTTCCGGCCAAATACTTGCCTGAATTTCCCCGATATGTGCTTTACGCAAATAAAACATACACAAACGGCTTTGTCCGATTCCGCCACCAATGCTTTGAGGTAGTTCGCCGTTCAGCAGGCGTTTGTGGAAAAATAATTCTTTTTTGTCTTCCGTATTGCTTATCGCCAATTGCCGTAGTAGCGCCTCTTTGTCAACACGTATGCCCATGGATGAAAGCTCCAGAGAACGATTCAACACGTTGTCCCAAACCAGTAAATCCCCATTAAGCCCCATATTGCCGTCTGGTGTAGATGTCGACCAGTCGTCGTAGTCGGGGGCACGTCCGTCGTGCCTTTCACCGTTGCTTAGTTTACATCCTATTCCAATGATAAACACGGCGCCATGTTCTTTGGTGATGGCGTCTTCCCGTTCTTTCGGGGTAAAGGTAGGATATTTTTGCAGAAGATCTTCCGCATGTATAAAGAATAGGTGTTGCGGCAAAACGGGTTTTATGGTAGGGAACATTTCGTATACCATGTATTCGGTACGTACCATTGCCGCGTAAATGCGATGTACAATTTCCTTGAGGAAATCAATATTGCGTTCCCCATCTTCCATGGTACGCTCCCAGTCCCACTGGTCTACATATAAAGAATGGAGGTTGCCCAACTCTTCGTCCGAGCGGATAGCGTTCATATCGGTATAAATGCCGTATCCCTTTTCAATGCCATAGTCTGCCAAGGTAAGACGCTTCCACTTGGCAAGCGAATGGACGATTTCCGCTTTCGAGTCATTCAAGTCTTTGATAGGAAAAGTCACCGCCCTTTCAACGCCGTTTAAATCATCATTTATACCCATTCCTTTCAATACGAATAAGGGTGCGGTTACGCGACGCAGTCGTAGTTCGGATGAGAGATTTTGCTGAAAGAAGTCTTTTATTTTTTTTATTCCCAGCTCTGTTTGGGATAGATTTAACAAGGCGTTGTAGCCAGGCGGTTTGATAAGGTAACTCATACTATTTTTGTTGTGTCTTGTGTTTTTAAATTATGACTGGCAAAAATAGTGATTAATGTAAAAAGAGCAAGTATTTCCCTGCATTTAATTTGCAAAATGCTATCTCATATGCAAAAAGGATTTCAAAATATCAGAATGGATATTTATTTGTAAAAGCGTAGATATAACGAAAGTCTTTCCGTAAACGATTTGTTTTACTGGGAGATTATCATTACTTTTGCGCCGTTCTTGGCCTGGTAGCTTAGTGAATAGAGCGTCAGATTCCGGTTCTGAAGGTCGTGGGTTTGAGTCCCACCCGGGTCACATCAAAAGGCGAAGCGTAACGAATAATCAAAAAGTTACGCTTTTTTTATGTTGTTAAACATCAAACAAGGTCAAAGTAATTGCGAAGTTTGGATTCTCCAAGCATGCGTTTCCGTACCAAACACGTGAGAATACACCAAGTGTTGCATCGCGAAAATCATCCTTATTGACACTTCCTTTATTCATGAAATCGTTTCCGAATGTTTTCATGCAAAAGTCCACGAACTCTTTTAATTCATTCCTGATGTCGTTTATATTGCTGATGAACACCAGGTCGTAATGGTTGTCGGCGTATTTAAGGATATTGACCTTATAAAAGGTATTCAATTCAAGGTCGGGAAGCTTGAATGAAAATATCTCGACAGGTTGGCCGTTCGTACCTGTTCCGTTTCCGACAGATATAGGCTCATGTTTGAAAATTTCATAGATATTGACAGTAAAGAAATCGGCCACATCTTTTTTCTCTTTTTTCCTTTTGGGAGGAGTAGGAACGTGCGGTTTGGTTTTCTCTTTTTGTTCTGGCTGAATAGTAGGAGATTCTATATTCGCAGGTGTTTCAATCTTCAGTTTTTCTTGAATAGTTGATGATGTCCGTTTCTTTTTGAAATTAAAGAATCCCATATAATATAATAACGTTATTTGAAAATATGGCTGCAAATATATAAATATCAAGCCATAATTCGTTTATTATTCCATTAATTTTTAAGAATTATTCCATTCCGTCCTTTCCAATCGATCCTTTCCAATCGGTTATTTCCACGGGATAA
>JAIRRS010000079.1 GCA_031255855.1 Tannerellaceae bacterium | reverse complement strand
CGTCTGAAGCATATTGGCTACACAGTTTCTAATAATATTCGCCTTATTCATTACTCTACCTAACGTGAGTTCGATATAAGAAAACGAGTAAAAATTAGCATAATAGCAAATGATTGATTGTATTTATAGTGCTGAATTCCAATAGTCCGTTAAACTTTTAATTAACAAAAAGTAGGTCGAGTCCTACCAATTTATTATATTGAGGTTACAACATCTAAATATAATTGTGATGAAAGAACTCGACCCGTATATTGAATTAATAAAATTGTTGCTGAGTAAATCGGCTGTAAAGTTAAACAAATGGCGAAAAGAAATCATGGTTGAAGTGTTAATACTTTATTTAATCATCCCTGGTCGGATGAATTTCCTGCAGCTTGGACGCTACAGCCGCTCTGGTGAGCAGCGCTTCCGCCAGCAATTTTCCCGTCCTTTTGCCTGGTTGGATTTCAACCTGTGTTTGTGCAAGCAATATATGGGTAGCCATACGGCTATTGCTTTCGATCCCGGTTACATCACTAAGTCAGGCAAACACACCCCCTTATCTGGGTAAATTCCGGTCTGGTTGTGCCGGGGCTTCCAAACACGGTCTTGAAATATCCGGCATCGGTGGCATCGATATGGATTTGCATACCTGTTTTCATCTGGAAGCCGTACAAACTCCTCCCGCCGGTACGCTGGAACAAGCTGGCTGGACGTTGGTTGATTGGTACCTGCATGTACTTTCCCAACGGGCAGCATCGCTTCTTACATTTAGCCGTTACGTGGTGGCAGATGCCTGTTTTTCCAAAAAGAAGTTTGCCGACGGACTTATCGGGGTTGGCTTTGATTTAATCAGTCGTTTGCGTGATGACGCAGTCCTGATGTATTTGACTAAAGAAAAGCCTGCCGGCAAAAGAGGGCGCCCTAAAAAGTACGACGGCCGTATTGTCCTGAAGTCTCTGGAAAGTGACCGTTTTGAGGTTTTCCCTTTGGAAGAAGGACAAGGTATGATATACTCTGCCATTGTTTACGCCAAAGCATTGGAAAGAAATATTCGTTTATGCATCTGGGAATCTGAAGACAAGAGCACCAGAAAGCTTTATTTTTCCACGGACATGACCATGACTGCTATGGATGTTCTGAAATTTTATCGCTGTCGTTTTCAAGTGGAGTTTTGCTTTCGCGATGCCAAACAGTTTACAGGCCTTACAGACGCGCAATCAAGAGACTTGAATAGACTGCATTTCCATTTCAACGCACCACTTACCAGTGTAAATATAGCAAAAGCGGTAGCCATAAAACAAGGAAAGAGTTTGTCGATGGCTACCACTAAGGTCTTGCTACATAATATCTTCCTGCTTCAACGATTTATTGATGTGTCTGGGTATAAGCCGGACGATGAAATAAACAGGATGTTTTGGAAGGAGGTGGTTCATTTCGCGGATATTGCAGCATGAAAGAATGTCAATGGTTAACGAAGTATTGGTATTAGAAAAGAAATTACAAACAGCGCAATCAATCCCGACAAAATGCCTATTAAAACCATAGAAATGTTCGCGTTCGTTATCTTTCTTTCTCTTCGATGCCTGAAATCCTGTTCTTTTTCTGCCATGACAATAATGCGTTCCGCAGACCCCGGTACAACATTTTCAATGCCCTGTAATATATCCGGGGAAGGTAACGGACCGACGAATGTAGTCCTTTCCATGAATCCGACCGTTTCGGTTCGTTCGACGGATCGATTTTGTTTATTGATGTTCCTTTTTGAATTGCTCATAAGATTTCCGTATATCTTCTCCTACATTAACCCAGTCTGATTGTATTTCTTTGAAATCGTTTGCGTCGGATTTTTCAGAAAATACAGTAGGTTTTGAAAGCCAGAAAACGGAAAGAAAACCATTCGTGAAATGGTAAAAAAAATTCATTGCTGATTTCATAAGTGCCTCTTTTTTCCTTGTTATGCTTCAATATGCTTCGATATGCTTTGCAAAGATAATGCATAAACATAAGTCAGGGACCAATTGAGTGTTAAATATGCTGTTCGCATTTGTTTTCATGCCGGTGGGGGGGAGGTATTGCTTTAATCCGGTATATATTATATCTTTGTGATATTTTTAATTCGATTAAGCTATGAATACATTATTATTTCTTTTTCATCATCTTTGTCACTCCCAGAAAATATCAATGGCAATACCGCCAACAATAAAAATACTACTTTCTTCATAACTAATTGATTTTTAAATTTTTTCAGAGCATTGCCGCAACCTTGCGGACATTTTCAAGGCGTTGGGCAAAGGTCTTGTTTCTCTTGGCAGTAAGCAAATTATATTCAGATTGCATTCTTAGCCAAAAGCCGGATTCAATGCCCAAAGCGGCTTCTATAAGTAAGGGTTCCTCCGAGAAATGCGTAGTTAGTCCATAAGAAAAGCTGGCTATTCATTATAATTGATTACCGCAAATCAAGAGTAAAAAGAACACCAGCATTATGTACCATGCCTTAGGCATAAGTGAGCAAGAATGCTCGCGGGTACGCTACGAAGGTAGCCGTATCGATTTGAATGTCCAAACACGAGAATCGAAATTACGTTGTCCTTGTTGTAAGAGAAAGGAGATAATCCGTTCAGGCAGTTCTGTACGTCGTATTCGCAGAGTCCCCATCGGCAGC
>JAIRRS010000101.1 GCA_031255855.1 Tannerellaceae bacterium | reverse complement strand
AAATTAGCGGTGATTACAGTAGGAAACACCGTCTTTAATACTTCCCATTGTTTCATCCGACAAAGATAATCTTAATGCGAGAATTTCAATCTTTGAAACCGGGTTTTCGGACTGACCCGTAAATTCAGCGTAAGCCCCCGATAAAGTACCCGTTGCCCTGTTTCCAGGAAGTCTCTTACTTTGCAATCAAAAAAATAATTATGAGACGCATGAGTTCCAAAACAAAATATTTTCCCGTTTCAAAAGGATTCCCTATATTCGTAGTTTCGAAATGTGTGTTTCGGAACTGATTGTTTCTGTAAAAATGTATAGATATGGAATTTTACAATAGGGAAAAAGAAATTAAGGAGCTTTTAAATACTCAGAAGCGTTCGTTGGAGAATGCTCAAATGACCGTTATAACCGGACGGAGGCGTATCGGCAAAACTCAACTATTACTAAAAGCAACGGAAGGACAGCCTACGCTCTATTTTTTTGTTGCACGGAAAGCCGAAAGCTTTTTGTGTCAAGATTTTACACAGGAAATAAAAGATAAACTGGGCATCCCTATTCTGGGTGAGGTGAATAGCTTCTGGGAATTATTCAAATTCCTGATGGAGCTTTCAAAGACACAGTCCTTCAATCTGATTATGGATGAGTTTCAGGAGTTCTTTAATATTGCGCCATCGGTTTACAGCGACATTCAGCATTATTGGGATGTGAATAAAGACCAAAGCAAAATGAATTTGCTTTTGAGCGGTTCAGTTCATTCGCTAATGCACAAGATATTTCAAAATGCCAAAGAGCCGCTGTTTGGTCGTGCTACAGCTCTGTTAAGGGTAAAGCCGTTTGAAACGTCCGTATTAAAAGAAATTCTTGCAGACCACAGTCCGGATTATACCTCGGAAGACTTACTGGCACTGTACACTTTTACCGGAGGCGTTGCGAAATATGTTCAACTTCTCATGGATTCCGGTTCATATACGCTGAAAGCGATGTTGAATTATATTATCCGTGAGGATTCGACTTTTATCCCGGAAGGTAAAAATATGCTTATCGAAGAATTTGGTAAAGAGTATGCCAATTACTTTACCATCCTTTCGGCTATTGCGCGAGGCGAAAACACACGAGCAAAGATAGAAGCAGTTGTTAATCGTGAGATTGGGGGATACCTTACCAAGTTGGAGCATGATTATGGTTTGATATCAAAGGTAACACCTATTTTTTCGAAGGTGGAAACAAAGAATGTGCGTTATACATTGGAAGACAACTTTCTTAGTTTCTGGTTCCGTTTTATCTACAAGTATAGCTACATGGTGGAAGTAGGGGGATATGAGCAACTGAAAGAGATTATCGTGCGTGATTACCCTACATTCAGTGGAAAAATACTGGAACGATATTTCAGGGCACAGTATATTGAACAAATGCGTTTTACCCGTATCGGTGGCTATTGGGATAGAAAAGGCGAAAATGAAATTGATATGGTAGCCGTCAATGAATTGGGTAAAATAGCTGACATTATCGAAATAAAGCGAAATGCCGGCAATATAAACCTTGATAAGCTAAGGGAAAAAGGCATTCATTTTATGAAGGCAACCGGAGAGTTGAGCGATTATAAAGTAACATATAAAGCTCTTTCGATGAATGATATGTAGATTCAGATAAATTTTCGTAAGGAAGTATATAGTACTAGAAATTTTAAAGATGTAATTTATGGTTGAGCATCTTATCACATTCGTTGATACCGAAATTGAATACAAGAGCCAAAAGATTCTTGATATTGGAAGTGTTAAGAACGACGGTAGTTCTTTTCATAAGAACTCCGTTACAGAGTTTATGCAATTTCTCAATGGGACACAATTTGTTTGCGGACATAATATTCTCAACCACGACATAAAATACATTGGCAATACCATATATGAAACAGGAATAAATCAGGCAAACATTATTGATACATTGTTTCTTTCTCCTTTGCTCTTTCCAACAAAACCATATCACAAATTATTAAAAGACGACAAACTACAATCAGAAGAGAAAAATAATCCGTTGAATGATTCAATCAAAGCAAAAGAACTATTCGATGACGAGATTACGGCATTCAAACAAACCGACAAGGTGTTACAAGAAATTTTCTATTTATTGTTAGCTGAAAAGAAAGAATTTCGAGCCTTTTTTCGATTTATTGATTACGCAAGCGAAAGTACAAATGTCGAGAAAATCATTCGCGAAAAGTTTAAAAATGAGATTTGCGAACACGCTGATTTAATAAAAGTTATTTCAGAATATCCGATAGAGCTTTCTTACTGTCTTTCTCTGATTAACTCTTTTATCCACAGCGAAACGACACACTCGATTACACCACCTTGGGTGTTGAAAAATTATCCTGAAGTGGAACAGATAATGTTGCGTTTACGGAATAAGCCCTGTGTGAGTGGTTGTATATATTGCAATAAAGCGTTGGATGTAAATAGAGGATTGAAACATTTTTTTGGTTACAATTCTTATAGGACTTATGGAGACAAACCGCTACAAGAAAATGCGGTTAAAGCGGCTATTGACAACAAATCTATACTTGCTGTTTTTCCTACCGGTGGTGGAAAATCTATCACCTTCCAAGTGCCTGCGTTGATGAGCGGAGAAAGTGTTAATGGTTTGACTGTTGTTATTTCGCCTTTACAATCACTGATGAAAGATCAAGTTGATAATCTTGAGAAAAATGGGATTACGCAAGCTGTTACCATAAACGGTTTACTTGACCCAATCGAGAGAGCAAAATCTTTTGAAAGAGTAGCAGATGGTTCTGCATCTATCCTCTATATTTCTCCCGAAGCCCTACGCTCCCGAACCATTGAATATTTGCTTTTGGGGCGTAAAATTGTACGCTTTGTAATAGACGAAGCACACTGTTTTTCCTCGTGGGGACAAGATTTTAGGGTGGATTATTTGTACATTGGTGATTTTATCAAATCAATTCAAGAGAAGAAAAGTTTGGAAGAGGGAATCCCAGTTTCTTGTTTCACAGCAACGGCAAAACAAAAAGTGATAGAAGATATTTGCACCTATTTCAAAGAAAAACTTTCTCTTAAGCTTGAATTGTTTACCTCAAAAGCATCAAGAACAAATCTTCAATACAAAGTTTTTGAGAAAGGAAATGAAGATGAAAAGTATTTGGCAATAAGAGATTTGATAGAAGAAAAAAATTGTCCGACTATTGTGTACGTTTCAAGAACACGGACGGCAAGCCGCCTTGCAGAAAGATTGTCAAAAGATGGATTTAATGCGAAATCATTTCACGGGAAGATGAATGCCGATGACAAAATTGCCAGTCAAAATGCATTCATTTCGGGCGAAGTGTCCACAATGGTTGCTACATCTGCTTTCGGAATGGGTGTCGACAAAAAAGATGTCGGCTTGGTAATTCATTATGAAATTTCCGATTCGCTTGAAAATTATGTACAAGAAGCGGGCAGAGCCGGACGAGATGAAAGTATTGTTGCAGATTGTTTCGTATTGTTCAATGAAGAAGACCTTGATAAACATTTCATTTTATTGAACCAAACCAAACTTTCAATTAAAGAGATTCAGCAGGTTTGGAAAGCAATAAAAGAGATAACAAAATTTCGTTCTACTGTTTCAAATTCGGCTTTGGAAATTGCCCGGAAAGCAGGTTGGGACGATAGTGTCGGTGAAATTGAAACAAGAGTAACTACTGCCATAGCAGCGTTGGAAGATGCCGGTTATTTGAAACGAGGACAGAATATGCCGCGGATTTTTGCGAATAGTATTCTGTCCAAAAACGCGCAAGAAGCAGTTGATAAAATTAATGCTTCGGAGAGATTTCAAGAAAAGCAGAAAGAAAAAGCAATCCGAATTATCAAAAAACTGTTTTCAAGCAAAAATAGAAAACAAACGAGCGATGAAGTAGCAGAATCTAGGATTGATTATATTAGTGATCATTTGGGAATTGTAAAAGACGAAGTTATAAATATTGTCAACCTTCTGCGTGAAGAAAAAATCTTGGCAGATACAAAAGATTTAACCGCTTTCATTAAGAAAGGAGAAAATAAAAATCGCTCGCTCCATATCGTTAAAGAATTTTTCCAAATCGAGAATTTCTTATTTCCTCTTTTTGAAGAACGAGAAAAAACGTTCCACTTAAAAGAGATTAATGGGAATGCAGAAATGGAAGGATGTGAAGATGTTACAACAAAGAAGATAAAAACCATACTCAATTTTTGGGCAATTAAAAATTGGATTAAGCAGAAAAATTTAGCGTATTCAAAAAATAATATAGCTGTACTTAGTCTTTATCCGAAAGAAGTATTGCAAGAGAAATTAGATAAACGGCATGAATTAGCCTTATTTATAGTCGAGTTTCTTTACGAAAAAAGCAACTTGAATGTATCTGAAAATGATGCAGGAAAAGAGGAGGTATTGATTGAATTTTCGGTTCACGAATTGAAAAATACTTTTGAAAATTCGATCATGAGTTTTGGGAAAAAGATTTCAATCGAAGATATTGAAGATACGCTATTTTACTTGTCAAGAATTGAAGCAATTAAAATTGAGGGTGGCTTTCTTGTTGCTTATAACCGTTTGACAATAGAGCGTTTAGAGCAAGATAATAAGAAGCGTTATAAAAATGACGATTATGAAAAACTGAATCAATTTTATGAAAATAAGGTTCAACAAATTCATATCGTTGGCGAATATGCCAAAAAGATGATTATCAATTACAAAGATGCACTGCAATTTGTAGATGATTATTTTCAGTTGAATTATAGTTCTTTTCTCAATAAATATTTCAATGTCAGTCGACAAAATGAAATCAAACGAAACATAACTCCTTCCAAATTTAGACAACTCTTCGGTGAACTTTCGCCCACACAATTGAGTATCATAAAAGATAATGAAGCAAAAAATATTGCTGTTGCTGCCGGACCAGGAAGCGGAAAGACAAGGGTTCTGGTTCATAAACTCGCCTCGTTGCTTTTGATGGAAGATGTAAAGCATGAACAATTATTAATGCTTACCTTTTCACGAACAGCCGCAACAGAATTTAAAAAGCGGTTACTCCAACTTATTGGGAATGCCGCAAATTTTGTTGAAATAAAAACCTTTCATTCTTATTGTTTCGATTTGTTGGGTAAAGTCGGAAATTTGGAAAAATCAGATGAAATTTTAAAAAAGACGATTGAGAAAGTCAGAAATAAAGAAATTGAAATAAGCAGAATAACAAAAACTGTTTTGGTAATTGATGAGGCGCAGGATATGGATTCTGATGAATTTAGTTTGATTACCACTTTGATGGAACAAAATGAAGAAATACGCGTAATTACCGTTGGAGATGATGACCAAAATATTTACGAATTCCGAGGAGCTAGTTCGCAACATCTCGAACAATTTATCAAAAAAAATAAGGCGGTGAAATATGAATTAGTCGAAAACTATCGAAGTAAAAGCAATCTCGTTGACTTCACAAATCAATTTGTAAAGACAATTCGGAATAGATTGAAAGAGACTCCAATTATTGCTCAACAAACGGATAATGGAAAAATAAAATTAGTTCGTTATAAAAGTGCTAATCTAATCATTTCACTTGTAGATGATATACTTACAGCAGAACTTACAGGAACAACTTGCATACTTACAAAACGAAATGAAGAAGCCGAACAGATCACAGGATTACTTCTGAAAAAGAGAATGCAAGCTAAATTGATTCAAACCAACGATGGTTTTAGTTTGTATAATTTATTAGAAGTTAGATTCTTTTTAAGTCATCTTAATTTGGACGATGATTTTTTTACAATCAGCGATGATATTTGGGAAAATGCTAAAAGAGAACTTAAAAACAGATTTCAAAATAGCACGAAATTAGAGATCTGTAATAATATTATATGGGATTTTGAAACTATCAATCCAAAAATAAAATATAAAACCGATTTAGAGGCCTTTATTCGTGAATCTAAGTTAGAAGATTTTTTTGATGAGAATGGAGATATAATCTTTGTATCAACTATTCATAAAGCGAAAGGAAAAGAGTTTGACAATGTTTTTTTAATGCTTGAAAATGTCAATCCGATAACTGATGAGGTTAAGAGACAATTATATGTTGCAATGACTAGAGCTAAACGAAACTTAACTATTCACATAAATTCAAATTTTCTTGATAATATTTCGGCGGTGGAATTGGAGCGAGTTGTAGATGAAAAAATGTATTTACCACCAAATGAAATTGTGATGCACTTAACGCATAAAGATGTTTGGTTGGACTATTTCATTAATAAACAACATATAATTTCTCAACTCACAAGTGGAGATGTTTTAGTTTTCAATGGCACAGAATGTTTAAATTCAAATGGGCAGTCCGTTTTGAAATTTTCAAAAAAAATTACCGAAGAAATTCAAGACAAAAAAGAAAAAGGATTTGAGTTGAAAACCGTAAAAATAAATTTCATTGTTTATTGGCAAAAAGAAGGATTGGATAAAGAAATCAAAATAATCTTACCCGAACTTTATTTTGAAAAAGTTCTGTAGTTGTTATACACAGCTTGAATTCGATGATGTTTCATGCATGTAAAACATACAATTATATTTGCATATTAAAAATAAACACATTCCATTTGCATTAAGTTTTTATGAGAATTTGTGATGATGAAGAAATTTAGATATGAAATCAGTTTAATAAAGTACTAAACATGAAAAAGCAACTATATGTGTTTTTTTTCTCGTTAATGTTTATTTCGGTTTATTCTCAAAATGGGGTGAATGTTTATGTTGTAAATGAAAATGATGAGCCTCTGAGTGGAACTGTTGCTTACGTGCTTACTTTAGACAGTCTTTTTATTAACTCAATGATTGCAAATGAAGATGGAATAATTAATATCCCCAGCGTTGATTTTCAAAAGCAAATGATAAAGATATTAGCTTTTGGTTATAATAATTTTGATATTCTGGAGATGCCTGCTGATAACACAATAAAAGTGAAGTTGACGCCTTTAAATGTTGATCAACTTGCCGGAGAGTTCTATTCAACCCTATCTGGCATCATTATCGGCCGAACGGATAGCAAGCATAGAAGTCATAACTAATCCCGGCGCAACTATGCGTACAGATGATAATCAAGGTATCATAAATTTAGTGCTAAAAAAGAATGAAAACAATGGATTAAAAGGTACGTTCTCTTTTAGAGATACCCAGCGGGACGACAATTCGCAAAATGGAAATATCAGTCTCGATTATCAGCGCAATAAATTAAACCTATCAACATCCCTATCATACAACAAACAATGAATATCTTCGATCTAAAACTATTTCCGATTATCGGTATATCATTTCTGCTCTTAGCCAAACGGTTGATGGGGAGAATAAGAGGAACGGCAGAAATCTGGATGCAACCATCCGTGGCGACTACAATATTTCCCTCGAACAGCAAATAGGTTTTATGTTCAATGTAGGATACAATCATGACGATATCAAACGGCGAGACCAAACGTCTTATATGAATCCAATGATGGATATCGACTCTGTTTTAAGTTCGACAAGCGATGGCAAAAATCCTGTAAAAAACATGTTTGCCAATCTGAATTATCGGTTGAAAACCGACAAGAGAGGAAGCTTGCTTTCCTTTGATGTAGATTACATGAAGAGTACCAAAGAAAGAAACGTTATCAATGATTATTATAGAGGTCGAGTCGGCGTGGAAACACCGTATATAAAGAATACAATCCGAGAATAAAACCATATAAGTCATTTACAAATACATTAAATTACATCCTTCCGGGACATTATATCTTTAATCTGTCTTATAGATTTATACAGGACGGAACAAATAATTTCCTTGTGCCGGTAGATGATTATTACACAAAGCTCATAAATGCAAATTATGGGAACAGTCATTCTGTATCCTTTGCTTTTATATGGAATAATTCATTTTTTAACAATAGAGTAATGCTTAACACATCAGTGGAAGGAACATATATGGAATCAAAAGGAAAAGTGGAATCCATCATCGTAGATGTTGCAGGTTTTTACTATAATATGGCATTAGCGAGTAATATTTTGCTCTCTCAGCGATACAATTGGATGTTAAATACTACGGTTGCATATAGGAGTAAAACTAAGTTGGCGCATGAAATAGGTAATGATATGTTCATTTGGGGCATGGGGGTTAGGAAAGTCTTTTCCGGTAACATATCTCTGAATTTTGGTGTTGAACCTTTGGTTTTCAGATTTGGGGATGTCTATAAAAACAATGAGAACTATACATATAATATACGCACTATTCCCAATATTAGGTCTTTCTATCTGGGACTTTCCATTCCGTTTGGAAATCAGAAAACCCATGGAGCACAAGGAAGAAATACATCTTCATCTAAAGCGAAAAGCCGATTGAAAGAATAATATAAAATAACACTACCGACCGACTAAAATTTCAAAAAAGGGGCTACTCCCTGTGAGAGGCTTAGGGTGAGATTCCCTTTTCATAACTATTTACTTACCTGTATTTAATACATTAGAACCAGAATCACTGGAAATGTTTTCGGTTTTTATTGCAGCATCTATAAACATATTTGAGAGCGTAATTCCAAAAGATTTGTTGATGGACTACTGTGACAAGTTTCAAAGCAAAGCCCTGTTCCGTAGAGTGAAATTGCTTTTAAAGGCATACGAACTTTAGAATAAAGACTATTTTATATACAAAACGAAAAATATCGATTATTGTTTTGTGTGTAATATAAAAATACGCCATCTTTGTCTTGTTAATAGAATGAAAAGCAGAAAATATGGATAAAAACATTCTGAAAACAGTTATAGCTGACAATCAAGCGGAAGTTCCTAAATACAAAGTAATTCCGAGAGATTTCACTTTTGAGGAATTTGCTAATTATGTCTTTGTCGGAATCCGACGGGCAGGAAAGTCTTTCCTGCTTTATCAGCGAATGCAACAACTACTTTCGCAAGGTACACAGTGGGATGAGATGCTGTATGTTAATTTTGAGGATGAACGTTTGGTCGGTATATCTTTGGAAGATTTGAATTTGCTGTTGGAAGTCCATTTAGAGATGTATGGTAAGCAGCCTATTCTTTTTCTTGATGAAATACAGAATATTGCCGGATGGGAGAAATTTGCCCGCCGTATGGCTGACACCAAACACCGGGTCTATATTACGGGAAGTAATGCGAAAATGTTAAGTCAGGATATTCAAACTACACTTGGGGGACGTTATATTCCTATTGATGTTTACCCTTATAACTTTAAGGAGTTTCTGACTGCAAATGAAATCAGTATCAATGAGAACTCATTGTACTCGACAGAAGCCAAAGCAGAAATTCTTAGAAAATTCAATGATTATTTCTATTTCGGTGGGTTCCCCGAAGGTGCGGAGTTTACAACAAAACGAGATTACTTGACAAGCGTCTATCAAAAAATCTATTTGGGAGATATAGCAACCCGACATTCAGTAGATAATACATTTGCCCTGCGTATCATGTTCAAGAAACTGGCGGAAAGCATCAAGCAACCCATGTCATTTACCCGTATAGCAAATATCGTATCTTCGACCGGAGCAAAAGTCGGAACACAGACTGTTATCAATTATATAGAGTATGCGAAAGACGCATGGTTGATATCTTCTATACAAAACATAGCGGGGAAACTGGTTGACAAAGAAACCAATCCAAAGTATTATTTTATTGACAATGGCATTCTGAACCTTTTCCTGCTTGATGGAAACACTTCGTTATTAGAAAATTTGGTAGCAATAAACTTATTAAGAAAATACGGACGCAATGATGCTGTCTTTTTCTACAATAAAGGCGTTGAAGTAGACTTCTATATTCCAGATGAAGCTCTTGCTATTCAGGTTTGTTATAATCTGAATAATAGCGATGGGACATTTGATAGGGAAGTTAACGCTTTATTGAAACTTCCCAGTGTATTAGAATGTAGAAAACTAATCATTATCACACGAGATTCGGAACAGATATTGGAAATAAATAATAAAACAATCGAAGTTATTTCCGCATGGAAATGGCTTCTAAATTTATAATTTTTCGTAACTTCAGACTAACTAAACTTTTTGCTTAAAATAAGTTACCAACATGATTTTTATTTGTCTTAGCGTTTAATTACAGGCAACAAAAAAGTCTTCTAAAATATTAGTTTAGAAGACTTTTGCTATCCTTTGGCATTAAACTGTCTTTCAAGTTCTGTACCTCTAGTGATCAGGCTGGGATTCGAACCCAGGACCCACAGCTTAGAAGGCTGTTGCTCTATCCAGCTGAGCTACCCGACCGGCCTTAAATTTCGGTGCAAAGGTAATGTTTTTATTTTTATATGCAAATTTCATCGCATGGAAAGCCAGGGTAAACGCATTAAAATTTGTGAAATTTGAGACAAAAAAAATCATCTGGATGAATGGAGGAAAACATCCCAATGCTTTTGAAAGATCATCCCAATGAAACCGGGAAAACATCCAGATGAATTTTCCAAGCAATACAATCAGACGAAAGGAGGTGGGTGGTGGGCGGTGGAGAACAAACTCCATTGGATTCTTGGTGTCCCCTTTCAAAGAAGAGCTTTCCCGAAAACGGGAAGACAAGGCAAGCTACGAGAAGAAAAGAGTGAAGGCAGCACTCAATCAAGAATACAGAAATCAATTACTCAATTTTTAAATACGTTTGCCCTGCATGGAAAAGGGAAAATACCATATTCATATTATTTAATCAAAAGAATACGCATAAATCACGTATTTTTTTTATATTTGTAGATGATAATATCTATAAAAACAGTCAAAACGTTATGATAAATCGAGAACTAATAGACCCACAAAGCATCGTCGTAGTCGGAGGCTCGAACAATGTCCACAAACCCGGTGGACGCACCGTACGCAACTTGCTGGATGGCAAATACAACGGTGAACTCTATGTGGTAAACGCCAAAGAAACGGAAGTACAAGGCTTAAAATCGTACCAACAAGTAAAAGACATCCCCGAAACCGAACTGGCCATCATCTGTATCCCCAGCAAATCATGCCTGGAAGTAATAGACATACTGGCCAACGAAAAAAACGTGAAAGCATTCATTGTCGTGTCGGCAGGCTTTGGCGAAGAAACCAAAGAAGGAGGAATATTGGAAGACCAACTACTCAAAATCTGCAATGACGCAGGAGCATCCATGATTGGCCCAAACTGTATCGGAGTAATGAACATGAATTACCACGGAGTATTCACGCAACCCGTTCCTGATTTCCATCCAGACGGAGTAGACTTCATATCCAGTTCCGGCGGTACAGCCCTCTTCATCATGGAATCAGCCCTCACGAAAGGACTACGGTTTTCATCCGTCTGGACAGTAGGAAACTCCAAACAAATAGGAGTGGAAGACGTATTAGAACACATGGATCAACATTTTGACCCGGCGATCGACTCGAAAATCAAGATGCTCTACGTAGAAAGCGTAAAAGACCCAGACAAACTCTTGTTCCACGCCTCGTCGCTCATCCGCAAAGGTTGCCGCATCGCCGCTATTAAAGCCGGAAGCACAGAGTCGGGAAAACGCGCGGCATCTTCCCACACGGGAGCCATGGCAAGCTCAGATTCAGCCGTTGAAGCCTTGTTTCGTAAAGCAGGTATCGTCCGTTGCTTCAGTCGTGAAGAACTGACTACTGTAGCCAGTATATTTACCCTGAAAGAAGTAAAAGGCAAGAATTGTGCCATTGTAACCCATGCCGGGGGGCCAGCCGTAATGCTCGCCGACGCTTTGTCAAAAGGACATATTAACGTTCCCGACCTAAATGGATCGGTGGCCGACGAACTGAAGTCAAAGCTCTACCCTGGAGCTGCCGTAGGCAATCCCATCGACATTATCGGAACCGGAACCCCCGAACATCTGGCAACTGCCATCGACTATTGCGAAAACCATTTTGAAAACGTAGACCTCATGATGGTTATCTTTGGAAGCCCAGGCCTGGTAAAACTTTATGATGCTTACGAAGTCTTGCATAAAAAAATGGAAGAGTGCGAGAAACCCATATTCCCTGTCCTCCCTTCCATCGTGACAGCCAGCCCGGAGGTGAAAAGTTTCATTAAGAAGGGTCATGTGAATTTCTCCGACGAAGTAACGCTGGGAACAGCTCTTTCACGGGTACTCAACACGCCCAAACCAGCAAGCACAGATATCCAGCTTTATGGAGTAGACGTTCCTGCAATCCGCCGGTTGGTAGAATCATTACCCGACGGCTACCAAAGCCCGGAAGATATACGCCGTATCTTGCAGACAGCCAAAATACCACTTGTTGAAGAATTGGCATCGGAAAACAAAAAAGAGCTGATAGCATTTGCCAAGAAAGTGAATTATCCGGTAGTGGCCAAAGTCGTTGGACCCGTCCACAAAAGCGATATCGGGGGAGTTGCCCTCAACATACGCACAGAAGAACATCTGGTGATGGAATACCAACGCATGATGAAACTCCCTGAAGTGACCGGAGTGCTGGTTCAACCAATGTTGAAAGGGCAGGAACTGTTCCTCGGTGCAAAATACGAAAACCGCTTCGGACATATCGTATTATGCGGGCTGGGCGGTATCTTCGTGGAAGTACTACAAGATGTATCATATGGTTTGGCGCCTCTTTCATACGACGAAACATTCTCGATGATACGCTCCTTACGCGGCTATCCCATCATTAAAGGAACAAGAGGACAGAAAGGTATTGGCGAACAGCAATATGCCGACATCATCGTGCGGCTGTCCACCATGTTGCGTTTCGCACCCGAGATAAAGGAAATAGACATAAATCCGATTGTTGCAACCGAACGAGGGCTATTTGCCGTCGACGCACGTATCCGAATTGAAAAATAATCGTTATCTTTAACAATGAACCAATAAAAAAAGAACAATATTATGAGTGATAAAGATGATTTATTTGCTTATGACGAAGACGATTCCGTAGCGTTTATTCAAAACTATCTTCCGCAGGAACTGAAAGGAAAATTCAGTAATGACGATATCAGTTATATAGTGGATTTAATCTACGACTTCTATGATTCAAAAGGTTACCTCGACAACGACAACGACGACGAAACCAATGTGGAAATAGATGAGGAAGAATTGATCAAGTATGTGGTTAAGAATGCAAAGAAAGATGGCGTAGGGAAATTTGAACCCGACGATATCACGTTTATTGTGCAAGGCGAACTTGAATATTGCAATTCACTCAACATGTTCGATTAAATATTGTTATATAGTAAAGTATCGTTTAGAAAAATGTGAATGAAGTTATGAAAAATGTGAAGTTATTAGCTGTCGTAGTTCTTTGCATGGCAGTGTTGCTTTCCGGTTGTGGAGCAAGTAATACGGTAAAGGGAACAGGTATTGGTGTGGGAGCCGGTGGCGCTGTTGGCGCCGGTATTGGCGCTATTGCAGGTAATACAGCCTTAGGGGCTGTAATTGGTGCGGCTGTCGGAGGTACGGCAGGAGCATTGATTGGAAAAAAGATGGATAAACAGAAAAAAGAACTGGAAACTGTTGTCCCCGACGCTACTATTGAAACTGTAAACGAAGGGGAAGCATTGAAGGTGACATTTGATTCCGGTATCTTGTTTGCCACCAACTCAAGCACGGTAAGCGAAGCATCCAAAAGCGCTCTCCGCAACTTTGCTACAAGTTTGAAAGGAAATCCTGATACGTACGTTAAAATTATCGGCCATACGGATAATACCGGACGTGTAGATTACAACCAGACACTGTCTGAAAAACGCGCGCAAAGCGTATATGGTTATCTTATGAACCAAGGCGTAACAAGCGACCGTATGACGTTTGAAGGTAAAGGTATACACGACCCCGTCGCAACAAACAGTACAGAACAAGGCCGCGCCTTGAACCGCCGTGTGGAAATCATGATTATGGCAAATGAAAAGATGATTCACGAAGCCCGACAAGGTACGTTGAACTAATTCTTTTAGTAGTTGATAGTTGGCAGTAGATAGAACAGTTTCCATTTACTGCCAACTATTAATTACATACTGTGAAAATTTACAGGAAGATATCCTTTAATTCCGCAAAATCAGCTATAACGATATCTGCCGTTTCATCTCCCTTATACTCGCTCCAGCCAAGACGTTTCAGCCAGATAGTGGGGCAACCCAAAAAAGAAGCGGGTATGATGTCTTTATCATAAGAGTCGCCGACAACAACAACTTCACCGGAAGAAAGCTCCAAGGCTTCCAGACCTAACCGGAATATTTCAGGATCGGGCTTTCTGACCCCTGCGACAGCCGATTCAACAATCGCTTTGAAATATGTGTCTAAATGAAAATCTTTTAACACAGCTCCGATATTCCCATAAAAATTAGAGACGATCACCAACGGATACTTTTCCGACAATTTCTTAATGATAGGGAAGGCAACACTGACGGCTGTTTGCGCATAGGCATAACACCAGTCGGCAACACCGGTGGTGTACTTAGTGAAATCGGCATCTTCAGGCAGGTATTTGTTATCAATCAGCCATTGAACTTGTATCTCTGCTTTAAGCCTCAGCACGTGCCAGAAGTTATGGTTGGGAAGAATGATTTTGTTGGTTGCCAATGTCCGTTCACCATGGACATAAGCTTTGCGGAAAATTTCTTTACTCACTGGTATCTGCAAGGCTTCATATGCCATCCATATTACCTCAGCCCAATGCATACCGTTGCTGTCGACTGTGCCTCCGTAATCAAGTATAATCCCTTTTATTTTTTCTATATTAATCATAGTTGTCCGAATTAAGATTCCAATTCTTTTGTAAATTTTGCACAGAAACGCTCGTGCTTCATAATCATATATATAAGCATAATATTCAATACTGTCATTTCGAATGCGAAATAAATCCAGGGCTTGTTAATAAACAAGCTGATAAACAAGACAATTATACGCGTATTAAAAGATAGCATATTCGTATATTTCATAAGCGGGAGGCTTTTTTCGCGAAAAGCTTTTCTGAACCATTCAGGAGCCTCATCGTTATATTTTTCGCGGATTACCGTCATCATTTGTTGAAGGTTCGGGCTTTGTTTTTCCTGCCTTACGGTGTAGTTGAGGTAGAAGATGTCGAAAAGTTTGTAGACGAAACCCTTTTTCCAGCCCGTTTTTTTGAGGTTCTCTTTCAGAGTCTCCGAGTTCGACAGTTCGCTTCCTGCCTTTCCTTTCAGGAACAACAAATGTACATTCCGGTAATAATCGGCCATGGAAGCCTGTTTAGTGTGGAAATAACCGGTAATAGCTCCCAATATCCAAATCCAAATCCCCCACTCAGGAGTGAGGCGCAAGCAGATAGCGGCATAGATAGTAATAAACCAAACATCGCCGCAAAAACCATCCAAGATACGTCCCAAAGGGGAAGATTGTCCCGTCATGCGTGCCAATTGGCCATCAGCGCTGTCGTACGAATTTGCCCAAATAAGCAAAAGCATACCGACAACATTGACGACAATATCCTGGAAATAAAAACAAATACCTGCAGCAATACCAATAAATATGGCTGCAATGGTTATGGCATTGGGAGAAACATTCAATTTATGAAACAGTAACGCCCACCTGTAGCCGATAGGTCGATAAAAGTAAATGTCGATAGGTTCCTCGGTATCCAGTGATTTGAGGGTAGATTTTATATCAGGCTTCTTTTTTGCTTCTTGCATGATTCATTGATTAATGAATAAATCCGTTTGGCGATATATGGGGCTGCCGCATCCCGGCAAGGAGCAAAACTCGGCCAATCATTAAAGTCGATAATACGCGCAATACTATCTTCGGATATGATGCAATCACCTCCATACACCTGGATATTCAATACGTCGGCAGCCTGGTTGCATAAATCGCGGAGGTTACCTTCGTCGAAAGGAATGCCTTTCGCATTCCCGTTAATCTGTTCTAATCCGAATTTGCTATGATTCAAGCTGCTGGGATAAAACCAATAGAAGAAATCAGTACCGGCAACACCATAAAACTTAACGAGGTCGCCCACTAAATGTTCGTTAATGACCGCACTCTCAATGCCCCGGATTGCATATTCTTCCAAGATGTCTTGTGCTTCTTCACGGTTGCGTACGTATGTTACATCTTCACGGTGGATGGCATGAAAATCTCCCCTTTTTATCCAACAATTGTGAAAATCCACGTCTTTAAATGCCGGTAACGGATCGTCAATCGTTCGGACGATCAGACTTTGCGGATGAGGGATATCATTCGTGAGTAGCAGGCGCGTCATCTTTTCGCGTGTGCAATTTTCTATTCCGTAGGCGGAGTTGATAACGTTTTTTCCTTCGTTCTCGTACTTTTGGAGTTTACGGATAGAAGCCCAGTCGCGAACCATATTGAAAATGAACGGCTCTTGTATTTCGTTTGCTGATAAATCGGCTTCGGTATATTCGTTCACAACACATCCATAGCTACGGAGCGCCTTAGCTGCCAGTTGGAAGATGGCGGCATCATTCCCTATATGGTTGGGAGAATATTTGCTTCCTCTTCTGATACCTGCTATTGTTATTTCATTCATATACACAACAAATTAGCTTGTTACGTGTTTAAAAACTGCTCGGCTTTTCCAATATCGCTTACATGGTCTACATCAACTATTTTGCTGAATGGATAAGCTTTCAGCCTCAATCCTTCTTCAATCAACAGACGTTGATAATTACGCATCCTTGATACTCCATTCGCCATTGCCTGTTCTAATACCTTAATTGCCGAACGTTTTAAACAATAAATACCTCCCGATATATAGCGGCTGCCATCATCAGCCTTGTCCGAGAAGCTTCTTATTTCTAAGTCTTGGCTTACATTTACATACAACGGTTTTTCATCATCAATGTAATCTGTAACAGCCATTAAACCGTCTGATGTCTTTTCCTGTTGAAAAACCCGGATATATTTCTTGAATTCGTTTTCTTTGAAAATGGTGTCTACGGTGGTCAGACAAAACTTGTCATTTTCCAGATACCGGGCCAATTCAAAGAAACTATGCATGGAACTGGGCGTAGACTTTACAAGCAGATGAAACGGGACGGGTATTGCCCGCTGTTGAAGATGTTCCCGTACTTCTGTCATCTCCTCGTTTATGATGATGTTGATTGACATTGCCCCGTTATGAAGGAAAACATCAATCAAGCGGTCTATCAGAGCGATTCCGTTTAAACGTACCAGCGGTTTGGGCCATTTTACACCTTCTTGTGCTAATCGTGAACCTTCGCCGGCAGCAATTATTGCATAATCCATTAATCCAAATAGTCCAGTGTTGGTTCACCAATGATTTTACGAAGCGTATTCTTCAATATCGTATGCTGGATAAACAAATCGTGTTCGGGAACACGGTCGGGAGCATGCATCGGGCTTTTGAAATAGAACGACAACCACGACTGGATACCGTAAAAGCCACACCGTTGCGCCAAGTCGGAGAATAACACCAAATCAAGGCATAAAGGGGCAGCCAAGATAGAATCGCGGCAAAGGAAGTCTACTTTCAACTGCATCGGATACCCCATCCAGCCAATAATATCTATATTATCCCATCCTTCTTTATTATCCTTACGGGGAGGATAATAATTGATGCGAACCTTATGATAAATGTTACCATACAATTCGGGATATGTTTCTGTTTGCAGGATTGTATCGATAACGGATAATTTACTTACTTCTTTAGTCTTGAAAGAACCTGGGTCGTCTAACACTTCGCCGTCGCGGTTTCCAAGAATATTGGTTGAGAACCAGCCTTCCAGTCCCAACATGCGGGTCTTGAGCATCGGGGCCAGAACGGTTTTTAGCATTGTTTGCCCTGTTTTATAATCTTTTCCGCTTATGGCTACTTTGTTTTTGTCGGCAAATTCCCACATGGCGGGAATATCCAAACACAAATTGGGAGCTCCCATAATAAACGGGCAACCTTCGGCTATGGCCGCATATGCATAACACATGCTGGGGGAGATAACTTCTTTGTTATCGTCTTTCAGCGCTTTTTCAAAGGCTGCCAAACTTTCGTGTTCTTTACTTTGCGGGATATAGACTTCCGTACTGGCTGCCCACATTACAACAGCCCTGTCGCAATCATTATCCGCTTTGAATTTGCGGATATCTTCGCGCAATTGCTTTGTCAGCTCCCAGCGCGAGGCTTCTTTCTTTACATGTGTGCCGTGCAAACGTTTTACGAAGTTCTGATCGAATACGGCAGGCATCGGTTCGATGGCTGCTAATTCATCCTTAACAACGTCTATATCTTCTTTTTTTAATACTTCGGCATGTTTGGATGCTTCGTAAATGTTTTCCTCAAATATATCCCATCCTCCGAATACAAGGTCATTCAACTCTGTCAAAGGTAGTACGTCTTTTATCTTTGGGAAACGGTTTTCATGACGTTTACCCAAACGGATGGTTGCTAACTGTGTTAGTGATCCGATTGGAATACCAATCTCTTTACGAACGGATAATGTACCGGTGATAAATGTGGAAGAAACGGCTCCTCCAACTCCCACGATAAGAACGCCAAGTTTGCCTTTAGCTTCTTTAACTTCTACTTTTTCCATATCTATTTGAGTTCAAAGATAATCGCACAAAGATACATTTTTCCCTAAAATAACGTAGGTTACAAGTCATTATTATTATTTTAATGAGATAAAAAAATAAAGGGAGGATATGTATTCGGTAAAAAAAATCCTTTCACATTCCAGTATATGGGGATGAGAGGCGGCAAAAGGGAGTTTGTTCCAATAAACAAACTGCCAAGACTTTCACAAGCCCTGGCAGAATACATTTAACCTTTTTGTGTATAAACTTTATTTACTGCAAAGATACAACAATTATTTTTCTTTTGCACTTGATGTAAATCAAATAATGTTCGAAAAATGAAAAAATATTTTGATTATAGTTCAAAAAAAGGCACTTTTCCAGGTATTATCGAACTTTTTTCCGAGAAATTCTTATCAATTATGTAAAAATGACGCATCGAATTACCACTGATTGTGTAATATCGTTATTACAGGCACAGACATTAGTTAAATATTATTCTGATTTTACAACTTCTGCCGGATTGCTATTGGCTGCTTTCAGTACTTGCCCTAACACAGTGAGTAAAACCACTACGACTGTTCCTGCAATTACCTCTGTAAGCAGCCACCAGGAGATGTTCGTGCGATAGGCGTACCCTTGCAGCCAACTGTGCATGGCGTAGGTAGCCAACGGCAGTCCGATGGCGCCTGCTATAATTACTTGCATCGTGTACTCGCGGAAAAACATACGAACGATCTCGCTTATCCTGGCGCCAAATACTTTGCGGATGGCTATTTCCTTGCGACGGTGTTGAGTGGCGGTGACGGCTACGGTATGAATCCCGAATAGCGAAATCAGCAAGCTAGCCGTCGCCAATACGGAAAATAGTTTTAACCCGGCTTGTTCCGAAGAATTTAGCCGGTTGTATAATTCGTCGAGCGGCGTCAAGCGAATATCTGCCAAACGAGCGTCAATAGTAGGAAAGATAGCCGCGATTTTCCGCATCGCATCCTGCTTCTGGCCGGGTACAACGCGGATATACCATTTATCCGCCATCATTTCGCTGTAGATGGCCGGATAGATACGGTTGCGAAGCGATAGCGTATGAAAATCTTTTACCACGCCAACCCTAACATACCGACTAGCGACTGTACTTTGTATTTTCTTATATTACGGAAATAGATTTTGAGGTAATGTAATATCATATCATAAAAGTTTATTGATTCTCTGTAGTGAGTATTTTTTCGGTTATTACGCTCCGTGCGGCGGATAATGTGTCCAGGTGCATTTTGAGGGGGAATATAAAGAGATTTTTTCTATTTTCTGTTAAATTATTTCCTCTATAAACAGTTTAACATATATTTAACTACTCTTGCTTGTTTTTAGTCGCTATGGGATGTAGGCTTGCGATTCAAATACAGAAATAAAGAAGACAAACAGTGCGGATGAACCGACAAAGGGTATTCATCTGGATGAAGTAAGGAAAACATCCAGATGATCCTCCAAGATCATCCAAATGAAAGTTGGGAATCATCCAGATGAATTTTCCAACGCCTCATTTTTGAATTTAACTACTAGAGGAAGTAAAATATTTCTTTATCTTTACACAATCTAATGAATATGTTTTTTAGATGGTTGAGAGGTGAAAACCCTATTTAATTTATTATCTTAATATACGTTGTGTTATGAAAAAGTCTTTATTCTCTTTTCTTGTTATGGGAATGCTATCCCTTTGTTTACAATTTTTATCAGCCCAGGAATTTAAATTGTCTTCTTCCGGTTATTTCCAGGACAGAGGCGTAAATGTGATGGCGTTTGATGATATCTACCCTGAGGGTCATCAAGGCGGCGTTTCCTTACTTATGCACGGAAACCGGGTAGCAACCAATGGCGACATCCGTCTGGAACCTACACCGGGACAATGGCAACCTGTTCCAAAACAACAAAATCGTAAATTGGATGCTACGTCGAATACGATTACCGCTTGGCTTGGCTATCCGGATTCATCACGCCATCTGACAGGATTTAATCCGATGATTTATCCCGATTTGGTTTTCAATTATACGGTGACGGTAAAAGGAGAAGGTGGTTCGATTATTGTGACTGTCGATTTAGACCGTCCTATCCCACAAGAGTTTATCGGAAAAGCAGGTTTTAATTTGGAGTTATTCCCGGGCGCCCTGTTTGGAAAGCCTTGGATAATGGATGGCAAGGCAGGCATTTTCCCGGAACAGCCCAATGGCCCAACCATGTGTGACAATCCCAATCATAAACATACGGGTCATTTCAACCCTTCCGGGAAAGCCAGCGCCAAGCAACTGATGGGCGAAGGTTATAGCCCCATCGTGGCCGACGATATAGTAGCCGAGCCTTATGCCGTAGGAAAACGCTTGGTTGTTCGTCCCGACGACCCGTATAATAAATTCGCCATTGAATCGAAAGGCGCGGAATTGAAATTATACGACGGACGGATGAACCATAACAACGGTTGGTTTGTAGTCCGTAGCGAAATACTTGCGGGAGCAACCCAGGGAGCTATCCAGTGGGTTATCACTCCTCATGTGGTAAACGATTGGCTGTATGAACCGGTAATACAAACTTCGCAACTGGGATATCATCCGAATCAATCCAAAATAGCTATTATAGAGCTTGACAAACGAGACACGGCGCGCGAGCAGCCGACATTATATAAAATAACGGAAGAGGGCGAAACTCCCGTTTTAAACGACAAAGGAAATGAATGGGGGCAATTCCTCCGGTATAATTACTTGAAGTTCGACTTTTCGGATGTAAAAGAAGAGGGATTATATCAGATACGGTATGGTAATTCAGTATCTTCTATTTTCAGAATAGCCTCCGATATCTACGACAGGGGAGCCTGGCAGCCGGTGTTGGAATATTTCCTTCCGGTACAGATGTGCCACATGCGGGTGAATGAAAAATATCGTGTATGGCATGACTATTGTCACACAGACGATGCTCGTATGGCTCCGGTAAATTTCAACCATATCGACGGGTACGCGCAAGGCTCCTCTACTCTTACGAAATATAATCCGGGCGATAGGGTCCCCGGTTTGAATATCGGGGGATGGCACGATGCCGGCGACTTCGATTTGCGTGTAGAATCGCAGGCTGGCGAAACCTATATCCTTGCGCTCGCATACGAATTATTCAAAGAAGATTACGACGCGACTGCCATAGACCAGAAAACTCGTATTACGGAAATTCATCAGCCCGACGGCAAAGCCGATTTGTTGCAGCAGGTCGAACATGGCGCCCTGTCGGTGGTAGGCGCCTATCGTTCACTCGGGCGTTTATACCGGGGAATTATCTGTAATGATTTGCGCCAATACGTATTGCTGGGCGACGGATCCGCCATGACGGATAATGTATCAGGCAATGATGACGACCGCTGGGTATTTACAGAGGAAAATCCTTTACGCGAACTGACAACCGCGGCCCATTTGGCCGCGGCTGCCCGGGTTTTAAAAGGGTTTAACGATACCTTGAGCGCGCAGAGTTTAGAGGCTGCCCGGGAAATCTTTAAGACAACGAACGTGACCGACCGTTCAAGGTCGGCCAAAATCCATGCCGCGACAGAACTCTATCTTACAACGAATGAAAACGAATATAAAAACTATCTTCTCTCGGAAACAGCGTATATCGCCGGTAATATCGGGCGGATAGGCTGGTATATCGGCCGTGCCGAAAAGTCCATGAATGATAAAGCGTTTACCAAAGCAGTTCGTGACGCTCTGATGGCTTTCCGTTCGGAACTGGAAAAGCAAGGTGCGGAAACCCCGTATGGAATTCCTTACCGGCCGCATATATGGGGCGCCGGATGGGACATACAGGCATTCGGGTATCGCCACTATTTCTTACATACAGCTTATCCTGATATCTTCGGGCCTGAATTTATTTATAACGCGTTGAACTTTATACTGGGATGCCATCCGGGTTCAAACACCTCGTCTTTTGCTTCCGGTGTAGGCGCCAGGTCTGCAACAGTTGGATATGGTTTGAACCGTGCGGATTGGTCGTATATTCCCGGCGGGGTCGTTTCGGGCACGGCGTTGATTCGGCCTGATTTCCCTGAATTGTTGGAGTTTCCCTATCTATGGCAACAAGTAGAGTATGTAATGGGAGGCGGTTCGTCGCATTATATGTTTTTGGTGTTGGCGGCCAGGCAGTTATTATCCGGAAATAAATGATATACCCGTACATATATATTATACATTAATTTATCATACACTAATTTATTTATATAACCATGAAACACATCATTTGTCTTTTCGCTCTGTTATTAACGAGCTTGCCGGTATCCGGCGGAAATTATAAAAGTTTTAAAGTCTCTGTTTATACGCGTGCCTATGAAGTGGAGAAGATGAAAGACCTCCACTGGCTTGATTCTACCTGGACAATTATATCAAACCAGTTGAAAGTTGACAAAATTTACCTGGAAACTCACCGCGATTTGCTGATTGTCCCGGACGCAACTCTCGAACAGGCGAAAAAGTATTTCAAAAGCAAAGGAATAGAAGTAGGGGGCGGAATTACCTACACCATTAATGAATCGAATAGTTTTGAAACCTTTTGCTTCTCGAATCCTGAGCACCGGAAATTAGTACAAGAGATTGCAGAACATACGGCAAAGCACTTTGACAACTTTATTCTCGATGACTTCTTTTTCACCAGTTGCAAGTCGGACATTGAAATAGAGGCAAAAGGAACGCAAAGCTGGACGGAATACCGTTTGAAATTAATGTCGGAAGCCGGAATGGATTTGGTAATAAAACCGTCGAAGAAAATAAATCCAAACGTAAAAATCATCATTAAGTATCCCAATTGGTACGACCATTTCCAGGGATTGGGATTTGACTTAAGTACCGGCCCGCAAATATTTGACGGCATCTGGAGTGGTACCGAAACCCGCGACCCTTCGTCGGACCAGCATCTTCAGCATTACTTGAGTTATAATATTGTCCGCTATTTCGACAATCTCCGCCCGGGACATAATTTCGGAGGATGGGTCGATTCGGGCGGTTCCAACATGGGGATGGACAGGTATGCCGAACAACTGTGGCTGACAATGTTTGCCAAAGCGCCCGAAATAGCGTTGTTCGCATACAATCAACTGATAGGAGTAAGGCTAAACCCTGAAATTCATCGTACGCCCTGGCAGGGACAAAGGACAAGTTTCAACTACGACGAAATGATGAAACCCGTCAAAGCAAACAATGGGAAAAATGTTACACCGTCCACTATTGCCCGTGTAGCGGCAGTATCACTCGAACAAGTCGACGGTTTCGTTCATAAACTGGGAAAACCGGTTGGCATCAAATCATATAAACCTTTTCATTCGCTGGGAGACGACTTCCTGCAAAACTATTTAGGAATGATAGGTTTGCCGATGGATATGTACCCCGAATTTCCAACAGACCAAAAAGTCGTATTGCTAACCGAACAAGCCAAGTATGATAAGGATATCGTGGAAAAAATAAAAGGCCAGCTGAAAAAAGGAGGGGATGTCGTTATCACAAGCGGATTACTCAAAGCCATTCCCGGTAAGATAGCCGATATTGCCGAACTTCGAGCTTCCGACCAGAAAGCGTTGGTAAATGATTTCGGGATGGCCGGCAAATCGGATAAAGACATCCTTATCACGCAAGTACGTTATCAAACAAACGATTCATGGGATATCCTGAGTGCCGGACGCCCACTAACGAAAGGCGTAAGTGGTTATCCCATGCTGCTTAGAGCCCCTTATTCCAAAGGAAACCTTTTCGTTATGACAATCCCCGACGATTTTGGCAATCTCTACGATTTACCAGATGGAGTATTGGATGCTTTCCGGAGAATATTAAGCAAGGATTTGGATGTGCGGATAGAAGGGCCGGCCAAAATCGGTCTGTTTTTGTATGACAACGACATGTTGATTGTCGAATCATTCCGCGACGAACCTGTTACCATAAAGCTAATCACTTCCGAAGCAGTGAATAGCCTGGAAGACATTTTCGACAATTCCGGATTGCGAAAACTGCCCGAAGTAAATACAGGCTCTTTCAGCCGCCGCTATCGCCTGAATGAAAAGAATAATACCTTTGAACTGACACTACCGCCTCACTCATACAAAGTGCTGCGGAAAAAGTAAAACAAATTCAGGGAGAGACCCCATTGGCATCAACACTCCGCACATGAGTTTTGTCCCTCTGTTTGCCGGTGAATAATATCATGTTAAACCAATAAATAGTAAAAATATGAAGAAACAGATAAACCTGCTGGTAATGGCATTAGCAATTGCCGCCACATCGTTTGCCCAAAAAGGACAGGTGCTCGAAACACCAACCGTAAAAAGCGACATCCTCGGCATGGAACGGAAGTACGCCGTTTATCTACCGGATGGATACAATGAAAGCGACCAATCTTACCCCGTCCTCTACCTATTGCATGGAAGCGGCGACGACCACACCGGATGGGTGCAATTCGGACAAGTTGAGCATATCGCCGGCAAAACAATTGCCGAAGGAAAAGCAGCCCGTATGATTATCGTAATGCCGGATGCCAATACCGCGCGCCGCGGATATTTCAACGACATCAAGGGCGACTTTAACTATGAAGACTTCTTTTTCAAAGAACTAATACCCCATATCGAAAAAACATACCGTGTGCGTTCGGAACGGCGCTACCGGGCGATAGCCGGACTTTCCATGGGAGGAGGAGGAACTATCTTCTACACCCTTCACCAGCCCGGTATGTTTGCGGCGGCAGCTCCCTTAAGTGCGTCAACCGGTAATTGGGACATTGGACAATTCAAAGCAAGGATTTCCCAAGACACCCAAATAAGTAATCAACAAATAGATACTTACTACAAAAAGCATAGCGTTGAAGAAATAATCAAAGCCGCCTCCGAAGACCAACTCAAACAAATCAAACAAGTACGCTGGTACATCAGTTGTGGCGACGACGATTTTCTATACGAAGGAAATGCCAAGATGCACATCCTGTTCAAGAAAAATGAAATCCCCCACGAATACCGTGTAAAAGACGGAGCGCACACCTGGACATATTGGCGCATGGAACTGCCGCTGGTAATGGAATTTGTCTCCAAATCATTTACACAATATTAAAACCTCGCCGTCCGGCATCCTCACACCTGCCTGCCCCACATCTCCGGGCAGGCAGGCATACTAACAGGCAATCAATATGGATGAGTTGTTAAATAATCCTCATAAACCTTTGCCAGGTCATGCACACTTATATCCAGCAATTTCATCTCCTTAAACACCAACGGAAGCACTTCGCTGATAAAAACATGATGCCGCATCTCCCTGATCTTCTCCTTTGCGTCAGGCGAGATAAAATAACCGATACCCCGTTTATTATATAAAATACCATGATTCTGCAACCGTTCAAACGAACGCATCACCGTATTGGGATTCACCTCCATCTCCACCGCCAGCTCTCTTACAGAAGGAATACGTCCCTCCGGCAAATATATCCCGCTAAGCGTCCGTTCGCATATCTGGTCGGCTATTTGTATGAAAATAGATTGGTTGGTAGTATAATTCATCGCAGTTCCTTCTTTTTAAATTTCAGATATCCAACATATAACACAACAAAAGAACAAACCAGCAAAGCAGGTGTGAAAGATTGCATCAAAAAATCAAGCGCCTCAAGAGCCGAGTTCGATATAGAATATGGATCCGACCAATAATCAACAGACACCAATAAAACCTTGAGCGAAATCCATCCCACGAGCAAGACAAATAAAGAAATACCGGCAAAACTAATTAACATCGCATACCTGCGAAAAACAAGATGCGACAAAAATAAAATAGACGGCACCAAACACAAAAGGCCAATATCGGAAACACCCATATAAAGTTGTGAAAATTTTACAATAGTAAAACTACCCCCAAAAGCCTTAAGCATAAACAGCCCAATCCAAAAAACACAGGAAAAACCAACGAAAAAAAACAAACCCTCAAGTAAAAAAGAAAGATATTTTTCCAAATTATTCGCAGGAAGAGTATAAAACAAACCCTTACTCTTATGAACTTTGTTACTAATATATTGGCAATAATAGACAAATACAACAAATCCCCCCAAATAAAAATAAGCAAGCTGAGTCTCAATCGAGCGGATACCCAGTAACAACTGAATCGCTATTAATCCAATAAACAAAGCCCCCGCACCAAGCAAAAAGAACTTTCGATTCTCAATCCAATCAGCCAGCAAAAGATACTTAATACGTTGTAAACTAAAATTATTATTCATAACAAAACAAATTTTAAGAGTTAAATAAATGTCTAATCTTATCACCCGGCAATACAGCAGCGTTGAAAAGCAACTCCAAAGAAACAGGCCTTTTCTCGCCCGACTCGTTCAAAACAGCCCCAACAACGCCAACAGGCGAAGGCTCCGAATAAAACACCGTGTCATCAGCCTCAACCTTGCGGAAGTCCAGCCTGTTCCCAATTTCGTCAAGCGACCTGTTAAGCACGATACCCCCGCGGTCGAGGATAATAACCGAATCAATCAAACTCTCCAAATCACGCACTTGGTGCGTGGAAATAATAACAGACTGATTTTCGCGGATAGATGAACCCAGCAGCTTCCTAAACACACTTTTCGAAGGAATATCCAGCCCATTCGTCGGCTCATCCATAAAAACAACCGGCGTATTAGCCGAAAGAGCCAATGTGATAGCCACCTTCTTCTTCTGACCCAGCGACATCCTGCGCAAAGAATCCGACATAGATAAGCCAAACGATTCAATACAATTCAGCCGGATATTCTCATCAAAATCAGGATAAAAAGGAGCATACATCTTAAGATACTCCCCCACGCTCACATCAGGCAAAACAATCTCCTCAGGCAGCAAAAACAAATTTTGAAGGCAAGAAGCCGTCCGTTTCGAAGGCATCTCGCCAAACACCTTGCACTCCCCGCTATCAGGAAATAAAAGACCGCTCATAAGCTTCAACAGAGTCGTTTTTCCTTCCCCATTTTTACCAAGCAAACCATAAATCATGCCTGGTTCAACCAGCAAATTAATATCCCGGAGCACCGGTTTCTTCTTCTGGTATCCAAAATTTACATTCGTAAGTCCAATCATTACATATAACATTTTAGTGTGTTAGTAAAATAGTACACGTCAAAAGTAAACAATCAAACGGCAAAAACAAATAAATTAATATAGTTTAACAAAAAACACGAAAACAATCCATACCTGTCAATCCCATGCAAAGAAACAAAGCAAGTTTCATCCACCGGCTTTTTCTTTCTATCTTTGCCACATGAACACATTCGAAACAGACGCCTGGTTGCCCACAACCAAAAAAGAAGTAGAAGCAAGAGGATGGGATTACATAGACGTAATACTATTTAGCGGCGACGCATATGTAGATCACCCCTCATTTGGCGCGGCAGTTATCGGACGCCTGCTCGAATCAGAAGGACTACGTGTAGCAATAGTCCCACAGCCAGATTGGCGGGGCGATTACCGCGATTTCAAAAAACTAGGCAAACCACGTCTCTTCTTTGGAGTATCAGCAGGAGCCATGGACTCAATGATCAACCATTACACAGCAAACAAACGGCTTCGCAGCGACGACGCCTACACGCCCGGCAGCCGCCCCGGCATGCGGCCCGATTACCCAAGTATTATATACACACAAATAGTAAAAAAACTCTATCCCGACGTCCCGGTACTTCTGGGAGGGATAGAAGCCTCCCTCAGACGCCTCACCCATTACGATTACTGGCAAGACAAACTAAAACCCGGCATCCTGATCGAAAGCCCAGCCGACCTCCTAATCTACGGAATGGGAGAACAACCCCTGCGGGAATTAGTAAAAAGACTGAAAAAAGGAGAAACATTCGGGGAACTGAAAAACATAAAACAAACAGCATATACACAAATCACACCCCCCCCTCAAGAACCAACCGGTGAATCAGGAAGCCCGCTAAAAACCGACATAATCCTCCACTCCCACGAAGAATGTCTTAAAGACAAACTAAAACAAGCCGGGAACTTCCGCCATATAGAAGAAGAATCCAATAAACACAGCGCCTCGCGCGTCATACAGCAAGCCGCCAACCGCTATATCATCATAAACCCCCCCTTCCCACCCATGACGGAAAAAGAAATAGACGCCTCATTTGATTTGCCCTACACCCGCTTGCCCCATCCCAAATACAAAGGGAAAATAATCCCCGCTTTCGAAATGATAAAACACTCTGTAAACCTCCATCGGGGATGTTTTGGAGGATGCGCCTTCTGCACCATATCCGCCCACCAGGGAAAGTTCATCGCCTCACGCAGCAAAGAATCAATCCTGAAAGAAGTAAAAAACATAACAAACATGCCCGGATTTAAAGGCTATTTAAGCGACCTGGGAGGCCCTTCAGCCAACATGTACCGTATGAAAGGAAAAAACCCTGACATCTGCCATGCCTGCAAAAAACCCTCCTGCATATCGCCTGTTATCTGCAAAAACCTGGATGCCGACCACTCCTCGCTGCTCGATATCTATCAAGCCATAGACCGGCTGCCCGGAATAAAAAAAACATTCATAAGTAGCGGCGTCCGTTACGATTTATTATTACACGAATACAACGACGCCAACCTGAACCGCTCAGCCGCCCGGTACACAGAAGAATTAATCTCAAAACATATATCCGGACGACTCAAAGTAGCGCCCGAACATACAAGGCCGAATGTGTTGCAAATAATGAGGAAACCCCCCTTCGAACAATTTGAAACCTTCAAAGCAATGTTTGAACAAATAAATAAAAAACACAAGTTAAACCAGCAACTGATACCCTATTTTATATCCGGTCACCCCGGTTGTACGGAAACCGATATGGCAGAATTGGCAATACAAACAAAAGGATTAAACTTCCACCTCGAACAAGTACAGGATTTCACCCCGTCCCCCATGACATTAGCCACCGAAATTTATTACACCGGCTATCATCCATATACCCTTGAAAAAATATACACAGCCCGGGGCAAAGAAGAAAAACTATCCCAAAGGCAATACTTTTTCTGGTATAAACCAGAATTACGCAAACAAATAATCCAATCCCTTCAACGGATGAAAAGGAAAGATTTAATAAATAAATTGTTTGGGCGAACGCGATAAAACGATTACCTTTGTCGCTTGGTTAATAAGAAAAATCAGCAACTACACCATGGAGCGATATTTAATTATTAAGACGAGAGATGAATTGTTGCGTATTAAAATAGGACAAATACTCTACTTTGAAGCCGATAGAAATTACACAAAATTACTCTTATCAAACGGAATCCAGTTTACATTCGCTATTAATATAGGAAAAATAGAAGAAATTCTTGAAAAGCAAGTAGCCGGCAGCAACCATATCCTGATACGTGTGGACAAAAGCCACATCATAAACAAGAACCATATATTACAGATAAACCTGCCGAAACAACGCCTGCTATTACTCACAGCCGAAGGCAAACCCAAAGAACTGGTCATATCCAAAGACCCGTTAAAAACATTGAAAGACTCATTTGAAAAAGAAATGGGGAAAACAGAAGAAAAGTAAAAATAGCAGCCGGATGATAATAAAAATAGGTAAAGCCGGAGACAACGACTATGTTGTAAACCACCCACACGTAAGCCGCTATCATGCACGCTTAACCCGTGGGAGCGACGGTTGCCTGCTGTTGGAGGACATAGGCTCAGCCAACGGAACATTTGTCAATGGAAGCCAAATCGTAAAAAAACGAGTATCTCCAACCGACACAATCATCCTCGGCGATTCATACAAACTCGACTTGCCAAGCGTATTGAAAGCCAACAACGATTACAGCGATGAATTTGACCGGCTAAAAGAAGTATATGATAAATATATACAACAAAAAGTAAAGATACAATCCTCAAACCAGTTCAAAACACGTCTTTTCCAAGCCCTGCCGTTTGCATTAATCGGTATTGTAGGGGTAATTGCCGGCACACTAGGAAAAGGAAACCCGGCGCTGTTCGGAATCAGTCTGTTTGTCACCATTTGCGTTCCCACCATAGGCATATATTTAGGCGCGAAACAATCAGCCAAAATACCACGTCAGCTTCAAGACCTTTCCAACCAATTCAAGATAGACTACGTTTGCCCCAGGTGCGGAACATTTTTAGGCGAAATACCATGGGAATCATTGGCCAACAAAAAACAATGCCCGGTTTCCACATGCAAAGCAAAATGGATAAAAGAGTAGGCTTTGTAAGCATAAAACCACCCTTTTGTACAAAAAAAGGCAGCATACGATTAATAGCAGTTATATAAATAATAAGGAATAATTTCTTTTTCTACCTTTGCCTAAGGAAAGAATGAATAATTATTTTTATATGCGAGAAGAAGAATATACATTCGTAACAATTGATAGCGAAGACTCCTTGTTTTCGGATGCTGTTGTAATAGACATAGACAGCGCCGACAACCTGGGAGAGGTAGTTATTATTGATGAAAGCATGGATAGCCCTGATTTCATCACCCTTGCAGACGACACTATCATGCTTTCGGACGCTGATATGGACACCTATCTAAGCGACATGAACGATGCGGACATCTCGATGATGATATGATATCAGTCAGATGTCCACATTGTCATGTGGGTTTAAAGGTAGATGAAAACAAGCTGCCTGCTGATATCACCTCCTTTAAATGCCCCAAATGCAAGCATCCGGTTCCCGTCTCTTTACTTTCTCAGAAAGAAGGAGAAGAAACCTCTTCAGATACAGTTCTTATCCGGTCTGTAAAAAGTAATACAGGCCAAATTACAGTCCTGTTCGATAACGAAACGCCGCAGCAAGTATTCCGGCTTTGTGAAGGAGTATCTATTATCGGACGCCAATCGTCCAAACCCTCCCGCGCCACTATCAGCATACAAACCGCCGATAAGACCATGAGCCGCGAGCATATCCGCGTCGAAGTAAAAAAAGACGGCAAAGGAGGATATAAACATTATCTTTCCGACAATAATAGCAAAAACCATACGTTGTATAATAGTAATAATTTAGAAGACGGCGAGCAAGTGGTATTAAATGATAACGATGAAATCATCATAGGTCATACCGTTCTCAGGTTTAATGAATAAACGTATTTGCTATTATGAATATAACGATTGGTAAACCATGTGCAATCAGTGAAAAAGGTTGCAGGCAAAATAATGAGGACTCCCTTTATCCACAGCCGGAAGCCGTAAAGCCCAATCAAAAATTATTTTTAGTCTGCGACGGGGTAGGAGGGGCTGAAAAAGGCGAAATAGCCAGTTCCCTAGCCTGTGACTATTTTCAATCCTATTTTTCCAATATGTTGGGAAAAGACGAGCCAACGAGTGAATTTATACATAAAGCCTTACGCTATACAGAAATTAACTTCGACGAATACATTAAGCAACACCCCGACGCAACCGGAATGGCCACAACATTGACAATGCTTTACCTCGGGTCGTCAGGAATAACCTTGGCTCACATAGGAGACAGCCGCATTTATCAGTTCAGGAACGGGAAAATCATTTACAAAACAGAAGACCATTCACTCATAAACTCATTGTTAAAGCTAAAACAAATAACTCTGGAAGAAGCAAAAAGCCACCCCCGGAAAAACGTTATAACAAGGGCTGTCAATGGAACAAAACAGGCAACGGAAGCCGATGTCATACTCCTCACCGATATAGAACCGGGAGATTACTTTTTTATGTGTACCGACGGAGTACTTGAAAACTTCACCGACGAATCGCTGGCCTGTCTTTTCAGGAAAAAAACAGCATCGGAAGTAATCAAAGACGAAATCATGGAAGCATGCAATGGAAAGACGCGTGACAACTTCTCGTTTTACGTCATCCCGGTTAATGATGTGCAGGAAACACCCGGAGTAAAACAAAATATTCTCTCATTCTTTTATTCTTTTATATAAATAACGTAATTTTGGCGTCGAAAGGACGCTGCGAATATGAATTTACAGATCGGGCACTACCTCCAAAACAGGAAGTACCAGCTACTGCATGTAGTTGGGCAGGGAGGTTTTGGTATTACATATAAAGGAATTTTATATACCGAAGTAAAAGGAGCATTGGGTAAAATCAAAACGGAAGTACCCATCAGCATCAAAGAATACTTCTTCAAAGACTACTGTTACCGCTCTCCGGATACGTTGGCTGTCAATGTACATTCCGAAACAGGGAAGCAGCTTTTCAACAAGTTCAAAGAAAGACTCATTAAAGAAGCGAAAATATTGTCGGATGTACATCATCCACACATCGTGAATGTGTTAGACGTATTTGAAGAAAATAATACAGCTTATATTGCAATGGAATATATCGAAGGGCATTCCCTGAAATATATTCTTGAAAAAGACGGTATCTTGCAAGAAAAGAAAGTGTTGAAATATATCCATCAGATAGGAGAAGCGCTTGAATTCGTACATGGCAAAAACATCCTGCACCTGGATATCAAGCCCGGTAACATACTGGTTGATAAAAATGACAATGCCCGTCTGATAGACTTTGGAGTAAGCAAACGTTATGATATAGAAAACTATGAAACAAGTACAACGGCGCTTACCCTGTCGAAAGGGTTTGCAGCTATAGAACAATATGATAACGAAGGGACACAAGTGTTTTCGCCTTGTCCGGATATCTATTCATTAGGGGCAACCATTTATAATCTCTTAACAGGGAAAATACCAACCGAATCTATTTTAAGAGCAACAAGAGAACTTAAAAAACCATCGGAATACAACCCTTCTGTTACGGCTAAAACAGAAGAAGTTATTCTGAAGGCCATGCAAATTAATCCGGCTGATCGTTTTCAGTCTGTTGAAGAAATGATGCTGGCTTTAGACAAACCTCCTGTTGAAGACATAAAACCAGAAGGCCGGTATAAAGAATCGTACACAGGGGCTTCCGATGACGAAACAGTTGCGCTCCATTCACTATTTGGTAAAACAATCAGCGGAGAAGATGACGACCAAACAATTGTAGATACGCCCCCTACTTCCTCCAGGCGAACGAAGAAAAAGAAAAAAGGGATATGGATTATCGCGTTAATTTGTATATTTGCAGTAATAGGTTCTGCGGTAGCCTTGCTTGTTGGAAATAATGGTTCTGCGGCCGATTCGATAGACTTGCCGTCTGTTACGTCAGATAGTGGGAATAACGTCCAACCGGAGCAAACAACATCGAATGAAAGCGTGCAACAGGCGCAACCCGTGATACAACAGCTTGACAACAATCAAAAGAACAACCCGGTATCACCAGAATCGGAAACAGTACGACAAACCGTTGAAAACCAAGTTGAAGAAGAATCTAATGATGATGACGCGGGGGTGACTCCGGAAGAAATTGATGCTGAGTACGAAATATTGTTATCATCAGGAAAAGTAAAAATGGATGCATCTGATTTTGCAGGAGCAAATGAAGATTTCAATAAAGCAAAAGAATTAAAACTAACCGAAGAAGTAGTACGTTTAAGTATTGCAAATGAAGAAAAAGCAGAAAAAAAGCGTATTTCTGACCGGATAGCCCAATATGAAGAAAAAATGTCTTTTGGTAAATACAAGATTGTCAGGAAAAAAACAAATGGCAGATATGGAGCGATAGATGAAGAAGGAGAAGAAAAAATACCCTGTAAATACCTGAGTGTAGATATAGCAAGTGAAGGCCGTGCATTTGAACGAGAAGATAAATTATTTGACATCTATAATACGAATGCTGTATTGGTGAGAAGTGATGTAACGTATTAATTGAAATTTATGAAAATACTTTGGTTGTTGATTTTGTATTTTGTTATTCCCGTCTGTATAATAGCCCAACAGCAAACCGAATATAACAGAAAAGGAGATGAAGCCATGAAGCGTCAGGATTATAGTGATGCCCGGCTTTTCTATGGTGAAGGAGTTCCTAATTGCGACATGTATAGCATCAATCGATTGACAACCATTTGGCTTGCCAATGAAAGTATGCGTACTTCCATGCACAATCAGATGAGCCGTTGCCTAAGCTGTTTAAGCATAAAAGCGACAGAGAACGATACGACAGCTATTTCCAAACTAATTCGATATTATAGGAAAGGTATTGGAACTCCTAAAAGCAAGGAATTGGCCTCTTATTGGACTGAACGTTTGATAGAACTACGCAATCCGCCTGAAATGAATGGTAATAACGGGTATACCCCACCTCCCCGGAATCCTATGCAATTCTTTGGTGGCTATACTTATTCCGTGGAAGCACCGGTAGGGATTACTGTTGGTGGAGTAGGTCAACGTGTTGGTTGGTACGTACGTTTTCGGACAAATGTGTCTTTTCAAAGCTTTGACCAAGAGTATTCGGGGGAAAAACCAAATGATGCTGATATTTTTAAGAAACCCGAAAAGAAAATAAATTCGTATGCAGCCACAGCCGGTTTGCTTGTTAAATGTACTTCTTGGCTATACGTATCCATTGGGGGCGGATATGGCAAGCGTGATTTATTGGTTCAATATAGTAAAGTTGATGATGGTGGTAATGTCTTGGGCTCTGAATGGTATAAAAAAACAGATTCGTCGTATAACGGCGCATCGGTTGATTTGGATGCAATGTTACGTTGCGGATTCTTGTATTTTAGTATAGGTTGTAATACTTTGAATTTCAAATATGTTGATTTAAACGCAGGTATTGGTGTGTTTTTTTAATTAAAATGGTATGAAACATATATATACGCTTATCTTATCGTCCATTTCTCTTTGCATCTTTTATGGTTGTGTAGAAGATCCGGAATTACCAGGTATTATTAATGGAGGCAAACCGGCCATAGAACTTGATACGATTATGGATGTTACGGCAAGTTCGGTGAGAGTGTTCGCTACAATTTTGAAACAAAACGGTTCTCCTGTTACAGAACGAGGTTTTTCCTGGACCGACGAAAAAGGAAATGCCAAACGTTTGAATGTAATTGGGAAAAAAGAGAATAGCAGTATTAAGCTTGATACTATAATTACAGGCCTGGAAAAAGAGACGTATTATACTTTTACTGCTTATGCGAAAAATGAAATAGATGAAGCAATAAGTAATTCGATAAAAGAACAGACAGGAAACGGTTTAGGACAAGTAAGGACATTGAAACCGGATAGTATTAAGGGAACCTCCGTCTACGCCGGAGGATTAATCATAAATAAAGGTGAAAGTGAAATAAAAGAACGGGGAGTGTATTTGTCGAGAGAAAAAGAAGTTTCGGAAATAGATTCTATTTACAAGACATCCCTGCAAGTAGATTCTTTTGTGTTCAAATTAGATAGCTTGAAACCTAATACAACCTATTATATTAAATCATTTGTAAAAAATGATTTTGGTACATTTTCTGGTAATATAGAAACATTTACAACATTAAGCGGAAAGCCTAAATTTGCTTCGTTTAAAATAACCGGAACAGGCTTTGTAGATGCTTCTTTTGATGTAGAAATCGAAGATGAAGGCGATAAACCTATCACGATATGGGGTATTTGTTGGTCTGAAAGCCCTAACCCGACTATTTCAAATGATACGATTCATATTAATACAGATGATAAGTCTTATTCGGGTACTATCAACGGTCTTAAATCCCAAGTCGCTTATTATGCCCGTGCGTTTGCTATCAATTCAGTCGGGACAGAATATAGTGATGAATTTGCATTTGTTACGGTAAGTAATATGCCGGAAATCGAAACGGGGCAAATATTATCAATGGCCAATGGAGCAGCTATGATTACAGGTAGTATCAAGAAAATAGGTATGGGTAATATTGATGTTTATGGGTTTTGCTACTCAACAAATCCAAATCCGGCAATTATAAATTTGAGAGTTGATTTACCCATTGAAGGACAATTAGAAGGACCTTTTAGTGGAAGCATTACTAAGTTAAATGGAAATACGACTTATTATGTCAAAGCATTTTTGAAAAACACAAGCGGATTGATAGCATATGGTGAGCAAATAGTAATAAACACCCCCTCCATGTTTACCCAAATGGCTTCATTTACAGAGAGTGTCCGTTTGCCAAATTCGAGTGCGACCTTTACAAATAATTCAATAGGGTATCTTGTTGGAGGTGATTTGGGAAGTAAAAACACAAACGAATTGATGGCATATAACTCCTTAGATAATCGATGGGATAAACTTGCATCAATGCCGGGAACTGATTCTGAAAGGAAAGGGCTGACGGCAGTTACTGTAAACAATGTTGCCTATATTTTTGGAGGTATCGATAAAGCAAGTACGTTGACAAATAAATTATATCGTTATTACCCGAATTATAACACTTGGGAAACGGTTCCTTCCTCTGGTGGGCCAGATCCTATTCAGTCTGCAATCGGATGTTCGATAGGTAATATGGTGTATTTTATAGGAGGTTGTCGTGACACAATATCCAATGAAGTGTGGTCTTTTGAAACAACAAGTAGCTCATGGACTCGTAAAGCAAATTTCCCTGTTAAGCAATATGGCGGAATTGCAGTTAATATTGATGGAGTTGTTTATGCCGGATTAGGATTGAATAATTTATCTGGAACATCTTCTAATAAAAGGTTGTGGAAATCTGTAGATAATATGAATACCTGGATGGAAGTAGCCTCGTTGTCCAATGGAGGTATTGTACGTGGAGCCGTAGTCTTAAATAATTCAATTTATGCAGTAGACAATACCGGTAGTTTGTGGCTATATAATGTAGAAGAGAATAAGTGGTATGAAAAGACAAAACTACCTTCTACCCACAGGAGGGATGTGCAACACTGTATGTTTATGCTCAATGATATGATTTATATTGGTCTTGGGGAATCCTATAAAACATTGTATGAATATAATCCCACCTGGGATAATTAAAAATGGATAGAACAGAGGTTTTAGAACAAATAAAAAAGAATGTAGAGCGATTAACTCTTTTTGAGTCCGAAGAATATAAACATATACCCTTGCATCAGAAATCTTCGCCATCTGTGTCGGATATACGTAAATTGATGCAATTGTTGCGGATGGTAATTTTCCCCGGTTTTTTTGGATCAAAACAAGAAGCCCGGTCTGATTCGATTCAATACTACACAGGGGTATATCTTGAACAGATTTATGAATTGCTTCATGAGCAAGTATATAACAGTTTATGCTTTGAATCTGAAAAATGTTACTATACCAGCGATAAGGCTTCACAAATAGCTGTTGCATTTGTTAATGAAATTCCTCATCTTAAACACTTACTTTCTACCGACATTAAGGCAATACTGGATGGCGACCCGGCTGCCCATAGTGTCAGTGAAGTTATTTTCTGTTATCCGGCGACACAAGCTATCTTGCATCAACGTGCAGCCCATGTGTTGTTCACGTTGGGTGTGCCTGTCTTGCCTCGTATTATTACGGAGATAGCACATTCTGTTACCGGTATTGATATACATCCGGGGGCACAGATAGGAGAATACTTCAGCATCGACCACGGGACGGGTATTGTGGTTGGGCAAACGACTATTATAGGAAATCATGTTCGTTTATACCAAGGGGTAACACTCGGAGCCAAAAACTTCCAATATGACGAAAAAGGTTTGCCATTGGATATACCTCGTCACCCAATCATTGAAGATAACGTCATTATTTATTCAAATACGTCGGTGCTCGGACGGATTACAATAGGCAAAGGCTCCGTAATTGGAGGAAATATCTGGCTTACCCATGATGTCCCTTCTAACTCGAAAATACTTCAAACTCGCGCTATTGAAGAAAGTTGATTTTTAAATATAAATTAACAAATCAATAGATAATTTTTTCCGTAATTCGTTGCACGATTTGATAAGAATTACGTATGTTTGTGTAGACGTCATATAGGTTAACTTTTAAATTGCATAGAAAATGAATGCAATAAAGACGATAAACAATCTTATCCGTGTACGTGATTCCTTGCGTGTACCTCCAGTTGAATGTGATAATAATTTGAACAAACCGATTGAAATAAAGGTTTCTATGGCTACTTGTGGGATAGCGGCAGGTGCTATAGATGTAAATACATATTTGGAGGAAATAATTAAACGCGGACAACTAAATGCTTCTGTTGTCCAAACCGGTTGTATGGGTTATTGTTATGCAGAACCTACGATTGAAATAAAGCTACCTGACAAAGACCCAGTTGTATTTGGGTATGTGGATAAAATTAAAATTGACGAAATTGTTGCCAATTACATCAATAAGGGAATTATACCGGATGATTTAACTTGGATTAAACAGAATAAAACAGATAAAGAAGGACATTCTTCCGGACAACTTCATATCGCCCTCAGGAATTGTGGACATATTAATCCTGAAAGAATTGATGATTATATTAAGGCTGATGGCTATCTTGCTTTAGGAAAGGTATTGACGGAGATGACATCCGACGAAGCTGTGCAAATAATCATCGACAGTGGATTACGGGGACGAGGAGGTGGAGGCTTTCCGACCGGATTAAAATGGAAAATAACAAAACAAGTAGAAGCTAGCCAAAAGTATGTAGTATGCAATGCTGATGAAGGAGACCCCGGAGCGTTCATGGATCGTTCCATATTAGAGGGTGATCCACATTCGATTATCGAAGCAATGATTATAAACGGTTATTGTACCGGAGCTACCAAAGGGCTAATATATATTCGTGCTGAATATCCATTAGCTATTCAGCGTTTGAAAACAGCTATTCGACAAGCGAAAGAATACGGTTTTCTTGGCGAACGAATTTTCAGTACGGATTTTTCGTTTGATATAGCGATAAGGTATGGCGCAGGAGCTTTTGTATGTGGAGAAGAAACAGCACTTATTCAAAGTATGGAAGGAAAAAGAGGGGAAGCATTGGTGAAACCTCCTTTTCCCAGCGAAAAAGGCTACAAAGGATATCCGACAAATGTCAATAATGTAGAAACCTATGCCAATGTTCCGGTTATTATTTTAAAAGGTTCGGATTGGTTCGATAGCATAGGAACAGAAAAAAGTAAAGGGACAAAAGTTTTTGCTTTGGCAGGTAAGGTGAATAAAGTAGGTTTGGTAGAAGTTCCAATGGGTACTACTTTACGTCAGGTTATTTTCGAAATTGGCGGAGGGATTAAAGACGGAAAAAAGTTCAAAGCCGTACAGACAGGAGGCCCTTCGGGAGGATGCCTTACAGAGAAACACCTCGACTTGCCTATAGACTATGATAATTTATTGGCGGCAGGTTCTATGATGGGTTCGGGCGGTATGATTGTCATGGACGAAGATGACTGTATGGTTGCTATGGCGCAGTTTTATCTGGACTTTTCGGTTGAAGAATCTTGTGGAAAATGTTCTCCTTGCCGAATAGGGAATAAACGCTTGCACGAAATGTTGCAGAAAATCACTTCGGGCAACGGTGAAGAAGAAGATTTGGAAAAACTCCGTAACCTGGCGTTAGTCATAAAAGATACGGCTTTGTGTGGATTAGGGCAGACTTCTCCCAATCCGGTATTATCTACGATGGATAATTTTCACAATGAATATATTACGCATATACATGACAAGTTTTGCCCTTCTCATCAATGCGGGAAGCTGACCCAGTATTTTATCGACCCGAATAAATGTACGGGCTGTACACTGTGTTCGCGTGCTTGCTCGGTAGATGCGATTAAAGGTGAACGGAAAGCTCCGCACGTTATCGACCCGACAATTTGTGTCCGTTGTGGAGCATGTTTGGAAAAATGCAAGTTTGATGCCGTATATGTTCATTAAAACTTAAGCGTTGACAAATGGAAACTGTAAAGGTAACGATAGACAGAAAAGAATTGGAAGTGCCCAAAGGAACTACCATTCTCGGAGCAGCGAAAAGTATAGGCATCCGGATTCCTACCCTTTGCCACATGAAACTGGAAGATTTGAACTATGAAAATAATCCAGGTTCGTGCCGTATTTGCGTAGTAGAAGTTGAAGGAAGAAGAAATTTAGCTCCAGCTTGCAAAACGGAATGCATGGATGACATGGTTGTTAAAACATATACGGCGCGTGTGATGAATGCCCGTCGTACAGTTATGGAATTGATACTGTCGAATCATCCGTCGGAATGTCTTACGTGTAGTAAGAACGGGTATTGCGAACTGCAAACTGTGGCACATGATTTAGGAATCCGTGAAGTACGATATATGGGTGAACAATCGGTATTCCCGATAGACAATAGTCCGTCAATAGTCCGGAACATGAATAAATGTGTCATGTGCCGCCGTTGTGAAACCATGTGTAATAATATTCAAACCGTAGGAGCCCTTACTGCGGTACATCGAGGATTCGAGGCGGCAGTATCTACGGCGTTTGAAAAGGATATGAAAGGAAGTACATGTTCGTATTGCGGGCAGTGTGTGTCTATTTGTCCTGTAAATGCATTAAGCGGGAGAAGTAATCAGCAAGAGGTGTTGAATGCTTTGGCCGATCCGGATAAGATTGTGATTGCCCAGACTGCTCCGGCCATTCGTACGGCACTTGGAAGAGATTTTGGGTTTGAACCTGGAACCATAGTAACAGGCAAGATGGTATCTGCCCTTCGTTATTTAGGTTTTGATTACGTTTTCGATACTGATTTTGCGGCAGACCTTACTATTATGGAAGAAGGTACGGAGCTACTCCAACGCCTGACTAAATATTTGAGTGGAGACAAGGAAGTAAAGATTCCGCTGATGACGAGTTGCTGCCCGGGTTGGGTAAGTTTCGTAGAGCAGCATTATCCTGAACTGTTGGGAAATCTTTCTACAGCCAAAAGTCCCCAACAAATGTTCGGAGCCATTACCAAAAACTATTTTGCCGATAAGTTAGGAGTAGACAGAAAAAAAATAGTTGTAGTATCCATAATGCCTTGCCTTGCCAAGAAGTACGAAGCAAGCAGAACCGAATTTGCCGTCGGCAATAACCCAGATGTGGATATCTCTATCTATACCCGCGAATTGGCACGTCTGATACGTTATGCGAATATCAATTTTGAAGATCTGCAGGATAGCGATTTTGATCGGCCATTTGGTGAATCTACAGGTGCGTCTATTATTTTCGGTACTACTGGGGGAGTTATTGAAGCGGCTTGCCGTACAGCTTACGAACTATATACAAAGAAATCTTTGGAAAAGATTGATATCGAGGAATTACGTGGACTTGAAAGTATCCGTAGGGCAACAATAGATTTTGATGGTTTACCATTGAAAATCGGAATAGCACATGGGTTGGGGAATGCCCGTAAATTAATTGAAGAAGTAAAGAACGGCACTTCCCTTTACCATGCAATTGAAGTGATGGCTTGCCCTGGTGGCTGTATTGGAGGAGGCGGACAACCATTCCACAAAGGGAGTATGGATGTACTTCATAAGCGTGCATCTGCATTGTATCGGGTAGACAAGGAAAAAACGATCCGGAAGAGCCATGAGAATCCATATGTTATACAGCTATATAAGGAATATTTGGGCGAACCTTGCGGATCTTTGTCGCATAGGCTCCTACACACCCATTATTTCGACCGGAAAGAGATAGTAAGCATTTTGGAAGAAGAAACAAATAAAGAATAAAAACAATGGAAGCACTATATCTATCTCAATCGAAAATAGACAAACTTCATGCTATTTGTGGAGAATATAGTAATGATGCCAGCGAATTGATTAATATTCTCCATGCCGCTCAAGGTACATTGGGATATTTGCCACCGGAAGTGCAAGAGGTTATTGCTTCAAAGTTGGATATACCAGTGTCTAAGGTGTATGGTGTTGTCTCCTTTTATTCTTTTTTTACGATGACACCCAATGGAAAATATCCTATTTCCATTTGCATGGGGACAGCCTGTTATGTCAAAGGAGCAGAGAAAATATTGGAAGAATTGGAAAGGCAGCTTGATATAAAGGTAGGGGAAACAACATCCGACGGATTGTTTTCTTTGGATTGCCTACGTTGCATAGGAGCTTGTGGACTTGCCCCTGTGATTTCCATAGCCGGAAAAGTATTTGGACGGATGGCTCCCGAAAAGGTAAAGAAAATATTGTCGGAGTATTATTTTCAGGAAAAATAATCAATCAGAACGTTTTTTTGCTATTTTTGTTCTGTGTATATACATTTTTTAAATTAAGGTATAATTATGAAGACATACATTCTTTTCATTATGGCAGTTATGCTGTCGGTTTCGATAATGGCACAAAATAGAAGTTTCTACGATTTTACTGTTCAAACAATTGATGGTGAAGAATTATCGTTATCGCAGTTGAAAGGGAAAAAAGTATTGATAATAAATGTAGCTTCCAAATGCGGATTGACTCCCCAATACGAACAACTACAGGCTTTATATGAAAAATATGGTAGTGATGCATTTACTATCATTGGGTTTCCTGCCAATAACTTTAAAGAGCAAGAGCCGGGTTCTAATGAAGAAATTAAAGAATTCTGCCGTTTAAACTATGGCGTCACTTTTCCATTGATGTCGAAGATATCGGTTGTGGGAGAAGACAAAGCTCCTTTATATAAATGGTTGACGGAAAAAAGTGAAAACGGAATAAAAGATGCCGAAGTAACTTGGAATTTCCAAAAATTCATGATTGACGAAAATGGCAATTGGATCGGTTCACTTCCTCCCCAAACAAGCCCTATGGACGACACGATTATTTCATGGATAGAAAAGTAAAAAGTCACTATCATGCTATAAATTAAAAAGAATAATTTCGCATTTTCATACCCCGTAAGATACGATCTGCATGGATTCATTCGAAAATAATCTTTTGTTCTGTTCGTGATGCTAGTTCGAAAAAGGGATTTTTTATGCATTTTGTTTAGCTAAAAAGTTGTGTAAATTAATTTTTATGCTTTACTTTGCGCCCTGATTGTGAGAATGGTATTCATTTTATATTGTAAATAATAAAAATAAGATAGAGATGTCTAAGATTTGTCAGATTACAGGAAAGAAAGCAATGGTTGGCAACAACGTTGCCCACTCTAATAAAAAAACAAAGCGTAAGTTCAATGTAAATTTGTTTACAAAGAAGTTCTACTGGGTGGAAGAAGACCAATGGATAAGCCTGAATATTTCTGCCGCGGGTTTACGTGCCATTAACAAACTCGGTTTGGATGCAGCAATTAAAAATGCTGTACAAAAAGGCTATTTGATTGAAATAAAAGGTGTTAATGCTTAATTGGAGGAAATAAACGATGGCAAAGAAAGCGAAAGGTAATAGAGTGCAGGTTATTTTGGAATGTACAGAGCATAAAGAAAGTGGTATGCCGGGTACGTCAAGATATATTACAACGAAGAACAGAAAGAATACAACTCAACGTTTGGAATTGAAAAAATACAATCCAATATTGAAAAAAGTAACTTTACATAAAGAAATTAAATAATAGGAGATTTTAAACGATGGCAAAAAAAGCAGTTGCAACATTTAAGAAAGGTGAAGGCCGCACATATTCCAAAGTTGTTAAAATGGTGAAGTCTCCGAAAACAGGAGCTTATATCTTTCAGGAAGAAATGATTCCTAACGAAGCTGTTAAAGACTATTTCGCGAAATAATCGAGTAATATGAAATATTGAAAAACTTCCTCCCACTATCAGAGGAAGTTTTTTTATGCCTTTATATCAGGACGTGACGTAAATAATTTCGGGCGTGTGTTATTTTTATAAGAACATGATTCATATTTTTTCAGGCGTATTCCGCTTAATAGAAATAATTTCTTATTTTTGTTCTGCTTAATTTAGAAATGGAAAATAATCAATAAATAATTAATAAGCTATGAAGTTTGATGTATCAAGCACGGCACTATTGTCTCGTTTGCAGTCGATAAGCAAAGTTATCGCGTCTAAGAACTCTTTACCTATTCTGGATAGTTTCCTTTTTGATTTAGAGGGTAATAAACTTACTGTCACAGCTTCGGATGCCGAAACGCGAATGGTTACTTCTGTCAATGTAATGAATGCGGAAGGTTCTGGAAAATTTGCTGTAACTGCCAAGATATTGCTTGAACCATTAAAAGAACTCCCTGAACAACCACTCAATTTCGTTATCAATGATGATAACTTAGCGATAGATGTGCATTTTGAAAACGGACAATATAATTTTATCGGTCAACCCGGAGATGCCTATCCGCAACAAAAACCATTGAACGAAACCAATATATCTATTACAATAGATGCACAAACGTTGCTGAATGGTATCAGCCGTTCGCTTTTTGCAACTGCCGACGACGAATTGCGACCGGTAATGAATGGTATTTATTTTGATATACATAAAGACGACTTAACATTTGTTGCTTCGGATGGGCATAAACTGGCACGATTGCGTAATCTTTCTGTCCAATCAAACGAGGAAGCATCTTTTATTTTACCAAAAAAACCGGCTAATTTGTTAAGAAGTGTATTGGCGAAGGAGTCTGCTCCTATCCAAATAAAATTCGACGATAACAATGCTTACATTTTTTCTCCAAACTTTGAAATGGTTTGTCGTTTGATAGAAGGACGTTATCCGAACTACGACAGTGTGATTCCGCAGGAAAACCCTTATAAAGTGACAGTAGACCGTATCTCTCTTCATAACGCATTGAAACGTGTGGCTGTATTTTCCAATGCAGCAAGCAGTCTTGTGAAATTGCATTTAACAGCTAATGAAATGATTATTTCGGCACAAGATATTGATTTCTCTATCTCTGCGGAAGAAAAAATAACATGTCAGTTCGACGGTACTGAATTGAAGATTGGTTTCAAGGCTACTTTCTTGATTGAAATATTGGGTAATATAGCCTCGGAAGATATTATACTTGAACTGGCCGACCCTTCTCGCGCAGGCGTTATACTTCCAATCGAAAACGAAGAAAACGAAGAAGTTCTGATGTTACTCATGCCGATGATGTTGAACGACTAATACGTAATAAATGCAACTAAACTTAAGGAACCCGTTGGTCTTCTTTGATTTGGAGACAACGGGTATTAATATTGTAAAAGACCGCATTGTTGAGATTTCGTTTGTAAAAGTACACCCGAACGGGAAGGAAGAAACGAAAACAAGACGTATCAATCCCGATATGCCGATTCCTCCTGAATCGACAGCCATACACGGCATTTCAGATGAAGACGTAAAGGATTGTCCAACTTTTAAAGAAATTGCCAAATCATTGGCAGTACAGATTGAAGGATGTGACTTAGCAGGTTTCAACTCGAACCGTTTCGATATTCCCATGCTTGCCGAAGAATTTCTACGTGCCAATGTAGATATTGACTTGAATCGCCGGAAATTTGTAGATGTACAAACTATTTTCCATAAGATGGAACAACGTACCTTGTCGGCTGCTTACAAATTCTATTGTAACAAAGAATTGGAGAATGCCCATACGGCTGAGGCTGATACAATAGCTACGTATGAGATATTGAAAGCTCAATTAGACCGATATCCGGATTTGAAAAACGATGTGACTTTCTTGTCCGAATATTCAAGTTACAACAATAACGTAGATTTTGCCGGGCGGATGATTTACAACGATAAAAGGGAGGAAGTTATTAACTTCGGAAAATATAAAGGTCAATTAGTGACGGATGTGTTGCAAAAAGACCCCAGCTATTATGCTTGGATTATGAATGGCGACTTTACGCTCAACACAAAAAAAATATTTACTGAAATCAAACTGAGAGGTTTTAATTCAAAATAAGAATGAATAATTTCACGTTCTGTAATCCTGTAAAAGTAGTTTTCGGGAAAGGAACAATCGCCCGTTTGTCTACATTGATACCCAGAGATGCTAAAGTTTTAATGATTTATGGCGGAGGAAGTATCAAGAAAAATGGAATATATGAGCAGGTGATTGGTGCATTGAAAGATTTTCGTTTTGCGGAATTCCCAGGAATAGAAGCTAATCCACATTACGAGACCTGCATGCAAGCTGTAGAATTTGTAAAAAAAGAGAAAATAGATTTCCTTCTTGCCGTAGGTGGAGGTTCTGTGATTGATGCAACTAAATTTATTGCCTCTGCTGTTCCTTTCGAGGGTGACCCTTGGGATATCCTTTCTAAAGGAAATGAAATCAAGAGGGCGATGCCGTTAGGGGCGGTATTAACGTTGGCAGCTACAGGTTCCGAGATGAATGAACGGGCGGTAATCTCCCGTGTTTCTATAGGGAAGAAACTCAACTTTGCTAGTCCACTTATATTTTCACAGTTTGCAATAATGGATCCGGAAGTAACTTATTCGTTGCCTGCTCGTCAGGTAGCAAATGGAGTGGTGGATTCATTCATTCATGTGATTGAACAATACCTTACTTATCCGGTAAATGCGAAGGTTCAGGATGCTTTTGCTGAGAGCTTGATGAAGATCATCGTAGAAGAAGGACGAAAGGTACTAGCTAATCCTTGCGATTATGATATCCGTGCTAACCTGATGTGGGCTGCTACGAATGCTTTGAACGGTTGGATAGGGCAGGGAGTACCTCAGGATTGGTCGTCACACCGTATTGGTTATGCACTGACGGCACAATTCGGATTAGACCATGCGGAAACATTAGCGGTTGTCCTTCCTGGTGTCATGCAATATTTACAAAAAGAAAAAGAAGAAAAAATGCTTCGTTTAGGAGCCTCTGTGTTTGGCATAACAAGTGGAAGTATATCCGAACGAGTAGAAGAAACAATCAAAATAGTTGAACTGTTTTTCCGTGATATGGGTCTAAGAACCCGTTTAAACGAATATGGAATAAAAGAATCTGATTTAGATAAATTGATAGAACCAATAATACAAATGGGGTGGAAATTAGGTGAACATGCCAGTATAGATGCCCCTATAGCTCGTGAAATTTTAAAGCTACGATTGTAATAAATGATGATATGGAAACGTTTAATTTTTACGTTTCAACGTTTTGAATGAATGTATGTTGAAAAACAGAAAAATCATATTAGGGATAACAGGAAGTATAGCAGCCTATAAATCAGCTTCTATCATTCGCGGATTGATAAAAAAAGGTGCGGAAGTTCAGGTGGTCATAACCCCTTCCGGAAAGGAATTCATTACACCGCTTACACTTTCTACATTGAGTAGGAAACCCGTTATCAGTGATTTCTTCTCTAATCGCGATGGAACTTGGAACAGTCATGTTGATTTAGGGCTTTGGACGGATGCCATGTTGATAGCTCCTGCTACTGCTTCCACTATCGGAAAAATGGCTAATGGCATTGCCGATAATATGCTTATTACTACTTATTTGTCGTGTAAAGCCCCTGTATTTGTTGCACCGGCTATGGATTTGGATATGTTAGCCCATCCGGCTACCCAGCGAAATTTGGATAAGCTCCGCTCGTTTGGTAATAACATTATCGAACCTGCCGAAGGTGAACTGGCCAGCCATTTAATAGGAAAGGGCAGGATGGAAGAACCGGATGTCATTATCAATCGTTTAGAAGAGTTCTTCGAATCACTGCAGAACAACCTTCAAAAAAAAAAGATTCTGATAACGGCTGGACCTACGTATGAGAAGATAGACCCGGTGCGTTTTATAGGGAACTATTCTTCCGGTAGGATGGGTTTTGCGCTTGCGGAGGTTTGTGCTCACAAAGGGGCTGAAGTATTATTAATCGCTGGACCTGTGTCATTGACAATTTCACATCCAAATATTAAACGTATCAATATTGAGTCAGCCGACGAAATGTATCAGGTTGCTGTATCTTTGTTTCCTAAGGTAGATGCAGCTATTTTATGTGCTGCCGTATCCGACTATCGTCCAGAAACAATATCGCAGGAAAAAATAAAGAAGGAGAGTAAAAATGAAATGATGCTTCATCTGGTTCCCAATAAGGATATTGCCGCTTCACTTGGCGCAATGAAGAGGGATAATCAAACATTGGTGGGATTTGCTTTGGAAACAAATAATGAATTAGCGCATGCCAAAAGCAAATTAACTAGAAAGAACCTTGATTTTATAGTATTGAATTCACTGAATGAACAAGGAGCAGGTTTTCGTGTAGATACCAATAAAATCAGTATTGTTGATAACGAAGGAAATGTTACAAATTATCCACTTAAGGATAAAAAAGCTGTTGCCTTGGATATTGTTAATAAATTGATTTCAATAATAAAATGAAAATAGGAAAGAAAATATTGTTTCTTGTTTTGTTTTTTGTTGTGGGGTTTGCGGCAGAGGCGCAGGAAATAAATGCCCGTATAACGATAAACAGTGATAAAGTTCAGGGAAGTAAACAAATATATACCTCTTTGCAAACAGCATTAATGGAATTTGTGAACAATCGGAAATGGACGGACGCTACCTTTTCCGTGAATGAAAAGATTGATTGCATGATGACAATTATCATAAATGAGCGTGATGGTGACAATTTTAAATCAGAGATACAAATACAAGCGCGCCGCCCGGTGTATAATTCAAGCTATGCGACAACCACATTAAACTTCCGCGATGTACAACTAGACTTTGAGTATATCGAATTTTCGCCATTGGAATATGCTGAGAATACGTTGCAAAGTAATCTGACGGCAACGATTGTTTATTATGTCTATTTGATTTTGGGATTCGATTTTGATAGTTTTTCACCTAAAGGCGGAACCGTTTTTTTTCAGCAAGCCCAACAAATTGTGAATTTATGCCAATCTCAACCAAGTTGGAATGGTTGGCGAGCATTCGACAGCAACCGTAACCGCCATGCGATTATCACAGCCATAACAGAGAATCAAGGTAATCCTTTCCGCGATATGTGGTATACATACCATCGAAAAGGATTAGACGAAATGGCAGCTAATGCCGACCGTGGACGAACGACGCTCCTGGGTGTTTTGCCTGCATTGGAAGAATACAAAAGAAACCGTCCTACATCAATATTGTTACAAATGTTTTCTGATGCTAAATTAGACGAGATAGTGGCGACTTATTCCAAAGCAAATGCACAGGAAAAACAAAGCGGATTTGAGATGCTTTCCAATCTTTATCCTACGGAAACTACTCGTTTTGAAGCCTTAAAACGATAATGAGTTATGTTGAGATCCTTATACATAAAGAATTATGTATTAATAGACAACCTTGATATCCGGTTTAACGATTCGTTTACGGTAATTAGCGGAGAAACAGGTGCCGGAAAATCCATTATCTTGGGTGCTTTAGGATTGGTACTTGGGCAACGTGCTGATAGCAAAAGTATTAAAAACGGAGAAGATAAATGTATCATTGAAGCCGAATTCGATATTTCAACGTATCAATTAGAGCCTTTTTTTATTGAAAATGACCTGGAATATGATACAAATACTTGCCTTCTTCGCCGTGAGCTGTTTGCATCCGGTAAATCCCGTGCTTTTGTAAATGATTCACCTGCTGCTTTGAATGTGATGAAGGAACTGGGTAATCGGTTGATTGATATCCATTCCCAACATCAAAACCTGTTATTGGCTGATAATAAGTTTCAGCTAAGAGTTGTGGATGTAATGGCTCAAAACGAATTATTGCTTGCCCAATATAAAAAAGAGTATTCCCATTACCAGTCGTTGGAAAAGCAATTGAAAGAGCTTTTAGAGAGAGCGTCTCAAGCCAAACAAGATGAAGACTATCTCCGTTTCCAATTAGACCAATTAACAGATGCCAAACTGATAGAAGGTGAACAAGCCGAATTGGAAAGAGAATTGAAAACCCTCTCACATGCGGAGGAGATAAAAGGTTCATTATACAAAATAACCGAGTTATTGAATGGAGAGGAGCGGGGAGGAGTACAACTCATTAAAGAAGCGCTTTCAACGGCCGATTCTCTCGAAGGATATTTCCCTGAAGCTAAAGAAATAACCGAAAGGTTGCGCACAGCTTTTATTGATTTGAATGATTTGGCTTCGGAAACAAGTACATTGAAAGAAGACATCGAATTCAGCCCCGACCGTCTGCAATGGGTAAACGATCGCCTGAATATCCTTTATTCATTGGAGCAGAAACATAAGGTGTCGACTGTTGAAGAACTATTAGCGTTGCAAGCTCAGTACGCAACACAACTGACAGAAATAGAATCGTTTGACGAACAAATCCAACTATTAACCAACCAATGCGACACATCCTTTACGGAACTAAAAAAACAAGCATTGCAAATAAGTATAAAGCGCAAGAAAGCTTCGGATACTATCTCAAAAGAACTGATGGGAAAACTGTCTCCGTTAGGAATGCCAAATACACGTTTCCGGATAGATTTTGTAGAGAAGTCCGAACCGGAAAGTGATGGTATGGATGATGTCCGCTTTATGTTCTCTGCTAATAAAAGCGGTGAACTTGAACGAGTGGCCCAGACAGCTTCCGGAGGTGAAATTTCCCGTTTGATGCTTTGCATTAAGGCGATGATTGCCGGGTTTACGGCACTCCCGGCTATTATCTTTGACGAAGTGGATACGGGCGTTTCCGGAGATATCGCTGATAAGATGGGAGATATTATGCAAGAACTAGGAAATAAGATGCAGGTAATTGCTATCACCCATTTGCCTCAGATTGCTTCCAAAGGGAAAGAACATTATTTTGTTTACAAGCAAGACACAGCCGAACAAACAATCACACAAATAAAAAAATTAACAAATAATGAGCGTATTACAGAAGTAGCGCGGATGCTAAGCGGGGCAACACTTACCGAAGCATCTATGGCTAATGCGCGTGAACTTCTCAAACTTTAATAGCAATTATATGAAGGAAAACGAAATGATTTTCGGTACTCGTGCCGTAATTGAAGCTATACAGTCAGATAAAGAAATTGATAAGATACTTGTTAAACGAGAGCTGCAAAGTGACCTATCTAAAGAATTATTCCAGGTTTTAAGGGGACGGGATATTCCTGTACAACGTGTTCCTGCCGAACGTTTGGATCGTCTTACCCGAAAGAATCACCAAGGCGTGATTGCTTTTGTACCGGCCATAACATATCACCGACTGGAAGATATTGTTCCATTTGTTTATGAACAAGGAAAGTCTCCGTTTATTGTTCTGTTGGATGGGATTACGGATGTACGCAACTTTGGGGCGATTGCCCGCACATGCGAATGCGCCGGGGTAGATGCCATTGTAATACCGGCCAAAGGAAGTGTAACGGTGAATGCCGATGCTATTAAAACTTCTGCCGGGGCATTGCATGTTTTACCTGTCTGTAAAGAGAAGAATATCAACCAGTCTATCCGTTTCCTCAAGGAAAGTGGGATAAAAGTAGTTGCTGCTACCGAAAAGGCTGTGGATAATTATACGGCCATACCATACGATGTTCCTGTTGCTATTATAATGGGGGCGGAAGATACGGGTGTGTCGCCGGATAATTTACGTATCTGTGATAATATTGTTAAGATACCTCAGTTTGGAACAATTGGTTCTTTGAATGTATCTGTAGCTTCATCTATTATGATATATGAGGTAATCCGCCAGCGTATAATAGAAGGCTAAGCGGTAAGGCTTCGTTTATTCATCCGCCATATCTTCGTCTTTAATTACCGAGACAATCTTTTGAAGAAAGAGATTGTTTGGGATTACGATTAGTTCATTATTGTCTGTACGGATATGGGTATAGAATGTTTGTATGTTTTCTATGATAGCCTTTATAGGTAAATCTTTATCAATAATATGAATACGGTCGCCAATGCCAAAAGGAGCAGTAAAGAACATGATAATCCCTGCTGTGATATTGCTCAAGACAGACCATTGGGCAAACATGGCTACCCCTATTACTGCAAAAATGGAAGATAATCCCAACAACAGGTTGTGGGGATTGATTCCCCATATAATAGCTAATATAAATACGAATGTCACATTCAACAGGATGTAGATTATCCGTTTCATTTGTATGATACGTAATTCGGATTTATGTATTAATTGCCCGTACTTCACAACCAGCTTCTTTGCTATGCGTCTTGAAACAGGTAATAAAATGATCGTAATTGTAGTCGCAATAATCTGAGGTAAGTATATGTTCATCTTAGCGTAAATAATTTGTTGCAAAAATAGTAATAATGGAGATATGCTTGCGCAATCTAATTATTGTATAGAATAATCACGAAGTTGAAGATTCTATATATAATAACAGCATCTGAGTTGTAAATGTTGGATGGAATCGTTCAAAATGACGCTAAAAACTTAAAAAATCTATCCTTGTTATTAATTAAAATGAAAGTGATGAGCAAATCTGTGTTTCACATGTTATATAGACAAATGCCTCCATAGGGCGTTTGTCCGGGGCCTGACTTGAAAAATTTACTTTTTAAAAATAAAAACCAACCTGAAGAGAAGTTTACGTTTACAGTCTATATTAAATTGATTGCACACCCTTCTGCCTTCACTTTCTGTCAAAAGAAGTGAGGGCAGTTTCTATTAGTCTGCATGGATATATGAGGGGATTTATTTCCTGCTGAATTGATAAAGCCCGATTGCTTGCTTTAGTTCACTTATCCGGTATCCGGTGGAGGTCAGCATATTGAATGTATAATTCTTTCCGTAGTTGCTTAATACTTTTTCCATTTCCTTTTCTCCTGCTAAGAAATAACCGGATTCGGGCATCTCTTTTTCAAAATTGTGGAACATGTTGCCCATATAGAAGTTCAACCCGTATAAATTGCGGTATTCTTTCAGATTATTCATCACGTAGGTATTGTTTTTGTTTAATGGATAATCTTTGAGGATTTGTTCTGCAAAGGGACGAGATGAACTACCTTTCCGTATTCCCCGCATGATGACGCCGTCGACTACCAGATTGATAGAAAACACCAGGAAAATGGTAGCATAAAGCATTTTGATATTTATCTTTTTCGACATTTGACAGAATACGGAAATTAACGCAATTAATACGATCAGCAGAATGACAATCGTCAACCAGTAAGGGGAACAGAATGAATCGGCTACCATCCCGACTGTCTCTAATGTGGAGGCGCGTTTGGTATATTGGCTCACGATGGCAACCGGGTTTATTCCTCCTGTTATCAGGGTAGCCACAAGCAGTACAATACTCGTAATGCCGGCCAGAAAACCGGCGAATATACGTGTTGCCAATGTCCGGTATTCTGTAATATAGATGGTATATTGTGCCAGGAATACAGCGATGAAGGGGTAGGCGGGCATTAGGTATACACTCCGCTTGCTAGTGGGTATGGAATAGAAAAAGATGATACAGACCAAGGCTACCAGGCTAAAGAGCTTTATTTTTTCCATCGAACGGATGTTTGCCCATGTGTCTTTTAGTATTTGCTTGAATGATTTCTTTGGGAATTTTAGTTTTAGTCCGAATAGGGAGATGAGAAAGAAGATTGTCCAGGGAATGAAACCGGCGGCAATTGTCGCGAAATTATACCACGACCCATTTTCATGGCCTAAATCATACTGGATGTCTAGATTGTTCAGGTGGAAAAAGCGTCCGAAGTTTTCGGCCAGGACTACGTTGAGGAAATCGTCGCCTCCCTGCTTCCAGGCGGCTACATACCATATGAGGGGAAGGAAGCATGATGATACTCCTATGTAAAGGAGCGCTTTAAAGATGGTTCTTAACGGATGCTTTCTTAGTACCAGTAAATATACACCGAAAACAAACAGGGGAAGAATAATGCCTACCGGTCCTTTTGTCAGAACCGCACAGCCTAACAGGAAGGGGATAATGACGGGCAATCCTTTTAGGTGTAGCCGGTTTTCCCACCGGTATAGCGTGTAGAGTCCTAATACCGTAAACATAGTGAGCAGCATGTCTACACGGGTTGTCATTCCCGCACGGTGTATTTCGAAGCAGGTAAGCAGTAGCAGGGTAGCAATAAATGCTTCCTGGAATTTGATCCGTTCGCCAAAGAAGAACAGGGTGAATCCCATCAATAGAATGAATGCCAGAGCGGACGGGAGGCGGGCCGTAAACTCGGATACATATCCCTGTGGTAATGAAAATAGAGCCATTAGCCAGTGTGCCATGGGAGGTTTGTAGGCAAATTCGTCGGTGTATACTTTGGGTAAAATCCAGTTGCCTGATTCGAGCATAGATATGGCTACGGCGGCTTCGCGTGGTTCTCCTTTGGTTGAGAAATCACCTATGCCAATCCAAGGCAGTACGGAGAGGGTGCAGATGATGACGATCATCGTTACCGGCTTTTGTAAATATAAGTATTGTAATGATGGGGTGCGCATTTGTATTTTTATAAGTTACATACCTAATGATTCTTTAATTGTGTCGCGGATAATTCCGGCGTCTGGCCCGTTTTCTTTTAAGATGGACAGAACCAGGTTCAGATAGCTTTCTTTATTACTGATGCCGCAGATTTTGCATAGTTGGCTTTGTGGCAGCATTCCTTTTTGATTGTAGACCAGTAGAATTTTTTCGTAATTCTTTGTTTCGGCATATTGTATGAATTTTTCTTTTATGCCGTTGTAAATATCGTGTACATGGATGGTTTCCCTGATTCCGTCGACATGTTCTGCGAGTTCTTCTATTGTTGTAATTTTCCGGTCTACTGCTGTTTCTAGTTTCTTTCTTACGCGGTGTCGTGCATGGAGGATTACTTGTGTTTCCAGTTCTTTTTCGAATAGTTTGATGACATTTTCTTTTACTAGATCGAATACTTGAGCGGGATCTTTCATCAGACGGTGGGCTACGACTTTTATTATAGGTTTGAGTAGGAGTAGGTTTTCTACTTCGGCTACGTCGGGGACAAAGATGCGTTGTTCGTGGAGGTGGGCAATTTCGCCTTGTGTCCGTCTGTCGCGGTCGATGATTCCCATCGAGTCGAGGAGGTGGAAGTCGTTTAACTGCCGGAATGCTTTGGTTGTTTCTATTACTTTCTGGCATCCTCCCATTGGTTTTACCAGATAATCGGGGAAGATGAGTGGGTAGAGTCGGTAGTCGATGCTGCTTGTGTTTGTTCCTTCGATGAAGAGGATGGGTTTGCGGCTACCGAGTAGTTCGATGTATAGTTCTTCGGGGAAATTGTCGTTGTCTTCTATTAATACGTAGTCCCAGATGTGGTTGCCGGCGTCATATGAGCGGATCCAGAGGCATCTTCCATCTTCTCGCGAGGTGGCGAAGTGGATGTCGTGTGTAAGATAGACGAATGTGCAATCTGGGCGCATGGCTTCTATTTCGTCCCAAAGGGTGTTTTTGATGGAGTCGTGTAGTAGTATTTCCGGTTCTTCGATGATGAGCAGTGCGTTTGGCTGTGCGGATAGTACGGCTCCGATGAGGTAGAAGACGATTTTTTCGCCGTCGCTCATCCGTTCGGGTGTGTATATTTCTCCGTTGCGGCTTGCGGAGGTGATTTCAATGAAGCCTGATTTGCGTATCAGGCGGTTTTGCGGGAACATTTTTTCCCAGATGGTTTGTATTTGGTCTATTTTTGTGGCGGGGGGTGGTAGTGATGGGTTAGTTTTACATGTTTCTTTGTAGTTGACGGCTATGTCAAATTCTTCTTTTTGCAGTTTGTGGATTAGTTTTTCGTATGCCGGCAGGTGGCGTGGCGAAAGGAGTTGCCTGATTATTGTTTCGTGCAAATGGTTTGGTTCTTTTATTTCGGTTGATGTTTCGTTTTGTGGGGTGGGGAAGAGTGAGTGCATGCCGGATATGTATTCGGCTTGTTTGGCATAGCGCTCTGTCAGGTCTTTTCCGAATGAACTTTTACCTGCTCCGTTGGCGCCAATGACAACTAGTATCCTAGTGTCTAATGTAACCGGGGAGTTGGTGTTTAGTTTTCCGGGGAGAATTAATTCCATATTGTGATTGAGATGGCTTATAAATTGTCTCTCCAAAGATAAGGGATTTATGTTTATTTATTGGGGTGTTGTTTTGATTTTTTCAAAAAGTTATTATTATATTTATAGTATTCTTGGTTTGTTTTTACTTTGTTTTTGTTGTTGTACGTCGGAGGTATATCGGAGATAGGTCGAAAGTGGGGGCTTTGTGTTTTTGGGAGGGTGTTTGCTTGTATATGGGTGACTTTTCTTTAGTTTTATCATGGGTTTTATAATTTTTTTTGAAAAGAAATGTATCACGTAGTTTCTTTTGATATACATTTGCGCCTCGATTTATTAATTTAAAGCAAAAAGAAATGAAGAAAGTCTATTTGATGTTTGCCGTTTTTGTGTTGAGCCTGTCTTTTGTGGCTTGTGGTGGGAAAGGAAGTGATAAACCTGCGTCGGAAGATGCGTCGGCTGTTGAGGCTGAGGCAGTGGTTCCTGAGGCTGAGGTGGCTGTTCCTGCTGAAGATAATGAAGTGTTGGCTAGGTATGAGGCTATAGTTAATAGGGTGGTTGAGATGTACGAAGAAGGCAAATTGACCGGTGAAAGTACTGAGGCTATGGAAGAGTATGCTAAATTAGCTCAGGAGATAACTGAGATTTCTGGACAACTTCAGAAGGAGATGCAGGATTTGACTCCTGCCCAGGCGGAGAGGTTTGCTGCTTTGGGTGAGAGGTTGGCGAACGCGGCAACTAAGGCTTTGGGTAATTAATTTTTCCTGTAAGACAAATCAGGTATTGATGAGGAAGGATGCTTTTGGGCATCCTTCTTTTGTAGGTATTTGTGGGTTTATTTTGTTAGGTCGTATGCTTCTATTATACATTCGAGCGCGGATGAGTTGGCGGCGGCATTTGGTTCGATGTATGGCCCGTGCCAGTGGTAACTGAAGCTTTTGGATGTTTTATCGTAGTTGGTTGTGGTGATCGATTCGGCGTTTTTGATTATAAAATTTTTATAAACGGGGTCTTTTGTGATGTGGTAGAGGAGGCTTATGTGGCGGATAAAGATGCCTTTGAACTGTACTCCGTCGTTGCTTTTATCTATTTCGGGGCGCATTTCGCGAAGGATTCCTTCTTGTGTGACCAGTTGGCTGGTTATTGTGGATTGGGCGATTTTCCCGGCGAGTTCCAGGTATTGTTTTTCGTTGTTGTGGAGATAGGCTTCTGTTAGTACGGCGATAGCCACTCCCTGGTTGTAGGTGTAGTGTTGGTTGCGGTTGGGTTCACAGTTTTCGTTTGTTCCGTCTTCTACCTGATATGTGGTTGTGTTTATCATGCCGGTTTGTAGGTACCAGTTTACATTTTTTTCGAACCATTCTGCGTATTTATTTTCTTTTGTTGCTTTGTAGAGTCGTATGGCTGTTAATGAGAATAGGTTGTTGGCGATGGAGTTTTTGTAATGGAGGGGATTTTTTTTCCAATAGATGCCTCCATTGCATGTTTCGTCCCAGCCGGTTGTTAAATCATCAAAGATTGTTTTGGCCATGTCTAGGTATTTTTTTTGTTTGGTGATTTTGTGTGCTTCTATCCAGGCGAGTGCCCACCAGGCTTCGTCGTCGTAGTAATCGTTGATGAAGTTGTTGCAATATGTGGGTGTTCCTGTGGAGTCGATTCCTGTTTGGTAGTGTTTTGCTTTTGTGTAGATGTCGTCGATCAGGGGGTATAGGTCGTCGCTTTTTTTTACTTCGGAGTAGCGGATTACGGTGGTTAGTAGATTCGCTGAGTTCCACCAACCGGCGGTTTCCCATATTCCTGTTGTGTTGTCGCGCCATCGGATGGATGTTTGCATACTGTTTTCCATATATTCTTTATATGGAGAGGTTTTGTTGCACGTGGTGAGGCATAGGGTGAGGAGGGGGAGAATCATAAAGTGTTTCATGGGTGTGTGTATTTAAGGGTGTGTATGTGTTTGACTGTATTTGCGGGGAAATCCGAAGATGATGGCGAGTGAGGCGCCTATTCCCAGCAGGTATGGGTAATAGAGGTGTTGCATGATGGCGATGGGGGAGACGTTGGCTAGTCCGGCGGCCATTAGTAGTTGGGCGCCATAGGGGATAATGCCTTGGACAACACATGAGAAGATGTCGAGGATACTGGCGCTCCGGCGAGGGTCTACGTAGAATCTGGCGGCAATGTCTTTGGCAATGGGTCCTGCCATGATGAGTGCGATTGTATTGTTGGCTGTGCATAGGTTGGCGAGACTGACTAATCCGGCCATGCTTGCTTCTGCTCTTTTTGACGAATGTATGCGGGAGGTTAGTTTTTGGATTATCCAGTCTATCCCTCCGTTGTAGCGTATCATTTCTAACATTCCTCCGGCGAGCAAGGTGACGATGATTAATTCTCCCATGCTTGTGATGCCTTCTCCCATGGCTGTGTTCCATCCCCAGATGTTGAAACTTCCGGTGAGTAGTCCGACGGCGCCTGACAGGAGGATACCGATGGGCAAGACGAGCATTACGTTTACTCCGAAAATGGCTGTGAGTAATACGGTTAGATAAGGTAGTACTTTTATCCATTCGATGCTTTGGGGGGTGTAGGTATTTGTGGCGCCTTGTCCTAAGAGGGTGTATATGATGCTTGTTGTGATGGCGATTGGGAGGGCTATTTGGATGTTTACTTTGAATTTGTCGGTCATTTGACATCCTTGGGTTCGTGTGGCGACAATTGTTGTGTCTGAGATAAATGAGAGGTTGTCGCCAAACATGGCTCCGCTGACGACTGCTCCCAGCATCAGGGCTTCGGGAATGTCGGCTTTTCCGGCTATGCCGACGGCAACGGGTACTAAGGCTACGATTGTGCCTACTGATGTTCCTACGGATATGGAGATGAAGCAAGCTGCTATGAATATTCCTACGGCGAGCAGGTTGCCTGGAAGGATGGACATGGCTACATTTACTGTGGCGTCGACGGCTCCCATGGATTTGGCGGTTTGAGCAAAAGCGCCGGCCAGTATGAATATCAGTACCATGAGCATGATATTGCTATTGGCTGCTCCCCGGCAGAATTGTTCAATCCGGTTGTTGAGTTTACCTCCTTTTGAGATAGCGACTGCTGTTACTGAGGCTATGACAAAGGCTACTGTGACTGGCATTTTGTAGAAATCTCCGGTGAGTATCGACACCAGCAGATAGATAAGTAGGAATACTATCAGGGGTATGAGCGCCCAGGGGTTGGGCGAATGGTTTATTGGGGAATTTGTGTCTTTTAACCGGTTGTGCATATTTGTATTGGATTTTAGAATGAAAAACGGAGGGCGATGCGGATACCGCCTTTTTTGATGTTTGGGTTGTTGAGATGGGTGAGGCGACGGTAGTAGTCGATGCGTAGTATTTTGAAGATGTTTTCAATACCGGCGCTTACTTCCATGTAGGGTTTGTTGTCGAGTCCGATGGTTCCTTCGGGCAGAAGGAACAGGTTGTTGCTTATGGCTGGATTGTTTTTGTCGGAGAGGCTTCCGTATATGCCATTGAAGGAGAGTACTTCTCTGAATTTGAGCCAGCGGATTCCCGGGATGCGGTTTAGCAGCCAACCTTTCATGTAGTAGGTGGCGCTCAGCGAAACATATTGGTCGGCAACAAATTCCAAGGCACGCATCATGTGGAAGGCTTCAGGCTGTATCGTGATTGATTGGTTCGTGTTGGGGAGCGCCAGCAGCGGAAACGGGACTTTGTTCCATATTTTCCCTGCCTTCAGTTGTGTGTCGAGATGTCCGAACGAAGAAAACCAGATACGTTTTTCGGCGCTAAATTCGGTGCGGTTGTAGGTGTAATCGCTGTTTAATATATTTTTGAAACCGGCTTGGTGTGATAGTTGGAAGATGGGCGCGTCTTTCGACAGGTTGAAGGGTGATTCTTTTCCGGCGCGTCCGGAATATGCTCGTTCACCGGGTGCAAATCGTAGTTGGACTCCCAGTTCCGAGGTGATAATGTTTTTCCAACGGCGTAATTCCCCTTGTTCATCTTTGTGGATGTATTCGAGGGTTCCGGCTGCTTCTTCGCTTTGATGGCGCGCCCAGGTTTTTAGCGAGAGTCCGTTTGTCCATTCTTTGTCGTATTGCAGCAGATGCTTTCGCACGTAATTCATTTTGGTGACTGGTTCACCTACTTTCCAAGCGACAAACATATTGTCTTTGCTGGTGAAAAGGAAATCCTGTCCGGGTGTATATACGTCGTATTCGTGGGAATATGAGAGGTTGTTGATGGGATGTTCGCCTTCGAAGTAGTCTTTTTTTGCGAAGCTGTATGTGAGTTTGGCATTGTATTTAAACTTCCGGTCGTCCATACCGTAGGCAGCGTATCCACTGGCAAATAGGTGGGGGTTGAGGTTGGCAGTAGTCATGCCTCCTACACGTATGCGCAGTCCTTCCAGGTGGTTGGCGCTGAAAACTGTGTTCATCGGCCCGATGTCGAACAGGTTTGATTCTTTGTTTCTTCCTGTTTGTATGTAGCCTGAGATAAGGATTTCGGCTGTTTTTATGATGGCATTGACAGCCGTTATTTTACGGAGTTCGGCCAACAGTTCGTTTAGGATACTTTCTTTTTCCTTGAGCGGAATGTGGCGGTTGTTTATCCAGAATGTATCTGTGCGGGTGGTTGATTCCGGGAGAGTGTGCAGAGGGCCTAACAGGTTGAATACGGAGTCGCGTTTTTCTACCTGATAATCGTATTTGTCGAACGTTCTCATCTGGTGGGCATAGATTTGTTGCGTCCCTTTGATGAAATAGAAATTGATGTAGGTATTTTCGGAATCCAATACCCATGTACTATCCGGCATTTGTTTGAATTCCTGGTCGATACGGAGCCTATTGACGAAGTTGAGGTTGATATTTTGCGGTACGTTCAGTAATACCCGCTTGACGGAATATTTTCCATCGAGCGTGATATATAGCCGGCCTGTAAACCCGTAACTCTGGCTGTTGACGGGGACAAATGCCAGGTCGACACAGGTATCGCCCGAAACGTCGACCGTATCCATGATGTAATATTTGTAATAAGATACGGCCAGGATGGAAGAGAGCGGACTGACAAAGCGGTTTAACAGGATATTGATGTTGTTGTCGAAGATGTTGATTCCCTGGAATATCTCTTCCAGATTGGAGGTAAGTCCTCCTTCGTCGAGGGATTGGTCTATGCCTTCGGTTTGTTTGGCTTTTATGATTGTTTTTGTAGTTTTCGGATTTTTCCGGTAATAGATGTCGGAAAGGGTTTCACGGACAGACAAGGTTAGGATAGGTTTTCCTGTAAACTCCGACGTGTCGATGTAATTTTTTACGAAATCCAGTTTTTTCATGAATTTGTTTTTCTCGAAATTCGGGTTGAAATTATCCAGGGATAGCGTCAGTTTTTCGTAACTTTCTACCTGGTATTCGTCTCTTGATTCTATGCGGTTTTCATCTTTGTGCTCAATTACTTTTTTGATGAGTTCGACAGCCGGATTGTCTTTCCGTGAGTATCTGTCGCGGTTTGGTCTTATCTCTACTTCGGTAATTTCGAAAGAAACCGGGCGTATCTGTATGTTGAGGGCGTCGTTTTTCTGTCCGGGTTTCAGTTCAACTGTTTTATTATTGTAGCCAAGGGAGGAGATCAACAGCCTGGAAAATCCTTTATCGTTTTGCAAGGAAAACCGGCCGAGGTCGTCGGTCATCGCGCCAATGGTAGAATTTTCAAAAATAACGGAAACGAAAGATAGCGGTTCGCCTGAGACCGAATCTCGTACAATTCCGGAGGCTGAGGTTATATTTTGTGCGTGAGAAAGCATCGTTCCACCTGTAAAAATCAACAAAAACCATAATAATATATACCTAACAATCTTTCGCATTTTACCTTTGTAACCTTATTCTATCGAAAAATAAAGTCCAAAGATAGTATATTTTGTCAAAGATATCTCTCAAATATGTGATTATTACTAATATAACGGGCTGTAAAATGTTTTGGATCAAGAGGCGGCATAAAGTAAAAGAGGGACTCATTTCGAGCCCCTCTTTTAGTTGTATAGTTTCGTTCGGTATTCTGTTAAACATTAAAAGCCGAAATCATCAATGACAAATTCTTTTACGTCTTCCTCTGGCGGGAGTTCCGCTATTTGATGTACGTTATTTGCTTTTATAATGATTGCGCGGTGGGGATTGACAGGACAAATTGATTGGCAACCGCCACAGCCGATACATAATTCGGATTCTACTTTAGGGATTGTCAATGTTCCTTTGTAAGGGGTCATATGTACGGCTTGCGTAGGACAGTGTTCCGAGCAAGCGCCGCAATCTGTACCTTCCGTATAAACGATGCACCGTTCCATGATGAAGGTAGCAATGCCAACTTGGATTGTTTTCTTTTCTTCCACCGAAAGCGATTTTATCGCTTGAGACGGGCAAACATCACCACATACCGTACATTCGTAGTTGCAATAATTTGTTTTATAGGAAACATGTGGACGCAACAGATAGCCGAAACCATATTCCAAACCGGCCGGTTTTAATATTTGGGTCGGGCATTTTACCACACAAATGTGGCAACCGGTGCATTTGTCTTTAAACCGTTCAAGGCTTATGGCTCCCGGAGGTGTTACCGGTTCCCAGTCTTCTCCCGTAGGCGCTTCGCCGTTGTCTGCTTTTTCAGCTAAGGCTGATACCACGGGCAGCGTGGCGGCTACCGTCGCGCTGGTTGCCAGAAAGGTACGGCGGCTGTTTACGTCGGGCGCGAGGTGATTGGCGCGAGATGGGTGAGGCGCTGTTTCTGCTTCTTTCTTATAGAAAGGATTAAAACGATAGGCAAGCCCTCCCTTTGTACAAGACGACGTACAGTTGAAGCAATCCACACAGCGCGATGTATCTACGTTCATATTTTTGCTGTCGATGGCTTCGGCTTTGCATGTACGTTCACAATTTCCACAAGAATTGCATACGGATTTGTTGAATGAGATCCTGAAAAACGAATACCTCGATACCAGGCTGAGCAATGTGCCTGCCGGGCATAGCGTGTTGCAAAAGAAACGTCCACGGAATACCACCATCACGACAAATGTAATTAGTATAATAAATCCGGCTACAACCCCCGAAAGCATCACCGATTTGAGCGCTACATGGTAAAGGGTATAATTGTCAAATGACATCAACCAGCCGGCAAGGATATTGTTTCCCCCTATTACTGCCGGACGGAAGAGGTTTGCAGCAATACGTCCGAAATTGCTGTAAGGGTCCGACCACACGATTAACTCCGTAATGCCAAATAATGCCAATAGCACAGTAATGGCCAATAGAGTATAACGGAAAATGTTTAATGGTTTTTTGTAGGCGAAACGCATCGTCCCTTTCCGCTTCTTCTTTCCGATACAAAACAACCGGTTGATCGCATCCTGTAATACACCTGCCGGGCATATTACCGAACAATAGATACGCCCGAATAGCAATACAAGGAAAAACTGGAAGATAATGACGCCAATCGCTCCTTCCAATATGGCGGATACTATTTGCAAGTGTAGGAGGGCATGCAGTTCGTTGGGCAGTTTGGAAGCGAAATCAACAAAGTAGAGTAGTATAGGTATGAAAAAGAGGATTGCCAGTAAAACTCGCAACCCCTTTAAGTAATGGGTTTGTTTTTTCATTGAAACTTATATCTTGATACGTTTGATGTTAATTTTAGCCAAATCAGTAGTTCCCAGTTTCAATTCTTGCCCTTTTCCGATATGGCCAACGGCTGCCATATCCAGTCTCTTTACCTGATTGAATAAGCCAAGGGCCGCCGTATCGATTTCTACAATATTGGGTGATGCCAGAAGTGATTTGATGGTAGCCACGTCGGCCGCGCTTTTTCCTTGCGGGCCGTTTTGGTGCATCATGCGGTAAGCATCCACAATGTTCAGAACCGGTTTCTTTTCCCATGTGCAGATATCAGCGATACATTGTTGTAAGTCATTGCTGTGGAAGAAACGGCGGTCCCACACAATACCCATATAGTTTTTCATGGCGCATGACAGTTTTGCCCCGCCGTGGTTCTTTAAGATAGGAACATTGAACCAAACGTCGGCCTCGATAAGAGCTTCATGTATTTTGGTGCTTTTCAGTTTAATACCTTTCGGAAGAGATACTTCTTTAAAATATTTTTCATCGTTTCCGGGAACAATAAGCCCACCCGCGGATTTTACAGCATCAGCAATACCGCTGGATTGGTAACACTTTTGCCAGTTATCGCACGTATTATCGAAAACAGTCACTTTAGAAGCGCCTGCGTCCATACATTTTTTTACCAATGCCTTGATTAATTCGGGATTGGTGTTTCCTGCCAACTCGGGAGAACGATCCCAGCCGATATTAGGTTTAATAACGACTTTTTGTCCTTTTTTAACGTAGTTACCGATTCCTCCAAGGGTTTCCAATGCTTTATCCAACATGGCTACCGGTTCGCCTCCCATAACTGCGACTAAATCAGGAACTGCCTCAACGGCCATGGAATTAGAAGAAAGGGCAGCTTGTAATCCATCAAAATTTAAAGAAAGGGCTGCGCCTGCGACTAAACTTGTCTTTAAAAAATTGCGACGTTTCATTTTCTTACTTATTGGTTTAAAAAGATGACTATATAAACAAAGATATATTTTTTTCTTTTAAAAAATACGGAGTGTTTTTCTAAATGTTATAAACTGTAAAACATAGTTATTCAGATACAAAGGATTGTCGTATGTATTTATATGTATACGTACAATTCTTTGGTTAGACTAAAAAAATTAGCAAAGGTTTAACGATTCTTTCAAAAAATATAAAAACCGGTGGTTATCTAATCAAAATACGAATTAATTACTTGTCATGCGCTTGATTATACTGTACGCGTTGATAATCCCCAATTCGCCGGCTTTGCTAAGGTCTGCAATGCCTCTGTTGGCATCTCCCTGCGATAAGCGGGCTAATCCCCTGTTGAAATAAGCTTCGGCAAAATCCGGATCGCGCAAAATCGCTTCATTATAGTCCAGAATAGCGGCGCGGAAATCGCGCTGGGCACAACGCAAGTTCCCGCGATTGAAATAAGCATAAACGAATCCCGGTGTCAGATTGATTACCATATCATAATCGCGGACAATCATTTCGTGTTCGTAAGCCCGCTTATTGTCCCGCAACTGCGACGGCGAAGCGTCGTTATTCGGTACAGCCGACGGTTGCTTGCCGATAGTGAGGTTCATCGACGACAAATCGGTTAATTCGTTGTTAGACGGGGTTTGAGACATTGAATATTCCAATTGTTTGTACCGAACCACCGCGCGGTTGAAATAAGCCATTGAAAATTTCGAATCCAATTCCACCACCTTGTCATAGTCTTTGATAGCCTCTGTGAAATCTTGCACCAGCATATAATCCAAAGCACGGCCGAAATAAGCAGTCACATTCGCGGGATTCTTATCTATTTCGGATGAAAATTCATTGATGGAAGTAAAGTGGATGGCAATCTGGCTCTCTGTCAGCGCGGCTTCTTGGTTCGTAAGGCGTAGCCTGCGGGAAAGTAGCATTTGCGAATTGAAGTCTTCCATCATTTTATCATAATAGACAAGGTTTTTCACTTGGTCTGCCTTTTCGTAATAGGTAAGTACAAACAATGGTTCCAAATCTACCCGCACATTACGGTCTTGCACCCTTCCTCTTATATCGCTTTGATATTTGCTTTTCCGCTCTGTTTCTTTGTCGTAAACTACTAACCGGTTGAATTTATTGATGTTTTTATCGGATTGTTCACGCGTATTTTCATCCGGAGATGTATTATCTGCCGTGTCCTGTATACCACTGCCTGTAATTTCCGCCCGGCGTTCCTTGTTCAGCTTGTTTTCTATTTCAAAAGCTGTCCAATAGTCGCGATCGGCTCCCGCATTATCTCTCATTTTGCGTTTGGCTTCGGAACGGGTATAATATCCCGGTATAAAATTGGGGTACTGTCCTATTACAATGTCGATGTCTTGTACGGCTCCGGTATAGTCGCCTGTTTCATAGCGGAGCAATGCCCGGTTGTAATAGGCCATGTAATTATCCGGTTCTTCTTGTATCACGACGTCAAAATCTTCTATGGCGCGGTTGTTGTCCCCTACTTGGAAACGCAATAATCCACGGTTGAAACGGGCAATCAGGTTCCTGTTGTCCCAACTGATTACCTGGTCGTAGTCAGCCATGGCTCCCCGCAGGTCATTTAATTGGTAACGAACTAATCCGCGGTTGATATAATACCCGCTTTCACGGGTATTCAGGCGAATCGCCTCATTTAAGTCGGAAAGTGCATCGTCCAAATCATTCAATTGGTAATGTACAATTGCCCGGTTGCCATAAGCGGGAGCATAATACGGATCCATCTTAATGGCTTGGTTATAATCATTCAAGGCTTGTATGGTATCTCCTTTTTCGAGGTACATGGCTCCGCGGGTCAAATAGTTCATGGAATATTTAGGATGCGCCTTCATTAAATCGTCGAAAACAGTCTCGGCTTTATTATAATCTTTCTGCTGGATAAAAGCGACAGCTTTATTTACGAGCATCTGGCGGTCTTCGGGTCTAAATTCCAACCCCTTGTTATAGTCGTCAATCGCGCCGTTATAGTTGTCCTGGCTTTGGCGGGCGATTCCCCTTGCGAAATAGGCCTGTACTAAAAAAGGGTTTCGTTGAAGACATAAGGTGCAATCTTCTTCAGCTCCCTTGAAATCGTCGAGGTTGATCTTTGCGACCGCCCGGTAGAAATAAGGTTCCGCCATCCATGGTTTGGATCGGATTACTTGGTTAAAGTATTGAATAGACAGGACGTAATCTTCAAAATATAAAGCATTACGTCCTATCGTTAATACCCTATCCGTATTAATTTGTGCGTGGGTTGTGATTGCACAGAGGGATAATAGTATGAAAATGATTGCCTTTTTCATCCAAGTTAAAATGATTGAAAGGCAAAAATAAGTAATTTATCTTACTTTGGGTCTATTTTTAACATCAAATGGGTTTTACTTATCTTATCACCCTCTTTCACATAAATTTCCTTAATAATACCCGAAACGGGAGCAGCTACCCGGTTCAGCATTTTCATTGCTTCAAGCACAAGAATCAGCTCGCCTTCTTTCACCTTTTGCCCTTCTTCCACCAATATTTTTATAATTGTACCTGGAAGGAGGGAGATTACGTCTCCTACTTCCTGTTCATGCCATACAGGACGATTCTTGTATTTATTGGTAAGCAATGTCCTGTATTTACGGGCAGTAACAACAAAATCTACTAATTCATTCTCTTTCATAATAATAATTGAGTAATTGAAAACCGGATAAAACGGAGTAACTGGAAATTTGTTCAGTCATGAGTTACTATTAAAATGGCGGAAGCCCGTGTTTTTTAGCAGGTCTGTATTCTTCTTTTAGAACAGACAGTTTCAAGGCATGGAGCAGTAATGAACGGGTCTCTTTCGGCTCGATAACAGAGTCGATGAACCCTTTTGATGCCGCTACATACGGGTTTGCGAACTTTTCGATATACTCTTTTACTTTTTGCTGGCGTACGGCGTTTTGGTCTTCCGCTTCCAGAATCTCTTTCCTGAAGATGATATTGGCGGCGCCTTCCGGCCCCATTACTGCAATTTCGGCAGAAGGCCAGGCAAACATAAAGTCGGCGCCCAAATGGCGTGAGTTCATGGCAATGTATCCTCCGCCATATGCTTTCCGTAAAATAACGGTAATCTTGGGCACGGTGGCTTCGGAGTATGCATATAGCACTTTAGCGCCATGACGAATCACGCCCGCGTGCTCCTGGTCGACCCCCGGCAGATAGCCCGGCATGTCTTCCAGCGTAATGATAGGAATGTTGAAGGAGTCGCAAAAACGGATGAAGCGGGCGGCTTTATCCGAGCTGTCGCAGTCTAATACGCCGGCCAACACCATGGGTTGATTGGCAACAAAACCAACGGTTTCACCATCCATGCGTCCGAAACCGACAACTATATTGGCAGCCCACAACTCCTGTATTTCAAGGAAGTTGGAATCGTCTACAATACATTTAATGATATCGCGAACATCATACGGCAATTTTGGGTCGGCAGGGATAACCTTGTCTATATCCAGGTTTATGCTTGGTTCCTTAGGTTCTATTGATTTTGCTTTTCGCGTATTATTCCAGGGAATAAAACTTACCAGGCGTTTGATTTGGTCAAAACATTCTTGTTCGCTTTTGGCATAAAAATGGGCGTTGCCTGTAATTTCCGCATGAACGCGCGCGCCGCCTAAGTCTTCCATCGAAATATCCTCGCCTAATACGGTCTTGATAACATTGGGCCCGGTAATAAACATCTTGGAAATATTCTCGACTACGAACACGAAATCAGTCAATGCCGGAGAATATACCGCACCTCCCGCGCAAGGCCCTAAAATAAGGGAAATCTGGGGAATCACTCCCGAAGCAATCGTATTACGGTAGAATATCTCGCCATAACCTGCCAATGCCTGCACCCCTTCCTGGATGCGCGCACCTCCGGAGTCGTTTATGCCGATAATCGGGCATTGCATCTTGAGCGCATGATCCATTATTTTTGTAATCTTACGTGCATGTTGCAAACCCAACGAACCGCCGGCTACTGTAAAGTCTTGTGCATAAATACAAACCGGGGCTCCAAAGATTGTTCCCGTACCGGTTACAGCGCCATCGCCCGGAAAATCTTTTTTTTCCATTCCGAAGTCGCGTCCGGCATGTTTAACAAACATATCATATTCATGAAATGACCCTGGGTCTAATAAGGATAAAATACGCTTACGTGCTGTAAGCTTTCCCATTGCCTCTTGTTTTTCGATTGCGGCTTCGCCACCGCCTTTCTCAGCAACGGCTTTCATTTCCCGCAGAGCCTGGATGTTTTTTTCTAAATCTGTCATGATGATTGATTTATATTTGAGGTTGTGTCATTTTCCTACAGCTTTTGTTCTATAAGAGCAGTTTGCCGTCCCTTTTATGATATTATTTAGTTTTCCTTTATTCAGTTGTTTACGGATGGGCGATATATTGTCGATAAACACATGTCCTTCCAAATGCTCGTATTCGTGCTGTACGATACGGGCGGCAAAACCATCTATTTCTTCTTCGTGTTCGTTCCAGTTTTCATCCATATACTTGATACGGATTTTCGCTGGACGCGAAACCTTTTCGTGTATTCCGGGAATGCTGAGGCATCCTTCTTCCAACGCAATTTTTTCCTCGCTGCATTCGATGATGTCGGGATTTATCATGGCGCGTCTGAATCCTTTACACTCTGGGAAATCATCACCCATCACACTTCCGTCTACAACAAATATCCTGAGCGACAATCCTACTTGTGGAGCTGCCAGGCCAACGCCATCGGCATGGTACATCGTTTTGAACATGTTGGCAACCAGTTGTTTCAGCTCAGGATAATCCCGGGAAACATCTTCTGTCTCTTTCCTTAAGACCTGCTGTCCGTATAAATATATTGGTAATATCATAGAATTATTTTTCATTATATTCTTTTACTTTCCAAGTATGATTGGAGGATTATAACAGCGCTTATTTCATCCACCAATCCTTTATCCTGTCGTTGTTTCTTTTTGGCGCCTCCGGCAATCAATGCTTTTTGGGCAAGTAAGGAGGTGAATCGTTCGTCGTAATATTCTACCGGAATACCCGGAATGGCGCGTTTGAGATGGGTCACGAAAGCTTCAACATATTTCATGTTTTCCGAGGCTTCATTATTCATTTGTTTGGGAAACCCGACAACGAATAAATCTACCGGTTCGCGTGAAATATAATCCGACAGGTAACGGACTAATTCTCCACTGGGAACTGTTGTTAGCCCGTTAGCTATCAATTGCAACAAATCTGTTACCGCGAGGCCAGAACGTTTGCGCCCATAATCTATGGCCATAATCCTCCCCATTAAGACACAAAGATAATATAAAAACAGATAGTATTTACACAAAAACGGGAAAAGTGTGCAATTGCTTGCGGTTAATAGGCGTTTCGTTCACCTTTGAACATATTGAATATGGTAACGACAATGATTTTAAAGTCGAGTACGAAAGACCAGTTCTCAATATACCAAACATCACGTTTGACACGTCCTTCCATTTGTTCCAGGGTTTTCGTTTCCCCTCTGTAACCAGTAACTTGCGCCCAACCGGTAACACCCGGCTTCACAAGATGGCGAACCATGTATTTATCTATAAGGGCCGAATATTCTTCCGTATGTCTGAGCATATGCGGACGGGGGCCTACTACCGACATATCCCCTTTTAATACATTAATAAATTGGGGGAATTCGTCGAGGTTTGTTTTCCTGAGGAAATCACCCAAGCGTGTTTTCCGCGGGTCGTCTTTGGCGGCCTGCAAGATATCGGCATCGGGATTTACTTTCATTGTCCGAAACTTATAACAGTAGAAATCACGTCCGTACAATCCGGTTCTTTTTTGTCTGAAAAGGATAGGCCCTCGCGAAGTCATCTTTATCAATGCTCCCAATATAATATAGAGGAAAGGGAAAACAGTAATCAATATCATTGTTGAAAACAGAATATCGAATCCTCTCTTTATGACGCGATTATAGGCAGATTGGAGAGGCTCTTTCCTCACTGAAAGCAACGGAATAGACTCCATCATTTCCATGACAAGGCTCTTCTTTACATTCCGGTAAAACTCGGGTACGATGTAAAAACGTATCATGTTTTTTTCCGAAAAGTTCAGCAACTTAAGCATTTTTTCATCCTGTGTTCCCGGAAGTGTACAATATATTTCGTCTATGTCATTATTCGACACATAATCGTAAACATCTTCCGTATTGCCTAAATAGTTGGGAAGCACCTCTTTTAGCGCGACATTGTCGTCGAAGAATCCCATGATGATAAAGCCGTAGGCCAGTTCATCCTTCATCAGACGGTATAGCTCCATCCCGTTTTTTCCTGCACCTATGATAATTATGCGCTTGAAATTATAACCTTTCCTTCGGTATATCTTCAGGATGACGCGCACCATTACGCGCCATAAAGAAAAAACGATCAATAAACTGACATAATAAACGATGAGGAAGGTAGCCAACGTATCTCCTACGTTCAGGAAAACAAGGCAGGTTGCAAAAAGGAATATGAAGAATGTGATCAGGAAAATGGCCCGTTGTACAATCTTATCAATAAAAACAACAGACAGATGCAATTGGATAGGTACAAAATACAGGGCAAAGAAATAACAGAAATTCAGAAGCAAAACAATTTCACGTAAACTTCCTGTAATGGCATTGGCATAATAACTACCTAATTTATAGTATATAAAAAAGAATAAAAGATTTAACATCATTAAATCTCCTACACCTATCATCCATTGGATTAAACTTCCGCGTTTTTTATTGTTAAATTCCATATTTACGGATAAAGCCCTACAAAAGTAAGAATAATTTGAGCAAAAAAAAAGACTGCAAGAGAATTGCAGTCTTTTTAATTTCGCATTTATTTCTTATTTACTTTTTTTCAGCAGTCATAATAACTACGCGGTTCCAGTTGTTTTCTTTATAGGGTTGTTCGTCTGAACCTCTCCACTCGATAGTGATTTGGTTAGAGTTGATACCATACTTTTCGATAAGTTGTTTAGCAACTGCTTTTGCGCGTTTTTCAGACAAGCCCATGTTGTAAGAAGAACTACCGGTGTTCTTGTCGGCATAACCTACAACCTTAACTGGTATGTTGTTTTCTTTCACGAATTCAGCAGTGTTGAATACATTGATTTCTTGGTTTCTATCAATTTGAGCGCTGTTGATACGGAAATATACAACGTTTTCAGCATAGTTGTTTACGATTTGGGTAGGAACAACTTCCGGGCAATCCGGACAAGATTTCGGGCGTTTGCTTAGTTGGTCGTTTTCCGCACGCAACGTGTTGATTTGGCTGTTCAAATCGTTTAACAAGGCATAATCCATCGGTTCGATAACTTCAAAGTCCGTTTTACCCAGTTTGAATGTCAAACCCGCGGATGCCTGAACGATACCGTCGGAAAGTTTTCTCTTGTAAACGCGGTTGTAATCTTCGTTCAATAATATACCTTGAACTTCGATGTTCAAATCAATACGTTTTCCTAAGCGGAAAGCTGTCAGGATACCGGTATTTAAAGTAGGCGATTCAGTTCTTGGAATGTTTTGCTCACTTTCACTCCAACGCTGTGAGTAACCCATACCAATCCAGGGAATGAAACGGAATACTTTAGATTCGCGGTAAGGAGCCCAATAGTTTGTTAAATCCAGCATGAAGTCCAAATGACCACCTGCGAAAAAATTATGTTGCATAAACAAACTTGCTCCTCCTCTGTTTTCAAATGCATGCAATGCACCGCCTGTTCCTTGAATGCGCATTGCAAAGTATGGATTGAACCATTTACCAAATGATAATTGAGGAGCAACAGTCAAGCGATTCATAAATTCCGCATCATTGTTATCATCACCAAAAAACATAGTACCGGCGCCTGCCAAAGAAATAAACCAGTTGTCACTGCCTTTGTTCTTTTTGAAATTCGTTTTTGATCCTTTCTCAGTACTAAAACCGACTTGCGGCTGATATTCCTGAGCTGAAACAGAAATAACAAAGCATGACAACAACACTAAAGTCAAAAATTTTGTTTTCATATTCATCAACATTTTAATTAAACAATCATTTTACCAAATTAATCTTTTATGAACGGCTAAACTTGAGGCAAATTTAACTCTTTTTTTCCATTATAACAAGTAATTTCTTTAAAATGTTTTGTCCGATGTAAAATAATTTAAAAAAATATTTTTCAGATTATAAATAATTATAAATCAAAGGTATTACTTGATCAGGAAAAAACGGTGGGCTGAATCTGCATAAAATTAGTCATTAAATATAGCGTGATAAATTTCATTTTAAAAAAAGCTTTCCTTTTGCTGTTCTGTATATGTTTTTAATCTTTATTCAAAATCTTTTCTAAATACTGACCGTATTGGTTTTTTTTCATAGGAATGATTAATTCGGCCAGTTTTTTGTTGTCTATCCAGCCGTTCCGGTAGGCGATTTCTTCCAAGCAGGCTATTTTAAGCCCTTGACGTTTTTCAATCACCTCTACAAAGGTCGACGCTTCCGAAAGCGAATCGTGCGTCCCGGTGTCAAGCCAGGCAAATCCTCTCCCTAAAAGTTGCACTTTCAATTCGTTGTCTTTCAGGAATTCCTGATTGACGGTGGTTATTTCCAGTTCACCCCTGGCCGATGGTTTGATATGTTCGGCAATGCCGACTACCTTGTTCGGATAAAAATACAAGCCCACCACCGCATAGTTTGATTTGGGATTGCTTGGTTTTTCTTCTATGCTGAGTACATTCCCTTCCTTGTCAAATTCCGCTACTCCGTAACGTTCCGGGTCGGTTACATAATAACCGAAAACAGTGGCCTTTTTGTCTTCTTCAACCGTTCTGACGGCTTCTTTAAGCAATCTGGTGAAACTCTGTCCGTAAAAGATATTATCCCCTAATACGAGGCAAGCGGAATCGTTGCCGATAAAATCCGCGCCGATAATAAACGCCTGTGCCAAACCGTCGGGGGAAGGCTGTTCGGCATATTCCAATTTCACACCGTAATCGGAGCCGTCGCCTAAGAGCCTGCGGAAGCCCGGCAAGTCTTGTGGAGTGGATATGATCAGTATTTCCCTGATACCGGCAAGCATCAATACAGACACCGGATAATATACCATGGGTTTGTCGTATATCGGAAGCAGTTGCTTCGAAATACCTTTGGTTATCGGGAATAAACGCGTCCCTGAACCTCCTGCCAACACAATTCCTTTCATATTATTTTAGTGTAATTCTGTTAATGGGCAAAAGTAGACAAAATATCCATTCTGCAAAACCAAAACATTTATTATTTAGCATCCCTTTCAATGATTTTTTTATAAATTTCACAAACCTGGGGTGTCTGGAAAAATTCATCTGGATGTTCTTCCAATTTCATTGGGATGATTTCCTTGCATCATCCCAATGATTCTCTAAAATCATCCCAATGAATTTCGTTTATGATTTGGATGAACATTTGTTTGCTCTGGTGTGTTCTATAACATAAATAATATGTATCTTTGCACGATTTATAAATACACATAGTATCAGATGGAAGAACTAAAGCATGAGTGCGGAGTTGCCATGGTCCGATTACTGAAACCCTTAGAATATTATCATCAAAAGTATGGTAGTTGGATGTACGGTTTAAATAAACTCTATCTGTTAATGGAAAAGCAGCATAACCGGGGACAAGAAGGCGCCGGTTTGGCATGCGTGAAATTAGAAGCCAATGCCGGCGAAGAGTATATGTTTAGAGAGCGAGCTATCGGAACCGGCGCCATAACTGAAATTTTCGCTTCCGTCCACCAACATTACAGAGACATTCCCAAAGAAAAATTGATCGACCCTTTTTTCGCCAAGACACAATTACCATTCGCAGGCGAACTTTATATGGGTCATTTGCGTTACAGTACTACCGGCAAGTCCGGTATTTCTTTTATCCACCCGTTTCTTCGCCGGAATAACTGGCGGGCAAAGAACCTGGCTCTTTGTGGAAATTTCAACCTCACGAATGTGCATGAAGTATTCAACGAAATAACTTCAATAGGGCAGCATCCCCGTCAATATGCCGATACCTATATTATGTTGGAGCAAATGGGGCATCGCCTCGACAGGGAAGTTGAGCGTATTTTCAGGCAATGTGAAAAGAACGGATTAACAGGCATGGACATAACACATGCTATTGAAGAGCAGGTAGATATGTCGAATGTACTGAAAAGGTGCGTTCCGCTTTGGGATGGTGGGTTCGTGATTTGCGGACTGACCGGTAGCGGGGAATCGTTCAGCGTACGCGACCCCTGGGGGATTCGTCCGGCTTTTTATTATACCGACGACGAGATTGTGGTAGTTGCATCCGAACGCCCCGTGATACAAACGGCCATGAATGTAACTGCCGGCCAGATAAAAGAACTGGAAAGGGGCGAAGCTATCATTGTAAGCAAGCAGGGAGAAGTGAGGACTTCGCGTATCGTTGAACCGAAGAAGCTGAGCGCCTGTTCATTCGAGCGGATTTATTTTTCGCGGGGTAGCGACGTGGATATTTATAAGGAACGTAAACTGCTGGGTCGTAACCTGGTTCATCCTATCCTGAAAGCCGTTGATTATGATACGAATCATACGGTTTTTTCATTTATCCCCAATACGGCGGAGGTCGCTTATTTCGGTTTGCAGGAAGGGTTGGACGAATATCTGAACACGAAAAAGAAAGAATGGATAGCCGGACGTAATTCGTGGATGAGCGAAGAAGAGTTGGAAAGTATATTGTCTATGCGCGTCCGTACAGAAAAGGTCGCTATCAAGGATATCAAACTCCGTACATTTATCGCCGAAGGAAACAGCCGGAACGACCTTGCCGCCCACGTATATGATATTACGTACGGAAGCCTGACGCCGGGAGTAGACAACCTGGTGGTTATAGACGACAGCATCGTGCGCGGCACGACGCTTAAGCAGAGTATTATTAGCATCCTGGATCGTCTGGGGCCTAAAAAAATCATTATTGTTTCTTCTTCGCCACAGGTGAGATACCCCGACTACTACGGTATAGACATGTCGAGGATGAATGAGTTCATCGCTTTCAAAGCGGCCATTGCGTTGCTTGAAGAAAGAGGGCAGGTTTCGATGATTCATGATGTCTATAAGAAAGCCAAAAACCAGCAATCGCAACCGGATGATACACTCGTCAATTATGTGAAAGAAATATATACCCCTTTCAGCGATGAAGAAATATCGGCTAAAATGGTTGAGTTGCTTACTCCCGAAGAGACAAAGGCAAAGGTGGAGATTGTTTACCAAACCCTTGAAGGATTGCGCTCTTCGTGTCCGAACCATCCGGGAGACTGGTATTTCTCAGGCGATTACCCCACACCAGGCGGAGTACGTATGGTAAATCATGCATTTATCAACTTTATGGAAGAAGAGTATATGAATAAGAATATACAACTTCCGATTTAAGACTTTAAAAAGCAAAATTAAATATGCAAACAGACAGAACAGCGACTTTAATTTTAGACGATGGAAGCATTTTCAACGGTTTTTCTTTTGGATACGAGAAATCCGTTGCCGGCGAGGTAGTGTTCAATACGGCTATGACCGGCTATCCTGAAAGTTTGACCGACCCTTCTTATGCCGGACAACTGATGACGCTTACCTATCCGTTGGTAGGCAACTACGGCGTTCCCGCCTGCACCTGCGAACCCGGTTTTCTTTCGTGCCATATGGAAAGCGACCGGATACACGCGGATGCCATTATCATAAGCGATTACAGCCGCGAATACAGCCATTGGAACGCGGTGGAAAGTCTAGGCGATTGGTTGAAGAACGAACAGATTCCCGGTATTTATGGAATCGATACCCGCGCCCTGACAAAACTTCTCCGCGAAAGGGGCGTTATGAAAGGAGTCATTGTAATTGGCGATGGACAATCCGCGGTTGGTAAGGAAGAAATGAAAAAAACGGCTCACCATTTGCTATCCACAGTCAATTATGAAGATATTAATTATGTAGATCGCGTATCTACTAAAGAGATAAAGGTTTTTGGCAAAGGAGAGGGTAAAAAGAGAGTTGTTCTTGTTGATTGTGGAGTAAAGCATAATATCATTCGCTGTCTGTTAAAACGAAACGTAGAAGTGACGCTTGTCCCCTGGAATTATGATTTTAATCAGTTGGAATACGATGGCTTGTTCATAAGCAATGGCCCCGGCGACCCGGATACCTGCGAAGAAACCGTACGGAATATACGCAAAGCATTGTCGGGCGATAAACCGATATGTGGTATTTGTATGGGAAACCAATTGTTGGCTAAAGCGGGAGGAGCTTCTATCTACAAGCTAAAATACGGTCACCGGAGCCATAACCAACCCGTCCGTATGGTTGGTACGGATAAATGTTTCATCACTTCACAGAATCACGGATATGCCGTGGATAATGATACGTTGGGAACAGATTGGGAACCTTTGTTTGTTAATATGAATGATGGGACGAATGAAGGTATCAGGCACAAGACCAAACCTTTCTTCTCCTCCCAATTCCATCCCGAAGCCAGTAGCGGCCCCACGGATACGGATTTTATATTCGATATGTTTGTAGAATCAATGACCCCTCAATCCCCTAAGGGAGGGGATAATACAGTGGTTGCTCCCAGCCTCCCCCTTAGGAAGCCGGAGAATGGTTCGAAGGCTAAAGTCCTTATCCTTGGTTCCGGAGCGTTAAAGATTGGCGAAGCCGGGGAGTTTGATTATTCCGGTTCGCAGGCTCTAAAAGCGATAAAAGAAGAGGGGATTGAAACCGTATTAATCAATCCCAATATCGCTACGGTTCAGACCTCGGAAGGCGTTGCGGATACGGTTTATTTCCTTCCTGTTACTCCTTTTTTTGTAGAAAAGGTAATAGAAAAAGAGCGTCCTGAAGGAATCCTTTTGGCATTTGGCGGGCAAACAGCCCTTAATTGCGGCGTAGAGTTGTACCGGAGCGGTGTGTTGGAAAAATATAACGTACAAGTATTAGGAACTCCCGTACAGGCTATTATGGATACGGAAGATCGGGAGCTTTTTGTACGTAAGCTGGATGAAATAAACGTAAAAACAATTAAAAGCGAGGCCGTTGACAATATTAAAGATGCCCGGCGGGCTGCTGCCGAATTGGGCTATCCGGTAATTATCCGCGCCGCTTACGCGTTGGGAGGATTAGGCTCAGGTTTTTGTGATAATGAAGAAGAACTGGACGCTTTGGCGGAAAAAGCGTTCTCTTTTTCCCCCCAGGTATTAGTAGAAAAGAGCCTGAAGGGCTGGAAAGAAGTGGAATATGAAGTGGTGCGCGACCGTTTCGACAACTGTATTACTGTATGTAATATGGAAAACTTCGACCCATTGGGTATCCATACAGGTGAAAGTATCGTAATTGCGCCATCGCAAACACTGACAAATGCCGAATATCATAAATTACGCGAATTAGCCATCCGCATTATCCGCCATATAGGAATCGTAGGAGAATGTAACGTGCAGTATGCCCTCGACCCTGAAAGTGAAGACTACCGGGTGATTGAAGTGAATGCCCGTTTGAGCCGGTCTTCTGCCTTGGCGTCGAAAGCGACAGGTTATCCATTGGCCTTTGTCGCGGCTAAATTAGGATTGGGATACGGCTTGTTTGATTTAACAAACTCTGTAACAAAGACGACGAGCGCTTTCTTCGAACCAGCGCTTGATTATGTTGTATGTAAAATTCCGCGTTGGGATTTGGGTAAGTTTCATGGAGTAGCCCGTGAATTGGGTTCAAGTATGAAGTCGGTAGGCGAAGTAATGGCTATCGGGCGGACATTTGAAGAAACGATCCAGAAAGGACTTCGCATGATAGGGCAGGGGATGCACGGTTTTGTGGAAAACAAAGAATTGGTATTACCGGATATAGACAAAGCCCTTCATGAACCGACCGACCGACGCATATTTGTAATCAGTAAAGCTTTTCGTGCCGGGTATACAATCGACCAAATCCATGACCTGACGAAGATTGACAAATGGTTCCTGCAAAAGCTATATAATATAATACAGACTGCGGAAGAACTGGAACGTTATCATAAGATAACCGATATTCCGGATAATCTGTTCCGCACGGCAAAAATACAAGGTTTTTCAGATTTCCAGATCGCGCGGGCCATCTTCAAAGAAAATATGCCTGATTGGGAGAAGATAACCTTACAAGTGCGGCAGGACAGGAAATTCCGTAACATATTACCGGTAGTAAAACAAATAGATACATTGGCAGCCGAATACCCCGCACAAACCAATTACCTGTATCTAACTTATAGCGGAATTGAAAACGATGTGTGCTATTTGGGTGACAAACGTTCAATCATCGTGTTAGGATCGGGCGCTTACAGGATTGGTAGCTCGGTAGAGTTTGACTGGTGCGGAGTCCAGGCATTGAATACCATCCGGCAAGAAGGTTGGCGTTCGGTTATGATTAACTATAATCCGGAGACGGTATCTACAGATTACGACATGTGCGACCGCCTGTATTTTGACGAGTTGACTTTTGAGCGGGTAATGGATATTCACGAACTGGAAAATCCTCATGGTGTGATTGTTTCTACCGGAGGACAGATACCGAATAACCTGGCTATCCGTTTAGACGAACAACATGTAAATATACTTGGAACGTCGGCCAAAAATATCGATAATGCGGAAGACCGGCATAAATTCTCGGCCATGCTCGACAGGATAGGCGTAGACCAGCCCCGTTGGAAAGAGCTTAGCAGTCTGGATGATATCAATAGTTTTGTTGAAGAAGTAGGCTTCCCGGTACTGGTTCGTCCAAGCTATGTATTGAGTGGCGCCGCCATGAATGTTTGTTCAAACCGGGAAGAGTTGGAACGTTTCCTGAAACTGGCCGCCAATGTAAGCAAGAAACATCCGGTAGTGGTAAGCCAGTTTATCGAACATGCAAAAGAAGTAGAAGTGGATGCCGTAGCCGGGAAAGGCGAAATAATCATGTATGCCATCAGCGAACATATTGAATTTGCCGGCGTACATAGCGGAGATGCTACCATACAATTTCCGGCACAGAAACTTTATGTGGAGACTGTTCGACGGATCAAGCGTATCAGCCGCGAGATTGCCAAGGAACTCAACATATCGGGACCTTTCAATATCCAGTATCTTGCCAAGGGAAATGAAATCAAGGTGATAGAATGTAATCTACGTGCTTCGCGCAGCTTCCCGTTTGTAAGTAAAGTGTTGAAAATAAACTTCATCGAGTTGGCAACCCGGGTAATGTTGGGACTGCCGGTACAGAAACCCACAAAGAATGCTTTTGATTTGGATTACGTGGGAATCAAGGCTTCCCAATTCTCTTTCAGTCGCCTTCAGAAAGCCGACCCCGTATTGGGGGTCGATATGGCTTCGACGGGCGAAGTAGGTTGTATTGCCGATGATACATCAGAAGCGATATTGAAAAGCATGCTTTCGGTTGGCTACAGGATACCGGGAAAGAACATATTGCTTTCTACAGGTACGTCCAAGCAAAAAGTAGCCATGTTGGATGCTGCCCGTCTATTGTCGGAAAAAGGGTATAATCTGTTTGCTACGGGAGGGACTTACCGTTTCTTAAAGGAAAACGGAATAGAGAGTACACATGTATACTGGCCCAGCGAAACAGAAGAACCGCAGGCTTTGACATTACTTCACGAAAAGAAGATTGATATGGTGGTAAATATACCGCGTGATTTGTCGGCGGGAGAATTGGATAACGGGTATAAAATACGTCGTGCTTCAATTGATTTAAATATTCCATTACTCACGAATGCCCGGTTGGCAGATGCGTTTATTACTGCCTTTTGTACATTAAGTATTGACGACTTACAAATCAAAAGTTGGAAAGATTATCGCTGACAAATAAGGCTTTTATTTTGTAAAAACAAGTATTGAAATTATAAAAATCCTCTATATATTCAATTATATAGAGGATTTATTTTACTGTTTAATTACAATTTCTTATATTTGTTGTACAAATTAAGTTTTAACATGAACACAAATAAAAGTGTTGTTCAGCGGTTGACCAAAATCGTCTCGCCGCTGAGCGACAATGCTATTGATAAACTAACTTCCATACTTGTAAGAATTGAATTGAAGAAGAATGAAACGCTCCTGAGAGAAGGAGAAATAAGCGACCAAATGTATTTTGTTCAAAGTGGTCTGATCCGTCAATTCTATTATAAAAACGGAAGAGATTTGACTGAACACTTTGCTTGCGAAAATAATATATTCATAAATATCGAAAGTTATCTTCTTCAAGAACCCACCAAGTTGCTAATAGAAGCTTTGGAACCGGCCGTATTGTATGGAATCCCTTACAGGCAGGTATCTGTATTAATGGATGAATATCCTGATGTAGGTGTTTTGTATCGCAGATTTATGGAATTAATCCTGATTGGTATCCAGCAAAAAATCGATTCATTTCGTTTCGAAACAGCAAATGAACGTTATCATCGTTTGTTGAGAGAACGCCCGGAAATTGTGAAAAGAGCCCCATTGGTTCATATCGCATCCTATTTATTAATGTCTCCCGAAACATTAAGCCGTGTACGCGCCGGTATGTTATAAGTTAATTGCATGTTAAAACGTTGATTTATATCAATAAATTATATATTTTATTGTAATTTGATATACATCAAGCGTTAATTAGTAAAAAAATATCATCTTTGTGTCAAAGTAGAAGTATAAGACTTTTTTATGATTAGTTAAGCAGACCAGGCTTTTACTATGAAATATAAACAGATGGATTAGGTTAGTTTTTGATTCTTAGGAAGGGGCAGAGCGCAATGCATTGCCCCTTCCATTTTTTCCTTCATTTTAGGTTTTTTCCATCTCATACTTTGCGTCAGTATCTGATTTGTAGTAGTCTGTCGATCGCTGTGTTTGAATCAGGCTCTGTTGATAATAATTGTATGAATTTACTTCCGATAATTGCTCCCGATGAATAAGCCATAGCTGTTTTGAATGTTTCTTTATTACTGATACCAAAGCCAACCAACCGTGGATTGCGTAACTTCATATCGTTAATCCTGCGGAAATAAGCTTGTTTTTGCTCATTGAAACTTTTCTGGGCTCCGGTCGTAGCGGCACTGGATACCATATAGATGAATCCATCTGTGTTTTCGTCAATTAAGCGGACTCGTTCCTCCGAAGTTTCCGGTGTAATTAGCATAATCGTCTTTAAATCATACAGGTCGGATATTCCTTTGTAGTTCGACATGTAATCGGCAAAGGGAAGGTCGGGGATAATCATACCGTCGACACCGACTTCGGCACATTTTTTGCAAAAATCACCAAATCCAAACTGCATGATCGGATTCAAATACCCCATTAATATAATAGGTATGTGAACTTCCTCCCGGATATCTTTTAGTTGTTCGAAAAGCAACCGGAGCGACATGCCATTCCGTAGAGCAACAGTAGATGATTCCTGTATAACCGGCCCGTCGGCCATTGGATCGGAAAAAGGAATACCAACCTCAACGAGATCAATACCTTTCTCTTGAAGCGCTTTCAGTATTTTTATGGTATCACCCAGCTTGGGATATCCGGCTGTAAAATAAACAGAAAGAATCCCGTTCTTTTTTGTTTCGAATAGTTGATTTATACGGTTCATTTTTATCTGATAATTAATGATTAATTTGTTTTTCGTATTTCTTTGATGAAGTCATGGAGTTTTCCTATGTCTTTTAATCCTGGAGTAATTTCAAAACCACTATTTAAGTCGATACCGGCAAAAAACGGATGCTGAAACTGTAGTATCTCTCTTATACAGCCGGGATTGATACCTCCGCTTAACAGGAATGGAGTATTACCTTTATATGCTGATAAAACCGACCAGTCAAACAACTTTCCCGAACCTCCATATTCGTTACATTTTGTGTCGAAAAGAAAATAGTCAACCCGGTCTTCATATACCAGAGTTTTCGATAAATCCTCTTTGGTTTCGATAGGGAAGGCTTTTATTAAAGCATATCCGCGTTTATGTAATGTATGGCAAACATCGGCAGGCTCATTTCCGTGTAATTGCAGATAGTCGAGTTTGTACTGACCGGCTTTTTCCATCATTTCTTCAACAGAAGCATTGACAAAGACGCCAACTCTTTTTAATGGTGAATGATTAATTGTGAGCGGTGAATTATTTTTCTCCTGTGGAGGAATAGGGAGATCGAAATAGCGCAAAGATTTTTTGTAAAAGATAAATCCGATCCAATTAATATCCAGTGTAGCTAATTGTCGGATATTTTCCGGATTTCGCATACCGCAGACTTTTATTATCATTGTAAATCTCCTATGAATTTGTGTAATGTTTCGCCGGGATGTTCGGTTTTCATAAACGTTTCCCCTATAAGAAAGCCTTGAAAACCAACTTTTCGCAGTTTTTTTACTGTCTCCGTGTTGGAGACGCCGCTTTCGGAAATCATTAACACTCCCCCATTGGAAGATAGGGGAGTGAGTTTTCGACTTGCCAACCGGAAAGAATTTTCCACATCTGTGTGGAAAGTTCCTAAGTTGCGATTATTGATTCCCAGCATATCTATATAAGGATTCAAATACGCGAATTCCTCTTCTGTATGGATTTCCAACAATACTTCCAGGTTAAGTTCATGAGCCGTTTGCGCTAATAATAAACATTGTCCTTCGGATAATGCGGCAGCAATTAATAAGACGGCATCGGCACCCATGATACGTGCCTGGTATAATTGGTATTCGTCTAGAATGAAATCTTTTCGTAACAAAGGGATATCAACCAATTTTCGAGCAGATTGTAAATCATTTAACGAGCCTCCGAAAAATTTGCTGTCGGTAAGTATGGAGCAGGCGGCAGCTCCATTTTTCTCATACAACGGAACGATGTTTTCAATTTTAGCATCCGGGTATAGCCATCCTTTGGAAGGCGATTTCCGTTTGAATTCGGCAATTATTCCCGAAGTGGAATCAGCCAATGCTTTTTTCATGGAGGAGGTGGTTCGTTCCAATTGTTCGCCGCCCATTGTCAGTAATGTACGTAAGCCGACGGCCTTTTTTTGTTCTTCAACTTCTACTCTTTTGTTGACTATTATTTCGCCTAAGATATCTTTCATGACTAACAATTTATTGAAATGAATTGATTAAATGTTTCCAATGCTTGTCCACTTTCGAGCGACTCTTTTGCTTCTGCGATACATGTTCCAATTTCTTTATCCGGACAAATGACCTGTATGGCAAAAGCGGCATTGGCGATGACGCAGTTTTTTTGTGCGGATGTTGCTTTATTATTCAGTATATCATCAAATATTTTAGCTGCTTGCTCCGGTGTTTCACCGCCATCTAAATCTGCTTCCGCACAACGGCTGAAGCCTAACATTTCAGGCGTATACAATTTTTCCATTTCCGGCATGGAGACTTTGAACTCAGTTGTTAATGATATTTCGTCGAAACCGTCCAGACTATGGACTACTGCGAAGCGCGTATTACTCTCCTGATACGTATAACTATATAGCCGTAGCAGCGGCAGGTTGTAAACCCCAAGTAGTTGATAAGCCGGGACAACGGGGTTGACCAAAGGTCCTAGCATATTAAAGAAGCTGCGAACCCCTAACGTTTTCCGTACCGGCGCAACAGCTTTTAATGCCGGATTAAATAATGGCGCATGCAAATAAGCTATATTACAAGTGTCCATTGACTTGCGAAGTTTGTCCACACTGTCTGTGAATTTTACGCCATGCTGTTCTATCACATTGCTTGCCCCACTGACCGATGTAGCCCCGTAGTTTCCATGTTTGACAACCTTGTAACCTGCCCCTGCCACGACAAAACAAGCGGTGGTGCTTATATTAAAGGTGTTCTTGCCATCTCCCCCGGTTCCCACAATATCAATAGGTTTATATTCTGATAAATCAACCGGCACACGCATTTCCAATAATGCTTCCCTGAATCCGATAAGTTCTTCAACGGAGATACTACGCATCAGGAAAACAGTTATTAATCCTGCGATTTGTGAATCATTGTATTTCAAGGCTGCGATATTATGGAGTATCTGACGCGCCTCATCACGCCCTAAATACTGATGTTCGAATAGTCTGTATAATGTCTGTTTCATAAATTAATCCAGTTTTGTATAATCATTTTACCTTTAGGTGTTAGGATGGATTCGGGATGGAATTGGATACCCCTCACATGATATTCTTTATGGCGGATCGCCATGATTTGCCCTTTGTTGTCTTCTGCCGTTATTTCCAGGCAATCGGGGAAGTTTTCTTTAGAAACTACCCAGGAATGATATCTGCCGGCTCGGAAACCCGGTGTTAAACCTTCAAACAGAGGATCTTTTGCCTTTACGCGAATATCAGAACAAACGCCGTGATATACTTCTTCCAGGTTGATAAGTTTTGCCCCGAATGCCTCGCCAATCGCTTGTTCTCCCAGGCAAACGCCCAGTATATTTTTGGTTGGGGCATACTGTTTAACAAGAGGAAGTAAAATACCTGCTTCTTCCGGTATCCCCGGCCCCGGCGAGAGAAGTATTTTATCAAAACGTTCTATTTCATCAAGCGAAATCCGGTCGTTGCGAAACACTTCCACTTCTGCGCCTAATTCCTTTAAGATATGCAAAAGGTTATAGGTGAAGGAATCGTAATTATCAAATAATAAAATTTTCATGACTAATTTTTAAGTTTTTCAGCTAAATCAATAGCCTTTTTAAGCGCACCTAATTTATTGTTCACTTCCTGTAACTCACGTTCGTCATTGCTTTTGGCAACGATACCTGCTCCGGCTTGATAACACAATATATTCCCGCGGCTGACAAATGTGCGGATCGTGATAGCCTGGTTTAAATCGCCGTTGAGACCGATAAAGCCGATGCAACCTCCATACGCTCCACGATTGTGTTTTTCGATGGCTGTAATCAGTTGCATAGCACGAACTTTGGGCGCTCCGCTCAGTGTGCCGGCAGGGAATGTGTCTATATACGTTTTAACAGGATTGCTTTCATGATTTATCTCACCGCTGACTCTTGAAACCAAATGGATAACATGGCTGTAATATTGTACCTCTTTATAGAAATCCACTTTGACATGATAGGCATTACGGCTCAGGTCGTTGCGCGCCAAATCTACCAGCATGACATGTTCTGCGTTTTCTTTCGGGTCGGTCAGAAGATTTTCTGTCCGTTGTTTGTCTAAGACGATATTGCCTGAGCGAAAGGCTGTTCCGGCAATCGGGTCGATACTGGCATGCCCATTGGTTATTTTACAATGAGTTTCGGGTGATGAACCGAAAATACGGAACCCTCCGAAATCAAAATAAAACAAATAAGGCGACGGATTAATGCTTCTTAACGCGCGGTACACCTTAAAATCATCTCCTTTAAAGGTTTGTTCAAACCTTCGGCTCAATACAATCTGAAACACGTCTCCCCGCAGGCAATGCTTGACGCCCTGGCGAACCATTGCTTTATATTCTTCATCTGTTATAGGCGATGTTTCATCGCCAACTGTTTGAAAATTATAAGATGCAAAGTTGCGGTTTTCAATGATGGTTTCTATTTCCTGCAACCGGCTTTCTTCATTTTCCTGAAGCAATTCCACCAATGTGAGTTCATTGTTGAAATGGTCGAACACCAGTATATACCTATATAAAATATAAAGCATATCAGGAGCGTCATTTATTTTATGGTGAGCTTCCATTACAGGTATATCTTCGAAATAGCGCACCGCATCAAATGCCGTATAACCATATAATCCGCAAACTTCCTTGTAAGGGCCTTCAACATGAAAATGGGAGAGGAAAGAATTTAAAGCCTCCTGTACTCCGCTAACCATCCCTTTAAGTGGCTGGGAAGTGGAATGTGGAAAGGTCATCGTATACTCTCTATTATTAACACCGATACTGGCAAGGGGACAAAGAGCAATATATGAATGGCTATTCTCGTTTCCGTGGAAATCCGAACTTTCCAACAAAACGGATTCAGGATAAATATCCCTTACCTTCAAATAGATACTAACCGGCGTATGCAGATCGCCCAGAACCTTTTTACTTATTGTTTTAAATGTGTAATTCACTGTCTTGATGATTAATTATAAATGGTTGATTATTATTATAAGAGGTTTATTGTAGCTGAATTAATCGTTATTTAAATACGTTTCCATATCTTTGTCACCACGTCCTGAAAGGGTTAAGACGATTATGTCTTCGGATTTGAAATGTAGTTTGTTTAATGCTCCTAGCGCATGGGCGCTTTCCAACGCAGGTATGATACCTTCCATTTTTGTTAATTCAAAAGCGGCCGCTAAAGCTTCATCGTCATTGATAGCGAGAATCGTTGCCCTTTGGGTGGTTGACAGGTTGGCATGCATCGGGCCGATACCCGGATAATCCAATCCTGCCGATATGGAATAGGGCTCTTCTATTTGTCCGTCTTCGTCCTGCATAACCAAGGTATACGCTCCGTGAAGGATACCTTTCTTTCCTAGCTGGATTGTGGCGGCGCTCATCCCCGAATAGATTCCTTTGCCCCCGGCTTCAGCCAGTACGATTTTTACTCTTTCGTCATCCATATAATGATATATTGTGCCTGCTGCATTACTTCCTCCGCCGACGCACGCTACCAGATAATCAGGATAATCCCGCCCTTCTTTCTCCATTAATTGCTTTTTTATTTCTTCGCTGATAACCGATTGTAGCCGTGCTACCATGTCAGGATAAGGATGGGGGCCTACGGTTGAACCGATAATATAAAACGTATCCGATGGATGACAACACCAGTCGCGTATGGCCTCATTGGTGGCATCTTTCAATGTCATGTTGCCCGATGTTACTGGGATAACCGTTGCTCCCAGCATTTGCATCTTTTTAACATTGGGTTGTTGACGTTCTACATCCGTTTTGCCCATGTACACGATACATTTCATACCCATTAAGGCGCAAACAGTTGCTGTTGCGACACCATGCTGGCCGGCGCCTGTTTCGGCGATGATCCTTGTCTTTCCCATACGGCGGGCTAAAAGTATCTGCCCAATGGTATTGTTGATTTTATGCGCTCCTGTATGGTTTAAATCTTCCCTTTTCAAATAAATTTTGCAACCATACTTTTTACTCAATCTTCCGGTCAGGTAAAGAGGGGAAGGGCGTCCTACATAATCGCGAAGTAATCGGATATACTCCTTGTGAAAGCTGTCGCTTTCCAATACTTCCAGATAAGCTTTTTTTAAATCCTCTACACATTGGTGAAGTATTTCGGGGATGTATGCTCCCCCAAATTCACCATAATAGCCATTTTTGTTTACTTGATACGTTTTCATACTTTAAATTATTATAAAAAAAGAGGCCTGTCGCAAGTGCGACAGGCCTCTTCCCATTTTATGCTTATGTAATTCTAGTATATACACGAGACTGTCTTCCTTACGACTTTGTGAAGTAGTAAGAAGCGCCACCAATATGTATTTACTAAAATAGAATTCATTGTTTTTTCAGTTATTTCAGTGACAAATATATAGATAGTATTATAAACAGCAAGCAGAATTTTGTTTTTTTTGAAAAAATATTATCCATAAAACGTTTCTGTATTGTCATTTACTAAGAAAGCGCATTAAAATAGACTCCCAAAGTTTTGGTCTTGCTTGTCGAATCGCATCACGGAAGAATGCAAAAGAGGTGGTAAAAGTATGGGGAATATACAGTTTTAGAATCACCCGTTCAATATTCTTAACTTATTGTACACTAGTTTATTGTTGTATATATTCGTGCCACTAGCAAAGTTGTTCATTAAATTGTTTGGTTTATATAATAAACTTATTTATATTTGTCGCATGGATAATTTGAGAAGAGGCAATCTTATAAACTAAAAAATAAAAAAATGAAAACACTAAGAATTTTTGCAACAGTTATTACATTACTGATTTTCTCTTTAGGAATGAAATGTATGGCACAAGAAACATCTGAATTGACAATCCTTATTAAAGGAATAAAAGAAGCAAAGGGAAAAATGATGATTGCTGTCTGTAGTTTGGAAAATCCGCAGGAAATGATTTCAGAGATGATGGAGGTAGCGGATACTGAAAATATAGTTTGTGTATCAAAAAATGTGCCGGTCGGAAAAGTAAACCTGTACATTTTCCAAGACTTGAACGGGAATTGTAAATTGGATCAAGATGAAAAACAAATACCAATCGAACCGTGCTATTCAAAAGAAAAACTAACGATAGAAGCAGGTGAAAACAAAGTGACTGCAAAACTCATCAATGTGAAGGAAATGATGGGGTTGTAGAGTTGAAAATTGAAAATGAACACAATTTTATGCGGACATATATCATTGGTTTAATGCTGGTTTATTTTTCTGGAGTAATTTCAGCACAAGAGTGGACTGGGAATGTCTTTGGAGTAGGAGGAAGAGCTGTTGAATTTGCAACTATAGTGTTGTTGAAGGATAACAAACAGGTGGCTGTTGCGGTAACCGATACGTTGGGACGCTTCAACTTGTCGGTTGCCGAAGGCGAATATATAATGAAGATACAAAATATTGCTTACAAACCTTGGGAGCAAACAATCGAAATTTTACCGCAAAAAACGGAATTGGGCGTTTTCGAATTAGAAGAATCGGTATTCGGATTAAACGAAGCGATGGTTACTTCTTCGTTGATAACGAGATATGCAGACCGTTTTATCATGCGGGTTGCCGATACACCGATGATGCTGAACAAAGATGCGACAGAAGTGCTGCAACTTGCGCCCGGGGTCTGGGTAGATGCTAATGGAATCTTTATTAACGGGACTGGTGGAACAAATGTATTTATCAATGAGCGGGAATTAAAACTTTCCCCAAAAGAACTGGCGGCTTATCTTCGCAATTTTCAATCATCAGATATCGCCCAAGTGGAGGTTATTCCGCAAGCAGGCGCCGAATACAGCGCCGATTCGCGTGGTGGCGTGATTAAAATCGTATTGCGCAAACAACTTGAAAATGGTGTTTCCGGGAATGTATTGTTGCTAACTTCGCATGGAAAGCACATCGAAGCGTATCGACCTTCGGCTACGGTGAATGCAAACGTGGAAAAATGGACACTCAATGCTTTCGTGACAAATTATCTGACAGTTAAAAGCAAAAACGAACTGATTGCTACGCGGGATTTCTATGATAATCCGGATGATTCGTATTTTCGTTCGGAATCGCATCTTAACGGAAAACCTCGCTTGGCAACAGGTAGAATCGGAGCTATTTTTGACCTGAATAGCCACAGTAGTTTCGGCGCGGAAATCGAATATTCGTTCTACAATTATCAAACACCTTCGTATGCCGAAACGACGGTTCGTGAAAATAATATTACCGTAAACAGTACAAGCGACTATCGACAGAAAGAAACAGACCAGCATTTCTCAGCTACGTTCAACTATGTTCATAAAATAGACACAATCGGTTCGACGTTCAAATGGATTGCAGATTATACAAACAAAGATGTCAGGGGCAATAACGATTATCATTCCGTGTTTGAATGGGAAAACGGGTCAACCGACTCCATTTATCGAAATAATTCCACTTCGGATTATCGGATTTTTTCGTCCGATATTGTGTTCAACAAACAGTTTCGAAACAAAACAAAATTCTCAGTAGGAGCCAAATATACGCGAAATAATATGTCCGACGAGGTATTTTACGAAAGTCTGTATCAAACGGCTTGGAAACCTTTGCAAGAATATAATTTCGCTTTAGATTACACAGAAAATATCGGCGCCATTTACGGCACATTCGGAACAAACATCAACCAATGGAGTCTTTCGGCGGGTTTACGTGGAGAATATACGCAAACGCAAGGGCGCGGAAACGATGTTCTTCAACATTATTTAGATTTGTTTCCGAGTGCCAATCTGACCTATTCGTTCGACGCGATGCGATTGTTTATGCTGATTGGACAATATTCACGAAGCATACAACGCCCGAACTTTTGGTATTTGAATCCCAACCGGATTCAGTATTCCGAATATTCTTATATGATTGGCAATCCAAATTTGCATTCGACCTATATCAACCGTTTCAGCTTGACCGCCGTTTACAACTATCGCTATGTTTTATCTGTTGGAGGAAATTTGCATCGTGATTTGATTCGCGAAGTCAACAGAACCGATCCGATTAATCAACGTGTAACTTATATAACGCCGGAAAATCATCATATGGAAAATCATTATTTTGTGGCTTTGAGTTTTCCGTTGAAATTGACTGAATGGTGCAATCTGAATACAAATCTGGTTGGAGTAAAACAAGATATTCGCGGTACGGAAAATGCGAAAAACATGTCACATTATTTGTATTTTGCCAATGCGATAGCCAATTTTACTTTACTTAAGGATTTCTATTTGGAAGTGTCATACAGTGGAACGAGCCGTTTGTATTCGGCTAATTCAGGTATTAATCCGCGGCAACTGTTTCATGCTTCTCTCAAAAAACAATTGTTCGACAAACGACTGACAGCTTCGTTGGGAATCAATAATATGTTCAATAGTAAAAGCTCATATTTTTCCGACACAGAACGTTTTCGGATAAATTCGGATGGTTACGAAGCTTCTAATTCTCGCTTTGTTCGGTTCAGTATCCAATACAATTTTAAAGCAGGAAAATCATTCAAAGACCGAAAAATCGAAAGTGCTTTGAACGAAGGAAAAAGCCGTCTTGAAAAATCGTCGGAAGCGAAATAGCAATTATTATCGCATCAAAACATTACAAATAAACACTATTTTTACACTCAATTAAAAAAGAAAATGGAAGAACAAAAATTTACCGAGAAAGAAAGTTTAGAACTTATTTCCCGAATGATTCAGAATACGCAACGCAAAATGGAAAAGGGCGCTGGCACTCCGATGCTGATTTGGGGTTCTGCTACGGTAATTACCACCATTATCGTATGGCTCATCGTACGAACAACGTACAATTCGTATTGGAATTTTCTTTGGTTTTTGATTCCGGTGTTCGGCTGTATTGGCATGTTATTACGAAAAAAACAATCCAGAGGCATTCGAACCTATGTAGACAAAGTTATTCGTTCTATTTGGCTTGTGCTGGGCATTACCGGATTCACTCTTTCTTGTTTGTCAATATTGAATGTTATGTGGCACTTGCCGATTTTGTTTATTATTATTCTGATTATGGGAATGGGAACAGTATTGACCGGATTGATCGCAGAATTCAAACCCATGTTGTTCGGAGGAATTGTAGGAATGCTTTTGGGGGCGGTACAATATCTGGTTCCGAATTACGATGCAAAAATGCTGATATTCGCGGCAATTTTCATTATCATGATGATAATTCCCGGATATATTTTGAATCAAAGAGCCCAAAATCATGTTTAAAGAACTAGATCCTTTGTTGCATTCGGAACTCAGATTGGGCATTATGTCTATTCTGATTTCGGTCGAAGAAGCCGATTTTGTATATCTGAAAGAAGAAATAAAAGCGACTTCAGGAAATCTTAGCGTACAGATTGACAAACTGGAAAAAGCCGGATATATCAAAGTAAAAAAAACATTCAAAGGTAAGATGCCGCGTACGATTTGCAAAATTACACAAAAAGGTATCAATGCTTTCGAGAAATATGTAGAGGCACTGAGAAGCTATATTGGAGAAAAAGGGGGCGGTTCGAAAACCTGGTTGTAAAGATTGCCATACCACAAGTACCATTCAATATTATGCAGATTGTGATGATTACCTGCTTCGGACTGGAGAGTGCTAAGGGTATTCTATTGCGGTCTGTCAAATACAGTACATTGGTGTATTATCCAATTTTGTGTAAAGTATCCCTTTTCTACAAGGTTAGAAAAAAACTTTCTAAATGTGATTTTTATCAAAGAAAATATCACAACTCTTTGATCAGCAATGAGGTATTCAAACGCAAATAAGCTCCTGCGGAAAAGCTGGTAGATGGTTTTTTAGAAAAAGCACCTTCAAGGGTATTAATGGTTGTAGACAAATGTTGATATATATCAAGGTCTATGCCCAAAGAACAATTTTTACCAAGAGTTCGTGAATACTCAACGCCAACATGAAGTATCTGCGGATTTTTAAAAGTAACGTAATCTTTCGAAGTTGATACGGATCCATAAAAAGGATTGCCAAGCATCGAAATAAAATCGTTACACCACCAGTAAGAAGTTTTCACCTTGAAATCAGCAATATTGGCGGATACTCTTGCGTATATGCCAGAACCGTTATCCGATGGCCATAGCTCACCTGATTGTTGATAGTAATCTGCGGCATCAACCTCCATATTGACATTCTTAAGCTTGCCTTTATTTATGTTCCATAAAACGCCAATACCAAATGCGCCGTTCATAAATGTTTGGACAGAAGATGTGGTCAGTGTATCAATTTCCCCTCCTCTGTGCTGGATCAGTATTTGAAAAGGGGTGTAAAAATGCACTGTCGCATCTTTTTTATTATATTTAATTCGGGATGACAGTCCGGTCGTGAATGCTTCTTGGTGCGTATCCAGATTAAAAATAAAACTCTCCCAATTAATCCAGGCATCCGCATCCAATACTTTAGAATGATACCATAGTTGTAAACCGGTTTCCGGATCAGCTATCAGGTTCAGTTCAGGATTATACAGAGGCTCTATCAGATTATGGTTCGCTCCACCATAAATATTGCCAAAAACCATACTGAAATGTTTTGACAACTTAACCTGTGCCATCAGATAAGGTAAAGCATGAAATCCTTTCTGAAACTGGTCTCCCTTCCATGTTGATATATCCTGATAAGCAAAATTAGGATATTTTCTTGCTCCCCAGAAGCGAAGCAGATGAACGCCTGCTTCTATTTTCACAATTTCCAATGGTTGATATGTCAGCTTAAATTGTGTCCAAAAGCCGGGCAAAGTATATCCCTTCAGAAAATCACTGTCATATTCGTTATTTTTGAAGAAGTTAATATTATCAAAGTTTATGCGTAGTTCTCCTTTTTTTTCAGAGTCGATCCTGTGTGAAGTTTTAAATACTCGATCATTGATTTGGGCGGATGTTTCAGGTAATATGAAGAAAGACAGGCAAACGAAAACCATTGAAACATAAAACAACTTGTATTGCATGGCTATTATATTTGTAAATAAACTGTATAAACGTAAAAAAATTGATTGAAAAATAAAAACGAGGAAACAGATGTGTACTCTATTTCCCCGCTTATCTGGTTAATTAATCTACTATTCTTTAAACTTAACGTCTTGGAATTGCTTCTTTAACAACCATTTGGCGGCCTTCATATTCGGCACCGTTTAGTTCTTCGATTGCGTTTTTTGCTTCTGCGTCATTTGGAAGTTCGGCAAATGCAAACCCTTTTGATCTGTTTGTATCACGATCAATGATTAACTTTACGGAATCAACTGTTCCATACTCTTCCAGAATTTGTTGTAATTCTGATTCTCTAACCCGGTAGTTCAGGTTACCAATGTAAATGTTCATAAAAAAAGATATAAAAAATAAATAATAAAATAATTAAACAAGAAGGTTTTTTGAAATGGTCGATTTCTATGAACATATTATCGTAAGTGAAAATAAAATGCAATAGAGAAAAGAACAAAATAAAAAGAACCAGTTGTTTGAATACCTTGCAAAGAAAGACATAATTATTGGATATTCAAGAAAAAACAAATTTTATTTTATTATTTTTGTCTACTTTTAGGAGGGAAACCATGAAAATAAGTGAACTTTGCTGTATCGGGCATATAACATTGGATAAAGTAGTGACTCCCAGGCAAACGGTTCATATGCCGGGAGGTACTGCATTTTATTTTTCCAATGCGATAAATAATTTTGGTGACATTGATTTTTCATTGATAACAGCCGTTGGAGAATCGGAATTGCCGGTGATAGAAAAGTTGCGTTCCAAGGGTATCAACGTATCAATTATGCCTAGTAAGTATTCGGTTTGTTTTGAAAATATTTATGGTGATAATCCAGATATCCGTACGCAGCGTGTATCGGCCAAAGCAGACCCTTTCACAATCGATTACCTGAAAGATATTGAAGCTACCTATATATTACTGGGATCTTTATTAGCTGATGATTTTTCTTTGGAAACCCTTACTTATCTATCAAAAAAAGGACTTGTCGCTATAGATGTACAAGGTTATTTACGCGAAGTGCGGGACGAAAAGGTATACGCCGTAGACTGGAAGGAAAAGCTTGAAGCCCTGAAGCATATCCACGTACTAAAAGCCAATGAGCACGAAATGGAGGTATTGACAGGCTTTACTGATGTAAAGAGTGCTGCCCGGCAGTTGTACGATTGGGGAGTAAAAGAAGTATTGATCACCTTGGGCAGTTTAGGTTCTGTTATCTATGATGGTAAAACATACTACCGGATACCTGCTTATAAACCAAAAGAAACAGTGGATGCAACCGGTTGTGGCGATACCTATGTGACTGGCTATTTATACCAACGCTCCAAAGGGACTAGCATGGAAGAAGCCGGACGTTTCGCGGCCGCCATGTCGACCTTGAAACTGGAGAAATCAGGCCCGTTCAGCGGGACAAAAGAAGATGTTCGGCATTGTATGGAAACAGCAAAACAACGGTTTCCCCAGCTATAACTGTTTCTGCAGATTGTTTGGTTTGTATCCTGGATTCGCGTTTTCTTCTTCTCTTACAAATAGGTGAATTTTATTTAACCCTGTTAAAGCCTACTTTGTAATCGTCAAAAAACAAGACGTCGCAATTCAATTTATAATAAAATCCCCTGTAAGTGCCAAGCGTGATATCTTTTGCAAAAATACTGTCGCCGCTTATCCTATAGTTGCCATTGACTAAAACGGTAACACTATTGTTTACATCCAAGCGCGATAACTTAATCTGGTTACTGCTGAATATTAATTTGTGTAAGCCATAGGTTTTGTTTACGGATTGTTTCCATGTACCTACAAGTTGAGGGATCGGGTCGTATTCATGGTAGGTTCCATCTTTTATACATCCGGTAAGACACATACATGCAGTAAATGCAATTAGTAATTTATTCATAGGTTATGTTACATAAAGGATTATACACAATACAAAAAGAACCGTTACAAAAATTATCTTTTTGTAACGGTGGTCTAAATCATCGTGACCTGGGAGGGGCTCGAACCCTCGACCCAATGATTAAGAGTCATTTGCTCTACCAACTGAGCTACCAAGTCTTCTTATAGTTATTCTTCTTGTTTCGGGTGCAAATATATAGGATTAATTTTGTCTCTGCAAGTTTTTTCTTCATTTATTCAAATTCGTATAAATCGGAAGGGGTAGAACGCTTGAGTGTAGTAAGCGTAACGTCTTTTCCTACACGGATTCCTTCGTTGAATAAACGGATGTCGATAGTCTTGTAGGCCAATTCCGGATGGTTGTTATCGCGGCTGAGGTGGCAAAGCCATATGTTTTTCAGCTCTGGGTGGTAATGTGTGGCAAGGAACTCGGCGGCTTCCCGGTTGCTGAGATGTCCGGTCGGGCTGGCAACCCGTTCCTTCAGGAAATAGGGATACGTGCCAAATTTCAACATCTCTTCGTCATAATTGGCTTCTATTATAAGGTGGTTGGCCATACACATATATTTGCTTACCGTGTTGGTTATATGGCCAACATCCGTTGCAAAAGTAAATTTGTGGGCGCCGAATTCAATATAATAACCTACATTGTCGGTACTGTCGTGAGGAACCTCAAATGCTATTACCGTAAAATCACGGATTTGAAACGGTTTTTCTTTTTCTATTGTTTTTCGCGAAGCACCTAAAATATCTTCTACATAGCGGCTTTTTTCAATCCCAATATGGACGGCTTCAGTGGCATATACAGGAATAGAGTACTTTCCTCCCAGACAACCAACAGTTTTGATATGGTCGGCATGGTCGTGTGTAACTAAAATGGCAATAATCTTGGAAAAATCAATCAACTTATCTTTCAGTGCCTTTTTAATAGTTCTGATGCCAATACCGGCATCAATCAACATCCCATATTCGGGTGTCCCCAAATAATAGCAGTTACCACTGCTTCCACTCGCTAAACTAAGAAAAGATAATTTCATAATCAATTGTATTTATCCGGGATGGTAACTTCTCCGATAAGGGAACAACCCATAAGTTCTTTAACCTCTTTCGAAGTCATGCCATGCCCGAAAAGAAACATCAGTTTTGTCACGGCGCTTTCCGTTGTGCTGTCGTATCCGCTGATTACGCCGATGTCGAGTAATTTATGCCCGGTTTCATACCGGTACATTTCAACGTTTCCACCTACGCATTGTGTTACGTTTACGATAACGATACCACGGTCTACGGCATCTTTCAGCATCGTGTGGAACCATCCGTTTTTAGGTGCGTTTCCGCTGCCGAATGTTTCCATTACCACCCCTTTTAATCCCGGAATATTTAAGATGCTCTCGACCACTTGCGGCGATATTCCCGGAAACAGCTTCAATATGGCAATATTCCTGTCGAGCAGGTAATGGGGTTTCAATGGTTTACGCGAAACAGGGTGATATACCTGTGCAACGTCATATTTTATGTAAATACCCGCATGTGCCAATGGCGGATAGTTATATGAACGGAATGCATTGAAGTTGTCGGCATTGATTTTCCGGGTACGGTTTCCCCGCAATAAATCGTTTTCAAAGAAAATACAGACCTCAGGGGTGACAGGCATCCCATTTTCTTTGGCGGCGGCAATCTCTATTGCCGTTATCAGGTTTTCTTTTCCGTCTGTACGTGACATGCCGATGGGTAATTGTGAACCGGTAAGTATTACTGGCTTACTTAAGTTCTCCAGCATGAAACTTAACGCCGAAGCGGTAAACGACATGGTATCCGTGCCATGCAATATAACAAAGCCGTCATATTGATGGTAGTTGTTTGCGATGATTTCCACCAGTTGCTTCCAACATTCCGGCCCCATTTCCGACGAGTCCATAAGCGGGTTGAACTGATAAGTAGAAACGGAATATCCCAGTTTTTTCAACTCAGGCATATTGTCTTTCAAGTGTTGGAAGTCAAAAGGCTCCAACACACCCGTTTCGGGATTCTCCATCATACCAATGGTTCCACCGGTATAAATCAGCAAAATGCTGGCTTTCTCTTGCTGTGCATGCAAATTTCCAGTCATAAATGTACAAAGGTAATTAAATTATTCTTCTCCCTTCAATACAGGGACACTTATATGATATTTCACCGACAATATGCGTATGCCGAAAACTATGGTAGCCGAAATAAATTGCGACAAGGCGGAAGGCATTGCCAATTGCAGGCATATCCAATACGCGATACCTCCGAACACGCAAGCCAGTGCATAAATGTCTTTCCGTAATATTAAAGGTACTTCATTGATTAATATATCCCGTATCATACCTCCGAATGAGCCGGTAATTGTCCCCATTACGACTGCTACCCACATGGGGAAGCCGAAGTCCAGCGTTTTGACTATTCCTACGATGACGAATAGTCCCAGTCCAATGGCATCGAAAATAAAAAAGGTATTATTTAGTTTGATGACGTATTTCCTGAAAATGATAACAAACAGCAAAGCGAAACCTGAAACAACCAGATAAGACGGCTGTGTCATCCAGAAGGGCGTATCATTTAATAGTATATCCCTTACAGTACCCCCTCCAACGGCAGTGACTACACCAACTACATACGCTCCAAACCAATCAAATTGTTTGGCAGAAGCCAGTCTGATACCACTAATTGCAAAGGCAAAAGTACCCATGTAGTCGCAAAACGTAATGAAATCTATCATTTTGTTTTTTATGCAAAAGTAATGAATAGTTCGGATATATTATTGCGCAGGTGTATATTATTGATTGTTTTGATGTCTTAAATTAGTCGTATCATGGTTGTGATATATATAAATTGTGTGTAAACGGTTTCCTTTTGCCATATAAATACGAAATATTGACGAATGACCGATTCGTTATTGCCCATATCTTTGCAAGAATGAATGATTCTTTTACAAGTGATGATGAAGTATTTTATTAAAGCAGGTTTTATAGGTATATTGGTTTTATGGATATCACAGCAGGCAAAAGGGCAACATCTTTCCCAAATTGATGCCCGGCTGTATGTAAGCGATTCGATATTGGTTCAGCCTCGTCGCCCTTGGCAGGCAGCAACTGAAACGTTTGGTATAAATCTGTTGGTATGGGGTTTCAACCGTTATATCTCGAACGCAGAATTTGCCAAAATAAACGGGAAAACCATTAAACGTAATTTCAGGACAGGCCCGGTGTGGGATACCGACATGTTTTCGACCAACCTTGCGTCACATCCGTATCACGGATCGCTTTATTTCAATGCCGCCCGTAGCAACGGTATGAACTTCTGGCAGTCTATTCCTTTTGTTTTCGGAGGAAGTTTGATGTGGGAGTTTTTTATGGAAAGGGAGCTTCCGTCTATTAATGATCTAATTGCTACCACTTTTGGAGGGGTGGCCTTGGGCGAGATAACCTACCGTTTGTCAGACTTGTTTATCGATCACCGGGCGAGTGGTATCGAGCGGGTAGGGCGTGAAATACTTTCGGGTGTGATTTCTCCTATCCGTGCCTTGAATAGGATGATTACCGGTAATATGTGGAAAACGATGCCCTTTGCGGGACGTGCTTTCAATTCTGTACCTGTAAATCTGGTAATAGGGGTGGGGCCTCGCTTTCTGGCAGAACCCGAACATTCCGGCCACGGGGTAACGAGCATGAACCTATCGTTGAACCTGAATTATGGCGACCCGCACGACGATGAGTCATATTCACCTTATGAATGGTTTAGGTTACATGCCAGTTTCGACTTTTTTTCAAAACAACCATTGGTTAGTCAGGTAAATGCGATAGGGGCTTTGTGGGGAAAGGCTATCTGGAAAAAAGATTCGCGGGCGCTGACGGCCGGGATATTCCAACATTTCGATTATTACAACTCTCAGTTGAAATCAATGGAAGGCAAAGCCATTGCTCCGTATCGTATCTCGGAAGCCGCGGCAGTAGGAGGGGGATTGATATATAAGAAATCGGCTCCCGACGTTAAGCTGGATATGTTTGCCGATTATTATCTGAATGTTATTATTTTGGGCGCCAGCGCTTCCGACCATTTTATGATTGACGAACGGGATTATAATTGGGGGAGTGGTTATAGTACGAAAGGTTTCTTTGGCTTGGTTTATAATAAGCGATGGTTTTTTACCCTCAATGCGGAAAACTACCATATATTTACATGGAAAGGGTATAAGCCGGATATCGACTTGTCTAAGGTCGACCCGGAGACGCTGAATGTGCAAGGCGACAAAAGTAATGCCCGTTTGACGGTTCTCTCTACCCGATTAGGGTACTTTTCGAACAAGATGTGGAATGTAACACTGACAAACCGGTGGTTTTCGAGGGAAACCCAATACAAATATTACTGTGATGTAGAAACGGCAACAACCGATGCCATGCTTACGATAGGAATTAGCATTTAGTTCTTCCGTTCCAATTCGTGAAGGTTTTCCATCTTTTTGCGTTGCATGAATTCATAGATGCCTTCCAGATGTTCGGTTACTTTCCGGTTGCCAAACTCGTATACTTTTGTTACCAGTCCGTCTAAGAAATCACGATCGTGTGATACCACAATCAATGTGCCGTCGAAGTCTTGCAATGCGCTTTTGAGGATATCTTTTGTCTTCATATCCAGGTGATTGGTAGGTTCGTCGAGAATAAGTAAGTTAACCGGATCGAGTAAAAGCTTCATCATGGCAAGACGTGTCCGTTCACCACCGGAAAGAACCTTTACTTTCTTTGTGGAATTTTCGCCGCCAAACATAAAAGCTCCCAGTAAATCTTTGATTTTATTACGGATATCTCCTTTGGCTACATCATCAATCGTTTGGAATACGGTTAGATTCTCATCCAACAAAGAAGCCTGGTTCTGTGCAAAATAGCCAATCATTACGTTATGCCCGATTGTAAGCGTCCCTTCATGTTTGATTTCTTTCATAATACATTTCACCAACGTGGATTTCCCTTCCCCGTTTTTACCTACGAAAGCAATTTTGTCTCCTCTTTCGATGGTGACATTTGCATTGCGAAAGACCGTATGTTCGCCATAACTTTTAGTAACCCCTTCTATTATCACCGGATAAGAGCCGGAGCGTGGAGAAGGAGGAAATTTAATCCGGAGTGCCGAGGTATCCTCTTCATCGACTTCGAGTATTTCCAGTTTTTCAAGCATCTTTACGCGGCTTTGTACCTGCAATGTTTTGGAATAGGTACCTTTAAAACGTTCGATGAACTCTTTTGTTTCGGCTATCATCTTCTGTTGCTCGTCGTATGCTTTTTGTTGATGTTCGCGGCGTTCTTTGCGTAGCTGAAGGTAAGCGCTGTAATTTACTTTGTAGTCATAAATACGTCCCATGGTTACTTCAATCGTGCGAGTCGTAATCCGGTCGATGAAAGCGCGGTCATGGCTAATTACAACAACGGCCTGCCCGTTATCAATCAGGAAATCTTCCAGCCATTGGATGGATTCGATATCCAGATGGTTTGTTGGTTCATCCAGCAAAAGCACATCCGGTTTCTTCAACAGCAATTTGGCTAATTCGATACGCATGCGCCAGCCACCGCTGAATTCATGGGTAGGACGTGTGAAGTCTTCCCTTTTGAATCCTAATCCAAGCAGTGTTTTTTCAATGTCGGCATCGTAATTGATTTCTTCGATGGAATAAAACTTTTCACTCAGTGTAGAGACTCGTTCGATAAGTTCATAATAGCTTTCCGAGTCATAATCCGTGCGTGTTTCCAATTCTTTGTTGATCGCCTCGATTTCAGCTTCCATTTCGTGCAAATGGGTGAAGGCCCGGGCTGTTTCTTCGAATACGGTCCGGTTGTCTTCTGTCATTAAATGTTGGGGAAGATAAGCGACGACGGTATCTTTGGGTGCCGATACTTTTCCTTTTGTTGCTTCCCGTACACCGGCGAGGATTTTCAACAAGGTAGATTTTCCAGCCCCGTTTTTACCCATAAGGGCAATTCTGTCTTTCTCATTAATAACGAAAGATATGTCGGAAAAAAGGATACCTCCTCCAAATTCAACGGTTAATCCATCAACTGAAATCATTGCATTTACTTATTAAAAAAATGAAGTTGCAAAGGTAGGTAAAATAGACATGCCAAGCAATGATGGTACGCAATAAAAAGCGGAACTATCAAAAGATAATCCCGCTTTTTTATTCGATTCTGCATATAGTATTACAGTTATGGAGTTGGTGTGGTCACAATTGGTTTGATAGTAATGATTTCTGTATGAATATCGCCATTATAATGTAACGTATAAACTTTCAGTTTAAATTTCTCTTCGTCGGCTTTTGTTACTTTGAATGTTCCATTGTTTTTGTTTATTACCAAACCAAATTTTTCACTCGCCACATCCGGATCTTCTGCTTCAAAATAGTAATCGTATAAATTATGACTATTAGTAAAAGTTATTCTTAGATCATTATTTTGGTTGATTTCATAATCTCCTGTACCATCTTTAGTTCTGCCGCCTATCGATGATACTTCCGCTTTACTTAACGTAGGACTTCCTGTTTCCGCACGTAAAAATGCGTTAAATTGTGATTTAGTTCCTGTGGTTTTGTCCACGAAAGCATAAACAGCGCTATTTGTACCATCCATTTTGAACTTGGACAAGAATTGATTTGTCGAAGTAAATGATTCGTTAGTGGTAATCATTTGTAATATGTAGATGGAATCCGATTCGGCAACTTTTGTCACAATACCTGTATGTTTAACCGGTTTTTCAAAAGTAATAGGAAGCGCTTCACCCAGCGTATTTTTTAATGTAATATCCCAGGAACTACCGGTTAATGTAGTTCTAACGATTGCTGCTATACTATCTCTTTTGAGAGTTGTAAGAACTTGCGGTACAGCTACAGCGACTCGTCCGTTCCATGAATTTCCCCAACTACCTCCGCCCGCTATATCATTAAGGTCGCCGATATACCAGAATTTGAAGCTAATATCATTGTCTAGTTCATCCAATGAGATATTTATTGATGGTGTTTTAATTTTTTTATACCCTAAGAATTCAAGAATATATGAGGTTCTATCGTTAACTTTAGGTAATATTAATTTTGTGTATGCATTTGTATCTTGGTTCCATACATTGAGTTCATAACTATATGCATTCTTATCAACAATGTATGTATTATAATTGTAAACAGGGTCATTCCAAAGCGTGTCCGGTACAAAATCATATGCGGTATTATCCCATTTGAATACTACCCAATATTCGGCGCCATTTTTTTTATAAATTTCCGGAGACGGAGAACTAACGCCTTGTTTTCCCCGTTCTCCGATAGCACGAAGAGGAGGGTTGGTTTTTACACCATCTTTATACCAAATACTATCAACTCCAATGGCCCATTGAACGCCATTTGTACCGTTAGTTCCATCTTTTCCATTTACAATGTCGTAAGCTTTACCATCATTAAAAGTAATTTTGAAACCACCATTGATACTTAGGACGCTTACGACATAATTTCCTGTTTCGAGCTTATTCTTTAAATCGTTTATCTGAGTCTGCAACTCCTCTACTTTGTCATTAATTTTATCGATATCTTCATCATAACTTACGCAGCTTAAAATAAAAACGAATAATGTAAACAAAGAGAAAATGTAAATTAATAATCGTTTCGTTAGATATTCTTTTGTTCTCATATTAATATATTTTTTTGTTCTCATAAGGATGCTTTAATTATATAATATACCCGCTTGCTTAGTGAATACACTAGGCAATAAAAACTGCAACTAAGGTATGCCTTTTCCTAGTTGAAAAGTGAAGATTTTCCCATGTGTTATAAACAGGTCATTTTTTTTTATATAAATCGGTTTTTCGTATAATATTAATAGTCAGTCGATAGACTATCATTTTGTTGTTGAAAACTTCTCTCTCGTCCCTTTTCCGTGATTATCGATATAAGGAGAAGGAAAAATGGCAGAGCTTTTCGCTTCAAATGATGGTTGCCAGGCTCCCGTCTAAGGTATCCGGGATTTGTTGGTATATGCCGTTAAGCTTAGCACTTAAATAAGGCTAAAAAGAGACAGGAAGCAAGCAATGTATGCTCGTCCGAACAAAAAAGATAGGGTCGTAGGTTCAGGGTTTAGGATTGGAACGACTTTACAGCAGTCATAAAAAATGAACAGCCCCCGTATTCGCGGGGGCTGCTTTATTATAAATTAGTTATTTATTAATGTGAACCACCGGCCCACCAAACATTATCTGTATATATGTACCTTCCGTCACCATATGCGGCGTTGACATTTGGATTTGTTGTTGTATCGCCATTTCCATAAGGCGTACGCAACGGGAATTTATTAGAATTTTGGAATCCGTAAAAATCATAACCCATTGCTTTCATGCGGCGTACATCACAGAATGTTTCTACAGACTCGCCGTTAGCGCCCCATAAAGCAATATATTTTTGGTTCATGATTTCTTTCAACGGGTTCGCGTCAAACCTTGCCGCAACCGATGAATCAACGTATGTCGCAGCTACCTCAGGTGTAATAGCATCCGTTTTAACTTCAAAACCGCCCCAATAACCTGAAGCTAAAGCATCGCTAATATTCTTTTCCGTATTGGCAAAGCCCGCGATAATTGCATCTTTTAATGCGGCTTTGGCCTCATCTTTCCTGTTTAAATGGTATAGCGCTTCAGCTTTTAGGAATAGTATTTCGTGATAACTAATCAGATGGACAGGCGCTGTTTGGGCTGCAACAAATATGGAATTATTGTAAATCAGTTTCTGCTGTATTGGATTTCCGTTTGGAGCTAAATTAAGGCCTTTGTCGGTTGCAGAGGTAAATATAACTTGCTTATCCGGATCCATAAAACAACGTCCGATGCGTGGGTCGCCATATTCAACTATTTTGTCGAACATGCTCTTGCTGGCAGAGATACCCTTACGAGACCAGAAAGTTCCAAACATCGGATTGATATTACTGCCACCAAAGATGGCAAGAGAACATTGTTCGCCGGCGGAAGTAAATGATTTGGACACACAGTCCAATACAGTCTGCATATCGCCCTGTACGTTTGAGCTTCTATTTAGCAAACGCATCGTTAGACGGGCTTTCAAGGCATAAGCGGCTTTGAGCCATTTGGTATTATTTCCGCCGTATATGAAATCTTGTGTCGCCATCCCATTAGAGGCGTTTTTTTGCAGGTTTGCAATGGCATTATCCACATATGTCATGATATCCTGGTAAATAACCTCTTGTTTGTCAATAGCAGGAGTCATACTTACTGTATAATCGCCGGCTTCTTTCCATGGAACATCACCAAACATATCTGTTAACACAGCCAAGTTGTAAGCTGCAAAGAATTGGGCAACCCCTAATATAGGACTACCTTCTTCGCTTCCTCCTTCAGAACATTTGGCAATAACAATTTTGACATCTTTGATAGTTGTATAAATAGCCCCCCATGTATTATTGAATGTACTCGAATTTGAGGGCTCTCCGTCTCTTGTTTCGGCCCTGTGGAACTGGTTGTCCACACCTGCCTCATGTTCTACATATATGGAAAGATACGAGTTCATATCTCCTCCCACAGCGCTGAATCCGGTAGATGTCATAACATTTGTCATGATGTATTTGGAAAGTACATCCGTTGGATTCGAGGTGTTTGCATTAATTCTGTCCATTGTATCTTCGGAACAAGATACAAAAGTAGCGCATAGTATAGCGACACCTAAAAGACTTTTGATAATATATTGAATTTTCATCATGTTTAATTTTTAGAATTTAACATTCACGCCAAAACCATAGCTTGAAGTTCCCGGTAAGGAGAATCGTTCAAAGCCACCTGCCATATTGTTATTTCCTTGTGTAGATTCGGGATCAAATCCTCCTTTGAGCTCGCTCCAGAGAATAATGTTACGGGCAAACGCATTCACATTTACATCAATGCCGTTTTTGCTCCATACCGGATAACTAACAGACAATTCACGGAGTTTAATAAAACTATTGTCAAAGATGCCACCTTCGGAAATATTATTTAACCGGTTAAAATAATCATATGCGTGATCTCCGGTAATCCGAATGTCATTGGGCGCATATGCTGTGGGGTTGCCCTTGTCATCGCGAGCTGTCACTTTCACTGCCGGTTTTTCGAAGAGGAATGATTCCATATTGCGGAAATCAGCTGATCTTTGGGTCGTACCATAATAGTTCGCTACATTATAGGTTCCATGGTATATTTGTCCTCCTTGTTTCCAGTCGAAAGTAGCGCCGATTCTGAATTTGAAAATTTCAAATGTAGTATTAAATCCTAAATTGAAATCGGGTGCAATGTTTCCAATTACTCCTTCCGACCCGTGTTCGGGCAATCCGTTATCATCTACAACGATATCACCTTTATCATTGCGTAGGAATCTTGTACCGTAGATAACAGGAGCTTTATTTTCGATGTTATAACGAACTTGCGGATCAACAAAACCTCCTAAAAAGATACTTTCAACGCCTTCGGCCAATTCATCAACATAGTTGTCGATTTTTGAGAAGTTGAACGCCATATCCCATTTGAAGTTCTTCGTATTGATTGGGTTTATGGCCAGGGTTACTTCATGAGCATTTGTATGAACGGAACCTCCATTTGTTACCAATGAAGAAGAACCGGTCGAACGTGCCAATGGAACACTGAATATCTGGTCTTTAACATCCTGACGGGAGAATGTGTAATTTAAAGAAAACAGTCCGTCGAGAAATGTTAAGTCAGCCCCAAATTCGTATGATTGAGTATTTTGTGGTTTTAAATTAGGATCGTAAACTGTATTATATTGCGTAAAAGATGAAACGCCACCTATCGGATATTTGATAGGCTCTCCATTATAGAAACCACCACCGTAAGTGGGAGTGCTATAATATGTCTGATAATAGTCTTCTCCTTGTCCTACCTGTGCATAAGATGCGCGGATTTTACCATACGTTAGTATCTTATTCTTAACAGGTTCCAATTCCGTAAATATCCAGCCTAATGATACGGAAGGATAGAAATAAGAACGGTTATTGCGAGGCATGTAAGACACCACATCATGGCGTCCGGTAGTACTCAGGTAGAGCATGTTTGCATAAGAGACGGAAGCCTGGTAGAACGAACCGACGGTTCTTCTGCGTGTTAAATCCTCTTTGGATGAATAAGTAGTTGCGTTGTTAATATGATCCCAACCCGGGAAGTTGAAATTTTTGGCATAGATGTGGTCATATTTTTGCCTTTTCTGGGTGAACTCGTTACCAACCAACATATCGAATGACCAGTCTTCATTTATATTCCACACATAAGCGGCTGTTAGTAATTGGTTTACATCTGTTACCACATAATTATAATCATTAATTTCTCCCTGACCATCCGCGTGACCATATCCATATATATTTGAGTAAGTTGTAGTATACGAATCCACTCCTAATTGATATTTTATGTCTAACTTATGATCCGTTGTATTAAGCTTTGTAGAATAGTTTATATACGTATTTCCAAAGAAACGACTGTTGCGTTCTATCCATTTGTTATGTTCGGTTGCCCAATAAGATCCGGGTAATCCGCCAATTGGCCTATATGTGTTTTGCGTATAAGGATCACCTTCCATATGGTTGGGTATACCGGCTAAATCATAACTGGATGGAGAACCATAAAGAAATGCAACAATACCATTGTTTGCCCCCGTTTGTTTGTTGAGTTTTGAAGTAACAAAATTGCCGGTGAATCCGGTTGTCCAGTTTTCATGCAATTTGGCTTCTCCGTTTAGTCTCGCATTGTAACGGTCTAGGCCGGTACTTGGTACGATACCGCTCTGTGTTGTATTACCTAATGAGAACGAATAATGGCCTTTGTCAAAACCTTGCATTACATTTATATTATTACTCCAGGTAACACCGGTTTCAAAAAAATCTTTTATATTATCATATGCTTGTGGGATGGCCCATCCGTCTAACCCCGCTCTTTCACGTTGTAATACATAATATTGCCCTTCTTTTTTACCATATTGCTGGGTATATTTATTGTCTGTATTACCACCATATACCGGGTCATTCGCTAATTCGGAAATCTTTGGCCCCCAAGTTAGTGAACTTGTAGGATTATACTTTCCTCCCGAACCTTGAGCGTACTCTTTCTGATATTCCATATAAGTAGAAGGTTTATCAAAAGAAACATTAGAGGTGATGAACACTTGAGGTTTCCCTTTCTTGGCTCCTTTTCCACTTTTGGTTGTAATAACGATTACGCCATTAGACGCGCGCATACCATACAGCGCAGAAGCTGCTTGCCCTTTCAGTATGTTAATACTTTCAATGTCATTCGGATCAATATCCATAGCACGGTTCGCGTAGTCGGCGTCTGATACCGAATTTCCCGTACCCCGGTTAGGAGTAGAAGCAATGGGCATACCATCAACAACATACAACGGTGTATTTTCACCCGTAAATGAACGAACCCCGCGAATGGTGATTCTTGAAGAGGCGCCAGGCATACCGGAAGATGAAGAAATCTGAATACCAGACACTTTTCCTTGCAAGGCTCCGGCAAGACTTGTATTACCGGCTTTTGTCAATTCGTTGGCTTTTACATCCTGTACAGCGTATCCCAACGCTTTTCTCTCTTTAGAGATCCCTAAAGCAGTTACAACTACTTCGTCAAGTCGTTGTGTGTCGGATTGCAAGCGTATGTAGACAGCCGGCTGGACAGCAACTTCCTGGGAAACCATCCCCACATACGAAACAACCAAAGTCCCCGAAGAACTTGGCACACTTAAACTAAAATTTCCGTCAAAATCTGTAACAGTACCCGTAGTAGTACCTTTTACGATTATAGACGCGCCAATAATTGGCTCACCGTCATCAGCAGAAATAACAGTACCTGTTACCTGCGTAGTTTGAGCAGTAACCAACCCAATACCTAAAAATAGGCACAATAAAAGATAGGTCAACTTCTTCATAGACATACTTTTTTTGTTTAACAATGAATAACTAATTTGCACTATTTAAATTCTCATTAAATAATCGGAAGATTTGCAAATATAAACATAAAAAAACAAAAAAAACAATATGAAAGATGTTTATCAACATATTATTGACGCTTTTTGGGAAAAAAGCGTCAATAAATAATTAAAATTTTGATAATAGAGTTTAGAAACTGTTTTGTAACAATCAAATCATATTATATTCATTGGGATGGTTTTCCAAGATCATTGGGATGAATTTAGGAAACCATTGGGATGATTTTGGAAGATCATCTAGATGAAATCCGGCAATGGATATTCCGGTAACCTTCTATCAGATTATTCATCACTTCTTCAACCGTTTGCAGTTCGCGGAATAGAGCGGCAACCTGTCCTATCTCCAGTTCCCCTTCTTGCAAATTTCCTTCAAAAATACCCTTTTTAGCTCTTCCTCTGCCCAATAGTTCACGCATTTCTTCAGTAGATGCACCACGTGCTTCGGCCTCTTCGACAGCTAATTTGAAGTCTCCTTTAGCCAGCCGGGTAGGCGCCAGTTTTTTCAGCAACAGTTTGGTATCGCCTTCATCTAAATTCAGGCATAATTTCTTAAAATTATCATGTGCCGAGCTTTCTTTAGTGAGAGCAAAACGGGTTCCAATCTGCACTCCCTCAGCGCCTAAGGCCTGCATGGCAAGGATGGCTTCTCCCGTCGCTATACCTCCGGCAGCCACGAGTGGGAGGGAGGTACAGCGTCTTACGGCGGGTATAAGGCAGAGTGTCGTTGTCTCTTCCCGCCCGTTGTGTCCGCCTGCTTCGAAGCCTTCGGCAACAACAGCGTCTACACCAGCCTCTTCGCATTTGACGGCAAATTTGGAACTGCTTACCACATGGGCGACAAGGATATTATTTTCTTTCAAAAATGTTGTCCATGTTTTGGGATTTCCGGCAGAAGTAAAGACTATTTTCACTTTTTCTTCTACCAATATCTTCATTAATAAATCTATTTCGGGATACATCAGCGGGACATTGACTCCAAATGGTTTGCCGGTCGCCTGGCTACATTTCCGGATGTGCTCACGGAGTACTTCGGGATGCATCGAACCGGCTCCCAACAATCCTAAACCACCGGCATTACTAACTGCCGAAGCCAATCGCCAGCCACTACACCAAACCATTCCACCTTGTATAATCGGATATTCTATTCCGAACAAATTACAAATCCTGTTCATCGTATTATTGTATATTAGATTGAAAACTTAAAGTAAAACAAAATTATTCGAATGAACAAAAAAACGTTTCTTCCCCATAAACCGTTTAATAACAACTTGTTTCTATCCAGGCAACCCAACGCAGGAGTGCCTTCAAATTGTAAAAATCCGTCTTTTTGTTTGTAAAATGGCATGAAGTGTAAAGTCTACGATCGAAGTTTTAATTATTTATCGACACTTTTTTGGAAAAAGCATCAAACAGATGTTAATAAATATTTTTTGCATTGTTTTTTTATTTTTATATTTGCGAATGTTTTGATTATTTTTCAATGTGAGCTTAATATAGTACAAATTAGTTATTTATTGTTAAACAGGAAAAAGTATGTCTATGAAGAAGTTGACCTATCTTTTATTGTGCCTATTTTTAGGTATTGGGTTGGTTACTGCTCAAACTACGCAGGTAACAGGCGCTGTTACTTCTGCTGATGACGGTGAACCAATTATTGGTGCGTCTGTAATCGTAAAAGGTACTACTACAGGTACCGTTACGGATATTGACGGAAATTTTAGCTTAAGTGTGCCAAGTTCGTCGAAAACTTTGGTTGTTTCGTATGTGGGGATGGTTTCGAAGGAAATACCCGTTCAGTCGACTGTAAATGTTGAATTAGAGTCGGATGTACAGAAATTGGGCGAAATTATTGTTACCGGATACGGTGTTACAAGAAAGGCCGCTTTTACCGGAGCTGCTCAGGTTGTGGATGCTGGCCAGATTACAAAGTCTACAGACGCAGATCCAATCCGTTCATTACAAGGTTCCGTTGCCGGTTTTCAAATGTCTGCCGAAACGGGGCAACCGGGTGGTTTTAATAAAGTCATGATTAGAGGCTTAGGTTCAATGAACTCAGGAACGGATCCTTTATATGTGATTGATGGTGTACCTATGACTACCGGTAGGTTTGGTATGAGAAAAGGGGAAGACGCGACAGTTAACCCGCTGGCAGGATTAAATACCAGCGATATCGAATCGGTATCAATTCTTAAAGATGCGACAGCAACTTCTATTTATGGAGCCAGGGCTTCCAATGGAGTAATAGTTATTACTACTAAAAAAGGAAAATCGGGTAAAACCAAAATAAACTTTTCAGCTAAAGTAGGGACAACTAAAACTCCGCAAAGGAATGACTATCGGATGTTGAATTCGACTGAATGGTACGATTTCATGACACAACTGTTGGGTAATTCCAAATTTATAGAAAAAGGTAATTTGTCGGAAGCAAAAGAGTATATAACAAGTCCGGATGGCTTAGGTATAAATGTAGATCCCAAGGCGGATACAGACTGGTACGACGCGGTAACACGGAGTGGTTTTACTCAAGATTATAATTTGGACCTTTCCGGAGGAAATGAAAAAACTAAATTTTTCATATCAGGCGGGTATTACGATGAAGAAAGTATTGTAATCGGAAAAGATTTCCAGCGTTTTTCAGGACGTCTTAACCTCGAAAATGAAATTAGTAAATATACATCATTTGGCATAAATACGTTTGTTTCATATTCAAAAATGAATTATGGCGCCGGAGGAGGTTATTTTTCAGACCCTATTACCCAGGCATATACTCAACTTCCCGTACAGCCTATTTATAAAGCCGACGGAAGTTGGAATATGAATACAAATAATAAATACAACCCTGTGGCACAAAGAAGTAAATATGGAGATAAACATATTTCAAAACAAATAAAGGCCAATGTGTCACCTTGGCTGAAGGTGAATTTTTTAGATTATTTCACATACATATCAAGATATGGCATTGATTTCCAGAATATAAAGGAATTTGGTTTATGGTCGATGTTGCAACCTCAAGGACGTGATATGAATATGATGGGTGAAGAGGGAAATAATTACCTGACTCTTTGGACTTGGACAAATACATTGAATTGGATTCGTTCTTTTGGTTCTCATAATGTCAATATATTATTGGGGCAGGAAATGCAGAAAGCCCACATGGACAACGCTTATCTGGAAGGTAAAAATTATCCTACGGATATTGTCTATACAGTTGAGAATGCGGCGACTCCAAGTGATGCTTCCACTTATTACAGGAATTATGCCCTGTCGTCATTCTTTGCTAACGCAGAATATGATTACAAGGATACCTATTATTTGTCGGGAAGTTTGCGCCGTGATGGTTCTTCTAAATTCGGAAAAAATAATAAATGGGGTACCTTCTGGTCGGTTGGAGCTAAATACCGTATCATCAATGAATCATTTATGGAACCGGCAAGTAATTGGTTGAGCAATTTAACTTTTAGAGCCAGTTATGGAACTACCGGTAATCAAGAAATCAATACAGGTGATTCAAGCAGAGACTGGTATCCACAAAAAGGCCTATATGGTTTCGGATATAATTATTTGCAGATGCCGGGTATGATTCCGATACAGGTTGTAAATCCGGATTTAAAATGGGAACAAACAGGTAAATTTAATGTTGGTATAGAACTGGGTTTATTTAGTAAAGTCTCTTTGGATGTTGATTATTACATCAATCGTACAACAAACATGTTATTTAATGTACCTTTATCCAGAACTACCGGATATGCTCAAATTTTGCAGAATGTTGGTGAGATGGAAAATAAAGGTATCGAATTATTGATAGGATACCAGCCTGTGAATACCCGTAATTTCAGTTGGGATATGTCTTTGAACCTGACTCATAATAAGAACAAGATTGTTAGATTAAGTACGGATTTGCCTATCGAAGGGACATATACTATACGTGAAGCCGGACGTCCGTATCATACATTTAAGATGAAAGAATACGCGGGCGTTGATGCGGAAACAGGAAAGCAATTATGGTACAAGGGAGAAAAAGGCTCGGAAACAACAACTGATTATAATGAAGCCGGTAAACGTTATCTGGGAACGTCCGATCCGAAAGTATATGGCGGATTTACCAATAATTTCCGTTTATTTGATTTTGATTTGTCTGTTCAACTGTTCTATTCTTTGGGAAACAAAGTATTTAACGCTGCTGCCCGTTATGATGAAAATATTGGAGATCCATGGGGTAATACAACAAAATATGTTTATGACAACATGTGGAGAAATCCGGGTGATATAACAAATGTTCCGGCTCCGATTAATGGTGCGGTAACTGCTTATTCAAGCCGTTTCCTTATGGATGGTTCTTATATTAAACTTCAAAACATTCAATTGGGATATAATTTGTCTAAAAAACTGGTAGAATCAATAAAATTAGATGGCGTAAGAGTGTATTTCAGCGCTGAAAATTTGGCTACTTGGTCATTAGGAGATGATTTCAGAGGGCTTAATCCGGAAGCACCTGCTGATGGGATTCTTTGGTGGTCATTCCCTTTATCCAGAAAAATAATGTTTGGAGTGAATATTAATTTTTAATTTTGTTGTTTAATAAATACAATTCTAAAATGAAACATATTTTCAAATTATTAATAGCTTCCGTTTTATTAATATCATTTGCCGGATGTGACGACTTTTTAAGTTTCGATCCAAGTGGCGCCTTAGGAGAAGACGCAGCTTTTACAAGAGCAAAAGATATAGAAAACGCGTTGAATGGAGCATATTATACATTGGGTACATACCGTTTGTATGGACGGGATGTAGTAGCGCTTGGCGATATTGCGGCAGATAATGCATGGATGACAGGTTCATCGGGTCATTTTGACCAGATTTATAAATATACAGTCAATACGGATTCAGGCGATTTATTGGATATTTGGTCATATGGCTATTATTTGTTAGATCGTTGTACCAGATTAATCAAGGCTGGCAATGAAATGTTGGCAACGGATATTTCAGATAAAGATAAAACTTCTATCAAGAAATCGATTGCACAGGCTTACGCTCTAAAAGCTTTGTCACATTTCACATTGGTTAATATCTTTGGTTTACCTTACAGTGAGGCGAATAAAGGTAGTTTAGGAGTTGTTATTATTGATGAAGAAGTAGTTCCCGCATTTTCTGACGTTTCACGTTCAACCGTAGAGCAGGTGTATGCGCAAATCTTGAAAGAAATAAGCCTGGCAAGGCAAAACATCCAACTCACAGACAAAAAGGATGTTTTCCATTTCAATGAAGTTTCTCTCTTTGCTTTAGAAGCTCGTGTTAAATTATACATGAAGGATTATGCCGGCGCCATCAGCGCGGCTAAAGACGCTATCGCTAAACGGGAGGGTGCATTAGTTATGAATGCAGATAGTTACGTGAATATGTGGTTTGATATAGTCGCTACGAGTGAAGATATTTTTACCATTGGTAAAACCGTCGACTCCAATTTATCGTCAAATTCATTAAATACCTTGTATGGTTCTTATAATGGGAAAGCAACTTCCGGATTAATTAACATATTCGAAAAAAAGGATATGCGATTAGGCTTGTTTGGCGATGGAACAGGAGAACAAATAAGAGCATTGAAATTTGATGGTCTTTCTTCATCAAGAGCAACAAGTAATATTCCTGTATTTAGATTGCCAGAGATGTATCTAATCATTGCCGAGTCGAAAGCTCAATTAGGAGAATCAGACGCGGTAGACTATGTCTATGAAATAGCGAAGCGCAACCCGGATTTGGATAAATCCGAAATCCCAACAGGAAAAGACGCGTTATTACGGTTTATTTCTATAGAACGTAGAAGGGAACTTTTCCAGGAAGGACATCGTTGGTATGATTTGAGAAGAACGGGTGAAATTATGACTCGTGAAGGAGGTAATTTTGTTATAAGCAATTGGGATGCATCCAAATTCGTTTATCCTATTCCGGCAAAAGAGGTAAATGCGTCCGGTTTACAACAAAATGATGGATGGAACAATGCTTTGCCTAAATAATAAACAAAAAAAGCAGGTTTCGTATGATGAAATCTGCTTTTTTTGGCGATGTGCCGTTGTATAGTTATGAACAAGGTAGTGGAAGCCCGCTCCAAGGATAAAACGGTGCCGAAGGAAGTTTCATTATTAAACTATTAAAATGCAAAAAAATGAAGAAAATGGTGATTGTTACCGGACTGGCAGTGGCGCTTAGCGCATGTAGTTCATCAGAAAAGAAGTCTACCGGCGGAGATACGGAAAATCCGTTCTTGTCGGAGTATACAACCCCTTATGGCGTTCCTCCGTTTGATAAAATCAAAATCGAACATTATAAACCGGCGTTTCTTCAGGGCATGGAAGAACAGGTGAAAGAGGTGGATGCTATTATATACCAAACGGAAGATCCTACGTTTGAAAATACGATTGTGGCACTGGATCAATGTGGCGAATTGCTCAGGAAAGTACGTACCGTGTTTTCCGGACAAAACAGTGCCAATACAAACGAAGATATGCAGGCGTTGAGCCGTGAAATGTCGCCGCTGTTTTCGAAACACAACGACGACATCAAATTAAACCCGGCTCTGTTTGCACGCGTAAAAGTCGTTTACGACAACCGGGCAAACCTGAATCTCGACAAAGAGCAGGCAAAACTGTTGGAAGAAACATATAAAGACTTTGTTCGCGGAGGCGCGAACCTAAGCGCCGAAAACCAGGAAACACTGCGGGAATTGAACAGTAAAATCTCCATGTTGCAGCTTACTTTCGGTCAAAACATGCTGAAAGAAACAAATGCATTCCAGTTGGTTATCGATGACGAGAAAGACCTATCCGGCCTGACAGAGGCACAGATATCCAGCGCGGCACAAGCTGCCGAAAAAGCCGGTATGGAGGGAAAATGGTTGTTTACATTGCACAACCCAAGCATTATGCCGTTCCTTCAGAACGCAGATAACAGGGAGTTGCGCGAAAAGATATTCAAAGGTTATATCATGCGTGGCAACAACGGCAATGAAAATGATAATAAAGACATAGTCAAACAATTAGTGACCTTGCGTCTTGAGAAAGCAAAACTGATGGGCTACGACGATTTTGCTTCATTTGTACTGGAAGAACGCATGGCTAAAAACGAAAAGAATGTCTACAACCTGCTGGACGAACTGTGGACTCCGGCCTTAAACAAGGCAAAAGATGAATTGAAAGACATCCAGGCTGAAATCCAAAAAGAAGGAAATGGCTTTACGGCTGAAGGTTGGGATTGGCGTTATTATTTCGAGAAAGCTAAAAAAGCCAAATTCGATCTGGATGAAAGCCAGATCCGTCCTTATCTTAAACTTGAAAACGTATACGAAGGCGCTTTTTATGTTGCTAATAAATTATACGGCATAACCTTTACCCAGGTAAAAGATATCCCGACACCCCACCCCGAAGCAATAGCTTTTGAATGTAAAGACAAAGACGGAAGCCATTTGGGTATTTTATATATGGACTTTTTCCCGCGTCCCAGCAAAAACGGAGGAGCCTGGTGCGGCGGATACCGTTCGCAAACCTATAAAGACGGCAAACGCGTAGCTCCCGTCGTAACAATTGTATGTAATTTCACCCCTCCGGCGGCAGGCGAACCGGCCTTGTTAAGCGCCGACGAGGCTAATACACTGTTCCACGAATTTGGGCATGCCTTGCATAGCTTGTTCAGAGATGTACATTATTATGGCATATCCGGTGTGCCGCGCGATTTTGTGGAATTACCATCCCAGATTATGGAACATTGGGTATTCGAGCCTGAAGTGTTGAAAGTATATGCCAAACATTATCAAACAGGTGAAGTTATCCCTACCGAATTAATCGAAAAGCTCGACAAGAGCGGTAAATACGGACAAGGCTTTGCGACTGCCGAATACCTGGCGGCATCTTATCTGGATATGGATTATCATGTACAGAAAAACCTACCGGCCAACCAGGAAATACTTAATTTCGACGTATTGCGTTTCGAATCGGAAACATTGTCCAATAGAGGATTGTTGCCACAAATACCTCCACGCTACCGTTCTACCTATTTCAGCCATACAATGACCGGCGGTTATACAGCAGGTTATTACAGCTATATTTGGTCGGAAGTATTGGATTCGGACGCTTATCAAGCGTTCAAGGAAACAGGAGATATTTTTAATCCGGAAATGGCCGGTAAGTTCCGCAAGTATGTATTAACGCCCGGCGGCATTGATGATGCGATGGATATGTATAAGAATTTCCGTGGAAAAGAACCGAATACCGATCCTTTATTGAAGAATAGGGGATTGAAATAACAATCCGGTCGAACATACTCTATGCATCGATGCATAGCCTGATTAAAAATGGCAAGTCATATCACATGACCTGCCATTCTTTCTTCCATTAATTAATTATTCACCAGTGGCTTATAAACTATAAGGGATGCTTCTTATAACTTTATAGTTAAGGGATTGCCACTATAGATAACCATAGCATCCGGAATGGGATTCGAATCAAATCCTTTTACCTTATCCTTATTTATCAGCACTATATAAAATTTTCGTTGATTTACCATACCTTCAAACCCCCCCTGGCGTTCGTTGAATGTAACTTTTTTCGCACGGTCATTATACTGAATTGAGATTGTAGAATACTTTCCCTTTTCGTAATTATAATTTGTCCCTTCGTCTTCATACAATACGAAAGACGCGTCTTCTCCGGCATACACATAAAGTGTTATCGGAGCATCCGGTTTTTCCGAGGTATATTGTATTTCTTCACCTACCGGAACGATTGAACCTGCTTTTACATACAATGGCATGCGTTCGTAAGGCGCGTTTACCTTCTGTCGTTTGCCTCCTTCAACGAACGTTCCGTTGTAAAAGTCGTACCAGTTTGTGTTTTTAGGAAAATACACATTCCGTTCACGCGCTTTGTATTCGTATACCGGACAAACCAGGAATGAAGGCCCGAACATGAACTGGTCACCCATATTGTTTACTTTATTATCGTAGCCGAAATCCATTACCATCGGGCGCATAATCGTATAGTCGTCCCAATATACCCAACCCGCCATCGAATAGATATAAGGCATCAGGCGATAACGTAATTTGTCGTAATAGACGATACTCTTATAGGCCGGGTGCGATTCGGGAGCTATATTATAGACTTCGCGGAATGGATATTGCCCATGGGTGCGGAACAAGGGGACAAAAGCCCCATATTGTGTCCAACGGGTATTCAACTCGCGCCATTCGTTCATATCCTCCGAACCCTCTTTCGCGCGTTCAAAACGCTTTTGCACACAAAACCCACCGATATCCATCGTCCAATACGGATTGCCCGCCATCGAATGATTTAATCCGGCTGGGATTTGCGCTTTATAATCTTCCCAGCATGTACCGACATCCCCGCTCCACGTAACCGCCCCGTACTTCTGCAAGCCGCAAAAACCGGAACGTGTAAGCAGGAATACGCGTTTGTTGTTGTCGGCGGCCCTTTGCCCGTTATAAATAGCCATGGCATTCATCAAGGCATAGGTGTTGAAATATTTCGCGGAAGGCCCCATAGCCGTTGGGTTCATCAACTCTTTCCTGTATCCGATGCTTGCATTCGACAATATATCGGGTTCGGAAGCATCCATCCACCAGGCATCAATACCCAACGGAAACAAATGTTCTTTCATTTGATTCCAGAACAAATCGCGTGCCTCCTGACTGTATGCGTCATAGAATGAACCTATGTAACCTTTGCCAATCCAATCTCTGATACTGTCTTTTACAGCCTGTTGGTACATCCACCCCTTTTCGTCGAACTCCCTGTAATGTTCGGTATTCACATAAAATTTAGGCCAAACGGATATCATGAACTTCGCATTAAGGCGATGAACTTTATCAATCATACCCTGTGGGTTGGGAAACCGGTCAGGGTCGAATTCATGGCTACCCCATTGGTCTTCTTTCCAATAGCTCCAATCAAGTACGATATTATCAATAGGTATTTTACGGCGACGGAATTCTTCCAAGGCATCGAGCAATTCGTCTTGCGTTTTATATCTTTCCCGGCTTTGCCAGAATCCCATAGACCATTTAGGCATTACCTGTGCCTTTCCGCTGATAGAGCGGTATCCTTTGATTACATCATCCATCGATTCTCCTTTGATAAAGTAGTAATCAATCTGGTCGCCCATTTCGGAATAGAGGGATAGTTTGTTTTGTTCGTCGGCATTAACGGGCGAAAGGGCTTTTAATCCGATGTATGAAATACCTCCGTCCGGTTGCCATTCCAGTTTGATATGGTAATGCTTGCCTGCTTCCATGGCTACATTGAATTTCGCCACGGAGGGATTCCAGGCGGTACGCCAACGGTCGACCATTAATTTGCCGTCTATCCAAATTTTGGTATAGCCCGCATAGTAAAGGAGGAAGCGATAAACGCCCGACTCCTTTGCTTGCAGGTCTCCTTCCCATACGATAGTCGAATTGTAAAAAGGGAAATCCCCCGGAAAGTTTTTAACGGTTTCCAGATTCTCATAATCAATCGTATTCTCTGTACGGGTAACATATATATTAGTAGGGTCAGAATTTACATAATAAGTGGCGCTCAGTCCACCTTCCGCACCATTCAAATTATATAATTTGAACTGGGAAAGCTGTTCGTAATCACGGACGTCCCCGAATTTGGTAAGTGAGTAATTATCCCAAAGAATCCCGTAATTCTTATTCGAGACAAAGAAAGGAATTGAAACTTTGGTGTTGTATTGAAACAAGATCTCATTTTTTCCTTTATAATTGAATTCATCCGCCTGATGTTGCCCCAATCCATAAAACGCTTCATCGTCGGGCGATTCAAAAACCTGCCGGAATGCATAGCCGGGAGTCCCGTCCATATTTATAGCGGTAAAAAATTTACCTCCTCCTTTGTTTTCTTGTAGTATAATATTATCATTGAGGTCTGTGAATTTTACTTCACCGTTTTTCAGGTTGGTGTGGGCTTTTAACAAAGAAGTTTGTAATATTATATAATCTCCATTTTCTATTATTTCCCAAGATACGGTGACCGGTTTTTCTTCAACAACTAAACTTTTTTCAGTTGAAAATTTGCCGGGAGTTGCCGAAACACGGATAATATTATCACTTAATACGGATAAACGAACCTGTTTAGCGCTCGATTCATTTGTAGTATTTAAACGGACAATGACCCCATCGGAAGTTTTCTCCCACGAACTGCTGTTACATGATGCGAAGATTAGCACGCAAACCGTAATGTGAAAAAATAATTTTATCATCATTTAGCTACTTTACCTAACCAGTTGCACAAAAATACAACAGTTAAAAAAGAATAGTAAGGTAAGATGTTAATAGATAACGGACCTTTTGTTAGTAGCAGGGGTTCAGTTTGTTAACAGATAGAGTATATAATGTAAATTATTCATTCCTGGGGCCACATTGCGAAGGTAAAACGCCAAATTCATCCTTAAAATATTTCCTGAAATATTTGGGATTATTGAATCCGACCTCATACGCAATTTCAGAAACAGTCAACTGGCTTTCCTGTAATAATTGCGCAGCCCGTTTAAGCCTGATAATACGGATAAACTCGATAGGCGTTTTACCCGTTAGCGAAGAAAGTTTCTTATACAAATGGACACGGCTCATGCCCAACTCCCGGCTAAGTTCTCCCACAGATAAGTCGGGATTGGAAATATTAGCTTCCGTATACTCAATAGCTTTTCTAATTAGCTGCTCGTCGAGGGAGTTGACAGTTATTTTAGAAGGTTCTATCTTGATTTGTTCTTCCAATACAGTCTGGTTGCGTTTGCGTGTTTCAATCAGGTTATGTATTTTTATCTGAAGGATTTCCTGATTAAATGGTTTGGTAATGTAATCGTCGGCCCCGGCCGTTAAACCTTCCAGTTTGCTCTCTTCCCCGGTTTTGGCAGTAAGCAAAATCAACGGGATATGGGAGGTGCGAATGTCATTCTTGATTGTGTTGCAAAGCTCAACGCCATCTATCCCCGGCATCATGACATCAGAAAGGATAATATCGGGTATCTCTTTGAAGGCAATGATTAATCCTTCGGAACCATCACCGGCCTGCAGAATGACATAATGCTCTTTCAATTTGGAAGCCAAAAGTGCCCGGAGGTCTTTGTTGTCTTCTACAATAAGGATTTTAGGACGTGTGTCCCGGCTGAGTTCCTCTTCCAGAATAACATCCTCTTCATTTGTTTCGGGGAGTAAGCTTTCACTTGTTCCGTTTATGTTTTCTTCTTTGCATGGAAGAAGTATTACAAAACACGCCCCCCCTTCAGCGGTGTTTTCAGCCCATATTTCCCCACCGTGCAACAGCACGAATTCTTTTGAAATATGTAATCCGATACCGCTTCCCTGATAGTTTTTACTCCCTTCATTTTTAATTTGATAGAAGCGGTCGAATATATTGTCTAATTCATCATCAGGGATACCTATTCCGCTATCAGCAATGGAAATACGAATCTTTTCATCGTCGACCCGTGACATGTTGATGGTGATTTTCCCTTCATTAGGCGTGAATTTATACGCGTTTGAAAGAATGTTTATCAATACCTTCGACAGTTTCTCGGCATCAAAATACAGGTATAAATGTTTCAGTTCCGAACAGAACCGAAAGGAAATCTTTTTCCGAGCCATAACTTCTACAAATAGTTCTGTTTGCTGCTTGACAAATTGAACGATATCGCCTAATGATTTTTGAAGGGTGTGGGCGTTCATCTCAAGCTTACGGAAATCTAAAAGTTGGTTCACCAGCGTGAGCATATGCCTGGCATTCAATCGTATAATAGAAAGCGATTCACTGTCTTCGGGGTCTTTCACCTTTTTGACCAACTCGTCTAAAGGAGAGAGAATCAAGGTTAAGGGAGTCCTGAATTCATGACTGATATTGGTAAAGAAACGGAGTTTCATTTCATCCATTTCAAGTTGCTGGGAAACACGCATATTCTCCCTGGCATACGCCAATTTCTTTTCGGAGCGTTTGACCAACCTGTTGAAGAAATAAAAGCCCCCTCCAATAATCAGGATTGTATAGATCAACCAAGCCCAAGCGGTTTTCCAGAAAGGAGGACGAACATTAATCTTTAATATTATCGGTTCTGTGCTTTCAAAACCGTCGTTATTAACAGCTTTCAGATAGAGGGTGTACTTTCCGGGATTCAGGTTGGTATATGTTACTTTCCGGTTGTCGCGGTCTGTTTCGAGCCATTGGTCGTTAAAACCTTCCAGTTTGTAATAATACCGGGATTTATTAGGCATACAATAGTCGAATGCGGCAAACGAAAGGCTAAAATAATTATCCGTATAGTTCAGATTGATTTCCTTTGTTTGCGTAATGCTTTGATTTAAGATAACCCGCCCATTATGAGGTTCTCCCGGCTTGATACTTTGATTGTATAACTGAAAATCAGTAAGTACGATGCGCGGAATGTTGTTGTTGTAGGTCAGTGTTGTTGGGGTAATAATATTAAAACCCAATATCCCTCCGAAAATCAGTTCGGAATCAGAGGTATAGTAGGCCGCATTATAATTGAATAATTCACCTTGCAACCCCTCTGAGCTATCATACGTTGAAATGGCATAGAAGTAGCCGGGTTGGTTGTTTGTAGTGGAAACTTTGATACAAGTAAGTCCCCTGTTTGTGGCAAACCACATGTTGTGTCCGGCATCTTCCAAGATACTTTGTACCAAATCAGATGAAAGCCCGTTTTCTTTTGTAAAAAGACGGATCTCTTTTGTATACGGATTAAAAACAAACAGCCCGTTTTTTGTGCCGATCCATAATAATCCCCGGCTGTCTTCATATAAATTGTTGATATCGTAGCGGCTTAATTGTACGCTGTTAAAGATATCCTTTTCATACAATTCCAGTTGGTCGTTCGTAACGCTGTATATGAATAACCCACCTTGCGAACCTACCAGCATATTTCGGGTCTTTGTTTCTATAATGCTGTATACGGAACCTTCGGCAAGCAGCGTTTTCAGCCGTTTTCCTGTATTTGTGTCTAAGACGACGACACCTCCGTTCAAAGTCCCTACCCATAAATTGCCTGCCCGATCGCAGCGTAATATCCAAGCATTGTTGTCGGTGATACCTTCGTCGTCGTCGGGAGTTGAAGTATAATGTGTAAATGTTTTACCGTCAAAGCAATCCAGTCCGGCTAAGTAATAACCAATCCATAAACGCCCTTCCAAATCCTGTGTAAGGCTTACAATAACATCTCCGGCGGGCGAGTTGGGGTTATCCGGCATATGTTTGTATACGGTATATTTCTCTTTCGCGCGATCATAATATAATAGTCCGCCTCCGTTGGAGCCAATCCAAAGGTTTTTATCTTTAGATTCGTAGAAACAGTTGATGTCGCAGGATGGCATTTCGCTCTTTTCGGCTATGATATTTAGTCTATAGATGCTTTCATGATAATAACTCGCCCCATTTTTGTAAGTGCCGAGCCATAGGATGTTAGCATCGTCCCGGTACATTGATTTAATGGTATTCTGAGCAATGCTGTGAGGATCATTTTCATTATGCCACAACACCGTCGTTATCTGCCCTGTTTTTTTATTGATGATATTTACTCCACCATGGTCGGTTCCCACCCATATATTTCCTTTATCATCCTCTTCCACACTGGTAACTATATTATTAGACAACTTGTAAGAAGCATTTGCATACGACGAATAATTAGTCCAGCTATCTTTTGCCACATCATAATATGCCAACCCATAATGCCCACCGATACCATATATCCAAACATCCCCGGCTGAATCAATAAACAACCTGAGTTCACGGTTGTTTTTCAACTGGGCTGCTTTATGGATAGTCGAATCTCTACTGATTACTTTCAAAGACTGGGCTTCCATGCACTCAAGCATACCATTTTCATATAAGAACCAATAACGGTTTTTCCCTTGTTTTACGTCGCGAATCAATCCACGGCTTAAGGCATCCGTTCCTCCGAGGTTGAATAGGGTCTGTTTCTTTTTCTTAACGTCATACATCCGGATATGATCCCAGATTACAAACCACATATTTTCACCCAAATCAATGTACATCAGGTTTTCGGAGGAGTTCCAAAAATCATTTGTCCCGGAATATTGTTCAAATATTTTTCCCACGTCGTCTGCAAAGCATTCCCGGTAGGTGTCGTATATGGTATAACCCGAACGTGTTTTGAGCCATAACCGGCCTTCCGAATCTTCCTGGATTCGTTCGATATCATTATTAAAAGAGAGAAAGGGTTCATTGCTTAAATCCTGATTGATGGTCACTATTTCATATCCATCATAACGGTTTAACCCCGAAGGGGTACCCAACCAGATAAATCCTGTCTTATCCTTATAGATGCACTTAATTTCACTATTGGACAATCCTTTGTCTGTATTGATTTGATTGAATTTGTATTTGTCGGTATCAGAGGCTATTACCGAATACGAAATAAGAAGTAACAGTAGGGTTTGTAGATAAAAAATATGTTTTTTCATTGTGGTATCTATTGTAAACCTGTACAAACAGCATATTATTAGACGGTTAAAAATAGGAAATAATTTTTATTCTTTCGATTCCTTGCCTGCAAAACTTTGAGTTTTGCAGATAAATTCTTTCCTTTGAACCACTAAACAATGGATGGATAAATCAAAATCAGATGAATAGTTTAATTAAATGCGGATTGTTGACTATTAGTATCGTACTTGTTGCTGCTTGCAGCAAAGATATCGACGACAAACTGGAAGGCAGGTGGCAAATACAGCAAGTGGAATCAAATGGCAATGTGCAAAAAGTAGACACTTTCTTCTATAATTTTCAAACATCCCTATTCCAATACCAGGTTTACCTTTCCACATCGGATAGTTATATTGGCAAATATGGATTTAAAACAGTAAAAGGCGATAACGACCTTGCCTTAGAACTCGAAACAGACAACACCTTCCTTAAATACACCGACTGGAATTCAAAAGAACGTACTTTTACAATCGAAAAAGTAACCGGAAGCGAACTAATCCTAAACAGTGACGGCAAACGGTATACGTTCCGGAAGTTTTAATACCGATATATATTTTGTATTAGAATCATCTTTCGAAGATTACTTTTTCATCGCTTCGATTTTCAGTTCTAAGGGCATTTGTGGTCGGTCGTGCCATAATCTTTTGGGGGGTTAGAATTTGAAAACCAAAAATAATGCTTTTGATAAGAAAATAGGGATTCATATGTCTTAAAGAACACACGAACCCCTATTTTTCTTTACAATTATTTATTAAGTATTATTTTCTTTGAAAAATATCTTCCGTTATTATCTGTAATATGTATAATGTATATACTATTTTTTAAATTATTTGTAGGGATAGATATATTTGATTCACCAAAATTCATTTTCTTATTTGTAGCAAAAACTTGTACACCATAAATATCAACTATTTTTAAATCAATATTGCTTTCTTTTTCTAATAAAAAATTTAATACTATGTTTGAATAATTCATTGTCGTTTCAATATTTAAATCAGTAACAGAAGCAATTTTTTTATTGGTTTCAATGATAGCATTTTCTATGTTTTTATTTTCTCTTTTTAATAATTTAACTGCATAATTCAAAGCATTTGTTTGTATGGAAGGTAAAGGGAAATCACTTCTCAAAGAAGCTTTTTTCTGTATTTCATTTTTTACTTCATCAAATAAATCTTTATTCTCAGCTAATGTCAGGTCTGTTAATAGATTAGTTACAAAAGTATCCCCCTCCATCAATTTTTCGATAAATAAAGGCCATACCGCTTTTCCTATGCTACTACAATAAGCAACCAACTCTTTATATTCTTCAGATAGGGTATAAGAACGGGGATCGTTCGGATTCTCAATATCATTTCGATACCAACTTTTTTTCCACGCATCATATTTCAAATCGAATGTAGAATTGATTTTACTTTGTAGTTTATCTTTATATACAGTTAATTGTTTTAATTCTGTTGAATAAACAGCTGATTCTTTAACATCCAATGCCATGGCTTGTAGAGAAAGATTATTGCTTCTGGATGATTTGGGTCGATAATAATATGCGATATCCCCATATTTAGGTCTTAGCGCATCGCGTGGATGCATCACTCTTAAACCTAAACCGTCTTTACTTTCCCAATCAAACCCATGTGGATATTTTGACCAAGCGTTTTTAGTAATCATAGCATGTTTGAAAAAACCATTAACGCTTGTTATAGCTACTCCGGCATTACTTGCTAGAGCATCTAAACGAGTATATCCATTTTTTTCATAACAGATGTCAAATGCTGTGATAGGAATTGAATCATAATAACTGGACCAGGTATCTAACGGCCATTCTCTATAATCCGTTCTGTCAATCGTCCAGGAAACACAATTATAATTAGATGCTCCATCAGATCTAATATAATTATTGTTATCAGGATAGTCTACTATTTTGCCCATACTTAATCCCATATAAAGATCGCATTGGGATATCGGATTATTAGAACTGGCAGCAGAAATTAATCCCGACTCGACTACCCCATTATACGTAATTCGAGAGGCCAATCCCCATGAATAACCGTCTACAGTGCCGTAATTGTCATTATAAGCTCTGATTTTTCCGGGAAAAGAAGAATTATCTTCCAACCATAATATTGTGTTTCCCCCTCCTGTAATTTTGGAAGTGAAGAAAATATTAGAATGACCACCATCCATAGTCTTGCCATATCCAGAAACTACGCAATTAGTATAGTTATATTGTCCGTTGTTTATATTCAAATTGACAAGCCCCGAAGTTGTTTGCCTGAATGCCCTTAAACGTACATAATATTCTCCAGTCACAGGGATAGTTATATTCAGATTTCCATTACTGGGAGCAGCGGCAGACCATGAATAGGAAGCTGGATTCGTTTTACTGAATACTTCTATTACATGTTCATAACTATTGACAGATGACGTTTTGATATTTAAATTCTGACCAGCATTAAAACTGAACGTTTTATAGGTTGTATAATAAACGGGTACATTTAAAGCATATGTATACGCTTGTCCGTTTGTTCCTTTAGTCCGTATATTGGAAGTGTCTTTGATACTTCCAATAGTAGACGTTTTGTCCTGAGAATTTATTTGACTAACAAATTGATTATATTTTAGAGCTGAGATTTCTGCTTTATCTAAATTCGTCGAAAGTTTTATAAACTCAACATCAGGTATTTCTGGACATTTCCCGATAACAGCTACTTTGTTTTTTCCTCTTTTTAATTCGATAGTAGCAGGTGACCCTTTTGTGTCAGAAAGTATAATCCGTTGCCAGTTATTCTTTTCCGGTTTAAGTGTATATTTACAAAGAGTGCCGTTAATCTCAATTTTATATTCCGGATATCCTTCAGGTGTTTCAGGAACCATTATCCAGGCATTCAAATAATAGGCTCCATTTTCAGCACAATCCAATTCAAAAGTTTTATATGCATTTTCATTATTGACAGATATATTTGCCGATTGCAGTACCACATCGCCACCCAGTTCTTTCTGGTTGGAAAAAAAAGCGTTTCCCTCAGATTGGGAAAAAGAGACATAAGATAACAATAAAAAGACAAGTAAAAATAATACTTTCATAATAAATGAGTTTAGGATTAATAATAGAAAAGAATTATTTATTTTTTTAAAGTATGAACTATTATTTATTTTAACTAATAGCCTGTTTAAATTTTATTCAGTAATAATCTTATGATGCTATTTTGACCATTTCCTCCGCCGATTCAAAGGTCAATTCATAGTTTCGACACAGTCTCCTGTAATTGTCAAACCAAGAGAAGGTTCTCTCTACATTCCTGATAAACAATTGCGCCATTCATGATTCGTCTTTAAAATCCGCCTCAAATGTAGGTTATATATTTTAGATAAGACTCATCCGGATGGTCACAATATGGCCACAGATGTCACAATATGGTCACAGGCATCACGATATGGCCGCGATTTATAATTTGTGTGTAGATTTGTATAAATCAGTAGCGGTTCCTTTATTTCCGGTCAATTTTTCATACAGCCGGTTTCTTTGGTTGGAAATACCCTGCAAGGCGTTGAAAAAGAATCTTTGTAATCAAAGAGACAGGTATGAAATTTGAGAAAAAAAAACATCTAGATGAATGGGGGAAAACATCCAGATGATTTTGGACGATCATCCCAATGAAACCGGGAAAACATCCAGATGAAAAAAGGAGTGGTTCGATTGGATAGGTATTTTTTTTTGCTATCTTTGCCCATGTTGTTTTGGGGTTGGTGGCTCCTTTTCGCAAATTTTAGTCGGTCAGTAGTGATATTATTTTTTAAATTTAAATAATTTGTAATAAACTAAGCCTTATGAAAAATCAGAAATTTTTTCTCTTCATATTATTGCTATCAATAAGTTTGGAAATTACACATTCACAGTCTAAATACCATTCGGATGACAAGGTCGCATTAAGTGCTTTTTTAATACAGGAAACGGGTATCATCGGAAAACAAAATTGGCAAATGTTATTGCCTGATGTAGTCGACGAACCTAATTGGAACAGAAGCGATGATTGGGTTGACAAACTTGTTGCAGCAAATTATTTGGTATGGGATAAGCAATCTCCGGCCCGATTAGTAGAGATTGATTTTTCTTGGGGTGGATTATCAGGAGTTCTTGATTTACGCCTTTGCCTTAAACTTACTCAACTAGTCTGTAAATGTAATAGTTTGGTCTCTTTGAATGTATCCGGATTGTCTTCTTTGCAAAAATTACTATGTAATGCAAATAGATTGTCTTCATTGGATTGCTCCGGTTTATCCTCATTAACAGAATTAGATTGCAGTGTAAACAAGTTAGTATCTTTAAATGTTGCCGGTCTATCTTCCCTTATTGATTTCTCCTGTGCATATAATATATTAGAAACAATAGATCTATCCGGTTTGACATTACTGACAAACTTTTCATGTGCCGGAAATGATCTGACTACAATAAATTTTGAAGGTTTGTCTTCCCTTAAACAGTTGGATTGTCACTTGAATCTTTTAGACTTTTTAGATGTCACTCCCTTATCTAAGCTAACAAACTTGTCGTGTGGTGCCAATCTGCTAAAATCATTGGATGTTTCAGCATTGCCATTACTGGAAGCATTGGATTGCAGGAAGAACCAGATATCCTTATCCCAACTACCCAAAATTAAGTCTACTTATATTTCCTATTTATATACCCCTCAACATGCTTGTTTATCAGAACGAGTAAATAATAATGAAATAGATTTAAGCGCCAATTATTTACCTGACGGAAAGAGTATTTTTAAATGGTATCTATATGCGGATACGACGATGAAAGAACTAACGGCTTTTTCAACAACTAACGGTTTTTTCCAAATACCATCAGAATATAAAAAAGAAACTTTGATTTGTAAAATCAGTCATCCTGATTATCCGGATTTGAGAGAAAATCCGTTAAATTACATAACAGGAGACAGGTTTCATCCATCAGATAAATCGTCATTGAAAGTATTTCTTAAGCAGGAATCGTCAGTTGCCGGAAGAAAGAATTGGGAACAATTGTTACCCCATGTTGTTGATGAGCCTGATTGGGATACGGATGAAAGTTGGTTATATCTTCTTGAGTATGCGCAATGTGTATTGTTGAATGCAGATTATCCCACAACACTAAGACAAATTTATTTTTATGATAAAAGATTAGGAGGCTCTCTTGATTTAAAACAATCTCCCGGATTAATAGCTGTGAATTTTGAAAGAAATAAGATTACCTCACTGGATGTTTCCGGTTCAAAAACGCTTAAGTTAATATGGGGTGAAGAAAATATGTTAACCTCGATAAACCTTTCAGGTTCAACATCCTTAGAAGGAGTAGACTGTTATAATAATCTGTTGACTTCTTTGGATATTTCGGGTTTGCCTTTCCTTGATTTTTTAGATTGCTCCAAAAATAAGATTCCGTTTTCTCAATTGCCTCAAATGAAAACCGGTAATGATAGCAGAAACCTATATTTTTATGCACCTCAAGGGCCATTTGAAGGAGATAATACCAATAACATCGTCGACCTTACTAGTCAGCTATATAATGGGAAAACTGAATTTAAGTGGTATAAATCATCAGATTTTATCCAAGAATTGACAGATATAATTAATAATAATGGAGTTTTCACGATTCCCTCGTTTTATGAAGGCGATACATTAATATGCCACATATCGAATACAGACTTTCCCCAGTCACTAAATAGCCCATCAATTTATAGCGTTTATGTAAAATCTACAACGGTATCCACAGAACACGTAAAAAATGCAGATAATAAATTTTCGGTACAGCCGGGAAATCTTTTAATTGAGTCTATTTATGGAGGCGAACTTCGGATTTTCACCCTATCCGGGATGTTATATATACATCGTACACTGATGCCGGGAACCACTTCAATACCTTTGCCTAAAGATGTTTACATTGTGGCTATTAATAACGAAACACATAAGATTGTAATTAACAATTAAATTCACAACAAGTCAGATACGATGCCTTTTACTTCTTTTATTAAATCGAGGGGCGAAAGGGCTAATTGAAGGCCCCGTTGTCCGGCACTTATGTATAGTGTATCGTATTGTTCTGCTGATTGGTGAATGTAGGTGGGAAATTGTTTTTTCATTCCGATGGGAGAACAGCCGCCACGGATATAACCTGTGAGCGGGAGTAATTCTTTCATCGGGATTAATTCACAGCTTTTGTTTCCTGAAACTTTGGCAGCCTTCTTTAGGTTTACTTCTTCTGCTCCGGGAATGACGCAAACAAAATAGCCACTTTTGTCGCCATGTAAGATCAATGTTTTGAATACTTGTTCAACGTTTTCTCCTAATTGGTCGGCAACATGCGTTGCACTTAAATCAGTTTCGTCTACTTCGTAGGGTACTAACACATAAGCTATCTTGGCCTTGTCGAGCAGGCGGGCAGCGTTAGTCTTGTTTATTTTCATTTCAGATTCCTTTCATTGATAATTGGACACGTTTCCTGTCCGAGTCAACGCTCAACACTTTTACTTTGACATGCTGGTGGATAGAGACTACTTCTGTCGGGTCGGTGATAAAGCGGTCGGCCATTTCGGAAATATGAACCAGTCCGTTTTCCTTGATACCTATGTCGACAAAGCATCCAAAGTTTGTGATATTGGTAACGATACCCGGAAGTACCTGTCCGGTTTTTAAATCTTCAATGGTCTTGACCGAAGGGTCAAATGAAAATACCTGAATGGTTTGGCGAGGGTCTCGTCCCGGTTTATCCAATTCCTCCATGATGTCGAGCAGGGTAGGCATCCCGACCTTTTCGTTTGTGTACTTTTTCAATGTTAATTTTTTCTTCAACTCTTTATTGGTGATGAGTTCTTCTACCGAGCAATCCAGGTCGTGTGCCATGAATTCTACAATCTGGTAGCTTTCAGGATGTACTGCCGAGTTGTCTAACGGATTCTTTCCCCCTTGTATACGAAGGAAACCGGCACACTGTTCATATGTTTTTTCTCCCATACGGGGAACTTTCATCAACTCTTTTCTTGTTTTGAATGGGCCATGTTCGGCACGATAGTCAACAATATTCTGAGCCAGAGTTGGTCCGAGTCCTGATATATAGGTGAGTAGATGCTTACTGGCGGTGTTTACGTTTACGCCTACCAGATTCACACAACTTTCAACCGTTTGGTCGAGGCTTTTCTTTAGCTGTGTTTGATCGACATCATGTTGATATTGGCCTACACCAATGCTTTTAGGGTCTATCTTTACCAATTCGGCAAGCGGATCCATTAAGCGGCGTCCTATACTGATTGCTCCACGTACGGTTACGTCATATTCAGGGAATTCATCGCGGGCAATTTTGGAAGCCGAATAGATAGATGCGCCATTCTCGCTCACGACAAACACCTGTACTTTGCGGTCGTACCGGATATCTGTTATGAATTGTTCCGTCTCCCGACTGGCTGTACCATTTCCTATAGCGATGGCATCTATTGCGTACATGGCAACCAACTGCGACACTTTAGCAGCCGCTTTCCCTTTTTCATTCTGCGGAGGATGAGGATAGATGGTTTCGTTGTGCAGCAGATTACCTTGGGCATCCAGACAAACCAGTTTACATCCTGTGCGATAACCAGGGTCTACTCCCAAGACCCTTTTTTGTCCCAATGGGGGAGCTAATAATAACTGGCGGAGGTTTTCGGCAAATACACGGATAGCTTCTTCATCGGCTTTTGCTTTGCTCAGGTTGGCGAATTCCGTTTCGATGGATGGTTTCAGCAGGCGTTTGAAGGAGTCGTCAACCGCTTCAGCCACTTGTTCGGAGGATGAATTCCTGCCTTTTACAAATTTACGATGGAGCCTGTCTATGCAGTTATCTGTGTCGGGCGAAATACTTACCCGTAAAATACCTTCCGCTTCTCCCCGCCGCAAAGCCAGTAACCTATGCGAACTGGTACGACTCAGCGGTTCACTAAACTCAAAATAGTCACGATATTTGGAGCCGTTCTCTTCTTTCCCTTTTATTACTTTCGACGTAATAATTGCTGTTCGTTCAAACGAGTTACGAACAGAATTACGTGCTTCCTCGTTTTCGTTTATCCATTCGGCAATGATATCACGGGCGCCTTGCAGAGCCTCCTTTTCGTCTTTTACTTCATCATTGATAAAAGCTTGCACACGTATGTCTAAGTCGTGCTCATTTTGTTTCAGTATGATTTCCGCTAAAGGCTCCAATCCTTTCTTTTTGGCAATCTCGGCACGTGTAACCCGTTTAGGTTTGAAAGGCAGATAGATATCCTCTATTTCCGTGCTGTCCCACGATTCTTTAATGCGTTTCTCCAATTCGGGCGTTAATTTACCTTGCTCCTCAATTGATGTAAGGACGACTTCTTTTCGTTTGGCCAATTCCGTTAGCTTATCATATTGATCTTTAATGTTGCTGATTTGCACCTCGTCCAATCCTCCCGTCACTTCTTTACGGTAGCGGCTTATAAAAGGGATCGTAGCCCCTTCGTTCAATAAGCCAATGGTGCGTTCAACCTGTCCCGAAGGAATATTCAAACTACGTGAGATTAACGAATGGAATAAAGTTGTCATAATTATTTTTCTATATATTCGGTAAAGATACTTATTTTACAAATGAATGATATTGTCAGCCAGATCTCTTAATTCATTCTGGTTGTGGGATGTGAATAATATTGTTTGCCCTGTTGCTTTTTGTCTTTCACGAATAAAAGGGATGATTTTATTTGTCAACTCCGGTTCGAATCCTTTAAACGGTTCGTCCATAAGCAAAAAAGGAGAATCGAAAGCTAAGGCGCGGGCAATGGCTGTTCGTTGTTGTTGTCCATAACTTAATTCGTCTGGTTTGCTGTCTTTTAAGGTATAGATGTCTAATGTCTTTAATATATGCGAAGCCATTTTTATGGCGGTTTCTTGCGTTTTATAAGTAGTAAGCGGTAGGATGGTATTTTCCATGACGGATAAGTAAGGCAACAATTCCGGTTCTTGAAAAACGTTTGCTGTGCCGTAATCCCGGTTTATTTGAATATCACCTCCGGATGGCTGCAATATTCCGTTTATGAGGTTTAATAAAGTAGTTTTCCCTTTACCCGAAGGAGCCGAGATACCATATATTTTGTTACGGCTAAATATATGACTGTAGTTGGAAAACACTTGTTTGTCCGGATATGAAAAACCGACACACTCCATTCGGATACCGGAATTGGATACCGGAATCTCCTTCATACCAACCGACCATACAAAAGGTATCTTTATTTGTTCTGCTTTTCTGATTCCTTTGTCAAATATAAAACTGACGATAATGGCTATTATTGTCCACGCCATTAGTTCGGGTACTTCAATAAATACCTGGGCGCGTTTCATTTCGCTTCCGATGCCAGATTCGCATTGTGAAAGTACTTCGCCCATGATAATAGCCCGCCATCCAAATCCCACGGCCGAAGCCAGTCCACTGAATAAAAATGGTTTGAGTTGTGGATAATAAATCTGGAATAGTTTATTTTTCCCTTTGATAAGGAATACTTGTGCTATTGCTTTGTATCCCGGATGCAACTGAAGGATACCCTTTGTTACATTTTCGGCAAGCAACGGAAACATAACCAAGAAAGCGATAATCAATGGAATACCTTCGGGATGAAGGTATATAAGAGCCAAGAGTATAAACGAAATAACCGGAATAGAACGCATGATGGCAAGTATAGGGCGAAATCCCTCATAAAGCCATTGGTAGCGTGAAAGTAGGATCGCGGAGCCACACGCCGTTACGAAAGAGAGCAGTATGCCTGCACATCCCCTGAGGATAGTTGTAGCTACCGATTGATAAAAAGAAACGGAAACAAACAATTCACCCAAAGTCGCAAATAACCGGCTTACACCGGGGAAAATATCGGGACGGGCGATTATCTGTGCCGTTACCTCCCATGTAATAAGAAGTAATGCAACGGTTACGACGGCAGGTAGATTCTTTTTCATCTTTCAAAGCTTGAGGTAAAATCTTTGCCGGGTAGCTTTCCCCCAATGGCTTTAGGTTCGTAATCATATAGAAGTTGCAGGAAACGGAGAACGTTTTTCCTGGAATCACTTATGGGTACATACTTTATTTTGCATCGCTCGATGCATTTAGCTGTAAGCATTTTTTCGGGAAATACTTTTTTTGTTTCCAATATACGAATGGCTTCCTTGGGCTTTTCATTTGCAAACCGGCACGATATGTCGAGCAAACTATCCAGGCTGTTCCTGTAATCCTCAAGGGAAGGAACGAATAAAATGGCCGTCTGTGCAAATCCCGATATGTTGTCTTCCAGCGGGTTCAAGTCGGCAACGATATGCAATAAGCTGTCTCTTTGTAAAGCCATGCTCAGGAAAGGCTCGCTTAAAACAGCCCTTTGGGCTTTTCCTATATATAGCGCCTGCATCACTTCCTCTGCCGTGGAAAAAGAATAATTTAGGGAATAAGAAAGACCTTTTTGTTTGAGGTAATAACGGGTAAGTATATCTGGATTGGCTCCCACGCCAAAAATGTATAAAGAATTGTCATTTGGTTCGATATCTTTGTTTTCAACCATATAAAGGGTTCCCCAGATAGGACAACCGGCTAGTAAATAATGTATCCCTTTATTATGAAGGTTGGCGGCGTTTGCCATGGGTAATACTGCAATGTCGACATCCTCTTTAATAAGGTTTGCCTGCATCTGGACGGGGGTGTCGATTATCTTGACAACAAATTTCTTGCCATTGAGGGTAGGGGGATGCTGCATCCAATGAGCAAACGCGATTGCCGACGGCCCACGCAATACGGATACCCGGATAACACCTTCGGTATCAGTTGTTCTTTTGCTACAGTTGCAAAGCAAAATGGCGACCAACAAGCAAATATATTTAATCATATACGGATATTTAACAGGCAAAGATAAGAATATTCCGGCGAGCCTAAATAAAAAAAGGGGAAACATCCCCCCCTCCTAAAAACAATTAAAGGATATCTCCCGACATCCCATAATCTAATTTAACTTTGTTAACCTTAAATCTAATACTATTATGAAAAAACCACGATGCAAAGGTACGTTTTTTTTAATTCGTGTCAAGTATAAAAATATTAAATAGTGTTGTCCCAAGTTTAAGAAATTATAATTTTTGTGATTTGTTTCTTTCAATAGATTATTCTGTTTTTTGTTATGAAGTATGTCGTTGTTTTCCATTAAAGGTTTTTTTGGATATGTTCTATAATGCCGGCCTCATTATCAGGGTAAAACCAAGTGATTTCAGTGTCTCTTTTGAACCAGGTCATCTGTTTGCGGGCATATACATACGAATTGCGTTTTATCTTTTCTATGGCAAAACCGAGAGTCCAATTGCCATCTAAGTACTGGAATAGTTCCTTGTAACCGACAGTGTTAAGCGAATTGAAGTGTTTGAGCGGGTATACTCGTCGGGCTTCTTCCAATAATCCGTCGGATATCATTTGGTCTACCCGTTGGTTGATACGTGCGCGTAACTCCTCCCTTTCACGGAGTAACCCTATTTTGATAATGTTGAAAGGACGTACTTTACGGATATTTGTGCAGAAAGAAGAATAAGGCTTTCCTGTCATCCGGCATATTTCTACTGCATGGATTACGCGTTTGTAATTCATTCGGTCTACCTTTTCATAATGGATAGGGTCTTTCTGTTTTAGTTCTTCAAGGATAGGTTCGAGCCCTTTTTGCTCAAATTGCTGATAGATGGCTGTACGGATTTCCGGAGTTATCGTAGGCATATCGTCGATACCTTTACAAACGGCATCAATATACATCATGGAACCACCCGTCATGATAACGACGGGAATCGTCTGATGAAGCGTTTTCAATAGGGAAATAGCATCAATTTCGAAGTTGCTGGCACTGTAATAATCAGCCAGTTCAAGTGTGCCGACCATGTAATGTTTTACCCGTTTCAGTTGTTCGGGAGTAGGAGCAGCCGTGCCAATTGGTAAGTCTTTATAAAGCTGACGGGAGTCGGACGAAACAATGGGAGAGTTGAAATATTCTGCGATGCGTAAGCTTACGTCTGTTTTTCCAACTCCTGTCGGGCCAAGTAATATAACAAGCGTATGGCTCAAAAACGTTCTTCTTCAAATGAGTTACCGCCGATATTGTCTAGTCCTTCAAATCCTCCGCTTTCTAATTCATCCATGTCGTATTCCGAATCACCGTAGAAATCTTCATTGAATGAATCGGCAACGGAATTTCTAGCGTCAGCTTCCTCAAAGTTAATACTCTGTGGAGGAGGCATGCCTTCCGATCGGCTGCAAACAGGTTTGTCAAGTGTTTGGCCCGGTATAATCTCGCGGAGATCCATAAAGAACGCGCGTTCAGTCAGGTAATCAAAGACATACAATAATTTTTGTTCCTCATCTTCAAGAAGTTCTTCCAAGCGGGTCTCTTCCATGATATAACTGTCTTCTTCGGAAGACGTTCCCATGTCGACTAATGTAATTTCTGTTCTTTTGCTCCAATCATCATCACAGATGAAGAATGAACTCATTTGGTCTTTGGTATATCCTACCGATTCGATGATAATGTTGTGTAATTCCATGAAAGTTGCTTCGGAATCAATCTTGATTTCTCTTACAAAATCATCTATTTCATCTGACAGGATTAGAAATCTGAATATCATAGTATACTGTGTTTTTTAGTGTTTCAAAAATAATAAAATAATTAATGACTACACAATGATACATAAAAAAACAAGATTCTCTCTATAAAAGGAGAACCCTGTCGTTTGGTATGGAAAGTTTCATTTATAATTCGTCGATAGAACCTCTTACAATTCCCCTGTTTGAAGATTTTATAAAGTTCAAAATCAAATCTCTTTCCAGGCTTGGTTCGTATTCGGTTTCAATCGCACGTATGGCTTCCGTATTATTCAATCCCCTTGTATATAAGGTACGATAGATGTCCTGGATGAGGAATACCTGTTCGTTTGTGAACCCTTTCCGGCGGAGCCCTACGATATTTATCCCGCAGTACACAATTGGGTCTCTGCCGATTAATGTATAAGGCGGTATGTCCTTGCCAACCCGTGAACCTCCCTGTATCATTACATGTTTTGAAATGTGTACAAATTGGTGTATCAAGCTTCCACCGCTGACGATAGCGAAATCGTCTATTTCCACTTCTCCTGCCAATTGAGCTGCGTTACCTACAATAACATGGTTTTTAATCAAACAATCGTGCGCGACATGACTGTATGCCATAATAAGGCAATCATTGCCGACAATCGTTTTCCCTTTGGAGGCCGTTCCCCTGTTTACAGTAGCGCATTCACGGATGGTTGTATTGTTTCCTATTTCCGCCGTTGTTATTTCACCGGCAAATTTCAAATCCTGTGGGATACCTGCAATAACTGCTCCCGGAAATATCCGGCAATTATCTCCAATCCTTGCTCCATTTAAGATAACAGCATGTGGTAATAGATGACAATTATCACCAATCACAACATCTTTTTCAATTACAACAAATGGCTCGATAACAGCGTTTTTGCCTATTTTTGCTTCGGGATGAATAATAGCTAAAGGTGAATGATTCATGTTTTTCGTATTATTTATTTTTGACAATCTGTGCCATGAGTTCGGCTTCGACAGCTAATTTTTCCCCAACAAAGACATATCCCTTCATTGTGGAAATACCTCGGCGGATAGGAACTGACAATTCAATCCGTAGAATAATCGTATCACCGGGTACTACTTTCTGGCGGAACTTAACCTGATCTATCTTCATGAAATAGGTGGAGTAGCGTTCAGGTTCATCCACTGAATTCAAAACAAGTAAACCGCCGGTCTGTGCCATAGCCTCAACGAGTAAAACTCCCGGCATGACAGGCTCCTGGGGAAAATGCCCTTGGAAGAAAGGTTCGTTTACAGTGATATTTTTTACTCCCACGATATGGTTGGCGCCAATCTCGATGATTTTATCAACTAGTAAGAACGGATAACGATGAGGCAGTAGCTCTTTGATACGGTTTACATCCATTACCGGAGGTATGTTAGGGTCGTATATCGGAGCTTGTACTTCGTTTAATTTGATATCCTTACGTATCAGCCGTGCCAATTGGTTGTTTATCTTATGTCCCGGACGTGTTGCGATTATACGCCCGCGGATGGGTTTTCCGATTAAAGCCATATCCCCGATTACGTCAATTAATTTATGGCGCGCCGGTTCATTGTCATACACCAAAGGAATATTATTGATGTATCCTAATGATGTGATATTCTTATAAGGGATATTTAATCCGTCAGACAATTTTTTCAAAGCCTCTTGTGGCATTTCTTTGTCGTAGATAACGATAGCGTTATCCAGGTCTCCCCCTTTAATCAGGTTATTATTTAACAGGGCTTCTACTTCGCGTACAAAAACAAATGTACGGGAAGCTGCCATTTCAGTGGCAAATTCACTGATATCATTAAGCGTGGCATATTGATTGTTCAGTACGGGAGAGTCGAACGATATCAATACATTAAGGCTAAATTTATCATCGGGAAGTATAATTAGTGACGAGCCTGTTTCTTCGTCCACCACTTCTATCTTATGTTTTACGATATAATAGTCTTTCGGAGTATTTTGTTCTACTATTCCTACTTTGTTAATTTCTTCGATAAAATAACGGGAACTGCCGTCGAGGATAGGAAATTCCGGCGCGTCTACTTCAATCAGGCAGTTGTCGATACCAGATGCGTACAGAGCAGCCATAGCATGCTCAATGGTACTAACCTGTACGTCTTTTTTGGCAACAACCGTTCCCCTTTGCGTAGCAACAACATTTTCAGCCAAAGCGTCGATGATAGGTTCTCCTTCCAAATCAATACGTTTTATTTTATAACCATGGTTATCCTGCGCCGGATAAAAGGTGATATTGATATCTAAACCTGTGTGTAAGCCTTTACCTTGCAGTGAAAAACTATTCGCAAGCGTATTTTGTTTAAGCATACCTGTTAATTATCTTTTTTGTTAATTTGTTTCTTGAGTTCCTCTATCTCACGTTGTAATTGTCCGAGTGTACGATACATATCAGGCAGGCGGATGAAAATAACGCTTGAACGCATATAGTCTCTTGCGCCAATGGCAGGTGTTCCAAATATGGTACGCCCGCTTTCGATATTGCCGATTATGCCGGCTTGGGCTCCGATAGACACATTGTCTTCGATATGTATATGGCCGGCTATTCCTGCTTGTCCTCCGAATTGGCAATGTTTGCCGACTTTAACCGAGCCTGCAAGTCCTACTTGTGCCGCCATAACTGTATGTTCGCCAACTTCCACGTTATGGGCAATCTGAATCAAGTTGTCAAGTTTAACTCCTTTACGGATGATTGTAGAATCCATTACGGCACGGTCTATCGTCGTATTGGCGCCGATTTCAACGTCGTCTTCTATGATTACATTTCCCAATTGGGGGATTTTCTTGTAGTTGTCTCCTTCCGGAGCAAAACCAAACCCGTCTGATCCAACCACGGAACCGGCATGCAGGATGCAATTATTGCCAACGATACAATTGTCATATATCGTTGCATGTGGATAAATGATGCAATTGTCACCGATAGCCACATGGTCTCCTATACAAGCATGTGGATAAACCTTGCAGTCGTTTCCTATACTTACGTTTTCTCCTATATATGCGAAGTTGCCCACATAGCAATTGTTTCCAATTTTTGCAGTTGGGTGGATAAATGCAGTGGAGTCTATTCCTTCTTTTTTCTTTTTTAATTGTTCAACCATGCCGAGTAATGCGGCCAAACCTGCGTAGGCATTGACCACCTTTACCAACGTTGCTTTCACAGGAGAAGCAGGAGCAAAATCATTATTTACCAAAACAATGCTTGCTTCTGTATTATAAATATGATGTTCGTATTTGGGATTTGCCAGAAAACTTAGCGAGCCTGGCTTTCCTTCTTCAATTTTTGAAAAGGTCTTCACTTTTATAGCAGGGTCGCCTTCTACTGTTCCTTTCAAAAAGTCTGCAATTTGTTGGGCCGAAAACTCCATTAATTGTTAAATATTTAATAAATTATAAATGCTCTACCTAACGTGGAACAGCGTGCAAAGTTGGTAAAAAATATTGGTTTTCCCTATGACTTCACATGAATAATTCCATTGTCTTGCAGATAACCTTTCATTTCCTGTTGTAAAACATATGCTTCATGGCGAGCTGTATCGGCGAAATGAGTGCTGTTGTCGGCATAAATGATGGCGCGGGACGAATTTACCAGCAAACCGCATTGTTTATTCATTCCAAACCTGACGACTTCTTCCAAACTTCCTCCCTGTGCTCCAACGCCGGGAACTAAAAGGAAATGCCCGGGAGCATATTTGCGGACATCCCGGAACAACTCTCCCTGTGTGGCGCCGACGACATACATCATTTGTTCGTCGGTTGCCCATGCCTGCGATTTTTTCAAAACTGTTTCAAAAAGCCGTTCACCGGAAGCAAATTCCCTCATCTGGAAGTCCTGGGATCCTTTATTAGATGTAAGAGCCAATAAAATAACCCAACTTTCAGGATAAATAAGGAATGGTTTCACACTGTCTTCCCCCATATAAGGAGCAACTGTTACGGCATTTACTTTCAAATGGTCGAAAAAAGAACGGGCATACATCTCGGACGTATTACCGATATCACCCCGTTTGGCATCGGCTATGATAAACTGGTCAGGATAATTTTCCTTGATGTAATTAACGGTCTTTTCAAAGGATAACAAACCTTTTACCCCCGTACTTTCATAAAAAGCCAGATTGGGTTTGTAAGCAACGCAATAATCAGCCGTCTTATCAATGATTGCTTTATTAAAAGCAAAAAGAGGATCTTCGTCATTCAATAAATGTTTCGGAATTTTTTGTATATCCGTATCAAGTCCTATACATAAAAAAGATTGCTTCTTCCTGATATTTTCAAATAATTGTTGTTTGTTCATTATCGATTCTTAAATTAAAATTCAGATTCTTTTAAACGTTCTGCATTCTCTGCCACAATCAGATGATCGATGCAATTTTGGATATCTCCGTCCATAAAAGCCGAAAGATTATAAATTGTATAATTGATGCGATGATCGGTGATGCGTCCCTGTGGATAATTGTAGGTGCGAATCTTAGCAGACCGGTCGCCTGTGGAGACCATGGTCTTGCGTTTGGAGGCAATCTCATCCAGGTATTTCTGGTGTTCCATATTATAAATACGGGAACGAAGTTCAACCATGGCTTTGGCTTTGTTTTTTAGCTGCGATTTCTCATCCTGGCATTGTACCGTTATGCCGGTAGGAATGTGCACCAAGCGGATAGCGGAATAAGTCGTATTTACCGATTGTCCTCCATGTCCGGAGGCGCAAAATATATCTGTCCGTATATCCGATTCTTTAATTTCCACATCAAATTCTTCCGCTTCAGGAAGTACGGCAACCGTAGCGGCCGACGTATGGACACGTCCTTGTGTTTCGGTTTGTGGGATACGTTGCACGCGATGTACACCTGATTCATATTTCAAGATACCATAAACGCCTTCGCCCGTTACGGTGAAAATAATTTCTTTGAAACCTCCCGACGTACCATCGGTATAGCTGCTTATCTCTATTTTCCATCCTTTACTTTCACTGTATTTGGTATACATACGGTAAAGGTCGCCGGCAAAGATTGACGCTTCATCGCCTCCTGTTCCTCCACGGATTTCCATAATGGCGTTTTTCTCATCCTGCGGGTCTGTCGGGACAAGTAATAGCTTAATTTCTTCTTCTAATTCGGGGACACGTGTATTGCATGCCTCTAACTCTTCGCGAGCCATCTCGCACATTTCCGGGTCTTGTTCTGTTTCGAGTAATTCTTTAGCTTCCTGTATCCCGTCTAAAACCTTGATATATTCCGAACGGGCGAAAACGATTTTTTCGAGGTCTCTGTATTCTTTGTTCAGTTTAACAAAACGTTTCATATCAGCTATAACTCCCGGGTCGGTAATCAACGTACCGACTTCTTCGAAACGGCTTACTAATCCGTCCAGCCTGTTCAATAAATTGCTTTCAGCCATTATATGTTAATAAATGAAGCGACCTTTTTCGCTATCAATAATTAATTCGTTTTTATTTGCTTCTTCTACAAAACCTACTACTTGGGCGTCAATACCGAAACTTTTGCTTATGCTTATCACTTCATCGGCGTATTCCGAGGGCAAATAAATCTCCATACGGTGTCCCATATTGAAGACTTTGTACATTTCTTTCCAATCGGTATTGCTTTGCTCCTGGATAATGCGGAACAAAGGCGGGGTAGGAAAGAGATTGTTTTTTACAATCTTTTTGTTTTCAACAAAATGCATTATTTTCGTTTGTGCGCCTCCCGAACAATGCACCATTCCGTGTATTACAGGACGCAAACTATCCAACAACACCTTGACAACAGGTGCATACGTGCGGGTGGGGGAGAGAACCAGTTTTCCGGCATCTATGCTTAACTCTTCTATTGAATCGGTGAGCTTTAATTTTCCGGAATAAACCAATTCTTCAGGCACGGAAGCATCATAACTTTCCGGATATTTCTCCGCTAAATACTTGGCAAATACGTCGTGGCGGGCCGAAGTCAACCCGTTGCTTCCCATGCCTCCGTTGTATGATTTCTCATACGTTGCCTGCCCGTAAGATGATAATCCCACGATAACATCTCCACCTTGTATATGGGCATTGTCAATCACGTCCGAACGTTTCATCCGGCAGGTCACAGTACTGTCTACTATAATGGTACGCACGAGGTCGCCTACGTCGGCTGTTTCTCCTCCGGTGGCGTAACATCCAACGCCCATTTCACGAAGTTCAGACAGTAACTCGTCTGTACCATTAATAATGGCGGAAATTACTTCACCGGGAATTAATAGTTTGTTGCGTCCGATGGTAGATGAAACCAGTATATTGTCGATGGCGCCTACACAAAGCAGGTCGTCGATATTCATAATCAAAGCATCTTGGGCGATACCTTTCCAAACAGACAAATTCCCTGTTTCTTTCCAATACATGTAGGCCAATGACGATTTGGTACCTGCACCGTCGGCATGCATGATATTACAGTATTCAGGGTCTCCTCCTAAAATGTCAGGTATGATTTTGCAAAAAGCTTTAGGAAATATTCCTTTGTCAATGTTCTTTATAGCATTATGCACATCCTCTTTTGAAGCAGATACCCCACGCTGGTTATAACGTTGGTCATTCATTGATATATCAATTAGATGGCAAAGATAGTGATATTTTTGAAATGCGGCTGTATTTTGCTTTTCGCTGTGTGCCTAACTAACTCGCTTTGATAAATAGTTATCTTACTATTTTCCCGGCATGCGGCAAAGAGCCATTCTATTAATGACTCAACCTTTTATTACTGGTTTCCAGTGATTTAATATTAGCAAAATCTCTTGTGTAAAGAAAAAAAAAGTGTGATGTCTTTGTTGGCCGGCAATTGTCGGCCAACAAAGACATGCCTGGATTTGCACATGCCAAACATATATCTTATGATAAATATGGAGCCGACTGTTATTGAATTAATTGTTTTACTTTTTCCAGTTCCTGGTATTTCTTGTACTGCCTGTTGTAATATTGATGATTACTTTCATTAGGTACATAACATTTGGTAACCTTCATACAAATAACATTCTGCGCTTCTTCGATACTTGGATAAATTCCTGCAGCAACGGAGGCGCAAATGGCTACGCCTAATGCACAGGCTTCACGGGTTTCGATAACTTTTATCGGCTTGCCCAATACGTCGGAAAGGACTTGCATTACATAAGGCGATTTTTGGGTGATACCACCGACGCCGATAATTTCTTCTATTTCGATGCCGTTGTTAATGAATTGCTCGATGATGGCGCGTGCGCCGAAAGCGGTAGATTCCACCAGAGCTTTGTATATCAGGGGCGCGGTGCTTGACAGTGTCAATCCGGCAATGGTACACTTCAGGTCGTAATCAACATCGGGAGTACGGCGACCGTTAATCCAATCGGTGGCGATGATGTAGCTGTCTTCGGCTGGAATTACTTTGGCTTGGCGGGCGAGGTTGGGTATCATCTCTGCGTAGATCTCGTCGATGAGTTCTTTTTTGATTTGCTCATCTATCTTTGTACTCTTGGCGAGGATATTGTTCGAAGGCCACATCAAGACGCGTTTGTACCACGCATAGAGGTCGCCGTAAGCGGCCTGTCCGGCTTCGTAACCAATCATGCCGGGGATAACGGAGTCATCGGCCTGTCCGGATATTCCGGGGATAAGATGAGTGTTCTCCTTTGGTCCCACGATGATGTTGCAAGTAGAGGTTCCGATGATTTGCACGATGGCTTTGTTTTTTACTCCGGCTCCGATACCACCGGCATGGGCGTCGACGTTGCCTACGGTTACGATCGTATCTTCGTTAAGTCCGAGGCGGGTGGCCCATTCGCGGTTGAGTGTGCCGATTGGTTTATCACAGGTATAAACTTCTTTGTTGAAGGTATCGACTATTCCATCGAGAACGGGGTCGAGCGCCGTGAAGAATTCGTTGGGCGGATAGCCGCCCCATTCTTTGTTCCAGAATACTTTAAATCCGGCGGTACAGATGTTTCTTTTCAGTTCCTCGGGTTTGGTATTTCCGGCAAGCATGGCAGGCAACCAATCGCAGGCTTCTACGAATGAGTGGGTGGCTTGGCGCACTTTTTCGTCGACACGCAGGATATGAAGCGCTTTTGTCCAGAAATGTTCGGCCGAGTAGTTGCCACCGCCTCCGGCATATTTGGTGTAATCTATCTCCCATTTGCCCGAGAATTCGTTGATGTGATTGCAATCTTCCACTCCGGTATGGTCTTTCCAGAGTATGAACATGGCATTGGGGTTGTCGGCAAATTCACGATGGAGCGACAGAGGTATTCCGTCTTTATCAACAGCTACGGGTGTTGAACAGGTGACATCAATGGCCAGGGCACGGACTTTGTCTTTGGCGCCGGGCACTTGTTTGAGCACATCTTTGATGATACATTCCAGCGCTTCGATATAATCCAATGGATGGTGTCGAAATTGGAAATGTACAGGGTCGCAGTACATATTCTGTTTCCAACGGGGATATTCCATTACACCGAGAGCCAGTTCTTTGCCTGTATCGGCATCTACTAATAAGGCACGGGCAGAGTCACTGCCGTAATCCACTCCGATAACATAATTTTTATTCATGGCAATGTAATTTTAAGAGAATTATTTTTTAAGGTATTTATCTATTTCTGACCGTAGTATGAATTAACTCCGTGTTTGCGTTCATGATGTTTTTCAATCAGTGTGTCTTTCAATAACGGGCTTTGCGGGTTTATTTGCAGGGTGAGATAAGCCGTTTTAGCCACGTATTCGAGTATAGCACTGTTTGATACAGCTTCGTTCATTGTTTTGCCCCAGGTAAACGGACCGTGATTACCCAGCAGAATCATTTCGAGCTGAGTGTGCGGGATATACCTTTTAGACAGTTCATTCATAATCTGAAAACCAGTTTGCAACTCGTAGTCATCTTCTATCATTTCATCGCCCATTGGCGGTGCACAGGGGATATTAAATTTTGTTTGGTCGGCATGGGTGGTACCCATGATAGGTATGTCTTTCTGTGCCTGAGCCCAAGCGGTGGCATAAGTACTGTGAGTATGGACAACGGAACGGATATCATTCCAATGTTTGTACAACACGGCATGAGTAAGAGTGTCGGATGAAGGGCGTAATTTACCTTCTACTGTTTTTCCTTCAAAATCAACAATTACCATATCATCTTCTTTCAGCAGGCTGTATGAAACACCGCTGGGCTTAATGGCAAATACACCGGAATCATGGTCGGCAAAACTGACGTTGCCCCATGTAAACAGAACTAAGTTTAATTCGGGGAGCATCCTATTTCCGGTGTATGCTTCTTCTTTCAGGTATTTATATCGGTTCATACGTTATTTTCTTTTTGGTGTGAATAGTCGATAAGGTTGCCTAATACTTCAATACTGGGAAGTATCAAGTCTACTTCGAAGTCAGCCTTTTCCACGTCGGCGAGGGTTGCTTCTCCGGTCAGCACAAGGATACCATAAGCATGGGCGTTACGCGTCATCATCATATCGGTATAGATACGGTCGCCTACCATACCTATTTGTTCGGGTTTGAGATTGCGTGACTTGATAATACCATCAAGCATGGCGGCCTGTGGTTTGCCTACCGTATAGTCGGGTTTTCGTCCGGTAGAGGCTTCAATGCAGGCGCAAATAGAGCCGCAATCTACCAATACCACAGGCTGGTCGGTAGGGCATACCCAGTCGGGGTTGGTGGAAAAATAGGGTTTTCCTTGTTTGGCCCACCATGCGGCACGGCACAGGCGTTGATAGTTGAGCGACCTATCGAAAGCAACAATCAATGCATCGGGTTCGTCGTCGGGAGAGTCTTGTGTGGAGATGTACCCGGCTTGCCCGAATTGTTCAATCATACTGGGCGTTCCCAGAAGAAACAGGCGTTTATAATTGGGATGATTGTATTTGAGGTAATCAATCGTAGCTTGTGCTGACGTGTATATCTCTTCTTCGGTAGCATTGATGCCCAATCCGTTGAGTTTGATGAGATAATCAGCCGTACTTTTAGACGGATTGTTGGTAAGGAAAGAATAGGTGATTCCCATGCTCCTCAGTTGGTTGAGAAAAGGGATGGTAAAGGGAAACAGGGTCTTTCCGTTATAAATGGTTCCGTCCATATCGAGGGCGATATGTTTAAGCTTGCTGATTTTATCCAGCGAAACAGCGGAAACATCGTGTATTTCTTTATAATAATTCATTTTATAAAAAATTATTTATTCAACCAACCATTTTTATCGAATAATTGCTCAACCCATTGCTCCAGATAACCGGCGCGAAGCGCGAAGTCGAGTACTGTAAAGCGGCTCCTAATCATCAAATTCTTTTTGAAAGAAGCTTTGAGTCTTTCCTTTGAGATTCCGATTTCTTCACATTCGGTAGGGGCTCCCACACATTTCAGGCGGCGTTTGGTTTCTTCGTAGGGTATGACTTGTTTTTGTAAACGGGCTTTTATCTCCGGCCAGTTTTCTTTGGCCGTGTTGAGTTGCTTTTCCAATTCCTCCCGACCAATATATTTGGAAGTAACTTGTTCAACGGCAAAGTCTTCGATATCGGTTCCATTGAATGTGTTACGTACCTCGGCAATCTGTTCTTCCAAGGAGAGCCAGTTTTCGACCGCTTTCTTTACGTCCATCTGTTCTACAGGCGTTTCGAATACCCGTTCGTAGAAAGCAGTCATCGTAAGCACGCCAATCCCGACTTTGAATCCGTGTGACGGCGCCTGTTCGTCCTGGTTGGGATAGAGACCAAATCGTTTTGCCATTTCGCCACGGAAAGTGTGGTGCTCCATGTCCCAGAGATGACTGAACTGATGTTCGGAACCCGATGCAGGACGGCTGGAGCGTAATGACTGGATGGCAAATCCTCCCAACATCAGTCCTTCGGTCAGTGCTTCAATGGCTTGCGGTTTACCTGCCCGTGCTCCTTCTGGATCGTTCAATGCGCTTGGCAAGCCATCCTGGACAATATGCCAGGAGGTTTCGTCAATGGATTCTATGCCCAACGCATCAGCAATGATCCAGTCGGCTCCGGCAATAATTTTTGCATACAAATCACTATAGCCGGATGCTGTCAGACGACTGGGCGCCTTACTCATCACCGCGATATCGGCCACTACCGCATAAGGGGCTGGACAGGCCATGGATATTTTAGCGCCGTCTTTGGTAATGGAAGATGCGTAGGCGGTGTACCCGTCCATGGAAGCGGCCGTTGCCACGCACATATATTTACGGCCCAATTCATAGTTGGCTCGTTTGGTCAAGTCGTTGATTACTCCTGCACCTACGGCAATAGCGATCGCATCCATCGGCTTGAGGCGCTCCACAATGCGGGTTACATAACGGTAATCGGCGAGCAGGTCTTTGTCTTTAATGATAAAGGGGTCGGCTCCTTCAAGGCCTTGTTCCTTCAACACCTCGTGTACTTTTTCTCCTGCCGCGCGATAAGTATTGGGGTCGGCAATGATTACCCCTTTCTTACCAGGGAATTGTTGCTTAAATATTCCAGGAACACAATCCAGTATATTCTCGCCAATTACCAGATAGTTGGTTTCGGTGGCAAGCTTTAATGCTTTTTCTACGTTTTCTTTTGACATGATTGTTACTTTTAAATTAGTATGGATTTTATTCTCTGTATCTTGCTTATTTCGCAGGTATCAAGGGGCAAATCATTACAACTTCGTCTTAAATAAGATATGGTTTAATAATCAGATAGATGCCTGCGGCCAATACTCCTCCGCATATCGGTGCGATAGCTGCATTCTTCACGCCATATCCCCAATCGCTATCACCTTTTCCTTTAATGGGTAGTAGCTGATGAACCAACCGGGGCATTAAATCGCGTGTGGGATTCATCGACCATCCTGTAACACCGCCGAAAGCCATACCCAGCGTAAATATTAGGAAACCGTTTATCAGTGCACCGTTAGCTCCGAGTCCGATACTTCCTGCTACACCGCCTAATTCTACTTTGGGTGTCACCATAACCAGCGAGATAAATACAAGGAAGAACGTTGCCAGTGTTTCGTTCGCAAAATTGTAGAGGGGATTCCTCACGGAGGCGTTGGTGGCAAATACGCCCAACAACGTTTTAGAGTCGTCGGTTGCATGAAACTGTGAACCATAAACAAACCAAGCGGCGATGGCTCCCAGAAATGAGCCGATTGCCTGTGCAAGTATATAAGGAAGGACAGATACCCAGGGAAATAGCCCTGCTGTAGCAAAACTTATGGTGACGGCGGGATTGAAATGTGCGCCACTGTTGAAAGGCATTGCTACTACAATTGCCATGGCTACCGCGAATCCCCAGGACAGGGGTCCGCTGATGGCGGCACGGTTGCCTTCGCTGTAACTCTTTTTCAGGTTCAAATTCATACTCACGCCTAATCCGAGGGCTAACAGTGTGAATGAACCGAATACTTCTCCTAAGAACTGTGATGATGTAACTTCGAACATAATTTTGATGTTTAAGGTATTTGTAAATAAGATTATTTGTTGTGTCTTTCGTGTAATGTATCTGTTAGAACTGAATGACTCGCATGGCTACTTCCATGTATGTTTTGTTGGCTTGCGGATTCCACATCCAGGTGAGAATGACCGGGAGCGAATAAGCGTCGCTGAATCTGAAATTACGGCTGGCTACCAGGTTGCAGTTTACTATGCCATTGGATTTCCCGTAAAAATTGCCTTTAATTATCTGCCCGTCTATTTTTGCATCCCTGAACTTAAAAACTCCGGCAATACCTACTTTGAGGTCGACGATATTGCTTTTCAGCACCGGATAGTCTGCCTCCACGTAGGTTGAATAGCGTGAATTGGAATAGAGCCTGTCTTTGTAATCGTCGGGGTCGGCACCGGGAATCCATGCCCGGTCGCGACCGTATATAACGGTGGACCATCCCAGATGGAGCGGAAATTTTTGGGGAAAGGTGTAGCCCAACCGGAGGTCGACAAAGTGTCCGGTACTGTGAGCTGAGTAGTCGAATGCCTTCTCTGTGTTGTAACCATACGGGTTGGCAGCGCTGTACCGGTTCTTCCCGGAAAAGTTGAGTATATCCCATATTTCGAGCGTAAAACCACCTTTGTAAAAACCAACATAGTAGTCGAATTCACGGAAATCTTGTGTGAAAGTGGTAGCTCCCCACAAACCGATAGCGAACATATTTGTCTTGTCGGTCAGCTTCAGATTGGCGTCAATTAGGAAATTGTGGGTGACATCGATTCCGCGCCAGATATGCGCGTTCTTCAGCTCAATGGCTAAACTTGCCGGACTTTTCTTCTCTCCGGAGGATTGTCCGTAAATGTCCGGAAGCAAACACACTCCCAGCATAATCAGCAATAATTTTTGCATGTTTTTCATTTTTTTACTAACTTTTTTCATAAATCTAGTTTTTTTTAGTTGGTTAATATTTGTGCAAGGAACGAAAGAGGATGATGACAGGTTTGCGAGGTAGACATATCAATTTGCCACTTACAAGTTTCGCAATCGGAAACTACATAGTCGGCGCCGCTTCGTTCAATCATATCAAAGAGAGGTTTGCCGATTTCCTGAGACGCCTTATAGTTTTCCTTTTTAAACCCGTAGGTTCCTGCAATGCCGCAACAGTTGGAATCGAACGTGGTGAGTTTGATGTTGGGTATCAGTTTCAATAGTTCGATGGTGTATATTTCCCATCCCATTTTTTTCATGTGGCAGGGAACATGGTAAACAACGTTCAGTTTGCGGTCGGTAAACTTCAGTTTCTTTATCCTGTCCGGATTGGAAAACAGGCGGTAGATGTACCGGGTGGCGTATTCGATATGTTCCCTCACTTCGGTATTATCAATATCCAGCAAGTGCGGATATTCGTCGCGCAGAGTGAATGTACAGCTTGATGAAGAGGCAACAATGGGTATGTTTTTATCCATTACGCTTTCACGGATGGCTTTCAGATTGGATTTACCATTCTTTTGGGCTTTACCTATATAGCCGTTGGAGATAAGAGGCACTCCGCAGCATTTCTCGTTCTTCAACATCTGCACCCCGATACCCAGGGCATTGAATATCTTCACCAGGTCTTTCCCCAGTTGCGGATTGTTGTAATTCACATAACATCCGTGAAAGTAGGATACCTGTTCGGGATACCGGCTTTGCGTTTCGGCTTGCTTCTTCATCCATGTTTCAAATTTCTGCCCGGTATATTTAGGGAAGGCGCGGTGACGGTCGATGCTCAATACACCGTCGAGCGCCGCCTTGCTAATGCCTAATCCCAGTACGGGATTGATTAGCGGAGCAAAAGAGGTTGCCATCGTACCCATAAAGTCAGTATGTGCCAGGAGGAAATCTCTTATCTTGCCGGGTTTCTTCTGATGTTTGATACGTGCCGACTGAATGATATCTCCGATTTTCACATTGGAAGGACAAGCTACTTCACACCTTTTACAATTGAGGCAATATTTCAGGGCTTCGTCGTAAAACTCCGGGTTTTTCAGACGCAAACGTTCATGGTCGGGCCCGCCGTGTTTGGGTCCGGGAAATGCCGGATTTACTTTTAATACAGGACAGTAAACGGTACATATGGTGCACTTTATACATTGTTCGAAATTGTTGTGACTTATACTGGCAGCTTCCATATTTATTATTTTTTGAGAATTTGTCCGGCAATGTGAAGAGCAGTCAAAAGGGATACGCCTGAACCACACCCTTCTTTCAAGGGATTAAATCCACTTAAGATAGCGCCTGCGGCATAGAAGTTTTCGATAACCTTTCCTTCTTTCATCACCTGGAAAGTATCGTTGGTTTTGACGCCGTAATATTGATATTTCTGGTCGTCGAAGAAGTTTTCAGCATACCATTCGTTTCGGTCGTCCGATGAGTAGGTGTCCAGTCCCATAACCGGCTCCACTATTTTATTGCGGAGAGCAACAATACCTCTGCTGAAGAAACTACCCGTAGCAAGTACCAGATTGGATGAACAGAATCGTACATCGCCATGATTACCGGTGGTGACTTGAAAGCTACCGTCGGGCGCTATTTGTATATTGTTTACCACATCTCCCAGCATATAGTATCCGCCTGATTTCTGGAAGTATTTCATCATGCGCCGCTGGCTGCGTATGCCGGCAAGGGAAGGCGGGAAAGTGGGTATCATATACACCGGACAGTCAATCATAGCGCTTAATTTGCTAATTGAATTACCGTTTAGACCCAGACAAGCGGGGATGATGATTGCTTCGGAATGATTACGTCCCTTCCGCATAATTCCGGCAAGGTTCCTGAAAGCTGTTTCATTTTCGAAAAGTTGCGAGATATTGGTTGCCCGTAGTTCGCTGGGATTGCGGCGTAAGATGTCCAGTTCGGGGGTGTCGATGGTCAGGATATCCGATTGAGTACCCATTTTTTCAAACTGTTCGCAGATAAACGTGGGATGGAAGTCCAGAAATCCTGCAATATTGAAAATGGATACTTTTTTCCACGGCAGCGCTTTATCGTCCGGACTTACGGCATAGTCGGGTACGGAAAGCCAGGTGGGTTTAAGAATGCCAAGGGGGGTTATCCTGAAATGGTTTTTATTTTCTTCGCCTACAGTTTCGACTCCGGTACGTTCCAATAAAGCTTTTGCTTGCCGGGCATAACTGACAACGTTCGCCTTCCCTATTTTTGCGTATGGATGTGACGGGTTAAGGATGCTTAACCGGTCTATGGCCTCAATAGGATTGGATATAGCTTCGCCATTTACCTGATTTAACAAATCGAATGAACCCGATGAAAAATGCAACGCACTCTGTCCGGAGGATACGATAAGGCATTTTTTCCCTTGCCCGACTAATTGGATTCCACAGGTTAATCCTGCCAGGCCGCCCCCTATTAAAATCGTATCGAATTTCATATAGCTTGTGTATTTTCAGGTGAGTTTAATCCGCATACGCTTTCATATACCCAGGAGGTGTATTCGCTTTCCCGGAGAGAGTCTCCCCATGAAATCGGATAGATACCTTTCCAGCGTTCGTTGAGGAATTGAGACAGATCTTCTTTTGATTGAGCAGAATTTTTCTCCTTTTTCAATTGATTAATAAGTCCCACGGCACGGCAGGCACAAAGGGCTCCCTGGCAAGTTCCCATGCCTACCCGTGTACGCCTGCGCAGATCGGTCAGGTTGTTTACGTTCAAATTCTCTTTGGCATAGTGTACTTCACCTGCCGATACCTCTTCACATTCGCACACCAAGCTGTTGCTGATGCTTGTAGCGTTGGGTATATCCTGCGCCATTTCTCCGTGCCGGTAGATGGCGGATTCACGGATGGATGCCGGTACGGTATACATTTTGGTGCTGACCTCTTTGGTCTTTTCATTGGAACCAGGAAGTTTCGTTGTTGCCGTAACGCAAATGGCATCTATATTCAGTTTCTTACAAATCAGGTCGGTTGCCATTTCTGCCATAAGGCGGTAGGTCATCAGTTTTCCGCCTGTGATGGTTATGTAACCAGATAATCCGTCGCGTTTCTGGTGATCGAGCAAAACGATTCCCCGGCTGATATTGCGCCCTGTCGGATCGTCGTCGGCAGCCACCAACGGACGAACTCCTGCATAAGCCCGCAATATACGGGTGTGTGCCAATATGGGAGATAGCTTTTCTCCTTCGTGTATAAGTTTGTCTACCTCATCAGGAGTTACATACATATTGTCTATTTCATTGTAAGGTACATGAATAGAGGTAGTTCCTATCAGGCAAATGGTGTCGCCGGGAACCAGGATATCCGCATCGGCAGGTTTCCGGCATCTGTTCAACACAAAACGGTTGATACGGTGGCCGAATATTAGTAAGGAACCCTTAGCCGGAAACATATTAATTTTAATATCCGCGTAGGTTGAAATATGTTGCCCCCAGATACCTGCGGCATTTACCACTATATTGGCATATAAATATTTCGTTTCTTTCGTTTTAAAGTCATACGCTTTAACTCCGATGACTGTATGCTGGTTGATGATTAAATCAGTGACTTCGTGATATGTTAATAATTTACCACCGTGCGTTTGGGCATCTATACTATTTGAAAGAGTCAATCTGAAAGGGTCTATTGAGCCGTCGGGAACTTTTACGGCGCCGATAATTTCTTTATTGGCAGCGGGTTCCATCAATAGAGCCTCTCCGGGATCTATTATTTCCGCACTTATCCCGGCATCCCGGCAAGACTGAACGAATTTGCTCTGGTATGACAAATCATCTTCGGGTAGGCTTAGGAATAATCCTTCCGTCTTCTCTACGCAGTGGCTTGCAATATTTTTGAGGATATTGTTTTCCTGGATACATTCCACAGCAGATTCTCTGTCTGTTACAGCATATCGTGCTCCGCTATGAAGAAGTCCGTGGTTACGGCCGGTTGCTCCTGTAGCGATATCGCTACGTTCAACAACAAGGACTGATAATCCCCGAAGCGAACAGTCGCGCGCAATACCCGCGCCCGTGGCTCCCCCTCCAATAATTATCACATCGTACGGACTGAAATGTTGATGAGTCATAATTTCAAATATTACGAATTGAACAGAATCGTTTCATTTCAACGCAAACGTAACACATTAAATCGAACAAACGAAAGAAACGAGCCTGTTTATTCTTTAAAAATGGTTAAACAAAACATGTTTGCTGTATATATCGAAAGTTACGTAATATATTATATTGAAGAAAAGTAATTTTGGGAGTCGAAAAGGGCAGGCTGTATAAAAAGCTTTATAATAGAAAATGCAATCTCCATGAGTGGAGATTGCATTTTTATCTAAGAATGGAGTTCTGTTTATATAATGTATTTACACCAAGGTTACCTCTATGCCTATTTCCGTTAGGTAATTAACCATATCTTGTGGGGCATCGGTATCGGTGATAATCTGATCAATTTCATTCACATCACATATTTTACTGAATGATCTTAACCCGAACTTGCTGGAATCTGTCAATAGTATTTTCTTTTGGGAGGATTTAAACATATGCTCGTGAATGGGGGTTTCGAGCATCGAACTTGTTGTTAATCCATAATTTATATCCAGGCCGTCAATTCCGAAAAAAAGTTTATTGCAAGATATTTTTGTGAGCATATAATCTGCGTCATTACCAATAACTGATGCTGCATTTTTTCTAATCACCCCTCCGAGTTGCACAATTTCGATGTTTGGGTTATTGCATAAAGCTAATGAGACTTTAACAGAGGGCGTTATGACTGCCATAGGGAGAACAATGTTGCTGATCGTATTGGCAAATGCCAGCGCGGTAGTGCCTGAAGCGATGATTATTTTATCGTTCTTTTCAAGTAATTCGCTTGCTGCTCTTGCTATACGCGCTTTTTCCTCAATCTTCATTTTTTCTTTTATATCAATATGCCGGTCAGGGATGATGGTGAGCAAATTCCTGGCGCTTCCATGTTTTCTTGAAAGCATTTTCTTTTCTTCCAGATACTTCAAATCTTTTCGAATCGTTACTTCGGAAACGAGTAGTTCTTCGCTAAGTTTTAGTACTGTAACATGACCTTCTTTGTTTACTCTGTCTAAAATGTATTTATGCCTTTCGGCAACTGTTCCCATAATAATCTTTTTTAATTTTCAGTTCACAAATCATTGAATCACTTTGGGGGAAGAATTCGGCTTTCAAAGGTAGGAATTTTCAGGGATAGAAAAACTTATTCGTTTCCTTTTTAAATATTGTGCTCCCAATTGTGACCAATCAACATCTGCTTTCGCTCAATGGAAAACGGGAGAATCATCTGAATGTTTTCCGGCTTTCATTGGGATGATTTTGGAGGATCATCAGGATGTTTTTAGAAAAACATCCTGATGAATTTTTAACCATTTCTGCCAATGAATTTATCTGAGTTTCAAAACATCTCCTTTTACAGGGGTGTAGTTGTCTTTTTTCTTATTCATTTTATATAAACTCTTTACCTGTATGCCATACGTCTGCGCGATGGAATACATTGATTCTCCATGCGTTACAACATGGTCGTAGTAAGGTTTGTCTGCTTTTTTCTTTTTCTTTTCGAGGTAAACGATTTCTCCTCTTTGTAACGGGTGAGTCCCGGAAATTTCATTGAAGCTTTTCAGATTTTTCTCTTTCAGTCCGGTTTCTGTAGCTATTTTTGTGAAGGTGTCATCGTTTTCAGCATATATAGCCATCAGCCCGTGAATTTTTTGTGTGGTCCGCATAACGGTTGTTTTTGCCTGTTCTGTTTTTTTAGGCTCTGTTTTGCTTGTCGCGGTAGTTGTTTTTTTATTACTGGCGGTAGCTGAGTCGAAACGGTAGAGTTCGTAGTCTTCTATTAATTTGATCAATTTATTCGCATAAGATTTGTCTGTCGCATAGCCACATTTTTGCAGCCCCTTGGCCCAGCCTTTATAATCTTTTGTGCTCAGCTTGAATAATTCGGCATAACGCGAACGGTCTTTCAAAAAAATGGCGTGATCGTGGTATGATTCTTCCGGATGCGCGTATTTTCGGAAACATTCGCCTTTTTTATCATCGTCATAAATAATGGTAGCTCCCTTCCAATCATGACACTTAATACCAAAATGATTGTTGGCCTTTTTAGCCAGAACACTTTGCCCTGCTGCCGACTCTAATAAACCCTGAGCTAAAGTAATGCTGGCTGGTATTCCATATTCGTGTTGTTTTTTGACAGCCAAGTTACAATAGGTATGGATGTATTTTAGATGTGTCGATAGTTTTTGGTGACTTTCAGCTTTTGCGTTATTAACAAGGATCGGCATAATAAAGACAAACACAAGGCTGAAAGTCTTGATAATTAAGTGCATAAAGGAACGTATTTAAATTTAATTCGGTTAAAAATATAACTTTATTCTCACATACAAATAAACAATGTTAAAAAATGTATTCGGATTGATTTTCAACAGTTTTAATAAACAGCCTATCTTTTAGGCATATAACAACAAAAAAGAAAAAATAGTTTTCTAAATGCGGTAATATTTTATTTGTTTTTTGTCTTTTTTTTTAATAATCCTCATATAGGCATGTTTATCTAATCTAATATCTGGTATAGATTTAATCTATATAATATCTGATATATCCCTGTCTCAAGTAATCAATTTTATGCTTTTCTTTGTTGCCTATAAAAAAAACACAAAATTTGGTATTATGAAAACAGATATTGAGATAGCCCGGGAAGTTGAACTTCATAAGATTAAAGACGTAGCGGAAAAAATAGGTATACCGCGAGCTGATGTCCAAAATTATGGACGGTATATGGCTAAAGTACCTTTGAAGCTGATAAACGAAGATGAGATTAAGAAACACAAGCTGATACTTGTCACTGCCATCACCCCTACAAAAGCCGGGATAGGCAAGACTACCGTTTCGATAGGTTTGACGCTTGGACTGAACAGGATAGGCAAGAAAGCAATTGTAGCCTTGCGTGAGCCGTCGCTAGGACCTTGTTTTGGCATGAAAGGAGGAGCGGCAGGAGGTGGCTATTCACAAGTATTGCCGATGGAAAACATCAACCTGCATTTTACCGGAGATTTCCACGCGGTAACGTCGGCACATAATATGATTACTGCTTTGCTCGACAATTATATCTACCAAAATCGTGTTTCGTGTGAAGGGTTAAAAGAAATAAAATGGAAACGGGTGTTGGACGTAAACGACCGTAGCTTACGGCATTTGGTTTCAGGACTGGGTGGTTCTGCGAATGGCGTCCCTCAAGAAACAGGTTTTGATATAACTCCGGCGTCGGAAATTATGGCTATTCTTTGCCTTGCTTCTGATGTGGATGATTTAAAACGTCGTGTTGGGGATATATTACTTGGATATACGAATGACGACCGTCCGTTTACGGTCAACGATTTAGGGATTGCGGGAGCTATTACCGTATTGCTGAAAGATGCTCTGTTGCCAAACTTGGTGCAAACAACAGAAAATACGGCAGCTTTTGTACACGGAGGTCCGTTTGCCAATATCGCTCATGGGTGTAATTCGGTGGTAGCCACTAAAATGGCGCTGACCTTTGGCGATTATGTAGTGACCGAAGCTGGGTTTGGCGCCGATTTAGGCGCTGAGAAATTCTTTGATATTAAATGCAGGAAAGCGGGTTTGGAGCCGAAGCTCACCGTACTTGTAGCGACTGCCCAGAGTTTGAAGATGCACGGAGGCGTACCGGAAGACCGGATTAAAGAACCTAACATGGAAGGATTGGTTAATGGTCTTGCCAATCTGGATAAGCATATAGACAATCTGAAAAAGTTTGGACAGGAAGTTATCGTAACATTCAATCGTTTTGCAGCCGATACCGACGAAGAAATAAATAAGGTAGCGGGACATTGCAAGGAAAGAGGCGTTGGATTTGTAGAAAACACTGTTTTTGCCGATGGAGGCGATGGTGGTATAAATCTGGCGAAATTAGTAGTGGAAACCATTGAAAAGAAACCATCTGCTTCATTAAAATATATGTATGACGATGCCGATTCAATCCGGGATAAAATTAAAAAAGTAGCAGAAAACATTTATGGGGCAACTTCTGTTGTGTATACTACATTGGCGGATAAGAAGCTTAAACAAATTGCCGGGTTGGGTATCGCCCACTACCCAATTTGTATTGCCAAGACACAATACTCTTTTTCTTCCGACCCGAAAGCCTATGGAGTAGCAAAGGATTTCGAATTGAAAGTCCGCGACATTATAATAAATAATGGCGCCGGGATGATTGTTGTAATCATGGGAGAAATTATGCGTATGCCGGGTCTGCCCAAAGAACCCCAGGCGAAATATATTGATATAGTTAACGGTATGGTGGAAGGATTGAGCTAAAGATAAAGCATGGTAAGCTGAAAGCAACTTGCTCGCTTTTTGCTTTTTCTTTTTATCTTTGACACTCCAAATTAAAACTTCATCACATGAACGAACAAATTAAACAAATAGCAGAACGTTTGGCCGGTCTCAGGGATGCCCTTGAAATTACTCCCGGAGAAATGGCTGCCGCGTGTCACCTTACAACTGATGAATATCTGAAACTTGAAAGCGGAACGGTAGATATCTCTGTAAGTATTTTGCACCAGATATCACAAGCTTACGGTGTGGAACTGACTACTTTAATGTTTGGCGACGAGCCTAAAATGAGCAGTTATTTTGTTACCCGTAAAGGCAAAGGAATTGCTGTGGAACGTACCAAAGCGTACAAATACCAATCTCTTGCCGCCGGATTTACGAACCGGAAAGGCGACCCCTTTTTAGTGACGGTACACCCTAAACCCAACAACGAGGCTATTTACCTTAATTCGCACTCGGGACAGGAATTTAATCTAGTCCTGAAAGGACGTATGCGGTTTCATATCAATGGGAAAGACCTTATCCTTGAGGAAGGAGACAGTGTATACTTCAACTCCGAACTCGCTCACGGAATGCAAGCATTAGATGGTGAAAAAGTAAGATTCTTAGCGATTATCTTATAAGAATTGACAAGTGGGAGTTGATAGATGACAAGTAAGAAAGAGTCGTTGAATATAATATTGTCATCCGTCACCTGTCATTTGCCGACTTAAAAACAACAATTATCAACAGTCAACAGTCAACTAAAAAATATGTTAGAACGATTTTTAACTAAGACGACCTTCGAGTCGCAAGACGATTTTATAAAAAATTACAAGGTAAACATCCCCGACGATTTTAATTTCGGATATGACGTTGTTGACGTTTGGGCAAAAGAACAACCCAATAAAAAAGCCATCTGCTGGACAAACGATAAAGGAGAACATATCGACTTTACTTTTGAAGAGATTAAAAAATATTCCGATCAGACAGCTTCTTATTTCCAGTCGCTCGGAATCGGTCGTGGCGACATGGTGATGCTTATCCTGAAACGCCGGTACGAATTTTGGTTCTCAATCATAGCCTTGCACAAATTAGGAGCGGTTGCTATCCCGGCAACACATTTGCTGACGAAAAAAGATATTGTATATCGCAACAACGCTGCCGACATTAAAATGATAGTGTGTGCCGGTGAAGAAACCATTCTGCAACATGTTTCGGATGCCATGCCAGAGTCTCCTTCGATAAAGGAACTGGTATCCATCGGTCCTGCTATAACCAAGGGATTCAGGGATTTCCATCAGGGAATAAAAAATGCCGGACCATTTGAAAGACCAGCCCGACGAAATTCCAACGATGATATATCTTTAATGTATTTTACATCCGGGACGACAGGCAATCCCAAGATGGTTGCGCACGATTTTACATACCCCTTGGCACACATCTCGACGGGAAGCTTCTGGCACAATTTGCACGAAGGCAGCCTGCACCTTACGATAGCGGATACCGGTTGGGGAAAAGCCGTCTGGGGTAAATTGTACGGCCAATGGATTGCCGGGGCAACCGTTTTTGTCTACGATCACGAAAAATTCAATCCGGCCGATATGCTGCAAATGATACAAGCCTATCGTATCACTTCTTTGTGTGCTCCGCCCACCATTTTCCGTTTTCTTATCCGCGAAGACCTCACAAAATACGATCTGTCTTCGCTCGAATATTGTACCATTGCCGGAGAGGCTCTGAACCCGACCGTATTCAATACCTTCCGCGACCTGACAGGCATCAAGCTCATGGAAGGATTCGGTCAAACCGAAACGACGCTGACAGTCTGCACATTCCCGTGGACAGAGCCCAAACCGGGTTCGATGGGAAAAGCAAACCCGCAATACAACGTAGATTTGCTCCGCATGGACGGAACCCCGGCCGAAGACGGCGAGCAAGGCGAGATAGTAGTAAGATATGATAAAGGCAGGCCGCTGGGATTATTCAAGGAGTATTACCGTGACCCCGGACTCACCAGGGAAGCCTGTCACGATGGGATTTATTTTACGGGCGACGTGGCCTGGCGCGACGAAGACGGTTATTTTTGGTTTGTAGGCCGTACAGACGATGTGATAAAAAGCTCCGGCTACAGGATTGGACCATTTGAGGTAGAGAGTGCGTTGATGACTCATCCGGCTGTGGTAGAGTGCGCGATAACCGGCGTACCCGACGAAGTGCGCGGACAAATTGTGAAAGCAACCGTCATCCTCTCGAAGGAATACAAAGACAAGGCGGGTGACGAATTGGTAAAAGAAATCCAGAACCATGTCAAAAAAGTTACCGCACCTTATAAATATCCGCGCATCATCGAATTTGTAGACGAACTCCCCAAAACTATCAGCGGCAAAATCCGCCGGGTAGAAATCCGGGATAAAGATAACCAATAAGGAAGCACGCGATACAGCACACAAAAATTACATGCCCGCGATCCTCTGGTATTAATATATAGTGTTTTTTTATGATGCTGAATTGCAGATTTCTTCCTAACTTGCCGCCTATTTACTATCAAATTAAAATGTTCAATGAGAAATTTTACATCCGTACATGACATAGGCAACTTGGACGTTGCTATACAGAATGCTTTCGAGATAAAGAAAAACCGTTTTGCATTCGATTTATTGGGAAAAAACAAAACGCTTCTGATGATATTTTTTAATTCAAGTTTGCGTACCCGGTTAAGCACACAAAAGGCTGCCATGAATTTAGGCATGAACACGATGGTGCTGGATGTAAACCAGGGAGCATGGAAGCTTGAAACCGAGCGTGGCACGGTAATGGATGGCGACAAACCGGAACATATCCGCGAGGCTATTCCGGTTATGGGTTCTTATTGTGATATTATCGGTGTACGTTCATTTGCAAGGTTTGAAAATAAAGACGAGGATTACAACGAGAAAGTGCTGAATGAATTTATCCGGTATTCGGGAAAGCCGGTCTTCAGCATGGAAGCAGCTACCCGCCACCCACTTCAGAGCTATGCCGATTTAATTACGATTGAAGAATACAAAAAGACGGATCGCCCGAAAGTTGTCATGACTTGGGCGCCCCATCCGAGAGCCCTTCCGCAAGCCGTTCCCAATAGCTTTGCTGAATGGATAAACCAAACAGATTATGAATTTGTCATCACCCATCCGGAAGGTTATGAACTGGATGAAAAATTTGTAGGAAACGCTAAGGTAGAGTACGACCAAAAGAAAGCTTTTGAAGGTGCGGATTTCATCTATGCAAAAAACTGGTCGGCCTTCGCAGACCCAAATTATGGAGGTATCCTGAATGAAGACCGTAGCTGGACAGTCGACAGCGAAAAAATGGCTTTGACAAACAATGCCTGTTTTATGCATTGCCTCCCTGTCCGCCGCAATATGATTGTGACGGACGAGGTAATAGAAAGCCCGCAAAGCATTGTCATCCCCGAAGCCGTCAATCGCGAAATCTCCGCGCAGGCAGTTCTTAAAAGACTTTTAGAAGACAATTGTTTATAATAACATTGAGATCTTAATCAATCCGGATAGGGGAATATTTGGGGACTAATGCTTTTATAACGACCCAGCCGATCAAATAAGCAACGGCACAGATAGAAAAGATTATAAAATAACCTGCTTCTTCGCCTTTAAAGTGCAGCAGTTGCATATGGGTTTCTTTGGCATAGTCGAAAAGTTTACCGGCGCTTTTTTGGATTAAAAACGAGCCGATTCCTCCTGCCATTCCGCCGATTCCCGTAACTGTAGCAATGGCGCTCATCGGAAACATATCCCCGACGGTCGAGAATATATTCGCCGACCATGCCTGATGTGCCGCACCCGCAATGCCAATGATTATTACCGGATACCAATACGAATATGTGCCCAGCGGTTGTGCAAATAGTGCCAAAAGCGGGAAGAAGGCAAAAATAAGCATCGCTTTCATGCGTCCGGCATAAGGATTCATGCCTTTCTTATCGACAAAGTAAGAAGGCAGCCATCCCCCAATAATGGAAAGGAGTGTTATTGCATAGAGAACGAAGAGGGCGATTTGGCTACTTAAATCCGAGCTTTTCATGCCGTAGATGGCGCTCAGATAGGCAGGCGTCCAGAAAAGGTAAAACCACCAGGCGCCATCGGTCATGAATTTTCCAAAAGCAAATGCCCAGGTTTGACGGAATTTAAAACATTCAATGAAAGATAATTTGCGGCTTTGTGCTTCTTCTACCTTTTCCTTGGTTTCGTTTTGCGCCGGCTTATCTTGTTGGATATACTCCATTTCAGCGGCGTTCACTTTGGGGTGGACTTCGGGTTTCTTATAAATGAATATCCAAAATCCCATCCAGATAAAACCCAGTGCACCAATAATTATGAAAGCCATTTCCCATCCCCAGAACTCAGCGATTGCCGGTATGGAAATAGGAGCAGCCAAGGCTCCCACGGTTGCCCCGGCATTAAAAATACTGGTTGAATAGGCCCGGTCTTTTTTAGGGAAAAACTCAGCAGTCGCTTTAATAGCTGCCGGAAAGTTTCCAGCTTCCCCAATGGCCAGAATGAGTCTCGCGAAAATAAAGAGAGTGACACTTACGGAAGTTACCAATCCCACATTTCCTACGGTGGCGATAGCATTTCGCGCGCCTTCAAAACCTACAAACCACTCGCCCGCGGTAATCCCCGAAGTCACTATTCCGCAGAACGCATGTAAACAAGCGCTGACAGACCATATCCCGATAGCCCAGAGGTAGCCTTTTTTCGTGTCCATCCAGTCTACGAACCGTCCGGCAAACAGCATGCTAATCGCGTAGAAGAGTGAAAACAAAGAGGTTATATTTCCGTAATCTTCGTTTTTCCAATGAAATTCGGGAGCGATGAAATCTTTCCATGTGAGTGATAACACCTGGCGGTCTAAATAATTTATTGTTGTGGCGAAGAAAAGCATGGCACAAATCATCCACCGATAGTTTGTCATTTTCGCAGGATTATTTTTTAAGGTATCCATAAGTATTAGTTTATGTTAATTATCGACCAAAGATAGTAAGTTAGCGCAAACACCCGTGAAAAAGTTAAGAAAATTCCTATTTTTGTGTCAAATTTTAAAAAAACTACTCATGAATAAAGTTGTATTGTCTTTTTGTTTCGTGCTATTCTTTTTGGGGATGGCGACCAATCTCGAAGCCCAGCCCTCTCAAAAATTAGTCAATGTAATCGTATCCCCCGACCATGCGGATTGGAGATACAAGGTAAATGAAGAAGTCACCTTTACGGTACAGGTTTATAAGAATGAGAACCTGCTGAAAAATGTGATGGTAGATTATGAATTCGGTCCTGAATTTTTCCCAACTACCCAAAAGCAAGATGTTGTCTTAAAAGACGGAAAAACTATCCTGAAGTCTTCGATGAAAGTCCCCGGATTCCTACGGTGTAAAGTCGTAGCCAAGGTAGACGGGAAAAATTATGAAGGCCTGGCGACAGCCGCCTATGACGAAGATAAAATCATTCCAACTACCCAGACCCCAGAGGATTTCGACGAATTCTGGACAAAAGTTATTGCCGATGCTCGTAATATTCCGCTCGACCCTAAAAAGGTGTTGCTTCCGGATCGATGCACTTCCACACAAAATGTGTATGAAATTAGTTTTCAAAACGATTGGTATGGATCGCGAATCTACGGCATCTTGATTACACCTAAAAAGCAAGGTAAATATCCTGCTATTCTTCAAGTACCGGGAGCCGGTATCCGGCCATATCGCGGAGCAAATTACGGTGACGATGTTATCTCATTGGAAATTGGTATCCACGGAGTTCCGGTGACTATGCCTCAGGAAGTATACAACAACCTAATGTCGGGAGGCATGCGTGATTACTGGAAAGTTAACATGAATAATAAAGATTCCCATTATTATAAAAGGGTATTTCTCGGATGTGTCCGGGCAGTCGATTTTATCTATTCGTTATCCGAATTTAATGGGGAGACTGTCGGTGTGACAGGTGGAAGTCAAGGAGGAGCTCTGTCAATAATCACGGCTGCACTGGAACCCCGTATCAAATTCTTGGCAGCTTATTACCCTGCCATGTGCGACTTCGCAGGCTACTTAAACAGTCGTGCCGGAGGTTGGCCTCATTATTATCAAAATGCAAAGCCCGCGGAGAATGAAGTGGCTACACTTTCTTATTTCGATGTTGTAAATTTTGCCCGGCGGGTGAAAGTACCGGGATGGTACAGTTGGGGATACAATGACGTTGTTTGTCCACCCACTTCGATGTATGCGGCATATAATGTAATTCCGGGAACAAAAGAATTGCATTTATTTCTTGAAACCGGCCATTGGACATATCCGGAGCAGCATGAAGCTTGTTCAGCTTGGATGCAAAAACAATATAATAAATAATTTAAATTAAAATAATGAACAACAAACGATTGATATATATTTATCAATCGTTTGTTGTTTTGTTATAGTTCGTTCAGGAATTTATCTATTGTTTTAGCTACCTTTCTTCCCGAAGCCATTGCTGAAACAACAAGGCTGGCTCCCGAAGTTGCGTCGCCGCATGCGAATATGTTTTCGTTCAGGGTATACCCGTTTTTGTCGGTCATAATATTTTTTCGTTCGTTAACTGGAAGGGATAACTCTTTAATTAATCCGTCTTGCTGAGGATGAACGAATCCCATTGCCAGGAAAACAAGGTCGGCTTCAATAATTTCTTTTTTGCCTGTCGTTTTCATTTCCAGGCGGGCACTATTTTGCGAAGGTATCCATTCAATCTCTTCGACTTCTACTCCTTTTAACCGATTACCTTCGCCGATAAAACGGCATGTCGCCAGATTCCAACGGCGCGTACAACCTTCTTCGTGACTGCTGCTGGTCTTCAAGACTTGCGGATACATTGGCCAGGGAGTCTCCGGATTGTATCCGGCGGGAGGTTGCGGCAAAATCTCAATCTGGGTAACACAGGTTGCCCCCTGACGGTTGGCCGTCCCGACACAATCGCTTCCGGTATCGCCTCCTCCGATTACCAATACTTTTTTATCTTTGGCATGGATCATATTTTTAGATGAAACGTCGATACCTTCGAGCAGGCGATTTTGTTGGCTCAATAATTCAAGCGCAAAATGGATGCCTTTTAATTGCCGTCCTTCCACAGGCAAATCGCGCGGAATTTCCGATCCGATAGCTATACAAACGGCATCGAATGATTTTGTCAACTCTCTGATTGAAATATCTTTTCCAACCATTGTGTTTAATTTAAAGAGAATACCTTCTTCCTCCATCAACGAGATTCTGCGGTCAATGATTCGTTTGCTGAGTTTAAAATTGGGGATACCGAAGCGTAATAGTCCACCAGGAAGTTCGTCTTTTTCGAAAACAGTAACCTGGTATCCTTTCCGGTTGAGCTGGTTGCTAACTGTTAGTCCAGCAGGCCCGCTTCCGATGATAGCGACTTTTTTGCCGTTGCGAATAGGTTTTACTGCTTGGACAAATCCTTCGCGAAAGGCTGCTTCAATGATGGCAACTTCGTTTTCGCGAATGGTGACTGGTTCGTCGGCGCTAAGCTTTAAGACGCAACTTTTTTCGCATAAAGCAGGGCAGATTCGTCCCGTGAATTCAGGAAAATCACAGGTTTGTTCCAGAATTTGGTATGCTTCTTTCCATTTGCCTTTGTGTAATAATTTTTGCCACTCCGGTTGTTTGTTTCCTAACGGGCAAGCCCAATGACAGAACGGAATGCCACAGTCCATGCATCGCGAAGCTTGTGTCCGCCTGTCGCTGCTATTTAGGGTTTGTTCTACTTCACTAAAGTCTCTCAACCTATCTTGTACAGGTCGATAGCCTGCTTCTTGTCTGTGTATGGTAAGGAATGCTCTTGGATTTCCCATTTTAGTAATATTTAATAAGTTGATAGGCAGGTAGCACTACCTTGAATATTAATAATCACGTTGCATTTCAGCTATTTTACGCTGCAATTTTTCCATTTGTTCTTCTTGTAATACTTTTTTATATTCGATTGGAACGATTTGGATGAATTCGTCTACGTATTTATTGAAGTTTTCAAGCATCATACCTGCCAAATGACTTCCGGTGTGATGATAATGATTGCGGATAAGTCCGAGTAATTCTTTTCGGGCGCTGCTTTCTTCAATAAGCGACAATTCAACCATTTCCATATTGCAATAGAAATCGAAATCTCCGGTTTTGTTCCATACGTAAGCAACCCCTCCACTCATCCCTGCCGCGAAGTTGCGTCCGGTTTTTCCTAAAACTACGACACGTCCTCCGGTCATATATTCACAACAATGGTCGCCAACACCTTCCACAACAGCTATGGCTCCGCTATTTCGTACGCAAAAGCGTTCGCCCACTCGTCCGTTTATAAACACTTCGCCGCTTGTCGCTCCATATAGTAACGTATTCCCGGCAATGGTATTTTCTTCTGCTGTAAATGTGGAGCGTACAGGAGGCATCAGGCTGATGCGCCCGCCGCTGAGACCTTTTCCTAAATAATCGTTTGCCTCGCCTTCCAACCGGAAATAGACTCCATGTGAAAGGAATGCCCCGAAGCTTTGTCCTGCCGAACCTTTGAACTTAATATTTATTGTGTTGTCGGGAAGCCCTGCGTTTCCATATCGTTTTGCAATTTCCCCGGATAACATTGCGCCGACAGAACGGTCAGTATTTATAATGGCGTAGTCCAGTGATATTTCTTTTTGCGATTCGATGGCAGGCATGGCATGGCGGATGATATCCGCATCTTTTACGTTTTCGATGTCATGGATTTGCTTTCCGGTATTACGGATTGCATTTTCTTTTGCTGCTTCGGGAAGATATAAAATGCGGCTGAAATCCAACAAATCACATTTAGTAATATGATTGGACGGTTTTCGTTCGATCAATTCAACATGCCCGATAATATCATCTAGTTTTTCACATCCCATTTCAGCCAGGTATTCACGTATTTCTTCGGCCAGGAAGGTGAAGAAATTCACAAGATATTCATGTCGTCCGTGGAAACGTTTGCGTAATTCTTCATCTTGTGTTGCCACACCGACCGGACACGTATTCAGATGACATTTGCGCATCATTACACATCCGAGGACAATTAAGGCGGAAGTGGCAAATCCGAATTCTTCCGCTCCCAGTAAAGCCATTAGCACGATGTCCCGACCCGTTTTAATCTGCCCGTCTGTTTGCAGGCGGATATTTCCCCGCAACCCATTCAAGATAAGGGTTTGTTGGGTTTCCGTAAGCCCCAATTCGGGAGGCAAACCGGCGTAGCGGATGGAGCTAACAGGAGAAGCGCCCGTACCACCTTCCGAGCCCGAGATAATTATCCTGTCTGCTTTTGCTTTGGCAACCCCCGCCGCAATTGTCCCAACTCCGCTTTCAGACACTAATTTAACACTGATTTCCGCTTTGGGATTTACATTCTTCAAATCGAAGATAAGTTGCGCCAAATCTTCAATGGAATAAATATCGTGATGGGGTGGGGGAGATATCAACGAAATACCCGGTATTGAATGGCGCGTTTTTGCTATTACGTCGTTTACCTTATAGCCTGGCAATTGCCCGCCCTCTCCCGGTTTGGCTCCTTGAGCGATTTTTATCTGGATTTCATCGGCATTTACAAGATATTCGGTGGTAACCCCAAAACGTCCCGAAGCAACTTGCTTAATAGCCGAACGAAGCGAAAGTCCATCTTCGCGGGATGCGTAACGGGAAGTATCTTCACCTCCTTCTCCGGTATTGCTTCGCCCATGTATTTTATTCATAGCTAAAGCGATGGTTTCATGTGCTTCTTTGCTTATTGAACCATAACTCATAGCGCCTGTTACGAAACGTTTCATTATTTCATTCGCAGATTCTACTTTCTTTAGCGGAATAGATTTTCCTTTTTTAAATGTCAGGAAATCACGAAGGAAGATAGGAGATTCTTTTTCATCTACTTCGCGGGTGTAGTCTTTGAATAACCGGTAGCTTCCCAACCGGGTAGACAGTTGTAATTTGGATATTGTTTCCGGGTTCCAGGAATGCTTTTCTCCGTCCTTGCGAAAGCTATAGATTCCTTTGTGTTCAAGGATTTCTGCCAAGGGTTTTCCGAATGCTTTGGCATGCATTGCAAGTACATCTGTTGTAATTTCTTCCAGACGGACGCCACCTACTTTACTGGTAGTACCGCCAAAGTATTTACTTGTTATTTCTTCACTCAGCCCTATGGCTTCGAACAGTTTGGCTCCACGGTAGCTGCGGATGGTACTGATGCCCATTTTGCTCATTATTTTGAACAACCCTTTACCAATCGCCTTGATGTAATGTTTGCGGGCGGTTTCATAATTCAATTGAATTTCCTGTCTGTTTACCAAGTCTTTAATGATGGCAAATGACATATATGGATTGATGGCGCTGGCGCCATACCCCAATAATAAAGCAGCGTGCATAACTTCACGCATTTCGCCTGTTTCTACCACTAATGCTGTCTGCACCCGTTTTTGAACAGAAATCAAGTGATGGTGAACGGCGCTGACTGCCAGCAAAGAAGGAATAGGAGCATGTGTTTCATTCACGCCTTTGTCGCTTAATATGATATAGTTTACTCCATCATTAACGGATTGTTCGGCTCGTTTACATAATTCTTCAATAGCCAACCGCATTCCGCTACAACCTTTAGCTACTTCGAATAGCATCGGCAGTTTGATTGATTTAAAACCTTTGTACCGTATATTGCATAAAAGGTCAAGTTGCGTGTTGGTCAGTATCGGATGGTTGAGACGTACCATTTTGCAATGGTTTTCGTCGGGTATAAGGATGTTTTCGCCAACAGCTCCAATATATTCGGCCAGGCTCATTACCAACTCTTCACGGATTGGGTCGATGGGAGGGTTTGTCACTTGTGCGAATTGCTGGCGGAAGTAATTGAAAAGGCTTTGAGGCTGGGAAGATAGCACAGCCAAAGGAGTATCATTACCCATAGAACTGACAGGTTCCGCGCTGCCAATAGACATGGGTGTTATACTCCGCTCTATATCTTCCCGGCTATAATTGAATACGCGGAGTTTCTTTTCATAATCATCTTCCACGTGGGGAGCTTTACGTCCCGATTTCAATTCGTCCAATTCTATTCGGTTGTTGGTCAGCCAGGTTTTATAAGGTTTTGCTTCAGCCAGTTGTTTTTTTAATTCGCCGTCATAATATATTTTCCCTTTTTCGGTATCGACCAGGAGTATTTTTCCTGGTTGCAGACGGCCTTTTTCTTTTATTTCGTTTGGTTCAAAATCTATTACACCTACTTCCGAAGCGACAAGCATCATATCATTTTGGGTTATGACATATCGCGCCGGACGCAAACCATTGCGGTCTAACATCCCTCCGGCGTATCTGCCGTCACTGAATAATAAAGCTGCCGGACCATCCCACGGCTCCATCAGGATAGAATGATATTCATAAAATGCTTTTAAGTTTTCCGAAATAGGATTGCTGTCGTTGAAACTTTCGGGGACGAGCATAGCTATCGCGTGTGGAAGACTGAGTCCCGACGCGACAAAAAATTCCAACACATTGTCTAATGAGGCGCTATCGCTCATGTTTGGTTGACAAATCGGACGAATTTCATCTATGTTGGGAATAAGAGGCGACGGCAATACACGCTCGCGGGCTTCCATCCACGAGCGGTTTCCTCGTATGGTATTTATCTCCCCGTTATGGGCCAATAGACGGAAAGGCTGTGCCAGGCTCCAGGTAGGAAATGTATTGGTGCTGAAACGTGAATGAACCAATGCTAATCCACTGGTAAGATAATTATTCGTCAGGTCGGGAAAGTAATGTCGAAGTTGCATCGATTCCAACATTCCTTTATAAATAATATTTTTGGTAGATAGAGAAACTATATAAAAATCATTTTTCGATTCCAGGCTGGAGGCAATAACTTTTTTCTCTATCCTCTTACGGATAATATATAATTTCAGTTCAAATTTGGCCTGATTGTTGCAGCCTATAACAAATAGCTGTCTGATATCCGGCTCGGTAGCTAACGCATCCTTGCCTAATATATCCGAATTAACCGGCACTTTGCGTATGTGCATCAAGCTAAGCCCTTCTTTTTCAATTTCTTCTATTATAATACTGAGAATAGTGGCTTGTTGTTTTTCATCTTTAGGAAGAAAGATAAGACCGGTTCCGTATTTGCCTTTCTCAGATACCGGAATCCCTTGTAGCAAAATGAATTCATGAGGGATTTGCAAGAGGATTCCCGCCCCGTCGCCGGTTTTATTATCAGCACCTTCAGCGCCACGATGGCGCATGTTTTCCAATACTTTAAGAGCCGATTCCACAATGTCATGCGATTTTCCTCCATGAATATTTACCAACATTCCTACTCCACATGCATCATGTTCATTAGCGGGATCGTATAATCCTTGCTGTCTGTGAAAATGATTCATTTTATCCATTATTTATTTACTTTATGTTTTTATAATACATGAATAAATATCAATTTGATTGCAAATATAAGAATATTATTTCATTATGTATTATTAGTAATGGGTTAAGATTGGAAAGTTTGTTGTCTTGCGAATTTTATATCTATTTAGAAAAAAAATGTAGGGATGCTTATTATCATCTGATTAGGCAAACCATTCTCGTTTGCGGTTCTTCAGGTTGTTAAGGGTATCAATACAGATATTTACATCATCCACTATCTGAAAGTCGAACATACCGACACAAATGAAGTCTGCTCCATTCTCAAATGCCCAGTTGAAGCCGTCTTCAGGTGAAATAGCGCCGGCTGCAAGGACTTTGAATCCCATAACCGGCGCCTTGATGCGGTTTACGAATTCTGCTGTCCGGTCGGGGAAGAGGCAGAAGCAGTTGTCGTGGAATTTGTTGTGATCCAAATAACGTTCACCGTCTACTTCGAAAGGTTTCCTGTTTTCACGTGGATGAGCCGACCAATAATTGTCGTGATGCATCGTTTTCATATAATAATCAGGGATTATTCCTTGTTTTTCGCAAGCAAGGAACGAATCAATCGTGTGTGCCGCCAGTCCGGCAATATAGCCCTCGCTTCTAATTCTGTCCATCATTCCGGCAATAGTATCCAGTTTATTATCTCTTACAAGCCAGTCGCACCAATTCCCTTGTAATTGGATAATATCCATGCCGTTATCAATGGCTTGTGTTACATTATCATATATATCCGCGTTCTTCTCGTCTATACCTACTTGCACGATTATTTTTATTTTGCTCCCGGTCAATTGCTTATATTTAACCATCATCGACATGGTAGGGTAGCCGATATTGATACAATTGACGCCTGCCTGCTCGCAAAGCATCAACGTTTCAATGATTTTCTTTTCTGTATTATACGCTTTGAAAAGGCTTTCGGCATAAATTAAGTCCCTGGCGTGTGCCCATCCTCCAATCAGGTTGCCGCCCATCACCAACCGGCTGAGTTCAAAATCTCCTAATTTTCCTTTGGGAAGCTCGCCTTTCAGCTTGCTTAGTTCTACCCGGTTCACTTGAATTGTGGCGCCTGTAGAAGCGTCAATTTCATATCTTTGGTGGTTCCACCAAGCTCCTCCTCCAAGGGCGCCTAAGACAGGTAATGACACAAGGTTCTTAATGGCCTCGCGCCTGTTACTGGCTTGTCGGACATTTGATTCCGAAGGTATTTCGGGATTTTTTTTATTTTTATAGTGCGCTATTAGTTCATCCATACCATACCCTTTTTCCTTGTAGAAAAAGATAAAAGCGAGCATAACAGCTTCAACAAAAATTTTGTTCACGATGAAAACGCTTCCGTCATGCTCTCCTAGCAAAGAGATACCAAACGGAGGGTAGGCAAAGTAATAGAGAATTAGCAAAGCGATCCCTCCTAACGAAGCCCAACGGACAACAACTCCTATAAACAAGGCCAACCCAATGAATATAAGCCCATAGATGTTTAATAAATCAACAGCCTCCATCCGCGACGGGGATGATGCCAGCCAATGATAAAAGCCGGATGTAAAGCCGAAAGTATTACTTAGGAAACTTTCGGAAGACCAATTTTCAGCCAGTAATTTAGTCAGCCCCTCATACAAAAAGTGCCAACCGATGGCCATTCGGATAATAGTAATGATTGTTTTCATGATAGTTTTAAATAGTAATCAGTAATCGGATTCCGGAAACATTCACCCACACTATATATAGTGTTTTAACAATTAGTCGTTTACTGCAAATATAAACAGATTAATCAGATATAAAAGGTAAACGTTGAAATATATGGGAACTCCTTGTTTTACAACATATATAATGTATATTTTATAAATTATGAATATGAATATTGCTTATCTTTATCCCGTGAACGTAAAAATGTATTGTTGAAAGAATTAAACCCCGGATAAATAAGAATGATTACTTACCTGATTATAGGAACTACCGCAGTAGTTTCTTTTATTTGTTTTGACCGTCGTTATTTGTTTAATAGATTGTCATTCAATTCCTATGCTATATTTAGATATAAGGAGTGGTACCGTGTTATAACACATGGATTTGTGCATGCCGATATGATGCACTTGTTTGTAAATATGTTTACATTCTGGTCGTTCGGCTCACTGATGGAGCACATTTTCGGGGCGGCAGGTTTCGGTATGTGGCGATATTTTGGGCTTTATTTCGGGGGGATGGTATTTGCTTCCCTCTATGATTTGTTCAAATACCGCGACAATATCTATTATCAGTCTATTGGAGCTTCAGGAGCCGTATCGGCAGTCTTATTTTCATCGATCTTTTTCAATCCGTGGGGGAAAATATACCTTTTTGCGGTTATACCTGTGCCCGGAATTATTTTTGGTGTTGTTTACCTGTTGTACTGCCAGTATATGGCCAGGCAATCGGCAGGCAATATCAACCATAATGCCCACTTTTACGGGGCGCTTTATGGATTACTTTATCCGATATTCTTGCAGCCTTCTTTGTTTAAGGTATTTATTTCGCAGTTGACGAGTTTCTTCTGATATAATTGTCATATAACCTTTTATTTGTTGTATTTTATGAAAACACACCTGTTTATAGCATTTTTTTGTCTGTTTATGGCCGAAACTCTTGCCGCCGTGGAACTATTTGTAGAGGCAGAGAGTTTTTCTGATAAAGGTGGTTGGGTAATCGACCAGCAGTTTATGGATTTAATGGGTTCTCCTTATCTGATGGCACATGGGATGGGCGAACCTGTGAAAGATGCTTCCACACGAGTTGTTTTTCCTGGAGCAGGAACATATTACGTATACGTACGGACATTCAACTGGACATCCCCATGGAAAAGCGCGGAAGGTCCGGGAAAATTCAAATTGTCTGTTGACGGAAAGGAATTGCCTGCCATACTTGGGCATGTTGGTTCTGAATGGATGTGGCAACCGGCAGGAAAAATTGCTGTAAAAAATACCGGATCAATACTTCAACTCCACGACCTGACCGGTTTTAACGGGCGTTGCGATGCTATTTATTTTACGACAGAACAAGATAAAACACCTCCTTCATCCGTGAAAGAACTGGAAGCTTTCAGGAGAAGATTACTGCAATTGCCCGACCATCCCGATTCTGCCGGCACGTATGATTTGGTGGTGGTGGGAGCCGGTATATCCGGGATGAGCGCTGCTATATCGGCCGCCCGGCTGGGATGTAAGGTTGCCTTGATTAATGACCGTCCGGTGTTGGGAGGAAACAATAGTTCGGAAATACGGGTACATTTAGGGGGACGTATCGAAGCAGGGCCTTATAAAGAACTGGGCAACCTGCAAAAGGAATTTGGCCCGACCCGTGGAGGGAATGCCCAACCGGCGGATTATTATGAAGACGGCAAGAAATCGGAAGCCATTGCCAATGAAAAGAACATCACGCTGTTTGCCAATTACCGGGCAATAGGTGTTGAGATGGATGGCCGGCAAATTCGTACCGTAATAGCCAAACATATTGAGACAGGAAAAGAATTGAGTTTTCAGGCGCCTCTCTTTTCCGATTGTACAGGCGATGGGACTATCGGATATTTGGCCGGAGCAGATTTCAGGATGGGACGCGAAGCTCGGGACGAATTTAATGAGAGCACGGCGCCGGAAAAGGCTGACAAGATGACTATGGGAGCGTCGGTCCAATGGTATTCTGTTGATAACGAAAAACCATCCTCTTTTCCATTCTTTAATTACGGGGTAGCCTTCAACGACAATAGTTGCGAAAAAGTGATGATGGGCGAATGGACATGGGAAACAGGCATGAACTACGACCAGATTAAAGACTTTGAACGAATCCGTGATTATGGACTTTTGGTGGTTTATTCGAATTGGAGTTATCTCAAGAACCGGTTAAAAGAAAATGAACCATACCGCAACCGTAAGCTGGGATGGGTGGCGTACGTATCCGGCAAACGCGAATCGCGTCGGTTGATGGGCGATTATATCCTCAAGGAAGACGACCTTCGCCGTTATGTGGTACATGAAGACGGCACAGCTGCGGCTACCTGGACAATAGACCTTCATTATCCCGACCCTGAAAATACAAAGAATTTCCCTGGCGCCGAGTTTAAATCGATTGCCAAACATACTCCCGTTCATCCCTATCCGATTCCCTACCGTTGTCTTTATTCACGGAATGTAGACAACCTCTTTATGGCAGGCCGTAATATAAGTGTTACCCATGTGGCATTGGGCACGGTACGTGTGATGCGTACTACCGGAATGATGGGTGAAGTAGTGGGCATGGCTGCTTCATTATGTAAACAATACAAGGTAAAACCACGTGGTGTTTACTATTATTACCTGAACGAATTAAAAGCCTTAATGACGGAAGGCGTAGGGATCAAAGGGCTTCCAAACAACCAGCAATATAATGAAGGAACTACGTTGACCGTCAAACCGGAAGTGAAATGATTGTCATATTCATTTGTGGAGATGAGTATACAGGCTGATAGCCTTTTCCTCTATGGTATAGTTGCTCTTAAATGAAGTTTGCTCGATTATTTTCTCTAAACGCTCTTTAGTGTATGCGCTTTTCAACAAGAACGATTTTAAAGACCACTTTTCGATAACGTTGCTTTTGTCATGGCATAAGTTGTCTATGTAGTTGTTCACCTCTTGCTTGGAAATCTTTTCGTTCAAATCAATCATAAGCAATGTGCCACTGGGTTTTAATACGCGGTATGCTTCATTCAGCGCCGATACCGGTTCACTGAAACTTTTGAAAGCGGCTGTGCAGATAATAAAGTCAAAAGAGTTGTCGGGGAATGTAATATTGGCGGCATTTCCTTGCTGGAAATCTATTTCCACTCCTTCTTCTTCAGCGTTTTGCTGAGCGATGTCTACGAAGTCATGGTTAAGTTCCACGCCTATGATATAGTAATTCCCCAGTTTGGCAAGTTCAATGGATAGTTGTCCGGGGCCGGGAGCAATCTCCAAAACCGTATCATTCTCTTTTATATAACCGGCTATTTCTTTTGCATAGCGTTGTATTTCGGATATACGGTTTTTTTTCGTGTTGTAGTCGTACCACCGGGCAACTAATCCGGGTATACCTGATTCGATAAATCTCTTGGTTGTTTTCATGGCTAAAATCTTTTTCTTACTAACACCTGTTTTCTTGTTAACAAATATAGGTTATATCTTCATTATAACGCAATTGAAATCTTCCAACAAAGAAGAATTATCGACGAAAAGATGATTAATCCCGATAAATAAACGGATTAAAATTCCGATATCAGGGAAAGCCACTTGCCTGCCGGTGTTCCCCAAACTTCTTTGTAGGTTGCGGTGTTGAATTGTGGCCAGTAAGGGGCATCTTCGTTGAAACGGGATTGAATGCCCACGGGGATTTCGCCAACCGTTTCTCCGGGAAGGGCAACGTATTGTTGCATGTAGTTGCTCCCTTCTCCCCATATCAGGGATTGTCCGAATGGGTTCTTCCCTACAATCCAGAAAAGTTGTTGCTCGGCAATGTCCATTAACTCCGGGTCGTTAAGGAACTTTCCGCATAAGGCGGCAGCCTTTCCGGTTGCCAGGTGGACGGCGGCGTTCCCTTTGAAAGAAAACCAAACCGGGAATACCCTCAGGTAATGTTCTTTATCTAGTTTGAAACCGTTTTCCAATTGTTCTTTGTAATCCGCATCCGCACCGCTACGTATACCTACCTGAACAGCATAGAAGTTGGCCGAATCCTTCACTTCGTCGATATGGTAAACCCCGCTTGGAACCATCCCGTAAGGCTGGACATACTCCATGATATTTTTCAGATATTCCGCGAATAGTTTGATAGAGCCTTCCCATGATTGATAATCCGGATGGTTGGGTTGCGTTTCACATAGGGCGGTTAACGCTTGCATATATAGGTTGTCGCGAGACTGGTGCGTGAAGTGCACGATTGATTTCTTATCCAGATCGCGATAGTAGAACCCGCGTGTTTTCTTCTTGTCTTTCAGCGGCTCTGTCCGTTGGCATTGGATGGTATATTTAATCGCTTCGGCAGCTTTGTCGGCGTAGTATTGTTCGCCGGTTAATTTATAAAGCATACTGGCGGCCCACGAGATGGTTGCCATGTATTGGCTTTGCGAAGCCATTGCCGCATGGTCGCCTCCTCCTCCGCCACCGGCCAATTCGTTATACCCCAGTTCTTCAAAACGTTTGGTGGCCAATTCAAAGTCTTCCTTTGCTATCTTGCAGAGGTTTTCCTTGAGCATCTGGTCTTTCTCAATCGTCAGGGAGGCATACGCTTCAATACCTGAGAAAAGGAAATTCTCAAAAGCCCGGTTATGAACTCTGACACGGCGGCGTCCGGCATCGTCTATTGTTCCGGTAAAGCCATCTGTCCATAGGTTCGTTCCCCAGGTTTGTACCCTGTATCCGTCGCCAAAACGGGTTTTCATAATGTAATCCAATCCCCATTGGGCTTCTTCCGCCAGGCGTAGATACAAATCAAGGTTTCCTTTTTCTTTTGCCCGATTAGCCATTTCGAAGAACGCGAATGCAATCTCCCCTGTTTGCAATGTCTGTTGGGACATGTCTGCGGCATCGTGCCAACCTCCGTTTACGGTAAAAGAGAGGCCGTTGTGTTCTCCATTCAGATCCGTATGGCAAGCGCCATGTTTTTCCGGTACGGGATATCCGCAACGTTCTGCAAACATAAAGTTGGTCACCCTCCATGCCGAGTTGTCCCACACATCCTTATTAATATAGAAAGGAAAAGGAGTAAGGATATCACCTACCTGTATTAAATATTCTCCTTCTTTCTTAAATCCGGAAAAATCGATGGCCTCAAATTCGCCTATTGGCGATTTAACCTTATGGATGTCTCCTTTATAGACCACCTGATTCGTTTTGGAATCAAGTAAACAGTAGGTTCCGTCGTGCTTATTTACTCGTACGATGGCTGATTTTTTACTATCCGTACGATAACCGGCTGTAGAATAAATAATCCGGTTTTCGGCAGGAATCCAACCGCTTACTACTTCCGGGTTTTCAACTACCTGTAGTTCCACGGCATCCACGTCAAACTGGAGGGAATCTCCCATTGTACGTTCTTTACCGAATATTTCAATAGCAAATGAAAGTTTGGTTACTTTATCACGTGCCAATTCTGTCATTTCCACAAAACATTCGTTCCATTGGCGGTTGATAAGGTTTATTTCGTGATAACCTTCGCGCCCGTATTTGTCGGGTACTTTTATTTCGCCGTCATTTTCTACATATAGGTTTAGATATATGCTGCGCGCGCCCTCGCAATCCGGATAGATATAGAACTTGATACGGTTGTATTTTTCCCAGTTTTCGCCACCGACGTCATACATGGCCATGGAAGTGCCCAGTCCTAATCCCCAATCAGGAAGCCTGTCCATCCGGGTAGGAGCGGTTAGGCGAAGGCTGTGTTTACCATCTTTGCTTCTTTCGCCGGTCTGATAAAAAGTGCCCACCCCTTTGTGCGACCATTTACTCATATCTTCCATATGGCAAAGCATTTCAGACGATAGTACTCTCTTTTTCAACCCGGAGGTCTCGAATGCCTTACTATAATCCAAGGGTAGCGGGCTATGGATATATCCGGTATTGCGGATATCTTCTTTCAGCTTTTCATCAACTTGTGCGAAACTAAAACTACATTGGCACACAAGTATCCCTACGATGACTAATCGCTTCTTCATGGTTTCAATTTTAATTAAACAATTTGCATACAATACTACTGATTAATTCAGGCAATAAAGTTTGATTACTAGCAAAAAAGGTTAGTTCTTTACCATTTTTTTATATTCCTCTATCAACCTCTTGATTGTAATGGCATCAGAATTATTCCGGGTATATGTTTCCGGGTCGTAATAATATTTCAAAAAACCTCCGGCATCCGACCATACGGTGGCAATAATACCTTGGAAATGTTCAGTCATTTGATGGGTAGAGTATTCCCTGAAACGCATCATGTCATTCATCTGCGTAATAGCTATATCCGGTTTTCTCCAAGGACAAGTAGCCACATCAAAGCCTTTCATGGCGAAATAAACAGCCGTTTGATCGGGGCGTTCGTAGTGCCAATCACAGATAAACACCTCTTTCGGGATCATGTCTATGGCGCGATGCGTATGATTCATACTGGCCTCCCAAGCTCCTATGCCTGTTTCTTTACCGTCGATCAAGCGGTCGCCCCAAATCATTAACCGTCGGTTTTTTAGCGCCAGATGATGTTGGATTTTTGTTACTTCCCCGGCGTACAACTCGGCTTTGTCGCGTCCGCTGCAACGAGGACATTTGTCGTCCCCTATATAGAATACCTCATCCATTCCTGCATGGAATGAATCAGCTTCGAAAGCATCCATCAGTTCATCTATCAGTGCAAAAACAATTTTATGTACTTGGGGATGGAGCGGGCAATAACTTTTGCAATACAATCCATGAGGATTAGGCCATGGTGAATAATCTCTTTGGGTATCAATATGAGGCGTTTCGTCAAATTCGGGATATTCACGCAATAGCGAAAAAGTTGTCGCTCCCCAGGATTGATGCCCTAGCAAATTGATTTGGGGCGCCAGCCGGATGTTGTGCTTCCGACAAGTAGCAACAATCTTTTTCACATCCGGATAAGTGAGAGGATTCGAATCTTTCAATTCGGGATGCGATTTATAGTCGTAGTTCCAGTCTACCCGCAGGATCAGCAAATTGAAATGCCCCGGCGCAAGTTCTTCTTCAATGAATTTCAGAAACAAATCAAGATCATCCACCTGTGGAGCCGCGATAGCCAAGCCACGTACCGGCAAAACAGTATCAAGCTTGTTTACATAAACTTGTGCAGATACATGTATCTGCATCGTGCATAAAATGACTGTGAAAAGAAGCAGACAGCGTTTCATAATAAATAGGATTAAGTGGGTTAAAAAATTAAATACGACCCTTATGAACGACAAGAGTCAATCATAAACAAAGATATGACAAAGTTTAATTACTGCCATCTTCAAACAGCAGTCAAATGAATTTAAAGGGCGCACAAAAAATCATTGGGATGTTTTCTTGATTTCATTTGGATGAATTAAGGAGAACATTGGGATGATTCTCTACTTTCATTGGGATGAATTTTACTACTCTTCCGGCCGTGATTTTAACCCATCAATTTGAGATTCTGCTGTCGTGGATTCTGCTGCTTCCATAATATTGTTATACCTACATTAATAAAGAATGATGATATTGTATCAGGTAAGATAATAAATAGTCAGAGTGTTAGAATGTTATAATTGTTGAAAAAATATTTTTATTGTTTTGATTATATCTCATAATTATTATATTTGCAGTGAACTTTTATCTTAATACCATGCAAACAGATCGAGAAAAGAAGGAAATGTTGTATCCGCATGTTTCTGTGGATTGCGTCTTATTAGGGATAGATAATGAACAGTTGTGTGTTTTATTAGTCGAGCGAAGAAATGCCGGTACCGGTAAGACAGAATATAAATTACCGGGAAGTATTATTTTTGAAACGGAGGACTTAGACGAAGCCGCTTATCGTGTATTGAACGAAGCGACCGGTTTGAAACGTATACAACTGAAACAATTCAGGAGTTTCGGCTCTCCTACACGTACCAGCAAGAAGGAAGATGCCGCGTGGCTGGAAAGAGCCTATGCCATGAAGATAGGAAGACTTGTAACGATTGCCTATCTGGCATTATGTAAAGTGAGGAAAGCCAAACCCGAACAAAAACAAGGCGTTGTACAATGGACACCTGTAAAAAAGTTGCCCCATCTGCCGTTTGACCATAAAGAAATCATACAAGAAGCCATAAAAGAAATCTGTGCCTGGATAGAAGTGGAGCCTTCTATTGTCTTTAATTATCTCCCTTCCTTATTTACAGCGTTGCAATTGAGGCGTACGTATGAAGTGATTTATGATAAGGAATTGGATGTAAGGAATTTTCATAAGAAAATGAACTCGTTGCCTTATGTGGTGGCAACGGACGAAATGGAAAAAGGGGTGGCGCATCGTTCGGCGCGCTTTTATCGCTTCGACAAAGTAAAGTACAATCAATTATATTCTAAATTAAATAAAATTTAATTCAATTATAATGTATTTATTAGGATGTGACATAGGAAGTTCTTCGATAAAGGCTTCCCTTATTGACCAGGAAACCGGAACAACGGTTAGTTCCGACTATTATCCAAAGGAAGAAGCGTCTATTAAAGCCATTAAACCCGGCTGGGCGGAGCAAAACCCCGAAGATTGGTGGGATTATTTGAAACAGGCTATTAAAGGAGCTATCCATCAAGCAAATATTCAGGGTACGGATATTAAAGCTATCGGTATATCATATCAAATGCATGGTTTGGTATTGGTAGACAAGGATAAGGAAGTTTTGCGTCCTTCCATCATCTGGTGCGATAGCCGGGCTGTTCCTTACGGGGAACGGGCGTTCGCGTCTATCGGGGAAGAGAAATGTTTATCGCGCGTACTTAATTCGCCCGGTAATTTTACGGCAGCCAAATTAGCTTGGGTAAAAGAATATGAGCCGCGGATTTTTGAATCGGTCTATAAATTCATGTTGCCCGGCGATTATATTGCCATGAAAATGACCGGCGATATTGTAACGACAGTTTCCGGACTGTCGGAAGGAATCTTCTGGGATTTTAAAAACAACCAAGTGTCGGGGGATATCATGCAACATTTTGGCTTCAGTAAAGATTTGATACCAACGATTCGTCCTACATTCGGAATACAAGGCGAAATGCTCAACTCCGTAGCAGCCGAATTAGGAATGAAGAGAGGGACGCCGGTCACTTACCGTGCCGGAGACCAACCCAATAATGCTTTGTCGTTGAATGTATTGAATCCGGGAGAAATCGCTGCTACGGCCGGGACGTCGGGAGTGGTCTATGGTGTGAACGATAAGGTAAGTTACGATGCTTGTTCGCGTGTCAACTCATTTGCGCATGTGAATTATACGAAAGAAGAACCCCGCCTGGGAGTACTGCTCTGTATCAATGGAGTGGGAATCCTCAATTCATGGATCAAACGGAATGTAGCCCCTGCCGGTATCAGTTATAATGAATTAAATGATCTGGCGGCGGCAGTACCTGTCGGTTCCGAAGGGCTTTCCATATTGCCATTCGGAAACGGCGCCGAACGAATGTTGGAAAACAAGGATATCGCATGTTCCGTCTATGGACTGAACTTCAATATACATGGACAAAAGCATATAGCGCGCGCGGCACAAGAAGGCGTTGTTTTCTCTTTTAAATATGGCATGGATATTATGGATCATATGGGTATCAATATTGATATAATCCGCGCCGGCAACGCCAATATGTTTCTTAGTCCTATATTCAGGGAAGCATTGGCCGGAGTGACCGGGGCGATTATTGAATTGTATGATACCAATGGCGCCGTAGGAGCAGCAAGAGGCGCCGGTATAGGCGCCGGTATCTACCATTCGCCGGAAGAAGCTTTCCGGTCATTAAAGAAAATAGACATTATTGAACCCGACGCGTTGAAAGCCGATAAATATTGCGGCGCCTACGCGACATGGAAAGAAAAAATAATCAAGTTACAATCAATTTACAATTAATATCAATTGAATTATGAATTTTTATAAAGGAGAAAAAGAGTTCTTTCCCGGAATAGGAAAGATTCAGTTCGAAGGTTGCGAGTCGAAAAATCCGTTGGCATTTCATTATTATGATGAAAACAGAGTAGTCATGGGAAAAACCCTGAAAGACCATCTTCGCTTTGCTATGGCTTATTGGCATACGTTATGTGCCGAAGGAGGCGATCCGTTCGGAGGCGGAACAAAAACATTCCCGTGGAATGATTCGTCGGATCCTTTGGTGCGCGCCAAATATAAAATGGACGCGGCTTTCGAATTCCTGACGAAATGTAGCATCCCTTATTATTGTTTCCATGACGTGGATGTAGTAGACGAAGGACCATCTTTGGCTGAATTTGAAAGACGCTTGTTTACGATGGTAGATTATGCGAAAGAACTGCAAAAAACAACCGGGAAGAAACTGTTGTGGGGTACAGCCAACGTATTCGGGCATACACGTTATATGAATGGCGCAGCCACCAACCCATCTTTTGGTTCAGTAGCTTGCGCGGGGACGCAGGTAAAGAACGCCATTGACGCGACTATTGCTTTAGGTGGTGAAAACTATGTATTCTGGGGTGGACGCGAAGGGTATATGAGCTTATTGAATACCGATATGAAACGCGAGAAAGAACACTTGGCCATGATGTTGACAATGGCTCGCGATTATGCTCGTAAGAACGGCTTTCAAGGAACCTTCCTTATCGAACCGAAACCCATGGAACCAACAAAGCATCAATATGACGTGGATGCGGAAACAGTAATCGGTTTCCTCCGCCATTTTGGTTTGGATAAAGATTTCGCTTTAAATATCGAAGTAAACCACGCTACATTGGCAGGCCATACGTTCGAACACGAATTGCAAGCTGCTGCCGACGCCGGTATGCTTTGCAGCATAGACGCGAATCGCGGAGATTATCAAAACGGATGGGACACCGACCAATTCCCGATGGATTTGTTTGAATTGGCACAAGCCTGGCTGGTTATCCTTACTAATGGTGGTTTGACAACGGGAGGAACAAACTTTGATGCGAAGACCCGTAGGAACTCAACCGATTTGGAAGATATATTCATCGCTCATATTGGCGGGATGGACGCTTTTGCGCGTGCTTTGCTGATAGCGGCAGACATCCTTGAAAACTCCGATTACAAGAAGATGCGTAAAGAACGTTATGCCAGTTTTGACAGTGGCGACGGAAAAGCATTTGAAGAAGGAAAACTCACACTCGACGATTTGCGTACGATTGCCCTCCGCGACGGCGAACCTCAACAGATAAGCGGTAAACAAGAACTGTATGAAATGATAATAAATCACCACATTTAAAAAATTGACGGTTGACAGGCGACAGTTGGGCAATGAGCGTATAAACCCGAAATTGCCGACTGTCGACTATCAACTGTCGACTGTCGGTTAATTATGAAAAATAAAGTATACAATTCCGGATATGTATTCGGAATCACGTTGGTTGCGACCATCGGCGGACTCCTTTTCGGGTATGATACTGCCGTTATTTCCGGAGCTGAAAAGTCAATTGAATCTTTCTTGATCAAACCATTAGGGTTAAGCGCCTTTATACATGGGGCAACCGTATCCAGCGCGTTGATTGGTTGTATCCTGGGAGGAGCTCTGTCGGGCTTTTTCTCCTCTCGCCTCGGGCGTAAGAAGTCACTGTTGTTGGCTGCTTGTCTATTCTTTTTGTCAGCGTTGGGCTCCGGTTTTCCGGAAACCTTGTTTTTCAGTCACGATGAACCCTCTGTCGGATTGTTGTTCTTATTTAATTTTTATCGCATCCTGGGTGGTATCGGCGTAGGGCTGGCATCGGCCGTTTGTCCGATGTATATAGGTGAAATAGCTCCGGCCGAAATAAGGGGCCGTTTGGTATCGTTCAACCAGTTTGCCATTATTTTTGGTATGTTGGTTGTTTATTTTGTGAATTGGGGAATTGCCAATGGCCAAGCGATAGAATGGATAAACAGTGTCGGATGGCGGTATATGTTTGCCTCGGAAGCTATACCGGCCGCACTATTCGGCATATTCGTGTTTTTTGTTCCGGAAACGCCCCGTTACCTGGCGCTTGTACACCAGGATGAGAAAGCGTTGAACGTTTTGGAAAAGATAAACGGTTCAAAGGAAAAAGCCCAAACGATATTAAACGAAATAAAAGAAACCGTATCCGAATCAGTAAAGGGAAAATTGTTTTCATACGGAGTCAAAGTCATCATTATAGGTATACTGCTTTCGGTATTCCAGCAATTTGTAGGGATAAATGTGGCGCTTTATTACGCGCCCCGCATTTTTGAAAGTATGGGAGCCGCCAAAGACGCCTCTATGTTGCAGACAATCGTGATGGGACTGGTCAATGTGATTTTCACGGTAATAGCAATCCTGACAGTAGACAAATGGGGACGTAAACCTTTATTGATTGTCGGGTCTGTCGGTATGGCAATCGGCATGTTTGCTATTTCCACACTCGCGTATCTGAATATCATTGGGATAAGCACATTAGTCTTTATCATTATATATACGGCGTCCTTCATGATGTCGTGGGGACCTATTTGTTGGGTATTGATAGCCGAAATATTCCCGAACAAGATACGTGGGCAAGCCGTGGCTGTTGCCGTAGCTGCCCAATGGGCCGCCAATTACCTGATTTCGTCTACCTATCCGCCAATGATGGAATATAGCGGAGCCCTGACATATGGTTTCTATGGCCTTATGGCTGTGCTTTCGGCGCTGTTTGTATGGAAAATGATTCCCGAAACGAAAGGAAAGACATTGGAAGAAATGGAACAGTATTGGAAAAAATAACAGTTGACCATAAATTTATCAGATATTTATAGGCAATTTCAATAAAAGTATAACTTTGCACCTTGTAACAAAAAACAAATAGTAATATGTCGGTTGCAAAACGTGATACAGAAAACAGGAAAGTTACTACTCACCGCTTGATAGAAATGAAGCAACGGGGTGAGAAAATATCAATGCTTACAGCATACGATTATTCGATGGCGAAGTTGATCGACCAGGCCGGTATGGATGTGATATTGGTTGGTGATTCGGCATCCAATGTAATGGCGGGAAATACCACGACGCTTCCCATTACCTTAGACCAGATGATTTATCATGGCAAATCAGTTATGAAAGCAGTCAAGAGGGCGCTTGTAGTGGTAGACTTGCCATTTGGAACGTATCAGGGTAACTCCCGGGAGGCCGTTTCCTCCGCCATACGTGTAATGAAAGAAACCCATGCCGATTGTATAAAAACCGAGGGCGGGGCTGAAATACAAGAATCAATTGTACGTATTTTGTCGGCCGGTATTCCTGTGATGGGACATTTGGGATTGACGCCGCAGTCTATTAATAAGTTCGGTACATATACCGTCCGCGCCCGTGAAAAAGAGGAAGCAGAAAAGCTGATTGACGACGCCCACCTGCTTGAGGAGTTGGGATGCTTCGCCCTTGTTTTGGAAAAAATACCGGCCAAATTGGCTACCCAGGTAGCTTCCGAATTGAAAATACCGGTAATAGGGATTGGAGCAGGCCACGGAGTAGACGGGCAAGTATTAGTGATGCATGATATGTTGGGCATTACAGAAGACTTTTCCCCCCGTTTTCTCCGCCGTTATGCCAATTTAAAAGAAGTCGTAACAAAAGCCGTACAGACCTACATTGAAGATATAAAACGGCAAGACTTCCCCAACGAAAAAGAACAGTATTAATAATATAAGTGGTACAGGATAGATTGTAAAGATATTTAGTGTATACAGGCCGGTATTCTAAGATACCGGCCTTGTTATTATGTACTATATATACTATGTATGCGTGTTGCCCCTGTTGTGTATTCGTTTATGAACGAATAGAGGTTAGATGTTAATACCGTGTTTGTGTATTGTTATTTTTCGTATATTTGTTTGCAATAAGATTGTCCTGAAGTTAACGTCTGTTAATTTCAGATTATACATAGATGAAAATTAGAAGGTAATGCCCTACTGTTCAATTCATGTTCAAAGGAGATACGACGATATATATAGATAGTTTGCAAAATGATTTTGATAAGATATACGTTAGTTATTACTACCGTATGTATCGTTTTGCAAAAGAATACGTAATCTCCGATGCCGATGCCGAGAATATCGTGCAAGATGTGTTCATGTTGCTATGGGAAAAACGAGACGTACTCAATGTACAAATAGGCCTTACAGCCTATTTGTTTTCATTAGTTAAGAACAAATGCGTGGATTTCCTCAGGCACAGGATGATTGTTGACGAGTATAAACAAGAGCTTAAGCTTAAGCTGGCCTCCCTGGAAGAAATAAACAAAGCCTTTGGAACAGATGAAGAAATAGAACGTTTTATAACTGACGCTATTAACAAATTGCCAGACCGCTGCAAGGAAATTTTCATTAAAAGTCGTATAGAAGGAAAGAAATATCGTGAGATTGCAGACGAATTGAATATCTCTGTCAATACAGTAGAAAACCAGATGGCCATTGCCTTAAAGAAGCTTCGGGTTGAACTGAAAGACTTTCTTCCTTTATTACTATTCTTAACAATTTGTTAAATAATATTTATTTATAAATGTTTTTTGGTGGTACATTTGAATTCAATCGCTCTCTTATATAAATAAGAAAATAAATGTACAGACTTATTGAGCGATATTTCGAGGGAGAAATAACTTCTGACGAGAAAAAATTACTATTCTCGCAGATTGAAAAAGACTCTGAATTGAAGAAAGAATTTATTTCTGTTCAGAATCTTTTTGCTGTTTCTTCTTTACTACCCGCGGAAGACGACGAAACCAAAGCTTGGGCAAAATTGAAACAATTCAGGAAAAGACGTCAAGCCAGAACTTTTACGAATACATTCAAGCGTTTGACAGGATATGTCGCCGCTGTATCAATTACCCTATTAGCCACATGGTTTGTAATGAAAGAAACGCCAAGCCATATAGACGAATCCCTTGTTGCCTACGAAGAATTTATAACACCTCCCAGTCAACGGGCGATGGTGAAGTTGTCAGATGGAACGATTGTTTGGCTAAACGCCCGTTCTTCGCTTCGCTATCCGAATATATTTACAAAGGGCGAGAGGCGAGTAGAATTAAACGGGGAAGCTTTTTTTGATGTGGCGCATAATGAAGAATTACCATTTGTAGTTTCAACCGAAAAACTGAATATAAAAGCATTAGGAACAGAATTTAATGTGCATGCCTATAGCGGGAAACATGAATTTAATACATCTCTTATTTCAGGTTCGGTAAAGATATATAACAAGGGAGAAGAGGATAATGCTATACTGCTTTCTCCCAATGAATACGTTGAATTGGTGAATAATCAATTGGTGAAAAGAGCCATTGACAACATGGACTTCCTCCTGTGGAAGGAAGGTATTTATGCTTTCGATGATGTAGCGTTTGCAGACATAGTAAATAAACTGGAACTTTATTATGATGTATCGATACAAGTCGCTAATAAAAGATTGGATTCATACAAATTTACCGGTAAATTCCGGCAACGCGATGGTGTGGAAAATGTGCTGCGCACCTTACAAAAAGTATGTTATTTCAGATTCGTCAAAGATGAAGAGAATAATGTAATTACAATACGATAACATTTACCGATAAAAGGAATATCAGATTCAAGTATATAACCTAAAATTTAAGAAATGCCTATGATGTAACAAAAAATGGAAAAAAAAACCGGCAAGTGTTGCCGCACCTACCGGTTGAATAATGCTAACACAAAAATTAATTAACTAAGTATTAAAGTATTAACATGTAAACGACACAAAGTTATGAAAAAAGAACCTTTGTCCAATCTTTTATTATTTCAAAATTATCATCACAAGAAATTTTTGAATATTATGAGAATTTCAACGTTCCTTCTTTTCGTTTGTGTTTTCACGTCATTTGCGGCAAAAACTAATTCGCAAAATGCCCGTGTAAACATCAATGGAAACAATTTGACGATAAGTGAATTTATCGATCAAGTAGAAAAGCAAACAGATTATTTGTTTGTTTACAGTAAAAATGAGCTGAATGTAAATGGCGAGCTCAGTTTAAATGCCGGAACTAAATCGGTAGCCCAGTACCTGAATGAAGCATTCACCAACACAGATGTAAAATATGTGTTTGAGAATGACTATATTGTGCTGACTAAAAATGTAGTTTCTGCCGTTATTCAACAAGGAAAAACCGTAACAGGTACTGTTGTTGACGATTTAGGTGAGCCTATTATCGGCGCCAATATAGTTGTAAAAGGTACTACTATCGGAACAGTAACCGATTACGACGGTAAATACACCTTACCAGACGTTCCTGATAATGCAGTACTTCAAGTATCGTATATCGGTTATCTCACAAGAGAAATAACCGTGGGTACGCAATCAGTAGTAAATGTAACTTTATCTGAAGATTCACAAGCCTTGGATGAAGTAGTGGTAGTTGGTTATGGTACAATGCGTAAGTCTGATGTAACAGGTTCTATAGCTGTTACAAAAGGGGAAGATATGGTTAAACAGCAAAATTTCAGTCCTCTAGATGCACTTAGAGGCAAAGCAGCTGGTGTTAATATTTTCTCAAACTCAAGTCAACCTGGAGCTTATAACAACCGTGTTGTTATCCGTGGTAACTCAACAATTCTGGCATCAAATGAACCTTTATATGTTGTAGATGGTGTGGTTATGAGTGATTTCCATATGGTCAATCCGAACGATATAGAGAGTATTGAAGTATTAAAAGACGCATCTTCTGCTGCAATTTATGGAGCGCGTGGTGCCAATGGTGTAATTCTTGTAACAACAAAAAGAGGCAATAAAGATCAAGGAACGATCGTTTCTTATCAAGGTTCAGTAAGTATGAATACAGCCTCTCGCTACATGGATACCATGAATGCTCAAGAATGGACAGATGCCTTCATGAAAGGTCTGGAGAACGAAAATAAATGGCAAGGCAAGAACTGGTCAATGAATCGTGCAGATTGGTTTACAGACCGCGATTATTTTGACGCAAGTGGTAATCCTTTATATGACACTGACTGGCAAAGAGAAGCTACACGTACATCTGTTTCACATAATCACCAATTGAATATCCAGCAAGCCGGTCAAACTTCTTCGATGGGTGCATTCTTGAACTACACAGATATGCAGGGTGTTGTAAACAATACATATACTAAACGTTTGAACGCTAAGTTTGCTTACGATGCTAAACCATTATCTTGGTTATCTACTTCTGTAAACTTAATGGTAAACCATACTTGGGGACGTTATACCCCAGAAGACGGTGGTGGACAAGAAGCACGCCGTACCATGATTGAAATGTTGCCATGGTTGCCTATTCGCGACAAAAACGGGCGCTATACTACATCTTCAACATCAAGTTCAATGAATGAGATCTATGGTTTTGAAGGAATGTCTAATCCTGTTATGATTCTTGATTTACAGAAGCGTATGCGTTACAACACAAAAATATTTGGTAATGCAGCATTGACTTTCCATCTAATGGATGGCTTAGACCTGAAAACTCAACTAGGTATTGATTCTCAACACAAGCCATATAAAGCCTATTCTTCTATTACATTGAATAATATTTCTATGCCTAATGGATGGGCAGAAAGACAACATGATGAAATGCTTTATTGGCAGGAAGAAACTTATCTTACATATAATAAAGTATTTGGCCTTCATCGTATTAATGCCATGGCCGGTTTGTCTTGGCAAGAGTATACCAAACATTGGGACAAGTCAAGAACAGAAGGATTTGACGACGACTTCTACGAATATTATAACATGAATGTTGGAACATTGCCAAATGCTCCCGAATCTTCATGGGAACGTTGGAGAATGAATTCTTATTTCTTGCGTTTTGCTTATACGTATAATGACCGCTATTCTGCGACAGTAACAGGTCGTTATGATGGTTCGTCCAAATTCGGGAAAAATAACAAATATGCTTTCTTCCCTTCTGCAGGTTTGGCATGGAATGTGTCTAATGAAGATTTCTTAGTAGAAAATCCTGTTATCAGTAATATGAAACTGCATACAAGTTATGGTATTACAGGTAACTCGGAAATTGGTACTTATCGTTCTTTAGCAAATGTTAGTGCAACTACATCACTCTTAAATGGTTCTCGTGCACCGTTCTCCTATATTAGTTCTATGGCAAACCCAGATTTGAAATGGGAAAAAACGGGTATGTGGGATATTGGTATTGATTTGGGAATGTTTAATCAACGTCTGACTTTAGATCTTTCATATTATAATAAGAAAACGACTGACTTATTATTGGAACAACCCTTACCACGTTCAACAGGCTTCAATTATGTGACAAGCAATATTGGCTCTATAAGAAATCAAGGGTTTGACATGATGATTTCAGGAAGACCTATACAAACGAGAGACTTTCTTTGGACTATATCATTGAACGCAAACTATAATAAAAATGAAGTTTTAAAATTGGGTGAAAATGATGAAGATATATATACCAATAGCTGGGTAGGTGGAGCAGAAGGTGTTATCCGTGTTGGCCAACCACTCAACAGTTTTTATGGATATAAACGATTTGGTGTATATACAGTTCAGGATTATGATGCAGGAGCGTGTGATATGAATCAAATAGGTCGCGCTAAACGTTCTGACGAAAAAGAAATACTAGGAAAAGGTACGCCAGACTGGACGGGAAGTTTTATCAATAATCTCAGTTATAAGAATTTTGATCTTACTCTTGATTTCCAGTTTGTTTATGGTGTTGAAACTATGCAACAATTCTATCACTCTGTATATGACCGCTTCGGAATAACAAATGGTTTGAAATCTATTTTATATGATGCTTATGACGGTACAAATCCAAATACTATGCAACAAGCCGTATATCTAATGAATTCGGGCCATGCCGGACAGGATACAACTATAGACTCAGCATGGATTGTAGACGGTTCATATCTTCGTCTGAATATGATTCAATTAGGTTATACACTTACTCCTCAACAAGCTAGAGCTCTTAAATTGTCGGGATTACGTTTTTATGTGAGCGCTAATAACTTATTCCTCATTACGTCTGGTGATTTTGCCGGTTATGATCCTGAAAGTACCTCTCAGATAGGAAATGCAACGGATATGAATATCAAATTCGGACAGAATATGACTTTCTTCTCTTATCCGAGACCTACAACTTATACGTTAGGTGTTAATGTAACGTTTTAATTAACTTAATGATGAATTGTAATATGAAAAAAATAATATATTTTTTTGTTTGTGTTACGTTATTAAGCGTAACGGCATGCGACAATTTTTTGGATGAAAATCCGAAAGATAAATTAACTTCCACAGCATATTATCAAACAGAAGCACAAGCTAACGCCAATGTAAATCGTCTCTATTGGCGTGGTGTAATTGAGCGTTATGCTAATGCAGGAAGCGCTTATTTAGGTCCGAAAGCAACATTGCCGGGCATGTTAACTGGCTATTTTACGAATAGCTACGAAGGACAAGAAATTGTGTGTATGTATTCGCGGCAGTTGACTCGCCAGAATTATTCTACAAATCTTGCCGGAACAGTAAATGATATGTGGGATCCCTGTTATCAGGCAATAAGCATAGCAAATGGAGCTATTAAACATATCCCTGAGATTGCTATGAGTGAAAATGTGAAAAGTCGCTTAGTTGCCGAAGCTCGTTTTTTCCGTGCATTTAATTATTTCTATCTGATTAAAACGTTCGGAGATGTACCTATGCCGACAGAGCCTTACGAATCATTGGAAAATTTGTATTTGGAACGTACACCTGTTGCTACAATTTATGAATTGATTGAGTCTGACTTGCGTTCGGCTGTTGATGTTTTACCTGCGGTTAAATTTTCAAATGGGCATCGTGCAACAAAATATGCTGCGGCCATGTTACTTTCTACTGTTTATTTTCAACAGGGCAAATATGCAGATGCTGCTACATATTCCAAAATTGTTGTTGAATCTCCTCACGCATTGACAAGCAATGATGATTTGGCAATGAATAGTGCATTTAATAAATTACGTACTACTGACGATTTGGACGAAGCTATTTATTCGGTTGAATTTGATGAAGGTATACGTTCTGGTAGCTTTTGGCCGACTTATTCATTCAATTCCGGTGCTACAGCTGTATTTACTAAGTACTCGATTTTTGAAAGAGTTTATGGCCCAATCGATCGTTTCTTGAATATCTATAAGGAAGACGACTTACGTATACAACCCAATCAATTCTTCCATTGGGAATATACAAATCCGGTTAATGGTGCAGAATGGAAATCTGAGTTGGCCGGATGTTGGTATTATTTTGATGCAGATGCTATGCTAAATTCAGGTAAAGCAACAAAAGACTGGAATATTTTCCGTTACGCAGAAGCTTTATTGGTGGCGGCAGAATCTATTGTCCAAAGCTCTGGTGTAACAGCCGAAGCTGCCGGTTATTTAGCCGAAATTAAAGCACGTGCCGATATGAAGGGTAAAACAGCGGCTCAATATGTTTCTGAATTGCAAGGTATGTCAAAAGATGCATTCATTCAGGAATGTTGGACAGAGCGTTTACGTGAATTCCCATTAGAATTTAAGATTTGGGATGATTGTGTACGTACAGGTATGTTCCCTGTAATATCTCAAACTGAAAAAGGGAAAGTAACTTATGTTAAATTAATTGGAGCAACAAATGCTTCCGGCGCTACCTTTAAAGAATCGGATTTATTATGGCCGATTTCTGTTGATGAACTTCAACGTAATCCAAAATTAACTCAAAATCCAGGTTATTCTAAATAATAAATAAGAGAGCCTTTTTTATATGAGAAACGCCTGGAAGTTTTGTGCTTCCGGGCGTTTTTTTTATTGAAATTTGTGAATTATATACATTCCTTACTTTTCTGGAGATTTTGCTTTCTATTACTTTGTATGTGTGAAATATAAATCTAATTATAAATTTAAATCATGAAAAAAAGTCATTTTATGGCTATATTCCTACTAGCCAGTCTTTTCTTTGTAGGACAACCCATTTTGGCTATTGAAGATAATTTTGAACCTGTAGAGTATGTAAATCCATTGATGGGGACAGAATCTACTTTCGAGTTATCTACCGGAAATACTTATCCGGCCATTGCTCTCCCCTGGGGAATGAACTTCTGGACTCCTCAAACCGGAAAAATGGGTAATGGATGGGCGTATATGTATACTGCCACCAAAATACGCGGATTTAAACAAACCCACCAACCAAGTCCCTGGATCAATGATTACGGGCAATTCTCGCTCATGCCGGTGGTAGGGAAACCTGTGTTTGACGAAGATCAGCGCGCCAGTTGGTTTTCACACAAAGGTGAAATAGCCAAACCTTATTATTATAAGGTATATCTGGCCGAACATGATGTAGTTACTGAAATTACGCCGACAGAACGGGCTGCCATGTTTCGTTTTACTTTTCCGGAAAGTGACGATTCGTATGTGGTAGTCGATGCTTTTGACAGAGGTTCTTATATTAAAATACTTCCTGAGAAAAACAGGATTATCGGCTATACGACCCGTAACAGCGGCGGTGTTCCTGAAAACTTTAAAAATTATTTTATTGTCGAGTTCGAAAAACCTTTTACATACAATGTGTTATTTGCCGACAGTATAATGAATGAAAGCATTAAAGAAAAGGCGGCAGGCCATACAGGTGCAGTTATTGGTTTTAAAACGAAAAAAGGAGAAATTGTCCATGCAAAGGTCGCATCTTCTTTTATTAGCTTTGAACAAGCAGAAATAAACTTGAAAGAACTCGGGGATGACGGTTTTGACACCTTGGTGGCGAAAGGTAAAGATATCTGGAATGACGTATTAGGCAAAATAGACGTAGAAGGAGGAAACTTAGACCAATACCGTACTTTTTACTCATGCTTGTACCGCTCTGTTTTATTTCCACGTAAATTTTATGAAATAGATGCTAATGGTAATATTGTGCATTACAGCCCGTATAACGGGAAGGTACTTCCGGGTTATATGTTTACCGATACCGGTTTTTGGGATACATTCCGTTGCTTATTTCCTTTCCTGAATTTGATGTATCCGTCAATGAATAAAAAAATGCAAGAAGGTTTGATCAATACCTATAAGGAAAGCGGTTTCTATCCGGAATGGGCAAGTCCCGGGCATCGTGATTGTATGATAGGCAACAACTCGGCTTCCGTGTTGGTAGACGCTTATATGAAAGGGGTTAAAGTAGATGATTTGGAAACCCTTTATAAAGGATTAATCCACGGAACGGAAAATGTTCACCCGAAAGTACGTTCAACCGGTCGTTTAGGCCATGAATACTATAATAAATTAGGTTATGTGCCTTACGATGTGAAGATTAACGAGAATGCCGCCCGCACGCTTGAATATGCCTATAACGATTGGTGTATCTATACCATTGCCAAGGAGTTGAAACGCCCGAAAAAGGAAATAGACTTGTTTGCCCAACGAGCAATGAATTATAAGAATTTATTCGATAAAGAAAGTATGTTGATGCGTGGCAAAAACGAAGACGGTACATTCCGGTCTCCTTTCTCTCCTTTGAAATGGGGGGATGCTTTCACGGAAGGAAACAGTTGGCATTATTCATGGTCTGTTTTTCACGACCCGCAGGGGCTCATCAATTTGATGGGAGGTAAAGCCGGTTTTGTCCGGATGATGGATTCCGTATTTGCTGTTCCGCCATTGTTCGACGATAGTTATTATGGGTTCCCTATCCATGAAATACGCGAGATGACAGTTATGAATATGGGCAACTATGCGCATGGAAACCAGCCGATACAACACATGATTTATTTGTATAACTATGCCGGAGAACCTTGGAAAGCACAATACCGGCTTCGGGAAGTTATGAACAGCATGTATACTCCCGGCCCTGATGGTTATTGTGGAGACGAAGATAACGGGCAAACATCGGCCTGGTATGTATTTTCGGCATTGGGATTCTATCCGGTTTGTCCCGGAACAGACGAATATGTTATGGGAGCTCCTTTGTTTAAGAAAGCTACATTAAACTTTGAAAATGGCAACAAACTGGTAATAGACGCCCCCGAAAACAGCCCGAAAAACCTGTATATCGAATCTATGTCCCTGAATGGTGAAACAACTACCAAAAATTATCTGAAACATGGTGATTTGCATAAAGGTGGGACTATAAAAATTAAAATGAGCGACCAACCGAACAAAAACAGAGGGGTCAACAAAGAAGATTTCCCATATTCATTTTCTGTTAACGAAAAGATAAAATAACGCGATTATGAAATTAAAAATAGTCATTGCCGGAGCATTCTTTTTCAGCCTGCTGCTGCTTTCATGCTCAAATGGGGGAAACGTGGTTTTCTCCACGAAAGAACCTGTTGATTATGTGAATACCAACATGGGGAATATTAGTCATATGTTGGTACCTACGTACCCAACGGTACATTTGCCCAATAGCATGCTGCGTGTATATCCCGAGCGTGGCAATTATACGGGCGACCGCTTAAACGGGTTGCCTTTAGTGATTACCAGTCACAGGGGAAATTCAGCCTTCAGCTTAAGCCCATACCAGGGAAATGAGTCGGGCATAGAACCTGTTATCAAATACAGTTATGATTTGGAGCAGATTAAACCGTATCGATATCAGGTATATCTGGATGAATATAATATAGGGGTTGATTTTGCCCCTTCGCATCAAAGCGCGGTTTATTCGATTACTTTCGAACAAGACGTCCAACCACCCTGTCTTATCTTTCGCAGCCGGTATGGCGAACTACGCGCAAATGGCAATATGATAAACGGTTCGCAGTTTATAGATGATAAAACGAAAGTTTATTTCTATGCAGAAACAGACGTTGCTCCCGAAAAAACAGGTATGCTGGCGAACGGAGCGGTGAACTATAATTTCCCCGAAGCCGGCGGCAGGAACGCGGCAATTGTTGTTGCATATCCCTGCGGGACAAAGAAAATAGGTTTGCGCTATGGCATCTCTTTTATTGACGTTGAACAAGCCAAAAAGAATCTGGAAAGGGAAATAAGCAATTATGATGTAGACCTGATTGCTAAAGAAGGACGCGCCGAATGGAACAAAAAATTAAGTAAGATACAGATTAATGGCGGAAGCGAAAACGACCGTACGGTGTTCTACACCTCGTTTTATCGATGTTACGAACGTCCGGTTAATATGAGTGAAGACGGGCGGTATTACAGTGGTTTCGACGGGAAAGTGCATGATGACAACGGACGGCCTTTCTATACCGACGACTGGATTTGGGATACCTACCGTGCAACTCATCCGTTGCGTACCATGATTGACAAGAAAACGCAAGGTGATATTATCCATTCTTTTATTTTGATGGCTCAGCAAATGGGTACGAATTGGATGCCCACCTTCCCTGAAGTGACAGGAGATTCCCGCCGGATGAATTCGAATCATGGTGTGGCCAATGTAATAGATTCATATCTTAAAGGAGTAAAAAGCTTTAATTTAGAAGATGCTTATGCCGCGTGTCGCGCCGGGATTGAAGAAAAATCCCTCATTCCCTGGGTGGGCGTTCCGGCAGGTGTGTTAGACGACTTTTATAAAGAGAAAGGATATTTCCCAGCGCTTAAACCAGGCGAAAAGGAAACGATCCCTGAAGTAAACTCCTGGGAGAAGCGTCAGCCTGTGGCTGTAACATTAGGTACTGCGTACGACCATTGGTGTCTTTCTCTTCTTGCGAAAGAATTAGGAAAAAAAGAAGATGAGGATCTATTTTTGAAACGTTCCTATAATTACCGGAATTTGTTTAATCCGGAAACGGGATTTTTCCATCCAAAAGATAAAGACGGGAATTTCATCGAAAATATAGATTACCGCATTTCCGGGGGACCGGGCGCCCGGGAGTATTACGATGAAAACAACGGATATATCTACCGTTGGGATGTACAACATAATGTAGGTGATTTGATTTCGTTGTTGGGTGGTAACCAGGTTTTTATCGACGGACTCGAAGACATGTTTAATACACCGTATGGCATGTCCCGGTGGGAGTTTTATAATGCTTTGCCCGACCATACCGGCAACGTAGGTATGTTCTCCATGGCAAACGAACCTTGCCTGCATATCCCTTACCTGTATAATTACGCGGGTCAGCCCTGGAAAACCCAGAAACGTATCCGCACCTTGCTAAACCAGTGGTTCCGCAACGATTTGATGGGTGTGCCGGGTGACGAAGATGGTGGAGGAATGTCTGCTTTTGTCGTGTTCAGCCAGCTAGGTTTCTATCCGGTGACTCCCGGTTCGGCCACCTATAATGTGGGTAGCCCTGTGTTCCCATATATGAAAATGGATTTGGGCGACGGAAAATATTTCGAGATTAAAGCGAATAATGCTTCTGCTGAAAATAAATATATCCAATCAGCCAAATTAAACGGGAAAGAACTGAACCAGCCGTGGTTTGCCCATGACGATATTGCCATAGGCGGCATTCTTGAGCTTGAAATGGGCCCGAAAGCAAATAAAGATTGGGGGAAGGATTCACCTCCTCCCTCGGTGAATTGAATATTTCTTTTTAGAGGGGTGGAGGTGCAACGTTTTACCTCCACCCCTCGTTTATTATTATAGAAGTATAATAAATAACCTGTATTGATATGAAAAAGAGAATTTTATTTTTTACAACTTGTTTGTTGATGTTTACAAGCACGCAGTCTGTTATTCATGCGGAAAATATTAGAGGGAATGGTAATTTGGTAACGAAGGAAGTCGCTGTTTCTGATTTCGATAAAATAACAATTGGTTCCGGAATAGGATGCAACAACCGCTTTTTTAGCCAAAAGTCGTATAAAAATCCGGTTTTCAATTATAAGCAAGCAACTACTTCAGCCTCTTTATCAATTACAATTGATGAAAACTTATATCCTTATCTGGAAGTAAATAACTGGGGAGACGAATTATCTGTCAAGACAAAAGGAAGAGTAACCATCAATCCGAGCAGATTTGAAATAAACGGAACATCCAAGAGCTTGAGGGAAATATCGGTGTCTGGTTGTATTAATTTCGTAACGGTTGCTCCTTTCTCGTCAGACAACTTGGATATAAACGTAAGCGGAGCAAGCGATGTCCTGTTCAATGATGCCACACAGATAGGCGAGTTCAACATCCGAATCAGCGGGGGAGGCGATTTGTTGGCAGAAAAATTGATTTGCAGAAAATTGGAAAGCAATGTGAGTGGGGCAGGCGATATAACCTTAACAGGTAAAGCCGATAAGGCTAAATTTACAGTCTCAGGCGCCGGAGATATAAAAGCATTCGACTTCATCGTAGGTGATTTGGAATGTCGTGTATCGGGGAGTGGCGATGCGAGAGTAAACGCCACGGAAACGCTCGACGTTACGATATCAGGTTCAGGTGATGTCCATTACAAAGGAAATGCCAAGGTAAACACCCGTGTTTCGGGCTTTGGAGATATCAAGAAAATAAACGATTAATAAAGGTCAAAAAAAATCATCTGGATGTTCTCCCGGTTTCATTGGGATGATCGTCCAAAATCATCTGGATGTTTTCCCCCATTCATCCAGATGAATTTTTTTACGAATTTATTTGATAAATTTGCGTACAAATGCAAGAAATGTGGTCACATAAAATAGAGATAACAGAAGAAGAATATGACTAAAAAAAAGAAGCCATTGCAAATCCGCAACAGCACTGCCGAATTTTTAACTTTTGCCTATCAGTCGAAAGGCGATGGCGTGGAAGTGCGTGTGCAGGACGGCACTATTTGGCTGTCACAAAAAAATATAGGATTACTATTCGATACCTCAACTGATAATATAGGTTTGCATCTCAAAAACATCTATGCCGAGGGCGAATTGAATGAAGTTTCAACTACCGAGGATTTCTCGGTAGTTCAACAAGAAGGCAGTCGCGAAGTTTGCAGAAGAATATGCAAAACGGCATATCCCCCTCTCCATGTCTGATTGGGCAAAGCATTTGGATTTAATTCTACAGGCAAATGGGAGAGATTTATTGCAGAATGCAGGCAAAATTACCGCTGCTCTTGCCAAACAACATGCCGAAAGTGAATTTGAAAAATATCGTCCTATTCAAGACCGTTTGTTTGAATCGGATTTCGATAAAGAAATTAAACGCATTGAAGGTAAGCGAGATGAATCAGATGATTAAAAATGCTTCCAACTTTAGGAAAACAGAATAAAAAGTCCGATATTTGCAGTGTGTTATTTGAGGAAATACAGCGTAAAACGCAGAATTAGGCACGGTTGCCAAATCGCTTGTTAGCGGTAGTGCATTTGTTTGTGTTTCTGCTGTATTCAATCATTTTAATTCTAATTTTTCAATTTTGTTTCCGATTGTAAATTTTCTCATTTCAAGTTCCAACGTCTCAAAATCTTCTCGGAAAACTTTCTTGATTATTTCTCCGTCTTTCAGCAAATAGATTTCATCGCAAGTGTCGCTCAACGTTGAAAAAATGTGCGAAGAAATGATTACCGTTTTACCCAACTCCCTCAATTTGCGGACAAGGTCAATAATGATTATATTGCTGTGAATATCAACACCATTAAAAGGTTCGTCAAGTATAAAATATTGATTTTCCTGTAGTAAAATCGCCAACAAAGCCAATTTCTTTTTCATTCCTGTCGAGTAAGTTGAAGCATACTGATTTAATGGCAAATCAAAAATGTTTTTGTCGTCAATTTTTGACACTTTCTTTTTTCGGGCGTTGCAAAGTAAACGGATATACTCTTTTCCTGTGATTTTTGTAAAGAAAAACGGCTCAGTCAATAGTAATCCCAAATAGTTTTTCAACGGATTGAGGTCTGAAATTATTTGTCCTTCATAATTTTCCAAACCCGCGACACATCTAAATAAAGTCGTTTTTCCCGCGCCATTTTCGCCCACAATTCCGTAAACTTGTCCTTTGTTAAATTGGAGATTTATGTTTTTCAAGACCTGTTTTGCACCAAAACTTTTGGACAAATTTTGTATGCTTATCATTTCAAAAATGCTTTAAGTTTGTTTACCGATTGGGTGGCGAAAAGCGGAATTACGACAATAAGCATCGGTGGAAACAAGCCGATTGCAAAAAATATCGCTTGCATTATGCCTATTTCTTCGGGATATGCCGAATATTTTGCCAAAATCAAAGTTGTCAGATACAAAATTCCTAAAAAAGTGCAAGCAAGTAAAATACCAATATGTTCAAAATAAAAAACACTCAACGGAATGAGTACAGGCAAACACAAACTAAAAGAGAACAAAAGCGCTGTTTTTATTTTCTCAAACAAAAATTTTACAGGCGTACAACTAAACGACCAAACAAAATATTCGTTTTCAGATTTTAAGTAATAGCTTAATGTTATGAGAAATACAAGTCCTAATGAAAAAACGCCAAGATTGAAATTATCTACTTGTACGGCAATAATTGCAAGTCCGCAGGCAATGAAAAAACATAAAAAACTGTTTCTAAAACCGACCGTAAATTCATACGGTTTTTTGAAAAAAGGCGTTGGAATTGTAAAATTGTAAGTTGCCTTGAAACTCAACAATGCTGCCAAAATCGTGATTACGACAAGAATAATTGTCAGATAAAAATACTGTTTGTAAACGAGAAAAATGACAAAAGGCAATGCGACAATCAGATTTTCCAAAATCCTGACTTTTCGATATTGTCTACTTCCAAAATGAATTTTGAGAAAGTCATTCCGTTTGATTTCACTCAATTTTGAAGTAAAAAATAACGAGGCAAGAGCATAAAAATAGGGAGCATAAATTGATTTACCGGAAAGCAACAATATAGAAACTCCAACAAATACGAGTGATATAAACAATGCCAGTAAATAACCAACTATCGGGCGTGAGCCGTCCGACAATTTTCTCTTTGTCATTAGATATTGTAGCTTAAAATACTCTTCCATTTTTGTTCTCTAATTTCTTTTATTTCCGCTGTCAAACCGCAGTGTCGTCCGCGCATTACCGCTAACGTCCGGCGGCTTGGCGAAGCGGCGGCATTCACTACTATTGGGGCGGACTACAAAATTCCAAATTCGCACTGCTTTTTCTGCGAGCCTACACCGCCACTTGTGCCAAACCGCTTGTTATATGCCGTTCTTATTATTCATCCAATGTTTTTGTATTTAGTTTTTTTTGCAAATATCTATGTATAATGTTTCCAT
>JAIRRS010000097.1 GCA_031255855.1 Tannerellaceae bacterium | reverse complement strand
TCCTTTTGGTTTACAGATTTACTTTCTAATCCAAACGTGAGTAATATCGCCAATTACCAACTTGTGCCAAGATCCTACGCTTTCGAAAGCATCTTCGTAAAATTTTCTGTTATCTTCCGAATAAATCTCCTCCGGATGAACCGTATAGGTCTGCGCTAATTTACATTCGATAATCATATAGGCTTCTTTGTAAGCCATATTTCCGTCGGGTGTGGCAACGGGAGTAAGCGTTGTTTCCCGCATCTTATTCGAATCGCGTCCGGAAGCTGTCCCGAAAGGCATAAATTGCGGTCTGAACGGCTCTTCAAAGAACGCAATGGTATAATTGTGATCTCTTAAAATCACCTCCAATGTGTAGCGAATCCCTCTTAATCCGATAATAGTTACCGGTTTGGCAGTCATTTGTCCCAATGCGCCATCGCCTACAACCATAGAGTTGTATGCGTCTGCGTTTCCGGCTGTAACGACGCCGTTTACTGTTGGGAAAAGATCAAACGGACTTTCTTTGATTTCGTTCGGTTGGATTTCGATGAATAGATCCGAAAAAGATTTGTTTTCCATACCTGAATAATCAATTTGTTTGTTTGGCTCCTGCTTTGTTCCCGTACCCTGACAACCTGCCAGCGACAGAACCGGCAAGCAAAAAAATAATACGAATGCTCTCGTTTGGAATGATTTACTAAATGTTTTCATAAATAATGGATTTAAATGCGTTATATTTTCAATTCAATATTCACCTTCGTGCCTTTTCCCTGTCTGGAGTAATGGAGGCTAACCGGGGCTACCTGAATAGGCTCTAATTCTGGATTTGTTGTCAATAATAACAGTTTATAACGAAATAACTGTTGAGCCTAATTTTTTACTTATGTCCTGAATCGCATGATTTAGGATATTTATTTCTTCTTTTGTAAAAGAAGCTTCTTTGCCGTTTACTTTGTTTCCATTTATTTTTTGATAAAGCCACGTTCTTGTTTTATGAAAGTAGTTTTTTGCAATATATGAAAGTGAAACAATTTCCGTAATTTCCATTAATTGCATTTTTACCTTTGTTTCTTCAATAAAGGCATCAGTTTCTTTTAAGGATTCGTTAATAACTGATCCAATATACTCATCAATCTGTTTTTTCTCATTTGGAAACTTTTCACATATTGATAAATAATGCCTTTCAAAATCTTCTGTATTTCCAAAATACAAGCTTTTCAATTTTTCAAGTTCTATCTGTAAATTCATAATTCAAATGTGTTTTAGCCCTCTTTCGGGAGCAACTCTTTGCGTTTTTCGTTATCCATATCTGTTATTAATTATTGACACTTCGAAGATAATAATCATTTGATTATTATGCAAATATTTTAGAAGTTTTTTCTATTTGTTTTTCTGAAAATGAAAGATTTAGCATTTAAAAAGAAAAGGATGCCTTGCTATCCCAGCAAAACACCCCCCCCTAAAGTAAACTACATTTGTTATGAAAAGTATTATTTTCGGATGCTGATATATTCAGCGTTCACAATCTTAGTATTTGGATTCTTAGATAAGATTTCCTGTTTTCGTTCCGCATTAAAACAAAAGCCCTTGATTATCATTTGATAATCAAGGGCTTAAATTTCAATAAAGTACCCCTGACGGGAATCGAACCCATATTTACGGTTTAGGAAACCGCCGTTCTATCCGTTGAACTACAAGGGCCATTATTTTGTTGGTTTGCAAAAGTATAATCTTTTTAGGAAACTGACAAATATTCAGCGGTAAACCAATCAATCAAAAAGGGTCGGCATGATTGAAACCGACTTCAATTCGGGGATTTCGGGTAGATGTATCCGGTAATAAGTCAATATCCGGTCTAGTATGTTCACCCGGTCGTGACGGGAGAAGGCGTACAACGACATGTTCTCATAACTGATTTTAAACAAACGCGCGAAGATTTTACTCTCTTCGCGGTCTAAATAATGCCGGTGCATGGGCGGTTTATCATTAAAAACACCGTTTCGCATATCAAAAAAACAACCCTCAACATACGAATCAACATTCGGATATATCCCAAGATAATTCAGCAGGCGAAGAAGAAACACCAAATGGAAGTTGGCTATCCCATCGTCTGCTTGTTCCAGCAGATGAATGGAGCGATAAAGAAAATCGAAGAGGCGGGCGTCGGGTTCGGTATCCTTCACGACGCGGAAAAGAACCTCGGCTATAAACAGGGCCAACGCATTCTTGACAGGGTTGGCATACAGGTGGCAAAGAGGATAACAAAGTTTCGTTTCGCGTATCCGGTGAAGGTCGCGCTTCGGCAGATGTTCCACCTCCATTTCAACCACCGAGAGTGGTATAAACAAGGCTTTCGACACGGCGCTCTTCTTTCCGCGGCTTCGGGCTACCAGATAAGATACCCTTCCGAAAACCTCTGTATACATATATATAATAGAATATGTATCATTATATGGGATGGAATGCAAGACGATTCCCCGCGTTTTGCCCAACATCTTTTTTATCCTTTTAAGCACAAAAGTATGTATTCCGGTGAAATAGCCGCTATATACCGACCGGTTTCTATCATACGCCCCTATAATCCACGCATTAAAAGACGAAATAGATGTTAAAACATCGGCGGGCTTTAATTTTTTCATTAAAATATTTTGGAGGTTTTGACAAAAGGAGTATCTTTGCACTCGCATTTGAGATATCACATCTCTATAATGCTAAAAACGAGAGCTATGACATACTGGCCCATTCGTCTATCGGTTAGGACGCAAGATTTTCATTCTTGAAAGAGGGGTTCGATTCCCCTATGGGCTACATTCAATTGATAGTTGAATATTAAAAATTGACAATTAAAAATTAGACAGCTAAAAAAATGGCAAATCATAAATCTGCATTAAAAAGAATCAGACAAACAAACGCGAGACGTTTGCACAACAGATATTATGCTAAAACTGCAAGAAATGCAGTTCGCAAGTTGCGTGCTACTGAGGAAAAGGCTGAAGCCCAGGAATTATATCCTAAAGTATGTTCCATGCTGGACAAGCTGGCTAAAAAGAACGTCATTCACAAAAACAAGGCGGCTAACTTAAAATCGAAGTTGGCGAAGTATGTGAATACGCTTGCATAAGAGTATCTACGGACAACAATAATAGAGTAAGCCGGAGCTGATAAAGCCCGGCTTTTTTTGCTTGTTACGGCCTCATTATCTCAATAATTTTTAGTATCTTTGTTAGGTTTTTGAAAACCCCTGTAAATATTGATTTTAAACCAAATAAATATATGAGTGAAGAATTAAAAAACACAAGCGGCAATTATTCGGCTGACAGTATACAAGTACTCGAAGGATTGGAGGCCGTTCGTAAAAGGCCTGCCATGTATATCGGTGACATCAGTGAAAAAGGATTACACCATTTGGTATACGAGGTGGTAGACAATTCAATTGATGAAGCGCTTGGCGGATATTGTTCCAATATAGATGTTACGATAAATGAAGATAATTCCATTACAGTAGTAGACGACGGCCGCGGCATCCCGGTAGATTACCACGAAAAGGAAGGGAAATCCGCCTTGGAGGTGGTTTTAACCGTTTTACATGCAGGAGGTAAATTTGACAAAGGAAGTTATAAAGTTTCCGGCGGGTTGCATGGGGTAGGCGTATCTTGCGTGAACGCATTGTCGACCCTCCTCAGGGCCGAAGTGTGCCGCGATGGGAATATCTACATGCAGGAGTATTCGTGCGGCCATCCGAAAACCGAATTGAAAATAATCGGCGAATCCGAAGCGACGGGTACCACCATTACCTTCAAACCGGACAACACGATATTCACGGTTACCGAATACCGCTACGACATATTGGCTACCCGCCTCCGCGAGCTTGCTTTCCTGAACGCGGGCGTAACACTTACACTTACCGACAGACGGGTGATGAAAGAAGACGGAACCTATAAATCGGAAATATTCCTTTCAGATGAAGGTTTGAAAGAATTCGTACGCTACATCGACCGCTCAAAAGAAAAGCTGATCCCGGATGTAATCCATATCATCACGGAAAAGCAGGGCATCCCTGTAGAAGTAGCCATGACATACAATACTTCGTATAACGAAAGCGTCTATTCGTATGTGAACGATATCAACACCATCGAAGGAGGTACGCACCTGGCCGGTTTCCGCCGTGGATTGACCCGCACATTAAAGAAATATGCCGAAGATTCCAAGCTACTGGAGAAAGCCAAAGTAGAAATACAAGGCGATGACTTCCGCGAAGGATTGACAGCCGTTATCTCCATCAAAGTAGCCGAACCACAGTTTGAAGGACAAACAAAAACGAAGTTAGGCAACAGTGAAGTTACAGGATCTGTAGACCAAGCTGTAGGCGAAGCATTGGGTTATTATCTGGAAGAACATCCGAAAGAAGCAAAAATTATTGTCGACAAGGTAATACTTGCTGCTACCGCCCGCCATGCTGCTCGTAAGGCCAGGGAAATGGTTCAACGAAAATCACCGCTATCCGGAGGAGGTTTACCCGGCAAATTGGCTGACTGCTCCGATAAAGATCCGGAAAGATGTGAAATATTCCTTGTGGAGGGCGATTCCGCAGGAGGAACAGCGAAACAAGGAAGAGACCGTGCATTTCAGGCTATTCTGCCTCTGAGAGGTAAAATTTTGAATGTAGAAAAAGCAATGCCGCATAAGGTTCTGGAAAGCGAAGAAATCCGGAACATATTCACAGCCTTGGGAGTAACAATCGGAACGG
>JAIRRS010000096.1 GCA_031255855.1 Tannerellaceae bacterium | reverse complement strand
TCTTTCTCATTTAATGGTTCACGTCCTAATATTTCGCCCTTGCCTGTTTTGGCGAACTCTACCAACTTCTGAATAAACTCCTGTTGGTCGGGAGTGGGCGGAATATTATGCAAGATTTCATTCTTTTCCGGTCGGTCGATACCGATATCCTTTGCAGAACGATAGTCCGTTATTTCGGCATAAAAAGCCGCCAATTCGGGTACTTTGATAAAATACCGGAAGCGTTCTTTTTGTACAATCTCATTTGTAACCGAAAATTCGTAATCTATCGACTTCTTAGCAAATATCGCTGCCCACGCATCAAACGTATTGATATTTTGCCGTTCCAGTTCATTTGGCCGGAGATACTTGAAAAGCAAGTATAATTCCGTCAAAGAATTGGAAATGGTAGTACCGGAGAGAAAAGTTGCACCTAAATCCTTGCCTGTCCGTTCCTGAATGGTACGCATGGCAAAGAGCATATTCAATGCCCGTTGCGAACCTTCGGCATTGCCCAACCCTGCAACACGGTCATGGCGTGTTGTAAAGGTCAGGTTTTTAAAGCGGTGGCTCTCATCGACGTATAGGTGGTCGATTCCCATTAGGCGGAAGTCCACTGTATCGTCTTTTCGATTTTCAATTTGATAAGCGATATTATTCAGTTTGGCTTCAAGATTAAGCTGCCGTTTAACCAAACCTTTCTCCATTGCACGGGAAATATGCTTACCCTGTTCCCTCAATACTTCCAAATTTTCCTCTACGCTATCAAGTTCCGCCTGCAATATCCGTTGTTGGACTTCGGGCGACTGCGGTATCATGCCGAACTGTTCGTGTGTTAGAATAATGGCATCCCAGTTATTATTCTTCATTTCGTTGAAGATCCTCGCACGTTTGGCTGGGGTAAAATCTTCCTTACCCGGATACAATACCCGTGCATTCGGATAAGCTGTACAGAAAGTTTGGGCAATTTCATGTACATTGGCTTTCAGAGCCATAATAAGCGGTTTATTAACCAATCCCAAACGTTTTTTCTCATAGGCGCTTACACACATAATAAGTGTTTTGCCTGCCCCACAGGCTAAGCGCATCGCGCCTTGCCGTCCTTTCAGACGGCAGGTTTCAATACGCTCGCCACCGAACCGTACGTACACGTCTCCATGTATACGGCTCTCCATCAATATATTCAGTCTATTTATTGTTTCCATGAATTTTACGATAACAGTTGTTACAAACAGCTATTGTTTTCCTCTTTCGAGCAATCATAAAGCGTTCCCACTCTTGTTTGCCTTCCAGATTTTTGAGTTTACGGACATGAAACATTTCTAAGTTGTCCGTATCTCCGCAATATTCACACTCACGTGCCTTTAGCCGAGCCATCAGGCTTGTACTTTGGGTCGCGCGATAACTGGGCAGATTGTCCGCGAAGTCCAATCTTGCGTGCTTTTGTTGCCTAAACCCACCATGATATAAAGTACGTTCTTTTATCTCGCCTTTGTTGTTCTCGTATTGTACACGGAAAATTTTATCACGGGTATATTTTCGGATAATCTTCCGTACAGTCGATTCATACTTTGACGAAAATGTCTTATACATACTTTCTTTCATGTAGTAGTAGAAACTGTTGAGAATGTTGCAGTTGTTGGCAAGACAATAGTAATTATAAATGCCTCTTATCTCCGGGTTGTATCGGTTTAAGATTTCAAGGTCATCATTATTTCTAAGGAAAGGCCGGGATTTGGACTCCCACTTCTCTTTACCATTCTCAACTATGATTTTCATTGCACCATAATCGAGCAGTTTCTTTCTCATTACCTCTGTGGGTAACAGAAGAACTGTTCTAAGGTTAAGACAACGGCGAGTAATTCCTCTGTTATCCTTTCTTGTCTTTTCACTTCTGCGGATTGTTATTTCATAGCCTAAGAACTTCGCCTTGTCGCTTGAATTGGTGATTAGTGTCTTTTCATCGGAAAGTTCAAGTTTCAATGTATCAAGCAGGAAGTTTTTAATATCTTCCTTTGCTTTTACACAATCTTCTTTACTTCCGATTACACCAATCAGAAAATCATCGGCATAACGAACGTATCTCATACGTCTGAAATTTTCATCCATGTCCAGAGTTGCAGGAACTTGGTGCATATCGTAATGAAGTTGGTTGATCTCATTGCGTAATGCTTCCTTTTTCTGCTCGTCTGTTTCATTCTTTAGCTTCTTTACTCGTTTGCTTTTTCGAGATTGAATCCTTTTGAACTCAGGATTAACCCTCCTTTTATCTCCTTTATTGAAAGTTCCAATGTATTTCTGCATATACTTATCCAGTTTATCCAGATAAATATTTGCAAGAATCGGACTGATAACTCCTCCTTGCGGTGCTCCGCTATAGGTGTTGTAAAATTGCCATTTCTCCATATACCCAGCATTTAAGAATTTGCGAATCAGACGTAGGAATCGTTGGTCAGCGATGCGTTCTGAAAGAATATCTATCATAACATCGTGGTCAATGTTGTCGAAGAATCCTTTGATGTCGCCCTCAATAAACCAACGAGTCCCGTCAAATCCCTCATGAATGGAAGCCAGTGCAGTGTGGCAACTGCGGTGCGGTCTGAATCCATGTGAACATTTTTCAAAATGTCCCTCATAAATGGATTCAAGAATCATTCTTACGACTTCATGCACAAGTTTGTCGTCAGAGGCAGGAATGCCTAATGGACGTTTCTTGCCATTCTTTTTGGGAATGTAAACTCTTCTTGCTGGATAAGGTTGATAGCTTTCGTCTTTCAATTTATCAATGATGTTGTGTATGCGTTCAACGCTCATTCCGCTTATGGATTGACCGTCTGCTCCTTTCGTGCAATTGCCCTCGTTAGAGGCAATATTCTGATAGGCTAACGCAAATAGATTCTCATTGAACAGTAGTCGATAAAGCCGTTCAAACTTGTAATTCAGGTCTGAGCTATGCCCAGCCAGACTGTTTAATACATTACCTGAATTTCTCATAATGTCTCACACATTTTTCGTTAAACGTATTAAAAATATTGACTGTCTCCCTTCGCCATGTACAAGGCTTTCCCCTGCTCGGACTACTACGGAGACTCTGTTACCATATAGGATATTCAGGGACAAGCCCCATAGCCTTTCGGCATTCCTACTTAGGTAATCCCCATTTAGACATACAAGTAACAAGCGCGATAGATTGTCGGATGCGATTTTCGCCCTTTTCCATTTATCATGGCTGACCTGCAATCGGTTTTCGGCTCTCGTACTCGAAGTCGGAAAGTAGAAGTATTGCAGCCCGACCGTTGTAACTATCTTCGGTCGGGGTTTACCAACTAACATCTTGGGCTGTCGTTCAAACAGTATAGTCTTCATCCTCATATCTATCATTTCATTTAGACATTCAGTAGCAGTATGACAGTTAACTGACTTATGCCGTTTCCAACATGCGACACTCCCCACCGCCTTTCGGCTAAGTGGATAAGTTGGCTAATGACGGGCGTTGAAAACCCTTGCCCGGTAACTTGCTAATGTTACATTTACTATATGTCCCTTATGGGCGCAGCACCTCGTGGTCGATGATCCCGCCGCCATTCAATTTATCGAGCCAAACAGCATCTTTTTGGCTCTTATACAGGTCGGAAATACCCAAACCTTTCAAGTCCGGTCCGGGGAACTCCTGATGACTTCCGTCATAATCGGGACGAACAAAACAGTTAAAGGTACGGTTGTAGCGGTCAGCCAAACGGTCTTTAAACTTCTGTGATTGCTCGTGAAGCCAATCAGTAAAGCCATTCCGTATCTCGTCAATTTTAGAGTTGGCGAGTTGTATGGATTCGGAATCACGCACCTTAACCTCTTTCATTTCCCCGTCAATCATCTTGTTGACTTTCCCGGTAATATCGGGAGAGGTATTATGCCAGGGCGTGTTTCATCAGG
>JAIRRS010000064.1 GCA_031255855.1 Tannerellaceae bacterium | reverse complement strand
TTAGTGTGCAAACTATCAATCCTAAACTTCGCAAGAGTAGTTTTTTTTCGACAAACTCCAGACAGGCCTCCAAATACAGCAGCTATGCAAGGGTAAAATTAACAAATTATCAAATTGCTAAATATCAAATTTGCATTAAATGAGACTCTATCCAAATTACAAAAGAAAAATGGTGAAAAAAGGGAGATAATCTTTAAGTGCTATCATTCTGTACCGCATTTCTAAAAAACACTATCTTTATCGTCAAATCTTTTACACGATAGTGATTAAATGTAAAAAAGAGTGAAAATTACCGAACTGTTAAAAACCAGGTTGCATAATCAGTTGCTGTATGGTAATCCGTTAAAAGAGCCGCAGGAAGTGGTTTCTTGGTTGGGCGCCATGCAATCGCAGTCGCTCGAATTGGCAAAATGGGCGATTGGTATCCGGCTTCGGAATAAAACCCTGAAAGACGTGGAAGAGGCCTTGAATACGGGAACGATTATCCGTACCCATATCTTGCGACCGACCTGGCATTTTGTTTCGGCGGAAGATATTCATTGGATGTTCGATCTGTCTGCTCCACGCCTCAGGCCGATTTATCACTCTTACTGCAAAGTACATGGAGTAGATAAAGATTATATCATTCGCGCGGTCTCTGTATTGGAAGATATATTGTCGGACGGGAAACATCTTACTAAACAAGAGATTCGTGAAGCCTTGCATGCAAGAAACATATCAATCGAAATGCCTCATATAAACCGGATTATCTCATACGCCGAAATAGAAGGTGTCGTTTGTAATGGTCGCCAGCAAGGCAGTAAACAAACGTATACTTCGTTTGCCCAATGGGTTCCCCGAAAGCAGATCTTAGCCCGTGAAGAGGCATTGGAACGCCTGGCCCGGAAGTTTTTCACCAGCCACGGACCGGCAACGATACAGGATTTCGTCTGGTGGTCGGGCTTAACGCTGACCGAATGTCGCCAGGCTCTCAAACTGATTAAGGATGATTTTGTCGGCGAATCAATCAATGGGCGCAACTTTTGGATGAAAAACGATTTGGTAATTCCTTCAATCAACGAACCTTCCGCATTATTGCTTTCTCCTTTCGACGAGTACGTAGTGAGTTATACCGAACGTTCCGAAATGATTGAGGACAAACATTACGGCAAAGTGATGACAAAGAACGGCTTGTTTTCGCCGACTGTTATGCTCGACGGCAGGATTGTCGGTTCGTGGAAAAAGCTCATGCGGAAAGGGCTTGCGCAGATCGAACTTTCTTTCTTTGAAAAGACAACAAAAAGGGAGCAAGACCTTTTTCTGCCGGAGATAAAGCGGATAGAGCGGTTTTGGAATGTAGAAAAACAATATTAATATTTTCAACATGATATCCGCATATTACTCCGGTGATTTTTGAAGCATTGGGGTTGACTTGGGACGCTTCGGCAAAGAAAGTTTCTATATCTACATTCTTATTTATCTGATTCCGCAAGGAGTGTTCATCGTATCCCGTCGGCCAGAAAATAATCGTATCTACCTCTGCTTTTAAGAAGATATTGAAATATGCCGCACGTCTAAAAAATCACTATCTTTGTCGGCTAATTGAGAAAAACTAAAACGACCATGAAGTATAAATTATTGGTTCTCGATGTCGATGGGACACTGCTAAATAGTAAAAAAGAAATTACTCCTGCTACGCTTGCCGCCTTGCTCAAAGTACAACAAATGGGTATACAAGTCGTTCTGGCTTCCGGAAGGTCTACCTATGGACTTCGTCCTATTGCGCAATTTCTGGAGCTTGATAAATACAACGGATTCATACTCTCTTACAATGGTGGGCAAATATTTAAAATGAGTACGAATGAATTGTTATTCGAACGGCGCATCAATCCTGAATTAATAGCTTATCTGGAACGGAAAGCCAATAAGAATAATTTTACGATCTTTACCTATCATCAGGATGTGATTGTTACAAACAATGCCGGAGACAAACATGTACGGGAGGAAGCAGCGCGGAATAAAATGCAGATAAAAGAAACCAGGCATTTTGCTGATTCCATAACGTTTCATCCTTGCAAAATCATGCTGGTTAGCGACGACGAAGAAGCATTGGTCGGGCTTGAAAACCATTGGAGGAAAAAGTTGGATGGTTCGTTGGATGTTTTCCGTTCGGAACCTTATTTTCTGGAAGTTGTTCCCCCTTCCATTAATAAAGCGGATACATTAGGGGTGTTAATGGAACATCTTTCCATCCAACCTGAACAAATCATGGCTATTGGCGACGGTGTCTGTGATATTACCATGATACAAACGGCAGGATTGGGTATTGCCATGGGGAACGCTCTTGAGCCAGTTAAAAGATGTACGGATTATACGACCGAAACGAATGACAAAGATGGGGTTGCCAAAGCCGTAGAAGAACATATTATCGCCAAAATAAGTCCGGCCGATGTTCCATTAAATGAATTGAATGCCCGTGCCAGACATGCTTTAATGGGTAATCTGGGTATCCAATATACCTATGCTTCGGAAGATCGTATAGAAGCAACCATGCCGGTAGATGTTCGTACCCGTCAACCATTCGGTATTTTGCATGGCGGCGCTACCCTTGCTTTGGCCGAGACAGTTGCCGGATTGGGGTCGATGGTAATGTGCCAGCCCGACGAAATAGTGGTGGGCATGCAGGTAAGTGGTAATCATTTGTCATCGGCTAAAGAAGGCGATACGGTACGTGCCGTAGGTACTATCATTCATAAAGGGCGTTCTTCACATGTTTGGAACGTTGATGTGTTTACGTCGACAGATAAATTAGTCTCTTCCATACGTGTTGTAAACAGTGTGATGAAAAAAAGATGAATCAAAACGAACTACATCTATTGGATTCATACATCGCTGAAAACCTGAGTTTTGCTATATATAGGCTTCCGGGAGAAGATGTTTTGCATCTACTCGTACAAGATACGGATTCACCTACACACTTAAATACAATAAATGAGCTAAACGGACAAAGCGGATTTGTCATTTCCCCTTTTACTGTTTCAAGTGAATGTCCTATTATACTACTTCATCCTACGAGAAAAGCAGATATTCCTTTCCCTCAAAAAGAGGGAAAAAGCCATCCCGGGAAAAAAAGAGAAGAAAGCCATCCCGGGGAAGAATACGCGGCGCGGTTTGCCACTTTCATAGCCCCTATCCGTCAGAAAGAATTTAAGAAACTGGTATTATCACGCAGCCTTACAGTAGGAAAAAGCACCTCTTTTTCTCCTTCCATGGCATTTCTCCTGGCATGCTCAAAGTATACCCGCTCATATGTTTATCTTCTACATACGCCACGAACAGGTACATGGCTGGGTAGTACGCCCGAAATGTTATTGTGTGGCACAGGAAATATATGGAATACGGTCTCCATAGCCGGGACCCAAGTCTTACGAAACGGAGAATTACCCCAAACATGGGACGATAAAAACCTGATTGAGCAAATGTTGGTTTCCTATTATATCAGGACACAACTAACATCTTTTGGTATTCATCCATCGGAAAAAGGGCCTTATACCGTACGAGCAGGAGAATTGGCACATTTACGTACTGATTTCCATTTTTCGCTTCCCAACGCCAGTCAGTTAGGAGATCTATTAAAACTGTTGCATCCTACTCCGGCTGTATCGGGATTACCCAAAGAAGAAGCATACCGGTTTATTCTGGACAACGAAGGCTATTGTCGCCGTTATTATTCCGGATTTATTGGTTTATTGGAGCCGGAAGGAAAAAGTGATTTATATGTGAACCTGCGCTGCATGAACATTCATGATAATTCGTTTACTTTGTATGCCGGTGGCGGTTTGTTGCCTTCTTCCGTTTTAGAACAAGAATGGCAAGAAACGGAAGACAAACTGCAAACCATGCTATATTTAACCCAGGTAAACAATTATGTATTCGAATAAAAAGAATGTTTTACAGCTCGTTGCACTACTGAAAGCTTTCGAAATCAAGCAAATCGTTTTATCCCCCGGTTCAAGGAATTCCCCTGTGACTCATTCTTTTGCTGTCGACTCTTTTTTTACTTGCCATACTGTTGTCGACGAACGGAGCGCCGGTTTTTATGCCATCGGCATTATTATGCATACCGGAAAACCGGTTGCTGTTTGCTGCACTTCAGGAACGGCGGTATTAAATCTCGGTCCATCTGTGGCCGAAGCTTATTATCAGCAATTACCCCTGTTAATTATAACAGCAGACCGCCCAGGCGCATGGATTGGACAAATGGCCGGACAAACATTTCCGCAACCAGGCGTTTTTAATACATTGGTCAAAAAGTCTGTCCAACTACCTGAAATCAATACATCTGAAGATGAATGGTATTGCAATCGCCTGATTAATGAGGCCTTACTTGAATTAAACTATCCGATTGCCGCTCCCGTCCATATAAATATTCCGGTATCTGAACCCTTATTTGAATATACGATAGGTCAATTGCCCCAGGTAAGGAAAATAGACCGTTGTATTTCTACACCTGAAATGGATGAAAAATTGGAAATGGATGGCTATGGCGAACGTTTCCAACAGTATAAAAAACGGATGATTGTCGTTGGCCAGTTACTTTGGCAATGGCAAACCGAAGATATTCGCGAATTACTGGAAGAAATGGCGGAAGAGCATGACTGCATTATCCTGGCAGAACATCTTTCCAATATCCGTTCACCTTATATTATATCCAATTTCGACGTCTTCTTATATGCTTTGCCGAAAGAAGAACAGGATACTTACGGTCCGGAATTGCTCATTACTTTCGGAGGACATATCGTATCGAAACGTATCAAACAATTCTTACAAAAAAACAAACCCAAAGAACATTGGCATATATCGCCAACAGGAGAAATCATTGATTTATATAAATGCCTTACGCATGTTATAGAAGCCGACGCGTTATCCGTATTGGATTATCTGGTTTCATGTGATAATCCCGACGAAAATGGAGATAAACCCTATGCGTTATCATGGGGGAATGCTATAAAAAAATTGCCTCCGGCCAGAATCATGGAATTTTCCGATTTATTGGTTGTAAAGGAGTTAATAGAAACAATACCAAGGGATTCGGCATTACATTTAGCAAACAGTTCCAGTGTTCGTTTGGCGCAATTATTTCCTCTGAGAAGCGATGTGATGATTTATTGCAACCGGGGGACAAGTGGTATCGACGGATGTCTTTCCACAACTGTCGGTTACGCGTCCGTGAGCGAAAAACTCACCTTTCTTCTTATTGGAGATTTGGCCTTCTTTTATGATATGAACGGGCTTTGGAACCGGCAGATAAATAAAAATATCCGGATTCTGCTCAACAACAATGGTGGAGGCGAAATCTTCTATACACTTCCGGGTTTAAACAAGTCTGAAGCATTGGAAACATACATATCGGCTTCGCACCAGACCCAGGCGAAAGCTTGGGCGGAAGCAACCGGTTTTACCTACCTTTCCATCTCAAACGAAAGTGAATTAAAGAAAACCATGTATGTTTTTACAGATAATAAAAGCGATAAACCCATCCTGCTGGAAGTATTTTCTTCCATGCGGAAAAACGCTGAAATATTACGTTATTTTTATCACGAACTAAAAAAGAAATAAATATGGTAAGAGAATGGACAAGCATTAAAGAATACGAAGACATCCTATTTGATTTTTACGATGGGATAGCCCGTATAACCATCAACCGCCCAAGATATCGAAACGCTTTCACTCCTGCCACTACCGGCGAAATGAGTGATGCTTTACGTATTTGCCGTGATGACGAAAACATCTGCGTAGTAGTAATAACAGGCACAGGAGATAAAGCTTTTTGCTCGGGTGGCGACCAGCATGTAAAAGGAAAAGGAGGCTACATTGGCAAGGATGGCGTTCCCCGTTTGAATGTATTGGATGTTCAAAAACAGATCCGCTCGCTTCCCAAACCGGTTATCGCGATGGTAAACGGGTACGCGATTGGCGGAGGACATGTGTTACATGTTGTTTGCGACCTTTCCATTGCTTCCGATAATGCCATTTTCGGACAAACAGGCCCCCGTGTGGGAAGTTTTGACGCCGGATTCGGTTCTTCTTACCTGGCTCGTATTGTAGGACAAAAGAAAGCGCGCGAAATCTGGTTTCTTTGCCGCCAATACAATGCACAAGAAGCATTAGAGATGGGATTAGTAAACAAGGTAGTACCTTTTGAGCAATTGGAAGACGAGGTTGTTGACTGGGCAAAAACGATGATGATGCACAGTCCGATGGCGTTACGGATGATAAAAGCCGGATTAAATGCCGAACTCGACGGTCAGGCAGGCATTCAGGAACTAGCCGGAGACGCGACCTTATTATATTATCTGACAGAAGAAGCCCAGGAAGGAAAACAAGCCTTCCTCGAAAAAAGAAAACCTGACTTTAAAAAATATCCGAAATTCCCTTGATTCGGCTAATTCAATATGGGCCTTCAACATATCATATCAACTTGTCAACTGTCACTTGTCAACTATCAACTGAAATTCCGGCAACCCGCCGGAACTTCCCGCGGAATCTATACGACACGCCCAATCTGGTATGTACTTCTTACGTCCAAAGAACAACCTTGCAGATGGGGGATAGGGGAATGTGCTCCCCTTCCTGATTTAAGTTGTGAGGCCATACCGGAATACGAAGAAATACTTAGGGACGCCTGCCGGCAAATTGAAAAAACCGGTGTTCTTGATACGGAATCTTTACGCCCTTATCCTTCTATCTTATTTGGGTTTGAAACAGCTTTCAAACATTTTGAAGCCGGAAGTTATCGCTTGTGGGATACTCCTTTTTCCCGTGGGGAAAAAGGTATACCTGTCAATGGGTTGATATGGATGGGTGATTACCGGAAAATGTACGAGCAAATAGAGAGTAAGCTGACAGACGGTTTTCGATGCATCAAACTAAAGATAGGAGCCATTCATTTTGAAGAAGAACTGGATTTACTCCGGCATATCCGAAAACACTTTTCCGCTAAAGACATCGAATTAAGGGTAGATGCCAATGGTGCGTTCTCTCCCGGTAATGCCTTTGAGAAATTGAAGCAATTGTCGGAATTTGATATCCATTCCATTGAGCAACCCATCCGCGCGGGACAATGGGATGCCATGGCACAATTAACTGCCACAACGCCCTTGCCTATTGCTTTGGATGAAGAGCTTATCGGATGGAACTACCCGGAGGACAAACGGCGACTGCTTGAAACTATCAACCCACAATATGTTATATTAAAACCATCATTGCACGGAGGTGTCACAGGTTGTAATGAATGGATTAAGGAAGCCGAACGATTGGGAATAGGGTGGTGGATAACTTCTGCCTTAGAATCGAATATCGGACTGAATGCTATCGCTCAGTGGTGTGCAACGTTATCTCCCCAACTCCTGTCAGGAGAGAGGAAAGAGGAAAAAGAAGAGGGAAAAGGAAACTTGACAGTAACAAACACTGTTTATCAAGGGTTAGGGACAGGGGGATTGTATACGAATAATATCAAGACGCCGATTCGTATCCGAAAAGATGAACTTTGGTTTAACCCATCCCTCCAGTCTCTGGAAGAGAAGGCTGAAAACGACTCCGGTATCCCCCCCTCTTTTATTGGGTTGGGGGATGTTTTCCCCGAATGGTTTTCCCCTTCCCCATACATGACTGTACAGACATCCGGTTCTACAGGGATGCCCAAACAACTTATTGTTAAAAAGGAGCAGATGATACAGAGCGCCCGTCAGACGTGTGCTTTCCTACGACTCAAAAAGAAAGACAAAGCCCTTTTATGCATGTCTTTACAGTATATCGGAGCTAAGATGATGGTTATACGTTCTCTTATTGCCGGACTTGAGCTTATTGTGCGTGAACCTTCCGGACACCCGATGGCTGATGTAGATATGCCGATTGATTTTGCAGCTATGGTACCACTTCAAATATTCAATTCCTTACAAGTGCCGGAAGAAAAAGAACGCCTTTTACAAGTAAAGAAATTAATAATTGGCGGCGGTATGATCGACCCTTTATTGGAAAAAGAGCTAAAGTCTTTTCCAAATGAAGTTTACTCTACCTATGGAATGACAGAAACTTTATCCCATATAGCCTTGCGACAAATAAACGGGCAAGATGCCTCATCGTTTTACACTCCTTTCCCCTCTGTAAACCTTACACTATCGATAGACGGAACACTGGTGGTAAACGCCCCGTTGATCTGCGACGAACCTTTAGTAACAAATGATATAGCAGAAATAAATCCGGACGGCAGTTTCCGTATTCTCGGACGAAAAGACAATGTAATTAATAGCGGAGGAATTAAATTGCAAATAGAAGCGATTGAAGAAAAACTAAAACCTATCCTGACAAGACCTTTCGCCATTACATTCGTACCCGACATGAAATTAGGAGAAGCCGTTGTTTTATTAATTGAAGGAATTGACCATATGGAAGAAATAAAAAAACTCGTTGTTGATGCGTTACCTAAATATGAGCAACCCCGGCATATCTATTTCGTAGAAACGATTCCCATTACCGGTAATTCCAAAATCGGCCGTAAAGCCTGCAAAGAGTTGGCTTTCTCCATCTATTCCGGTTCGTAATTCAAGGCTATGATTCGACCCTAAATTATTCACAAAGGCAAATACATATTCATAGAGACAGGTGTTCCGTCCTGTCTCTTTTTTTATTTAACTACTTATAACAGAGAAAAATCCAACTTATTTATAGGATAAACCGGAAATATTTTTATTTTTGTGCTGAACCAATATGATTGATGAAATGATTAGAAAAGGGATTAGTCTATTGAAATACGTGTTTATCGTATCATTCTTATTCTTCGTTCAGGAAAACCGTGCACAAACTCCGGAACAATTGAAATCGTGGCTGCCGGATTTAACCGGATGGACGACTGACAGTGAAATTGAGATATTCAACCCTGACAACCTGTTTGACCGGATAAATGGGGCGGCTCCTTTGTTTATTGAAAATAACTTTAGAGAAATGACATCTATGGAATATAAAAAAGGGAACGATTATATTACGATACAGGCGTACCGGCATGCTACACCGGAAGACGCATTCGGTATGTATTCGTCGGAACGTTCCACCGACCTTACTTTTTTACCGATTGGCGGTGAAGGGCAAGGCGACGATAAAAACCTTTATTTCTTTTCAGGATGTATTTATGTAAAAATGTGGACAAACAGCAGTGACCACCTTGCAGAGTCTATCCGTATGATAGGGAAAACACTTGCGAATAAAATAGACCCTGCCGCGGGTTATCCGCTTATTATGGCATTTTTTCCGCAAGAAGGCAAACTCCCTTATTCGGAAACGTATGTTACTTCCAGTTATATCGGGCATGAATTTCTGAAATCAGTGTATGTTGTAAAATATCAAACGGCTTCCGGACAATCGTTCCAATTGTTCCTCGTTGACGGTAAAACGAAAGAAGGGGCGAGAGAAGCGTTAAACGCTTATTATACTTTTACAAAACAGCCATTGGACTTCATGGAAGGCGAAATGACAATCAAAGACAGGTACAACGGCGATATTCCGGCCTATTGGAAAGGGCAATATATAATAGGCGCTTTTAACGAAAACGGAGAGGCCGTGGCGGGTGTTGCCGATTATATCAAGGAATTAGCGGATAAGCTTTAATTCTTAATACTATATATTCTAATCCATAGATTAATGTAAAACTAATTCATCTTATTATTTATGAAAAACAACAAGGTAAACAGACGAGATTTTATACGATTATCTGCGACAGCAGGGGCTGGGGCTTTACTTATTCCGAACAGCGTGACGGCATCATCTGCTTCAAATCCAGCCACCTCCGAATACCCAATCCGTACATTAGGGCGTACAGGTATTAAAGTTCCTATTATCAGTATGGGAGTAATGCGCGCCGACAATCCCAATGTCGTTCGTGCAGCTTACAACGCGGGCATCACTCATTTCGACACGGCACATGGATATCAAAACGGACGTAATGAAGAAATGCTCGGCAACTTCTTCAAAGATAAACCACGTGATTCGTTTACGATTGCCACAAAGGTTAAATTCAAACAACCATTGGAGGACAATTTTGAGAAAGGCTTTGTAGAGATGTTTGATCTAAGCCTCAAACGCCTCCAAATGGATTATGTGGATATCCTTTATGCCCATGATCTGACAAGCCAAGGGATTGTTAAAAACAAAAGAGTGACAGACTTGCTGAAAAAGCTTAAAACGGAAGGCAAGATACGCCACATCGGTTTTTCTATGCACAACCACAACCCGGCACAGATTGACGCGGCTATTGATGCAGGTATCTACGATGTCATCTTACTAAGCTACAATTTCAAACTGAATAACCTGAAAGAGACCGACGAAGCGATTGCACGCGGAGCTAAAGCAGGAATCGGTTTTGTTGCCATGAAAACCATGACAGGTGGTGTAGAAGATGCCGAAGGCAAGAAACAAATAAACGGACAAGCCTGTCTGAAATGGGCATGGAAGAATGAACATATTGCTACGGCTATCCCGGGATTCACCAATTTCGATTTGTTGGATGATTGTCTGACAGCTGCAAAATTTCCCGAGATGACTACAGAAGATAAAAACTACCTGGCGTCTTTATCAGATAAAGAAATGCTTTTCTGCCAGCAATGCGGAAAATGCAAGGAACAATGTACCGAACATCTCCCTATACCCGATGCTATGCGTGCTTATATGTATGCGTATGGTTATAAGAATGCAAGCCTTTCCAAAGAGACTTTATTAGAAGTGAATCTGGTTCAGGATGCCTGCAAGAATTGTGGGAAATGTAAAGTTAATTGTCCTTCGGGCTTTAATGTTTCAGAAAAAATTGCAGCTATAACTCCTATTGTAAACATTCCGGATGTATTCCTGACATAAGTAAGAATCAGAATCTGCCCGGAAACGGATTGTACGAACGTCCTGTTTTATAACAAATAAAAACAGGACGTTTATACAATCCGTTTCTTTTTTTATAAAATTTACTCTTCCATAGTTTCATCTGTATAAGATAAAATAATCTATTAACTAACACAACCATCATATTTATGCACATTATATAAAATGATTGTGTAATTTGTTATATATTATTTAATATATGGTATATTTGTACGTGATTTAAACGCAAACTTTACATAAATAACTAAAATTCTACTATAAAAATAAAAAGGCAGATCGGATTTTTATTAATTACCATTAAAATATTATATCATTTACTATGAAACGTTTTCTATTCATTCTTACTTTGGCTTGCACAACAACTTTTTTTGCAAAAAGTCAGGATTACTCCCTTTTTAACCATTTAAACGTAAGCCTCCGAATTTCTACAATGGGTATTGGAGTAGAGGCTGCAACCCCTATAAATGACTATTTCCGGGCACGTGCAGGTTTAGACATTTTATCAACCAGTACCAATTATTTTGATATCAGTTTTGATTATGGGAATAACTTATATGATGCTTTTGGATATGTGCCTAATTATTGTGTAAAATTAAATTTCGGAATGTATCACGGACATTTATTGGCCGATTTCCATCCGATACCTACAAGTATCTTCCATATCACGGCCGGCGTATTTTTAGGTTATACAAAAATTACGGCTGATGGTTATCTGGCCGATAGCAACGGAAATGAAGCCACACTATTACCTGGGTATGAATGGCCACATTTGGAATGGGGAGGACGCATGATTGACGTTACCGGTGGACGTACCAAATTTGATTTACAACTGGGATTACCAGTCAAACCGTATGTAGGGTTTGGCCTGGGTCGTTCGATTACAAAAAGCAGACTGGGTTTTAAATTTGAACTGGGTGTCCTTTACCAAGGCAATTATGTACTCAAACAAGACGGGCATAAACAGAACTTTAACGGTACAGATATCAACGAATTGGATGATGTCGGCGAATACATGAAATGGTTAAAAGTATGGCCGATAGTTAACGTTCAATTAACTTACAGAATATTTTGATTATCCTTTCTCAAAATAATATATCCTGCATATATGGATAGGTAATCATTACATTATGAAGCGTAAACCGATCTCGCTTTATACATTAGTTATATATAAAACTTATCAGGAAGAAATTTTACATATCAGGAAGAAATCAAACATTCCAACTTATTTTTTTTCTTAGCTTTGCTACCATGTATATATAACATTAAATACAATAAAGAACATGTCAAAGAAAATTTTATGGATTATTATTCCGATTATCTTAATCTTTTGTTTATATGCTTGGGTAAAAGGCTTATACAATAACATGGTTACACAAGACGAACGTGTTAAAACGGCTTGGAGCCAAGTGGAAAATCAATACCAGCGCAGGCTCGATTTGATTCCTAACCTGGTAAATACCGTAAAAGCGTATGCCACTCATGAACGCGAAACGCTGGAAGGGGTAGTAAATGCCCGTTCGAAAGCTACACAAACCACCATTAATCCGGACAACCTGACGGAGGAATCAATAAAGCAATTTCAGGCAGCGCAGGGAGAATTGAGCAGTGCCCTTTCGCGCTTAATGGTCGTAGTTGAACGATATCCCGAACTGAAAGCAAATGAAAACTTCAAAGAATTGCAATCCCAATTGGAAAGTACCGAAAACCGGATTGCCGTAGAACGGATGCGTTTCAACGAGCAAGCGCAAGTATATAACACGTATATCCGTAGTTTCCCCAATACAATTTTTGCAGGTATGTTTGGTTTCTATCCAAAATCGTATTTCGCTGCCGACCCTGGTGCAGAACGGGCGCCGGTAGTTGATTTCAATTAACAATTGAATAACTCAAACTGAGTAGTTGAATGACTGATTAGATTTATACATCCAATAAACGGAATATTTTAAATGGATAAGACAATAGAATATATTATATATACCGGCAAGAAGCTGGTTACTAAGTTATTGAATCATTCGGTTGTTCTTTTATTCTCTCTATTGTTTCCGGTTCATTTGTTTGCAGGTACTTATACGGTTGAAACAATTCCCAACGTACGGCTTACCGATGCAAAAAATCATGTGAGCAATCCCGACTATATTCTTTCATCTGATGATGTAAGAACTATCAATATGTACTTGAATGCACTGGAAGACAGTACGGGTATTGAGGTAGCGGTTGTGGCCGTGGAAAGCATTGGCTACAATGACGCCCGTATGTTTGCAACAGAGCTTTTCAAACATTGGGGTATTGGTAAAAAAGCAGATGATAACGGATTATTGATTCAATTGGTTACCGAACCTTCCCAACGGTCTGTCGTATTCGAAACGGGCTATGGCATTGAAGGTGTCTTACCGGACATTATCTGCTACCGCCTGCAACAACGGTATATGATTCCCTATATGAAGCAAGGGAGTTTTAGCGCCGGAATGCTAAACGGGATAATAGCCGTAAGCGACTATTTATTGTCAAGTGATTACGAAAGGAAAGCGATGACAGGCACTACTTCCGGAGAAGGAGAAAATACTCCCTTTTGGCTTTTTTTCCTCTTATTTATAAGTATATTTACGGGTATTCCGCTGGGTATCTTATGGTATAAACACCGCCCTAGAATATGTCCCAGATGCGGACAAAAGACATTCAAATTTGTAAGACGACAAATTGTTCAACAGGCCACTTATACATCCGATGGGATGGCTGTTGATATTTATCGCTGTACAAACTGCGGGTATACAGAAGAAAAACATCGCAAAATAAACCGTTTGAAACGCGACGCAGCCGGACCTGTCATCTTTGGTAGCGGAGGAGGAGGACGTGGAGGATTTAGTGGTGGTTCATGGGGCGGCGGTCGATCCGGAGGAGGTGGGGCTATTAGTCGTTTTTAATACTAAGTGAGAGGTAAGAACATAAAAAGCATATGTTTGTCTTACCTCCTGCTTCCTCTTCCACTACCTTTCTTCTACTATCGTTTGTTTCCCTTCTTTTAATGGATATTCCTTTCCTTTCCAAACGAAGATACCGGAAGTTTCCGGAGGCAATGTCAGGTTAGCCGTTAATACTCCTTTTTTATCTACCGTATATTCTGTTGAAATAGTTCCTTTTGGATGAGGCATTGTGCCTGACACTTGTTTTATTTTTCCAAGAGAAGGAGAAATCTTTATTTTTCTAAAGCCGGGAGCATCACTGTCTATTCCTAATAAAATACGATAAAATTCTATATTCGGGCTCGCTCCCCATGCGTGGCAATCAGAGCGGGAAGGCTCCGGCATTTCTGCCCAGGTAGTAAGTCCAAGTGCTATTTGGTCGCTCCAAATCTGCAAGTTATCCAAATAAGAATCACCCAGTCCAGCCTTATCCAGCGCCTGATGGACATAATAACGGAAATAAATAGTTGCTTGTATTAAGCTGTCGTCAAACAAGGTACGTTCTATCACCTTTACCGCTTCATTCCCTTTTATAACATCAGCCAAGACGGCTAACGAATTTACATGTTGGGAATAACTCCGGTGGTCATGCGTATCGGCAAACAATCCTTTTGAGTCATTCCAATATTTTGAACGGATTGTAGCGCGTATATCCGAAGCGATTTTCCTGTAATGTCTGGCCATAGCAACAGATCCGAATGATTGTTCCATTTCCGAAACAGCATCCAGAGCAATGATATACAGTAAATCCTGGAATGCGGAATTACCGTCTTTTTCACGAATGGGTTCACCATACGGGAAGCCGTTCGCCCAATCGGCAAAAAACCAATGGGGAACAAAACTCAGACTCATGTCGGGCTTCAACCATTGTTCGTACCAAGCAAGAATTCCCCTGTAAGCAGGAAGCAATGTTTTCAGATATGCTTCATCCCCGCGATACATCCAGTAATCATGCCCCATACACACCCACCACAATGAAAACGAAGAAATGAATTGATGCAAACCTGAAGGATAACGACTCATGGTTATACCGTCGGCTACAATTGATTGCCGCCCTTGTTCGATAGCATTTTTCACCATATAAAGGTCTCGTGTATTGTACATGCTAATCATTGCCTGTATCCGGGTATCGCCAAAATATTGAAGTTGTTCGTAATACGGACAGTCCATATATGTTTCGTTTGCACACAGGCGGGCCGTAAGCCAACCGATATCAAGCATTTTATTAAGTTCCGGAAATCCCTGCACATCAAAAGAATATGCCTTTTCAAAAGGATAGGCCGAGAATATTCCATACAAATCATCAATTACCAGTGGTTCGGCCGCCGTTGTTATGTGAATATCTACATAACGCCAGGTACGCCACCATAAAGTAGTGAAATTACGCCCTGTTCCACCATCAGCAATTATTTTGTCTTCGTAGCCGATAAACTTTTTCCCGTCTACCACATCCCGGTGTCCTTTCGTGTTTAAATCATACGACTTGGTTGTGGCTTCTTTTTTGTCTTCATACAGGGCTTCAGTGTATCCAATGGTTATTTCGGTATCTTTTCCCTGGCTGTATAAAAACGAAAAATAACCGGTTGTCAATTGCTGGTTGTCAAGCAGCAGGCGCGCCTTCGTGTTGGCCGGGACAGTTATCCGCGACGAACGCTTCGGGAAATCATCCGAACAAGTAACGCCTTCCTTGATACGGACATTGGCAAGCCGTTCCATCTCCATTGTCATCGGAGGAATAGGTGTGGGAACCAGCAAGCGTCCGGGATAATCGCGGGCGCCTTTGATGGCGCCATCAATTCCTACTTGTGCCTCTTTCCATTTGGAATCGTCATATTCTGTGGTTTCCCACCCCCAAGGATATTTAAACGAATCCAGTAATTCACCCGGTCCTGCTGCATAATAACCCGGAACTCTCCATTCTTCCCAGGGAGAATAAGCTTCATTTTTTGTACAAACCCACGAAGCGTTTGTATTTACAGCCTTTTCGGTATTGGTATTTCCCTGTAAAATAAATCCGGTTTGATTGAAACTGATTTGCGCTACAGGCTTCTTTTCAGCATAATTCCACACAACTGCCGCCAGGGTATTCTTCCCTTTTTTTAACCATCGGGAGATGTCGACCGTTTCAAAGTTCCAATTATAAATGTCGCCACGTGTAGGCCCTAATGACACAAACGTGCCATTTACATACAGTTTGTATCTGTTGTCGGCAGACACATGGATGATGAATTTTCCAGGAATGTCTTGCAAATCGAACGATTTACGGAAATGATATATGCCATAAACATTGGCCGGTTCACCAGGCATAGATATCCACTGTGCCTCCCATCTGCCGTTATAGAGGGCAGGATTTATCATTGCCTGGTTATATCCTTCCAAACGAACTTGTGAAAATACAGGAAAGGAACAAAACAGGAAGATTAACGAAGTTAAGATACGTGTGTTCATCAAAGTATTACCTAAACAGGAACGGATGGATTTTACATATTGTTTATTTAATCGCTTTTTCTATCTGGTTCATTAATCCGGCAAAGTCATTTTCGTTGTATCCTGTGGCAGCATAGACAACCTTACCGTCTTTCCCTATCAGGTAAACACGTGGAATCAAACTCTTTGCAAACTTACTATAGATAGATCGGTTTTTATCCGGATATAAAGGGAACGAAAAACCTTTCTTCTCGTTATAAGTAGCCAATTCTTCGTCCGAATGTTCCCGGCCAATAACAAGCATTACAAAATTGACATTGTTTTGATACTTCGGCCATAACATTTCCTGAACAGCCGCCAGCTCTTTCTGGCATGGTGGACACCAGGTTGCAAAGAATGTTATCAATACAACCTTACCTTGTAAGGATACAGATTTAAATTCGGATCCATTATCCGATACAATCGTAAAAGCGGGCATTACATCACCTACCTTTATTATATCGGCATCGTCTTGTGACCTGCCTGTAAAAACGAAACAAGACAAGAGAACGGCAAATAATAACTTTTTCATACTATAACTTATTGTAAACGTTGTGCTACATCGAATCCTGCTTTCAGGGCTTTGAGGTTCATGTTTACCACTTCTTCCCCTTTCCGTCCGAAAATATGGCGAATGCCGTCTTCAATCTTTGAGTATTCAATACCAAGAAAAGGAGTAGCGGCGCCAAGCATAACAATGTTTGTCGAACGTACGGAACCTACTTCTTTAGCAATTGCTTCAACATCTAATACAACTTTTTTAGGCAATTTATCCAATTCGGCATTTATCTTATCTATCTCAGGATAGTTCGGAATATTGACAAACGGTTGGGAATTGGTCACCAACCATCCGTCTTTCTTTAAATATGGAAGGTAACGAAGACCCTCCATCGGTTCCAAAGAAATAATTAAATCAGCCTGTCCCCTGGGAATTAAATCCGAAGAAATCGGTTGGTTCGACAAACGGAGGTTCGATTGTACGTCACCCCCTCGTTGACTCATACCATGTACTTCCGCCTGTTTCATATATAAACCTTCTTTCAAGGCAGCTTCGCCAATAACCGCAGCTATAGAAAGGATTCCCTGGCCTCCAACACCTGATAGTATAATATCTATTTTCATTTTTTACTTGCTTTTTTCTTTTTGGTTAATGTTTGGATACATTCACGACGCGGGATTAAGACTGATACACCTTTGTATTCAATTTCCTCGCGGATAATCTGTTTCATTTCTTCATAATTCTTTTTCAATGGAACCATTACACGGATATGTTCAGGAACGACGCCGATACCTTCGCATATTGCTTCCAGGCGTCCGGTACCAGCCGAATCTTGTCCACCTGTCATAGCTGTTGTCTCATTGTCGGAGATGATAATCGTGATATTCGTCTCTTCATTCACACAATCCAGCAAACCGGTCATACCCGAATGGGTAAAGGTGGAATCGCCAATCACGCTTACCGAAGGGAATAAACCTGCGTCGGCAGCCCCTTTCGCCATTGTAATGGAAGCGCCCATGTCAATACAGGTATCAATAGCACGGAAAGGAGGTAAAGCCCCCAACGTATAACAACCGATATCGCTGAACACTTTGGCATCTTTGTATTCTTTCAACACATCATTCAAAGCATCATATACATCTCGATGTCCACATCCGTTGCATAAAGCCGGAGGACGTTGTTCTACAACTTCCGGAATAGTATAATAGTCGGAAATTTCTTTTCCCAAGGCTTTTCCAACAGTGTCTGGCGTAAGTTCGCCATCGCGTTGCAAAGTTCCGTCCAAACGTCCATGTACTTTGATTTCTCTTCCCAATAAACCTCTCAGTTGTTCTTCAACAATCGGGAAACCTTCTTCCAATACAAGTATTTCTTTACATTCGTCAACCAATTTCTCAATCTGTTTTTTTGGTAAAGGATACTGGCTTATCTTCAGAACCGGATATTCAAAACCTTCCGGATAATTCTCGGATAGATAGTTAAAAGCAATACCGGTAGCGATAATGCCTAATTCTTTGTCCGGAGCATCGAAATACTTATTATAACCGGAGTTTTCTGATTTTTCAGTGAAAATAGTCTGTGCTTCCAGTAAAATTTTATAACGTTGACGCGCCAACGCAGGCAACAAAACAAAACGTTGACGACCATCTTCAGGAAAACTCATCGCTTTTTCCTCTTTTACAGGACGACGGATTACCCCTGAACGGGAATGTGCCATTCGAGTCGTAATGCGTAATAAAATAGGATAACCCAGCTTTTCCGACAGTTCGAAACCGTCGTACACCATATCGTATGCCTCTTGCTGATTGGATGGTTCGAACATAGGAATCATGGCAAAATTACCATACACACGATTGTCTTGCTCGTTCTGAGATGAATGCATCGAAGGGTCGTCTGCCGTGACAATAATCATCCCTCCATGAATACCACTCATAGCAGCATTCATAAAACAGTCTGCTGCGACATTTAAACCAACGTGTTTCATGCAGCATAAAGTACGTTTTCCGGCATAACTCATACCTAAAGCTGTTTCCATTGCCGTTTTTTCGTTTGTGCTCCACTTGCTGTGAATTCCTCTTTCCTGTGCTATAGGCGACGACTGGATATATTCGGTGATTTCGGTCGAAGGGGTGCCCGGATAGGCATATACACCCGATAATCCGGCATCTATAGCAGCTTGTGCTATTGCCTCATCTCCTAAGAATAGATGTTTTTCCATTTATTGTGATTTACGTTTGTTGTTACTTTTTTAGATTACCAAAGATACTGTTTTTGAATCAAGAAGCAACCGTTAACTGCTATTACCGGATTTTTCGTTTGTTTAATTCTGCGCGGTACCTTTCGGCATTCCTGTTGTGTTCAGCCAATGTAACGGCAAAATTATGCCGTCCGGAAAAATCTTCCTTGGCACACATATACAGATAATGATGTCGCATATAATTCAAAACAGCATCCAATCCTTTGATCGATGCGACACGTAATGGTCCCGGTGGGAGTCCTGTATATTTGTACGTATTGTAAGGAGATTCTATTTCCAGATGTTTAAAGAGAATCCTTTGCAAAGAAAAATCGCCTACTGCAAACTTTATCGTTGGATCAGCCTGTAAGGGTATTCCCTGTTTTAAACGGTTTAGGTAAAGTCCGGCAACTATCGGATATTCATCTGCCATGGCTGTTTCTTCTTCTACAATAGATGCCAGGATTGCTACCTCCGCAGGAGTGAGATCGATAGCGTCGGCCTTTTCCTTACGTTTATCTGTCCAGAACGCCTTATATTCGCGTCCAAAACGTTCCATTAATTTTTCGGCAGAAGTATTCCAATATACTTCGTAGGTATTAGGAATAAAAAAAGTCGTGATTGTTTCAGTGGTAAAGCCTAATAAACTGCAATAATCCGGATCGTCAATAAGCGACAAAATGTCTTTTTCGTCTATCATTAATTGTTCCGCCAAACGTTTAGCCAACTCCTCTTTTAGACGTATATTATTAAATGTAATACGCGTAGCTGTTTGTTGCCCTCTTCTCAGAATATTCAACAAAGCCCAATTACCAGTCCCTGCTTCTATTGCATAACGCCCTGTCCGCATGTTTTGGGAATAATCCAATATGCTTGCCAACTGCTTAAAATTATCGATATTAGAACATTGGGCAGAATCTATCAATTGCTTACACAAGTTATCGAAATCCTTGTTCTGGTCTATATAAACATAGGTGATCCGGTTTGCCTGAAAGTTTGGAGCATACAATAACCGATATCCCCCAAAAACGATACCAGTAGCAATCAGAACAAGAATGGTGAATATGATAAAAGTAAGCGAAAATGTTGATTTTTTTTGTTTCTTCATACAAATAAATAATCAATTGAGTACTAGAAATCCATTGCAAAAGTAATATCTTTTTCTCTAAATTATCGTGAAAAAACTTTGTTTATTTAGAAATATAACTCTACCTTTGCAGCGCATTAGTCATTAATGCTGGTTGTATTGGAAGTGTGGGTGAGTGGCTGAAACCACCAGTTTGCTAAACTGACGTACGGGTAACTGTACCGGGGGTTCGAATCCCCCCGCTTCCGCAAGACAAGTAAGCCAAGCGGTGACACCTGAAAGCCAAAGTCTGTAATTCATTAGTACAGACTTTAAAATTGGGAGGAAGGAAGACGTTACCAAATCATTACTCATGCAATATGACTGGCTTTAAATCGCCTGTTGTTAAGCAAGTTAGACTAAAAACGTTCATATTCCTCTCTTTCCGCGAAAGGTTAGCCAAACGGCGACACCCGAAAGAATTTTAAGCCTGTAAGCATTTTTACAGGCTTAATTTGGTTTGATATGAACTTGTTACCAAACCATTACCGGCACCGGAATACAGCGATGTAAATTGTTTGTTTTCAGCCGGATAAGTAAAAAAGTTCATATTCCGTCCATACCGCGGAAAAGCGAAGCAAAACAGAGCAAAGTCCTGAAAATTAAAGTTTTCAGGACTTTTTATTTTCCATCGAATTGTGAAAAATATGAGGTTTTAGAGCATCTCTCACGGGTTAATTCGTGGGACTTTCCAATCCTCTGTAATCTCCCATGAGTTGGTTTCTTTTTCGCTGGTTTTCAGAATTTTGCTTACCGTTCATTTGAGCTTTAGAATGTAATTTTGTAT
>JAIRRS010000061.1 GCA_031255855.1 Tannerellaceae bacterium | reverse complement strand
TTAATCTTTCTCATTTCTATTATAATTTTGATTATTCAATGTTTTTAAATATTCCTCCTCATTCTCAGTCCGTTGTTTTAGAACTGGACAGAGCGAAGCATCCGAACAATGCCCGCAACCATAAGCCTTATTTATCGCACTTTTATTTTTTGCATGCTTAATCTCAATAGCGTGTTTCTCCTGCGATAGTTGAGCGATATAAGCATCCTTGTTGATTACAAGTTTTTGAGTCTCATTTATGCGTCCTTCTTGAAAAGCGACCTGCTGTTGCAAGATTTCAACAGTTGTTTTAAGAGCCGTGACTTCTTTTTCAAAGGCCTCAGCGGTTTTAAACCGCTTCTGCTGTTTGCGATAAAGCACAAATGTTATTACAGTGCTCGACCCACAGAGAATTGATATGATTGATGTTAATATTGTCCAATCCATTAATAAATATCTGTTTTTATTATTTTATTCGTATAGTTGCCTTTTATTGACAAGCCAAGCGACTTGCCTTGTATTATTATACATACTAATGATACACGTCAATGAAATTTCGTAACCTGACATTAATCCAATAGAGTAATAGTTGCCATCAATTTCACTAACAACATTTCCTGTTATACCCATATCGTAAGGCGTGGAATTTCTTATGTAAAGACTTGTGTTTATGTAATCATCTGTTGACGGGAGATATAAAACGGGAAGATAATACCTATCATTTTCATTTATTCTTAAATCTCCGGTCAAGACCATTTTTGATCCGTACTTTTCAATATCCCACACGTAATCTTCAAAGTCATTGTCCAATTTAACATAATTCATGACATTAGACGGGTCAACATAAGTAATCCGCTGCTTGAACATGCCTGTGATTGATACCTCTCCTGTTCTTCCGTCCAACCATGCTCCGCCGGATTGACTTTCAAGGCGTTCATTTCTAAAAATCCATCCGGCGATATTGGCATTTTCTGCCAAAAGAAAATTTGTTGCAATACTTTCAAATTGTGCACCGAACGTATTCCAATAAGTTGTATTTGTCGGAAATCTTCCTATAAACCCATTCCCTGCATCTACACGTGCGATATAATACATATTGTTGTACTTAACACAATCAATTCGCTTGCTCGTTCCGTAATAGGTTCCTATGCTACTATATACTCCCCGAAATACAATGACCGGGCCTACATCGCCTTTTTCTCCGGTATCACCCTTGTCACCCTTGTCACCTGCAATACCGCTTATACGGATAGGTGTACTCCAATTTTGAAGCAATGTTCCGACGGCGTTTTTTTTCGCAACCGTACACCATAAGTATTGCAATGAACCGACTGTTGGCATAGTTGTACTCCATCCATTTGGGGCGGCGGATGTTGTAGGTAAAGTTGGCGGAGATGTATGAGAGCCATTTACGGCATATCGATATTCATAATAATCTCCGTCCATACCGTCATCTCCTTTAAACCTACTCCATGTATAATCAGATTTATTTGATGATTCTGCGGCGGTTGTTTTATTTACTGCGATACCTATATATTTTGTATTATTTGTTGGTGTATCATAAAGTCCTGTTCCATCAGCATAATCGCTGTATTTTATCCAAGTGTATGTCGTTATGCCATCTGCGCCGGAAGCCCCCTGAACACCTATATCTCCTTTGTCCCCTTTGATTAATGACCATGTATAGTCTGATGCAATATTCGATTCGGTTGCAGTTGTTTTATTATAGGCAAATCCTATATAAAGTTTATTTGTAGGACTATTTGATATTCCTCCCCCTGCGGCTGTGTCTGCATATCGAATCCAAGTGTAATATGTAACGCCGTTTTCGCCATCTTTACCCGGCACTCCGTCCATACCGTCATCTCCTTTAACGCCTTGTGCTATCACTTGCCAATATGTGGCGTTTGTAGGTATATTCCCCTTTGTAGGCAAGGCATAAATGTATCTATGAGTTGAAGTAACCCCGCTTACTGTATATGTAACCTCGTCGCCCTGATAATATGTATGTGTCGAGTTATACACACCCCGAAAAACGCCGATAAAGTTTTCATCTCCGCTTTCACTCTGAACGAGAGTCCCTTTTATCCTTAATTTGCCGTCTTTTTTTGTATTGAAGTCTATGTAAGTACTATTATCCCCTATTCTAGCAGCATTGTTAATGAAATCAATGAAATTAAGCCCGTCTGCGGAAACAACCCTATCCGTCGTTATTCGTCCCGGTAGTATTTCCGTAAACCCATACAAAGAAACATAGCTCCGATCGCCCTCATATTCGCTATTCAAAATACCCATGAGCAAATGATAATAGCCCGAAACTGCCTCCAATCCGATTGCATTCTCACTGATATAGAATGTCCCGGTCGTGGCTGTTTTGCTTATTTTGGCGTACAAATAATACTTTTTAGAACTGTCCGTTAGGGGGGGAGTCTCAAAATTCGGCAACGTCCAAAACTTATACTCGCTTACCGCGTGGCCTGAAGATAATGTATCTATACCCAGCGTCATGTGTTGGATAATCCCGGCAGGCGACGTTAGTATTTTGGTTGTCTTATTATAAGTAACATTGTGCGCGACATCAGACGGGTTTGTCGTATTATTAACAAACCGGAACTGCAAACTTTCGTCCCCCACAAGCATAGCCATTGTTTGAACGGCCACCGGGCTTATTGAATTTGTGAACTTGTCAAGCAATGCAGCTTCGAGCATACTTATTGTTTCCTGTGAATCACGGAAACGTCTTTTCGTGAACTGAATTGCATCTTTATGCCGGTCATCAACGATAACCTCGTTTGTTTCTATTTTACGCAAGTCGCTTGCAATAGAACTTCCGACAATTTCATTGGAAAGTTCTATATGTGGACTGTGCGGATTGTTGATGTAATCTTTTATTCCGACAATACGGATAAGAACCCCATCCGGTTGAAATTGATTATCCGTAAACAGAACATACCCACCAAGTTTTATTTTCCCGCCGATGTTCAACCAATCTTTTTTTGACCATATTCCGTCCAATTCGCCGGTGAATGTAAATTTTTGCCCCTCGTTTTCATACAAGTATTTAGCGGCTTCCCGGAACATATCCCACGAAGCCCCTGTTTTAACGGCGTTATTGCACACATAAGCATCGGGGAGAGATATGCCGAAAACGGCGTATTTATCTGTGGCTCCCGGCTTGAATACGCTGTCGGGCATTTTCCGTCCGTCTATTTCTTGTGAGACAATCTCAAAACGCCTGTCGGCATGGATATATTTTACTTCAAACTCTTTCCCTACCAGCATCCCCGTTTGGAAGATAACAGTCAGCGTTTCCCCCTCAATGAGACAATTCGCGAAATTTAGTTCCGCCGGGATTGTGTTATCAATGAAGTCATAAAAATGCTTTTCGGCATCCACAACGTCAACAGATGTAACCTCACCCACGCGAGATGGATAAATATGCGAGCAATCAAGGCTATCCTCCACGCCTGTTGTCAAAGGCTTATCGGCCCGGCGGATTGAAAAGCCGTCCGAGTCCGTTACATACAATCTCGCTATGTTGGCGTCATATCCCTCTTGGTCGGAAAAGTATTGTCCGTCATACCCGATTGTCTGATTCAGAGGCAATAATAATTCCGTACTGCCGTACTTGCTTGCATCAATGTTCCGTTCGCCACCCTGTATAAATAGAATTTCGATTGGTTTGGTACTGTTATTACTCCTTCCGATACCTGTTTTAAACCCGTTACCACGCCCGTATGAGAGTGGTAACGGATTATCCTTATTGTACTCAACTTTGCAAAGATTGATAGTCTTGCCTACGATTTCCCACTCTGTTTCAAACGCTTCCGCTATTTGGCTCAAAGCATCACTACAAAATGCGTGGTTGTATGATATTACTTTCTCTACCGTTTCAATACAAGTTCCCATCGTCCAACCTGTTTCACGCTGATTTAAGTTGTCAACCAACATTTGCAGGTGTTCGTGGGGTTTCGCCGTTAAAGAGAATTTCAACCTGCGGGAGGTTGTATCTTTGAACTTGTACTTATCAAGTCTTGGCGCACTTAATATAAGTGTGTATTCAAAATTCCTTGTACTATGTTTTTTGAAATTTTCAGGTTCTGTCAGAGTATAAGTTTCACCTTCAAATTCGCACCAAGCCCCAATTGGAATTTCGACATGTTGCGGTAAAGAGTAATAAAGTGTCAGGCTACCGATTTGCTTTATCGCCCTGTACCGGTAGCTATTATCGTTTACCGGCAGTTCAAGCTCCGTATTGCTAAAGTGTATAATCATGTGAATTGGAATATTTTACCGTTACCGCATTTTATTGCTTTTATGGTCGTTATAAACGGAAAATCCTCTTTTGAAATCTGGTCGAGAGCGTTCTTTATATTCGTTGAATTGGAAAAGAATTTTCCCTCCGTATCATCCTGTCGATAATGGATAAGATAACGCCCGTCTCCGTGTTTTGTCTTTACGTTCGGAACATAATCTAAAACCTCTATTTCACAGTTTACTACATCTGTTATAGATACTTGTTGACAGTTGAACAATTTCCTTTCATCCTCCTGCTTTACTCCGAGTTCGCTAAACTTTTTCATATCATTACAAATTCGGCATAATCCTGTTCAACCTGCAATTTTACTGCTTTCCGGGTATTGAGGAAGTCAGTATAACGTTGAATATAAGAATCATCCAAAACACCCTCTTTTGCTGCGTTGTAATCGTTAATCAGCTTCGCCTCATAATCACTCGTCCAAAGGGAAGCAAGAACCGCAGCCGTTAATTTCTCACGGGTTACGGTCGCCCACACAACAACCTCGTTACATTCCCATTGTGTTTTAGCAGTATTATCTATACTGGCGGGAACTTGAACCTCTTGAATGTTCCAACGATAGGTGAAAGAACCGTCACCGTTTGCCTCGTAAACAGAGGGCTTAGAATCGTAAATTGCCATAATATTCGTTTTTAATAATTGTTTTTAATAAATGCCTTGAATTACTGTATTTCGCCCAGCCAAGCCAGCTACTTATGCGTCGCTTGTAATCCTTTTCGGATATATTTTTACGTTTATTCAGCTTCGCCGCAGCTCGGCAAAAATTCTTTTTTATTCCTTTCCGCATCTTGGTGTGTGTGTGATAGAACACGAATCCTACGAAGTCTATTCCACGAGCGGAAACCGGAAAAACCTGATAATTTCCTTTTAGTGTCAATTTGAGTTCCGTATGCAGGTAGTTATTGACACAGACGAGAAGTCCGTGCAAAAAGGCTTTGTCGGCGTATAAGAACACCATATCATCAGCATACCTGAAATAGTATTTTATCCCCATTTCCTCTTTAATCCAATGGTCGAAATATGTGAGGTACAGGTTGGCAAAATACTGACTCAAATAATTGCCGATAGGAATTCCCTGAGCACTATCGATAACTTGGTCGAGAAGTTCCAGCGTATCTTTGCATTTTATTTTCCGCCGAATAATCTCTTTCAAAATATCGTGGTCGATGTTTGGATAGAATTTCTTAACGTCAATTTTTAGGCAATATTGAGTATTCTCAATGTCCATCATTGCCGTTTTTACCTTTTGCATCGCGCCGTGAATTCCCCTGTTTTTGATACATGAAAAGCTATCAGCCGTGAACACCGACACCCATATATGCTCGAGGATATTCATAATGGCATGATGTACTATCCTATCCGGGAAATATGGGAGCCTGTAAATTTCTCTTTCCTTTGGCTCATATATTTTAAAAATATCATATTCGGAAGTGCGAAAAGTTTTGTTTTTCAGCATTTCGTGAAGTTTCAAGATATTTTCTTCTCTATTTTTATCGTGAACTTTCACACCATAAGACTTCAACTTTCCCCGTCTCGCTTTTTCATCAGCAAGTCGGAGGTTGTCAATGTCTATTATCTTTTCATATATGTTTCCTATCCTCTTCATTGAAAACTTTGCTTTTCTTTATCGGAGCTTTCGGCTTAAACCTACTAACACCTTTTAGGGTTGTCATCTTTTGCCAAGTGGCAAGGTCGTTGCTCTGTATATTTTGTTTCTTAACCTTTGAAAATCAGAGGTGGGAGCTGACATTCGTATTCGCATTCGAGGGGGAGTTATTCGAATTCACGTAGCTGAGACCTGCATTCGCACCATTATTCGCGGAACCACCGAGCAGCACACCACGTAGAGCAACCAACCTTTTTTAATTTCCTTTCGCTTCCGCTTTACGCTGGTAAAAAGCAAAGGCGGGAGCCGACATACGTATTCGCATACGAGGGGGAGTCATGCGAAGACACGTAGCCGAGACCCGCAGACGCACCATGATTCGCGGAACCACCGAGCAGCACACCACGCAGAGCATTAGCGATATTTGTATAATAGTAATCACACCAATAAGTAGTAGAACCTCCGCCAACTACTGCAGGTATAATCTCACCTAATTCACCCATAAGCATTTCTTTGGTATAACCCTCTGTCCGAGCATTAAGTCCCCGCATTTCATAACCGGCGTAACCGCTATCACTGAATTTAGCCGGGTCGCCACAAACATATACATTGCTGGTTCCTCCGTCCACATCTGTTTTGATTTCGATATTTATACCGTCAGACCAATGCCAAACATGACCGAAAGGGTTTTCGATGCCCCTGTAACGATTTGCATAAACAGTTCGCAATGTGCCGGGAAATTCTGTAGGTAAATTATATGCCACTTCACCGGAAGCGTTGCCAAGTGAGTTTGTGTGTCCGCATGGGATGAAAGGATAATATCCATTAAAAGTATTCCAATCGCCACTTGCTACATTTGTAACTCCATTGCCGAGACCGCCTTGCGCATACCCGTTTGAATCTTTTTGAGCATTGAAAGCCGCTTGGCTATTCCTATTGGCGTATTCAATGTAATATAACCACGCAACATCTTTGTAGGTGTTATACAGACAGCAATTCCATTGTGTCCCTGCTCCGCGCAAACGGGCGGCGGCTCTGAATTGTGGGCGGCTTCTTGCAGTTGTTGGGCGACCTAACACGGAACGATATGTGCCGTCCCAATCTGTTTGATTATTGCCCCCGCGATAATCTACACCCATATTCACGACAGAACACAATTTGCCCGTACTGCGCTCAAATATTGCCTCAAAAGCGGACATATACTGTTTCGGGACTGCGTGATATCCGGGAAGTGGGAGTTCGCTGATTTTTGCGCGGCGGATTGTTCCCTCTGTCTCAAACTTGCGATAGTGTGCCGGGATTTCAACCATTACCTGCCCGCGTGAGCCGTCAAGAACATGGGCGTTCCAATTCGTCGGGTGTAAATACTCAACGACATTCCCGCTGTCGTTCAACAAACAGCCTTTCATGCGGTTTTGAATAGGCAGGCTTTGGTGAAAAGACAAATTCCCTATGCGCGTACAAACAGGGGAAGATACTGCCGTATCAAATTCTATTCCGTAAGCGCATTGTTCTTCCAGATACGGTAGAAGAGCCGCAATTTTACTCTGTTTTGATTCCCCATCTGTGCCTAAAACCTCGACTATTAAATCAAGCGGGTTTGCATCGCCGATTCCCGGCAATTCATTCAATCGCTTCCCATTTTGAAAAGCGGTGATAATTTGAAGCACTATAGCTTCCTGTTCTGCTGTTAATGCCATATACTTTATTATTTATCAAGTGAAACGTAAATTTCCATTACCCATTAATCGAATTGAGTTTGCTTTTGTTTTCCGTAGTCCGGCAGCCACAACCGTTATCTGGATAGTCTGATAGATAAGCGTGTTTTCTGTCGGGATAGCGTGTATTCTACTCACACCCGGTTTATTGATTGTAAACTCGCCGTTCGGAAGAACCAAAACAGCGTTGTCATCGCCGAGAAACAGCACATTCCGTCCGGTATCGGC
>JAIRRS010000050.1 GCA_031255855.1 Tannerellaceae bacterium | reverse complement strand
AAAAAGTAATAAACCCACATAATCAATAGACCATGAAACAATTATCAATCATTATTTGTATGCTTTTAGTGGGCATCACAACATTTGCCCAACAGGCTTTATTTGGCGGACAAAATATCATTTCGCCCGAAATTCATGAAAACAATACGGTAACATTCCGGTTTACAGCACCCAAGGCTGTAAAAGTGCAGATAACAGGCGATTTCCTCCCGGCGCAAAAGATGGATACACCTTATGGACAATTCGATACCCCAGGAGTGGCAGATTTAAAGGAAGGGAAAGACGGAGTATGGGAATATACCACACCGGAACCATTGGCCTCTGAATTATACAGCTATTCATTTATTGTAGACGAGTTAAAAACGACCGACCCTAATAATGTGTATTTAAATAGAGATGTTGCTTCCGTAACCAATATCTTTGTCATAAAAGGCGGATTAGGTGATTTGTATAGTGTGAACAACGTGCCTCACGGAACAGTTGCCCGCCGCTGGTACAACAGCCCTACGCTGGGCATGGAGCGCAGGGTAACTATTTATACTCCTCCCGGTTATGAAAACAGCAGACAGAAATATCCCGTATTTTACCTGTTGCATGGCATGGGAGGCGACGAAGAGGCTTGGATTGCCTTAGGACGTACGGCTCAGATACTTGACAACCTGATTGCACAAGGCAAAGCGAAACCGATGATTGTAGTCATGACAAACGGTAATGCCGACCAGGAGGCTGCTCCAGGCGAATCATCTTTAGGAATGTACAAACCTTCCATGCAGTTGCCCAAGACAATGGAAGGCTCAATGGAAAAACATTTTCCGGATGTAGTGAAATTCATCGACAGCAACTACCGCACGATAGCCAACAAATCGGGTCGTGCCATTGCCGGTCTGTCCATGGGAGGATTCCATTCCATGCATATCTCTAAGCAATATCCAGATATGTTCGCCTATGTAGGCCTGTTCTCGGCTGCCATTATGCCTAATGATAACGTTGAGTCGGAGATCTATCAAGACACGGATGAAAAGTTAAAGGCGCAGTTCGGCAAAAAGCCTAAATTGTATTGGATAGCCATCGGCAAAACGGATTTCCTGTTTAAAGCCAATGAAGAGTACCGCAAAAAGCTGGACGAAAACGGATATCCATATATCTACCGTGAATCGGAAGACGGCCATATCTGGCGGAATTGGCGCATATACCTGACAGAGTTTGCCCCAATGTTATTCAAAGACTAACTTTATTGTTTACGAATCATGCCGTTTATTTATTTTGAAGAGACTTTTTGTCTATCCCGAATTTCTCTGCATGATGATGTTTGTCTTTGGGTTCGACATGTACTACAATGTCGTATACATTTTCAATAGCCTCTTGTATACTGTTTTCAACAGCGTCGGCTATGCTGTGTGCTTCATTTAATGTGATATTGCCGTCGGCCTCCACATCCAGATCTATCATATACATATTCCCAATCAACCGGGAACGTACCCGGTGTGGGTTGCAAGCTCCGGGTACTTTTTCTACCGCTTCGAAAATTTTGTCGTAAACCGTTACATCTTTTACTCCGTCCATCAGTTCTACGTTTGAATCCATAAATATGCATACGGATGTCCTGATAATAAAGAAACTGACTATCAATCCTGTTATCGAATCCAGAATAGGCAGTTTAAGAATGAACGTAAAAAACAATCCCAGTAACACACTGGCCGATATAATCACATCATTCCGCATATTCATAGCATTTGCTATCAGCATGGAACTGTTTATTTTCTTCCCTTGCCTGTATTGGTAAAGCGCCAATCCCAGTTTACCCAGGATTGAAAAGACCGTAACATAGATAGCAATGGCGGCCGGAAGTTCTCGTTGCTCGTTAGAGAAAATATGTTGGACAGATGAAATCAGCATTTGGACACCTGCGTAAAAGATAACCAGGGAAAGAATTTTGGTAGCTATACTTTCCGCTTTTTCATACCCGTAGACGTATTTACTGTTGGGAGGGCGGTTCATAATACGAGCCGTAAAAATCATGACAATAGAGATAACCACATCCGTTGCCGAATCTATTCCATCACCCAAAACTGCCAAACTTCCTGAAATCAAACCGATAACAATCTTAACAACCGATAATACGGTATTACCAATCGTACTAATCCACGACGTGCGGATTAATACTTTTTCCTTTGATGCAGACATATAAGTATGTTATTAAGCGGCAAAGATACAATCATTTCCCGGATTCGCGTATTTCTAAATTAGAAATGGGACGCCTCCTGTTTTTATCCGGACACGTCCCATTTTATTTTGCATGCGCTTTATTTTGTTTACCAGGTTACAAACTCTGCGGCAGCCAGGTAATCATAGCACATCTTGACCGACTCCAGCGGTGTATGATTATACTCTTCCTGCTCCACATAATAGTCTTCCACCCCTGCATTTGCAAACAGTTCGAAGGTTCCTTTCAGATCGACATGGCCGTATCCCATTTCTGTTGCTATTTTGGTGAAAACATCCGTATCACGGATGTGAAGGCAGCCGAAACGTCCGGGAAAAAGCGCCAGGTACATCCGGTAGTCGGCCATTTCATTGGCTACGTGTCCGATATCCATCTGGTAAGCGACCAATTCTTTTTCCGTCAACTCCAGATATAACTGGTAAGGAATCTGATTTTCAATCGCCCGGAATTCTTCCCTATGGTTGTGATAAGCAAATTTTAATCCAAAACTTTTTGCCAGTTCTCCGATCCGGTTGAAGGTGTCGGCCAGTTTCTTCACTTCATCCAATTTAGTATAGCGTGCGCCGGGATAACCCGCTTGCACAATCCATTTGCTTCCGGCTGCTTTCGTATCTTCCATATTCTTCTTTACAGTATCCCAAGCGGCAGCCGTATCCTCCCTGTAAACATTGAAACCCGTATGCGAACTAGTCATTTTCATTCCCAGTCCATTCACAAAATCACTGAATTCCTTTGGGCTTTTACCAAAAAAATTACCCTCTCGATATCCATACGTTTCGATAAAACTATAACCCATTTTCGCAACTTCACGCAAAGTTCCTTCCGGATTTTTTGCCATATCATCGCGTAAACTGAATAATTGCAAACCTATCTTTTTCTTATTTGTTAAACGGGATGTAGAAACGGGAGACGCCATAAGCATATTGTCGTGTACCAATGCTGATGCCGCAACAGTCGCGGCTGTTGTCTTGAAAAAATGTCGTCTATTCATAACTGTATTTTTAAAATATTAAATAAGAGAAACAGTAAATATCGCAAATAAATTCGAATATATCAGACATTTATGCAAAAAAAGCACATAGGGAAGGTTTTTGGTTATATTCCCAATAAGCGCTATCACTAAAACGGGTATCCTACCGCAAAATGCCAGGCAAAATTATCGCTGAAATTCGGGCGGGCAATAGCCCAGTTACCGGATTTCCCGGCCTGGGGGTCATAAGCTTTAAAGCCTGTGTCAAAACGTATCAGGAAGAAATCGAAATCCAGGCGAAGCCCTAAACCATACGAAAAGGCAATTTCTTTATAAAACTCTTTGAAATCAAACCTTCCCCCTCTTTGGTCGGGATACGAACGGATTGTCCAAATATTTCCGGCATCTACAAAAGCGGCCAGTTCAAACTTCCAGAATAATTTCGTACGGTATTCCAAATTCGCATCCAAACGTATATCGCCTGCCTGTGTTGCAAACGATGCCGAATCCTTCGACATGCTGCCTGGCCCCAAGGAGCGTACCGACCATCCGCGGACACTATTCGCACCTCCTGAGAAATAGCGGCGTTCGAAAGGTATCCTTGTCGCATTTCCATACGGATAAGCAAGTCCTACACCAATATGGAAGGCCAACCTGTTGCGGTTGTCAAGCACAATCCCTTTAGTAAAATCGAAATCGCCCTTCTGGTATTGGGAATAATCGATCCCAAACAACTTATATTGCCCGTTGTCCCCTTTCCTTGTTTTCAGAATAGAAGACAGGGTATACAACACATTTCCCGCCGACTCGATGGATATACGGAATGAATGTGTATTCCGCTGGCGGTATTGAGGATTGTAATTATTGAATGTGTAAGAATATCCTGTACTGACAATAAACTGATTGTTGAAGTTATAAAGCCTTGTGGCTTCCGGCAGGGAATGCAGGAAGTCATCATTTACATTTGGCAGGAACACATAGTCTACATCAATCAGGTTAAAGGTGTGACGCGCCAACGCATTTGTCCGGTTTTGCCAATTGTAACTCCATCCTCCTGAAACAACGGCTCTTTTGTACTCTGGGCGTGTCTGTCGGTTGTAACTCACTTTAAATTCCGTATTCGCCCGGAGTCGGCGTTTGAAATTCTCCGTAAAAAAAGGAAAAAGGAAACGGGGAAAAGCCAACGACATTTCTCCTCCGATTTCCCAATAATTGTCGAGTCCATATAGGCTACTCCCCGACAACGACTCGTAAGCCCCACGTATTTTGGCGGAAAAGACTTCGGCTCCCTTAAATAAATTCCGATGTGTGTAATTTACGCTGGAAGCAAAACCCAAATCACCAGCCGAGTTGGTGCCTTCCAAGTCAATCCCGAAGCCATGCACTTTTGCCGGAGAAGTCAATATTGTAGTACGAAGTTTTAGCGTATCGTTTTCTTCAAATTCATTAAACCGGATATTCACATTCCGCAAAGTACTTAATGCGCCATAAGAAGAATATGTTTGTTCCAAATTCCGTTCATTAAACAAAGCGCCCGGAGACAAATAATTGGCTCTTCTCAACACTCCGGGACGAATACTTTTTCCGTTCTTGCCATAAATGATGGTGATAGTTCCTGCCTTGAAGGTATCCGTAGGGATAAAAGGTTGTTCGCCCTCCAATCGCAGAGGGTCGTAATCTGTTAAAACCGTAACATCGCTGATATAATATTGCCGGTGTGGTTTTTCAACAACCATGCCGTCAGGCATTATTTCCCGGTAAGGATTCAGTCGCATTTCGAGGTCTACGATATGCTTATTAAACGAACTATCTGCCAAATAGCCTAAATTATCTCGGTTAAAATTATAATAACCGCGCCTTCGCAACAATGAAGTAATCCGTTGACGCTCTTTATCTAGCATATCCCTGTCAAAAAGGTCGCCTTCTTTCACAACCGGGATAAATTCGTCGGGGGAAGAAAGAAAAGCAGCAGCCAAACGGGAACGCGGAGGAGGTTTCAAATGGGCTATACGATCAATCACCGGGTCGTCAAGCTCCATCGTATAATTTTTAATAACGTAGGGCGCGTTACTTGCAATATTATATGTTACAGTGGCTTTCTTTCTTCTAGCTGTATCGATGGAAGTCGTGACAACGGCGTCAGGATAACCTTTATTGGTAAGAAAACGTTTGATCTCTTCTGCCGAATCTTCAACCAAAAGAGTGTCAAGAATAACAGGCGCTTCACCCATCCGGCGAAGCTGCTTGTTTATCCATTTATTCTCATCTCTGCCCGACCAACCGTAAACAAACAATTGCCACCTTGTCAATCCAAACACTTTAAAGTTGGGTTGCTGCCTGAGGTAAGGTTTTATATCAGACGCTTTGTATTGATTATTGTCAGTTTTGATTTCAATTTTATCAAGCAGATATTCGCCGTCGGGGACAAACTTGGTCGTACTGCAAGAAACCAATACCCATATGAAGCAACAAAAATAAGACAGACGACGAATGCCTTTCATGATCAAACCTATTTACATCCGCAAATGTAGTCTAAATTAGAGAAAATCACCTACTTTTGTTTTGTAAAAAGAGTAAAGATGGTAAGCAAGAATAAATTGAAATATATCCGTTCCCTTGAATTAAAAAAGTTCAGAAATGAACATAAAGCATTTGTGGCCGAAGGAAACAAATTGGTAAACGACATGCTCGGCATATTTGAAAGCGAACTGATTATAGCCAAACCGTCGTGGATGGCCATGCAGGGAGATATCCCGGTGGAGGAATTATTAGTTGCCGGCGAAGACGACATACGTAAAGCCAGTTTTTTAAAGAATCCGCAAGATGTGATAGCGGTATTCAAACTTCCCGCATACGACATACATGAAGTAAACCCCGCGTCGGAGCTTGTTTTAGCATTAGACGGCGTTCAAGATCCCGGAAACCTGGGTACTATTATCCGTCTGGCAGATTGGTTTGGCATAGCGCATATCGTCTGTAGTTTGGACACGGCCGATGCCTTTGCTCCTAAAACCGTCCAGGCCACGATGGGAGCTTTGGCCCGTGTAAAAGTTCACTATACAGATTTAAAGTCTTGGCTAAATGGATTTTCAACGCAACCGGTCTTTTTATATGGAACCTTCCTGGAAGGTGAAAGCATCTATTCGAAAGAATTGACCGATACAGGAGTCATCATTATGGGCAATGAAGGAAACGGAATCCAACCGGATATAGAAGCATTTATTTCCGAAAAATTATGGATACCGAATTATCCCCGGGAAAGGGAAACGACCGAATCTTTAAATGTGGCAATCGCCACGGCAATCGTTTGTTCTGAATTTAGGAGAAAAAATCACAAAAAGCCTCCGTATATCACATATACAGAAGGCTTTTCAAAGGATTAGTCATAAAAAAAACGTTCTTCATAGCAAAAGTACCATTATTCCTTGCTATTCTTGATTTCTTCCCATTTGTCTTTTATGTTTTTCTCTCCATCAAAGTAGTCCATTTTATTATCCTTGTTGAATATTTCACCGGAAGGGACAAGGTATATCTTGTTCGAATCGGGGTATTCGCAGATGTCATAGCTGATAAAGGTTCTTATATCTAAATAAACGCAAGGCTCTTCCGTATGATTGTATAATTGATGCGCACCGGTTTCTCCCTTTTCAAAGAAAGCTAAATCTCCGGCATTAACAATTTCCAAACCTTTGGGAGTCCGCAATGTTGCCGATCCGGACATTATCACAAAAAGTTCCTCTGCATACCGATGAAAATGATAAGCCGAGCAATATTCTCCCGGATTCAATTGCCGGATATCAAAGTTTAAATTATCGGGATTGATTCCTTTGTTTGAGCGTGTGACGTCGGTCAATAAACGGAAGTGATCGATACGTCCCGGATTTTCCTGAAATTCTCTTTCTTCTGATTTTATAACTGTTGCCATGATTGTATTCACTTTTGGTGGTCTTCGACTTTATGAATCCGCAAGGTAGGATAAAAATGATAGAAAACAAACACTATTGAGAAGCAGATAAAACAAAAATCCCTGTAAACATTTAGTTTACGGGGATTTTTGTTTTTTGATTATCGTTTCTAATCGATATTATCTCACTTCCTCGAAGTCAACATCTGTTACGGAGCCATCTTGTTTGTTGTTTCCGGCGTTTCCGTTTGTTTGTTGGCCAAAGTCTGGGCCGGGTTGTCCGCCTGCTTGTGCATTTTGTGCATTTTGCGCGTTGTACATATCTTGGCTGGCAGCTTGGAATACGCTGTTCAATTCAGCCATGGCAGCATCTATTGCGGCAATGTCTTGCGCTTTGTGTGCTTCTTTTAGCTTGTTGAGAGCGGTCTCTATCGGAGCTTTCTTATCAGCAGAAAGTTTATCTCCTAAATCTTTCAGTTGCTTTTCGGTTTGGAAAATCAGACTGTCGGCTTGGTTCAGCTTGTCGATGCGTTCTTTTTCTTTTTTGTCGGCTTCTGCGTTGGCGGCGGCTTCGTCTTTCATGCGTTTTACTTCATCGTCACTAAGACCACTTGATGCTTCAATACGGATGCTTTGCACTTTACCGGTGCCTTTGTCTTTGGCGGAAACATTCAGGATACCATTCGCGTCGATGTCGAATGTGACTTCAATCTGTGGAGTGCCGCGCATTGCTGGTGGTATTCCGTCTAAGTGGAAACGTCCGATGGATTTATTATCTCGTGCTAAAGAACGTTCACCTTGCAATACATGAATTTCTACAGATGGTTGATTGTCGGCAGCCGTTGTAAATGTTTCCGATTTCTTTGTAGGAATCGTGGTGTTTGCATCGATTAACTTGGTCATTACGCCGCCCATTGTTTCAATACCTAATGAAAGCGGGGTTACGTCAAGCAATAATACATCTTTTACTTCTCCGGTCAACACGCCTCCTTGGATAGCAGCACCAATGGCAACCACTTCATCGGGGTTCACACCTTTGGACGGAGCTTTGCCAAAGAATTTCTCAACTACATCCTGTATGGCAGGTATACGGGTTGAACCACCTACCAAGATTACTTCGTTGATGTCGGAAGTACTCATGCCGGCGTCTTTCAACGCCTGGCGGCAAGGTTCGATACAGGCCTGGATCAAGCTGTCGGCCAATTGTTCGAATTTTGCGCGGGTCAACGTTTTCACCAAGTGTTTCGGAATACCGTTTACCGGCATAATGTATGGCAAGTTGATTTCGGTACTTGTCGTACTTGATAATTCAATCTTCGCTTTTTCGGCAGCTTCTTTCAAACGTTGTAGAGCCATAGGATCCTTGCGCAAATCGATTCCTTCTTCACGTTGGAATTCTTCTGCCAACCAGTCGATAATTACGTGGTCGAAGTCGTCGCCTCCCAAGTGGGTGTCACCGTTTGTTGATTTCACTTCAAATACGCCGTCGCCTAATTCAAGGATTGAGATATCGAATGTTCCCCCTCCTAAGTCGAAGACTGCAATCTTCATATCTTTATTTGTCTTGTCCAAACCATAAGCCAGTGAAGCGGCAGTTGGTTCGTTTACAATACGGCGTACGGTCAGACCGGCGATTTCGCCTGCTTCTTTTGTAGCCTGGCGTTGTGCGTCGCTAAAGTATGCAGGTACGGTGATAACAGCTTCTGTCACTTCCTGTCCCAGATAGTCTTCAGCCGTTTTCTTCATTTTTTGAAGAACCATGGCTGATATTTCCTGTGGCGTATACAGGCGTCCGTCGATGTCTACACGCGGTGTATTGTTGTCGCCACGTACTACTTTATAAGGTACGCGATTGATTTCTTTCTGAACCTGGTCATAGCTTTCTCCCATGAAACGTTTGATAGAGAATATTGTCTTTTCCGGATTGGTGATAGCCTGACGTTTGGCTGGATCGCCTACCTTACGTTCGCCACCTTCCACAAACGCAACAATTGAAGGAGTGGTTCTCTTGCCTTCACTGTTGGTGATAACAACCGGTTCGTTACCTTCCAGGACGGCAACGCAAGAGTTGGTTGTTCCTAAGTCAATACCAATAATTTTTCCCATTTCTTTATATTATATTTAAATTACTATTTTATTCTGTTTTCCCAATACGGTACAAATAATATGCCAAATCATGTACTGTCTCATTAAATATTCGGTATGACAGAGAAAAATGACAATACGTCAGTCTGTAAATAAGGCATTGATTTGTCATTGTTGTGCTACCTGTGATAACAATAGAGGGAAAGATTTTGTTCCGGCTCAAACGGTGGATAATGGATAGGAAAAAATGAAATATTATCTTACAGGAGTATAATTATATGGGTTAATAATGAATGGGTCTAAAGAGAAAACAGCAGTTGGATTATTCAAAAGAATAAGACAAGTGCTGTTTTCTTATATAATTATGTATTTATTTCGCGATTCGTTCCAACCACTTAAGCATAGCGAGCATGGTACTCATTGAGATAAGACAGGCGGTAACGAATACACACCAAGTAGCCCAGATGGGTATACTTTCGTAGAAAACAGTTCCTAATATCAACAATTGGTTTCCTAAAGCCGTAGCTCCCAGCCAGCAACCTTGCATGATTCCCTGGTATTGGGAAGGCGCTACCTTGGATACGAACGACAATCCCAACGGACTGATGAATAATTCAGCTACAGTTAATATAAAGTAGGTTCCAATCAAAAGGAACGGAGTTACACGCATGGCATCAGTGAGTCCTCCTACCGCTTTTACTTCGTCGGCGCTGGGAAGTCCGAAAGAACCTAAGGCCATAACAACGAATGCAATTGCGGCAATACCCATACCGATGGCAATTTTCCTTGGAGTGGAAGGCTCTTTACCTCGCGCCCTAAGCCATCCGAAGAAACCGATAACGACAGGTGTAAGGAATACGACGAAGAAAGGATTAAAAAACTGGAACACTTCGGCTCCCTCTATCGTAGTAAACCCAAGGTCGAATTTAAGCCAATTCAGATTTGTGTAATCATTCGCGAAAAATGTTAAAGTAACGCCGTTTTGGTGGAATGAGAACCAGAAGAATATAACAACGGCGAATACGGCGAACAGGGCATATAAACGCTGGCGGATTTCTTGGGAAGACATTTGAGGCGCACTGTCGGCAACTGTTGAATTTGTATCGCTCTTGAGAGCTTTCAACGCGGGATCCGGCAATTTGGCCTTGTTGGACAAGAATACCACCAATGAAATAAGCATGGCAATTACGGCAGCCGCGAAGGCGTAATGGAATCCGGTGTTGAATACATTCAGGTATTGGCTGGCGAATGCTGTTAAATCGGTAGGAGTAATCCGGCTAACTTCGTTTGAAAGCGCCATAAAACGTTGCGCCGCATCCGGTGCAATTGTACCTTTCAGGAATTGGTGGCAAAGCGCGGGCAGGTCGGGATTATACGTAAACCCGTGTACGCCGACCCACCAGTTGCGGATACCTACGGCAATAAGCGGAGCAAACAATGCGCCGATATTGATAAACATGTAGAATATCTGGAATCCTGTATCCCTCTTATCGGAATATTCAGGCGAGTCATACATCTGGCCCACTACAGCTTGGAGGTTGCCTTTAAACAAACCGTTGCCAAAAGCGATGACAAACAGTCCTAAACAGGTCAAGCTTAAGAATAAAGGAAGATTCGGCACCGGCGTAGGAGTAGGGATGGCGATTAAGGCATATCCCACAGACATACATAACAAACCGGCCAGGATTGTTCCCTTGTATTTCTTGGTTTTATCAGCGATTAATCCTCCGGCCAAAGCCAGCAGGTATATCAAAGCGTAAAAGATGGAATAGATAATTGTAGACTGTGTTTTTTCAAGTCCGAATTTTGACATTAAGAATAATGACAGGATTGCCATCATGATGTAGAAACCGAAGCGTTCGCCCATATTCGACAATGCTGCCCCGATAAGTCCTTTAGGATGATTTTTGAACATGTGTTTTATGTTTTAAAGTTAGTAATTATTGGATGATTTGTTTTATAGCGCCCGTTTCCGGATAGAATAATACTTTTACCGGGGCTTTTTTGTCTTCAAACATGACCGGAGCTAAACCTTCACGGCTTCCGAACTGTGCGATTTGTACTTCCCCTTTAAATAATGTATTTTTATTCCTGGTAATATCCACAATGGCTTTTCCCGGGATATTGTAGACTACGCCTTTTAATAATTTTTCTTTCTTTTCAGCTTCTTTGGGTTCTAAGGCCGGGGCTTTTTCCGTCGCTTTCAGGTTCATGTAAACAGGTGTTCCTCCTAAATCGTCGGCTGAAACGATTCCTAATTTGTCGGAAAACCGGAAAAGGACTTCCTTATCTAAATTGTCGTGAGGGATGACGGTCACATCGTAGTAGTCTGTTTCTTTCGCGCAAACACCGGTGAAAAGATTTGTCAAGGCTTTTTCCTGTTCTTCCAATTGGTTGATTACAAGCATCATGGCTTGTCCGTCGGGAGGAAGATTGTCGGCGTCGCCCGTCAGGATGTTCATCCGGCTTTCACGGATGCGGTATATCTGTTTGGCGGCTACCTCTGCCTGTTTGGCGGTTGAACCTGCCATTAATAATTCTTCCGAGAAGACAGATACGTCAGTCACTTTTACCGGGCCGGTCTTGCCTTTTTGGGCTTCCTCCAGTTCGCTTGATACGGGAGGCGTATATTCCGCATTGATGGCACACAACATGCCGTCTTCCGTTAAATATACGTAAGGAGCCACTGTTCCTGATTTAAATTCAACCGTATAAGTATGCTCCGGATTAGGAATACCTTTGTTGATTAAGTCTATTTTTCCTAATTGATAATATACCTGGTCTTCTTCAACGGGATTTTTAACGCCCAGGTATTTTTCGGCATACCTGTAATAGGGGCCGGCTTTACAGGTGTTTTTTATTACCTCGACGTTTACAATCAACGAGGTTTTGGGCAAAGAATAAGTTATTCCATAGCCGGTACTTTTGGTTGCTATCCTTTTTGTCACCCTTGTTTGCGACATGACGGGAAGGCTAAGGAGTAAACTCATTAAAATGATCAAGTTCTTCATGTTATTATTCAATTAAAAAAAGAAATCATCTTACAAAACTAAAAAATATTTTGCAAAACGACACGGAATCTCTTGTAAAAAACCTATTTTACTTGTTTGAAAGCTATGCCCAACAGGTCAATGATATCGCCGGAAATCATACTTTCTTCCGAACGGGAAGCGGCAGCAAGGTCTCCGGCCGCTCCATGCAGGAAAACGCCTATTGCCGATGCCGTTTCTGGTTCGTATCCTTGTGCCAGCAGCCCCAGCAGGATGCCGGTCAACACGTCGCCGCTTCCCGCTGTGGCCATGCCGGGATTTCCGGTGTTGTTGAAATAAATGTTTCCTCCGGGCGTACATATCGCCGTATGCGCCCCTTTCAATATGACGCATAATTTGTTTTCTATAGCGAATGCTTGCGCTTTCATCAACCGTTCATAGGCGTTTTCGCTTTCTCCTGCCATTCGGTCGAACTCTTTCGGATGGGGTGTAAGGATGCTTCGCTTGGGGATTAAATCCAGCAGGCTTATGTCGGAAGCAATGATATTCAAGGCATCCGCGTCGATGACGAGATATGTCCGGGCATTTCTGAAAAGGTTGGACAAAGCGGTTGCAGTCATGGCTTCTTTCCCCAATCCGGGGCCGACGCCAATGACCGAATAGGCCGACAAATCGGGTACGGTGGTGAAATACTCCGGGTGTGTGTCGAGGCTTACCATGGCTTCGGGAAAGCCCGTTTGCAGGATTTGTTCCCCGCATTGCGGCGCATGGACGGTTAATAATCCGGCGCCGCTACGCAGGCAGGCTTTCGCTGCCAGTAAAGAGGCTCCCATCTTTCCACGGCTGCCGGCTATCAGCAAGGCATGTCCATATATACCTTTATGGTCGAATTTGTCGCGGGGTAAAAGCGTCCTGTTTATGTCTTCCTCTGAGATGAGGTAGTAAAACGTTTTGGACGTTTCTATAATTTGGGGATGCAATCCAATGTCGAGAATCTTCCATTTTCCCACAAATGGTTCGTTTTCGGGCAACATGAATGCCAATTTTGGAAAACCAAACGTCAGTGTAAGGTCGGCATGGATTATCGTATCCGGGTTATTTTGGCGGTTGTCTTCGCCAAATAATCCGGAAGGAATATCGATGGATACAACGGTGGCATCCGATTCATTTATATAGTTTACCACTCCGGCGAATCCTCCTTCCAGCGGACGGTTGAGGCCCGATCCGAAAAAGCCGTCGATTACGATGTCGTGTTCTGTCAATACCGGCGCGTCAAACCTGTCTGTCACTTCTTCATATCCCGACGAATCAGAATCAATAAGCCGGAATCTGTTTTCATCACATTCGGGCGATAATTGCTTGTTTGTCTTGAACAAATAAGTTATCACTTTGTACGATTCTTCTTTCAGGAGGCGTGCGATGGCAAGGGCGTCTGCGCCGTTGTTGCCATATCCCGCGAATACTACCATCCGGTGTTGCTTGGAGTATCGGCGTGTAAATTCCTGAACAAATCGGGTTGCAGCCCGTTCTATCAAATCCAGTGCGCTGACGGGTTCGTTTTTTATCGTGTATTCGTCGAGTTCTTTGACCTTTTCTGTCGCGAAAATTTTAATCATAATGATAGTTTTTGTCAATATGCAAATGTATAACAAAGTTTGCCTTTAGAAAGATTCTGTGGATTTGTTTTATGAAATTACTACAGTATTATACGGTTTTTACACCTGTTCCTGTTGTAATTTTAAGAGAATAGTTAGACATTCTGCAATCGGAGGGTCGGAATTTGACAAGTTGCAATTTGTTAATTTTACCCCTGTATGCTTGCCGTTTTTGGATGCAAGTCCGGATCTTGTCGGGAAAAAGCCGCTCTCGCAAAGTTTGTGTTTGACAATTTGTTAGCGAAAAAGGTTATTTCTGTTACTTCAAGACGGTGTAAATGTGGAATAATATATTAAAAGAAACGAAAAATAAGTGATTTGTGGAGTTTTTGTTAGTTCATTTCCGGCTGTCTTTTAACACAAATGAGTAGTTAAAATAGGTTTTGTTTTAGGTTTTCATATCGTTGGATTTTGATTTAGAGGGAATCGTTAAAAATTCATCCAGGTGAATTTTGGAAAACATAAGATAGTGATGGGAAATTATCCAAAAGAGAATAAGAAGACATGCAGATGAATTTCCAACAGCAACTTGATTTTTTGCAAACATTTGTTAAGTTTCTGTGGTTTATGGTTAATAAATCTTTCGTTCATGCTTGTTTTTTAGATTTTTATCAACTATTATGTTAGCGGAAAATCACGAAATTCGTAAAAATGATAGTTGATAAGCATTTATTAAATCAATTTGTCAAGTAAAAAATAGCAAAAATCAGAGCCGGAGGATAAGGGAGAACGCAGGAATGTATTCAACCTTAAATGCGTCAGCCTTACATAAAGTAAGGCGATTCTAGTATGATTTGTGAAAAAATAGTACCTTTGCGGCTCAAAATTATGATGATAGTATGGATAGGATTCGGCTAAAAGATAAGGAGTTTGAATTGTATATCCCTGAGAAGGATATTAAGAATGCAATTGAGAGGGTTGCCCTGCAAATAAAAAAGGATATTGAAGGGCAGAATCCGTTGTTTGTGGGTATTTTAAATGGTGCGTTTATGTTTATTGCAGATATCATGCACTTTTTGAATGGGCCTTACGAATTGACTTTTGCCCGCTATGCTTCTTATCATGGAACAACAACTACGGAAAATTTGGTGGAGATTATGCCGGTTAAATCGGAAGTGAAAGGGCGTTCGGTGATTCTCCTCGAAGATATTATCGATACCGGCTTTACCATGAAAAACATCATAGCAAAGCTGAAAGAAGACGGGGCTGCCGACGTAAAGCTGGCTGTCATGCTTTTTAAACCGGATACTTTGCGGTATGATGTTAAACCCGATTATGTAGGACTGGAAATAGCCAATGATTTTATCGTAGGCTATGGCTTAGACTATAACGAACTGGGACGTTCGTACCGGGATATTTATAAAATTGTAGAGGATTAATACATATTATTATAATGAACCTAAAGATGTTGAACATAGTAATTTTTGGCGCTCCCGGTTCGGGAAAAGGAACACAAAGTGAATTAATTATCAAAGAATTTGGCTTAGACCATATTTCAACCGGTGATGTATTACGCGCCGAACTCAAAGCGGAATCGGAATTAGGTAAGATTGCGAATGATTATATCACAAAAGGCCAACTGGTTCCTGATGAGTTGATTATCGACATGCTTGCAAAAGTATTGGATAGTAAAAAGGTTTCTAAAGGAGTCATTTTCGATGGTTTCCCACGTACAATCCCGCAGGCGGAAGCCCTCAAAAAAATGTTGAACGAACGTGGAACAGATGTAACGCTGATGATTAACCTCCATGTTGATGAAGAAGAATTAATCAACCGTCTTTTGGAAAGAGGCAAAAGATCGGGGCGTTCCGACGACAATATCGACACGATAAAGTCGAGGTTGGAAGTGTACCATTCGCAAACAGCGCCTTTGGCGGAATATTATATCAAAGAAGGGAAACACCATGCTATCGAAGGTGTTGGTACGATAGAAGATATATTCGGACTTATCAAAGAACAAATCAACGCAACGATTAATGGTTGACTTAACGGTTGATGATTGATCCAGGTTGCTATTAATCGTTAATTATAAAAAAGATGGCTGAATCGAATTTTGTAGATTATGTGAAGATATATTGCCGTTCGGGAAAGGGTGGGAGAGGTTCCGCCCATTTCCGTAGGGAAAAATATATTCCTAAAGGCGGTCCCGACGGCGGCAACGGCGGGCAGGGCGGAAATGTTTATCTTCGCGGGAATCGGAACTATTGGACATTGCTCCATTTGAAGTTCGAACGGCATATCTTTGCTACCAATGGAGAGGGCGGAAGCGCCAAACGAAGTTCGGGAAAAGATGGTGAAGACCGTATCATAGAAGTGCCCTGCGGAACGGTTGTCTACGATGCCGACACCGGCGAATATATCTGTGATGTGACAGAAGACGGCCAACAAGTGTTGTTGCTTAAAGGAGGCCGTGGAGGGTTGGGTAATTGGAACTTTAAGACGTCTACCAACCAGGCGCCCCGTTATGCCCAGCCGGGTGAACCGGCCGAAGAGCGGAAAGTCATACTTCAACTGAAACTGTTGGCCGATGTTGGATTGGTTGGTTTTCCCAATGCCGGAAAATCCACTTTGTTGTCGGTTGTTTCGGCTGCCAAACCCCAAATAGCCAACTATCCGTTTACGACCCTTGAGCCTAACTTGGGAATTGTCGGTTACAGGGATAACCGTTCGTTTGTAATGGCAGATATACCGGGTATCATCGAAGGCGCGAGTGAAGGGAAAGGTTTAGGTTTGCGTTTCCTGCGGCATATAGAACGAAATTCATTACTCCTTTTTATGATTCCGGCGGATTCCGGCGATATCAGGAAAGAGTATGAAATATTACATAACGAATTGGTAAAGTATAATCCTGATTTACTTACCAAAAGCAGGGTGATGGCTATTACGAAAAGTGATATGTTGGATGATGAACTGGTGAAAGCCTTATCGGAAGAATTGCCGGAAGGCATACCATCTGTCTTTATTTCATCGATAACGGGTTATGGGATTGCAGAACTAAAAGATATCCTTTGGAAGGAACTAAATAAAGAAACGTTCCAGGATGCCGAACGGATTATCCATAAGAATTTGGATTTGGCTACCATCCTCTTCGACGACGATGAACTCTTTCCTGTAGACGACAACGAATTCTTTCCTGTGGACGACAACGATGATGATATTTGGGATGATGAATACGAAGAATACGATTGGGACGATGATGAAACGCCCCGACAATGATGTTGTCGGGTATCATGTTTACGTATTTTATATTCATTAAAAGGTACGTGTTGGCAACAAACCTTGAAATTACGCGAATAAATTCTGAGGGGAAAAATGAAATTATATTACAAAATTGTTAATTGTTTTTAAAAGCTGAAGATTTGTCGAAAATATACTAAAAACTATATATTTCTTTCTTTGTTAATAGATTAATCTATATTTTTGCTTACGTTTAATAATAAAATGACCAGAAATGATTGAGTTAATTGGAAATAATGCCGGCCTTGTATGGAACGCTTTAAGTGATGGCGGCAAAATGAGTTTGAAGAATCTCAAAAAAGAAACCAAGATCAAAGCAGAAAAAGATTTATATGCTGCGTTGGGTTGGTTGGCGAAAGAAGGCAAGTTGGCTTTCGAAGAAAATGAAGGGGAATGGTTTGTATCACTTGTATAAGTGTAAAAAACGATTGTAATTGATGAAGGGCTGTTCGAGGAATTGGACGGCCTTTTTTGTGTCTATTTGTGTATAAATTAAAATAATTAACACGACTGTTGCCAAATTCAAATCAATCGCTTATTTTTGTAAAGAATTTGGCATAAAATGACCGATGAACAAAAAAAAATGTTAGCTGTTTTCGAAGTAAGGCTTCAAGATTTGATCGTGTTATGTGACAAACAAACAAAGAAAATCGAAGAACTTACAATCTCTCTGGAATTAAGAGGCCAAGAGCTGGAACAAGCGGAACAAACAATTGGGGAATTGAAAGCCAGATGCGACAATATGCTTACAGCGCGGATTATTTCTGTAAAAGAAAAAGAAGTGAAAAGCGCGAAAATGCGGTTGTCAAAATTAGTGCGGGAAGTAGACAAGTGCATTGCACTATTAAATGAATAGACGCGATGGACGATGATAAATTTCTTATACATTTTAAAATAGCAGGGAAGACATACGGTTTATGGATTAATCGGAAAGACGAAGAGTTGACGCGTGGTGCGGCAAAGCAGATTAACGATAAAATGAATCAATACCGGGCAGTTTTTTCAAGCGAAGAAGTAGATGTAAAGGATTTGTTAGCCATGGTTACTCTTCAGCTATCAATTGAAAATTTGAGACTGGAAGAAAAGAATGACACCGCTCCTTATGCAGAGAAGGTTCTACAACTGACAAACGAGTTGGAATTGTATCTGAAGGACAAGTAATACTTTTTGGCTTTTTACGATATTTTCCGCACGGCATGCACAGTATCTGTGTTATGCGTGTGCGTTTTTTATACAATATAATAGTGAATTAATTAAATGTAATAATGGAAATGACTATAATTATATCAATAGCGACCTTCATTTTAGGAGGTTTGCTAACGTGGTTGAGTATCCATTTCCTTTTCAAATCCAAGTATGACTCAATGCTTAGGGAAGCTGAAAAGGAATCGGAAGTAATAAAGAAGAACAAACTTCTGGAAGTAAAAGAAAAATTCCTGCATTTGAAGGCAGATTTGGAAAAGCAAGTTTCCGCGCGTAATTCAAAGATTCAGTCTATAGAAGCAAAATTGAAACAAAAAGAGTTGAGTATCAATCAACGCCATGAAGATTTGCAACGAAAAAATTCGGAAATAAATGTTGTAAAAGAAAACTTAAACGTTCAACTGGAATTAGTAGAAAAAAAGAAGCAAGAACTTGACAAATTACACCAAAAGGAGGTAGAACAACTGGAAGTACTTTCCGGATTATCTGCCGACGAAGCCAAGGAACGTTTGTTCGAATCGTTAAAAGAAGAGGCAAAATCACAGGCCGCGTCTTATATTTCCGAAATTGTGGAAGAATCCAAAATGACAGCCAATAAGGAGGCCAAGAAAATTGTTATTCAATCCATCCAGCGCGTGGCGACAGAAACAGCGATAGAAAATTCAATAACTGTTTTCCATATAGAATCAGACGAAATCAAAGGACGTATTATTGGGCGCGAGGGACGTAATATTCGTGCATTGGAAGCTGCAACCGGTATTGAAATCGTAGTCGACGATACACCCGAAGCCATTGTGCTTTCGGGGTTTGACCCGGTACGTCGCGAAGTGGCCCGTTTGGCGCTTCACCAATTGGTACAAGACGGACGCATACACCCGGCACGTATTGAAGAAGTAGTAGCTAAAGTACGCAAACAGGTAGAAGAAGAGGTTGTTGAAACCGGTAAACGGACGACAATTGATTTAGGTATTCATGGCTTGCACCCGGAACTAATCCGATTGATTGGCAAGATGAAATATCGTTCCTCATATGGACAGAACCTATTGCAGCATGCTCGTGAAACAGCCAACCTATGCGCTGTTATGGCATCCGAATTAGGCCTCAATCCTAAAAAAGCAAAACGGGCAGGTCTATTACACGATATAGGTAAAGTACCGGATGACGAACCGGAATTGCCACACGCAATCTTGGGAATGAAGTTGTGCGAGAAATATAAAGAGAAACCAGATATTTGCAATGCGGTGGGAGCCCACCACGACGAAGTGGAAATGCAATCGTTATTAGCTCCGATTGTTCAGGTCTGCGATGCGATTTCAGGTGCGCGTCCAGGTGCACGCAGGGAAATTGTCGAAGCATACATCAAACGATTGAACGATTTGGAACAGTTGGCTTTGAGCTATCCGGGCGTTGTTAAGACGTATGCTATCCAGGCCGGACGTGAATTGCGTGTAATAGTTGGCGCCGACAAAATAGACGATAAAGACACAGAGAACCTGTCAAACGAAATCGCCAAAAAAATCCAGGATGAAATGACCTATCCGGGACAAGTAAAAATCACAGTCATCCGCGAAACCCGGGCTGTTAGTTACGCTAAGTAATAAATGCGATATGTATAAAGAAGAGGCTGGACAATTAACGCCAGCCTCTTCTTTTTATGTTTTTTCTATTCCTTATTTTGTGGCAGATTGAATGGATTTTGCCTTTCAGTCATTATCTTTGCATAAATTAGAATAAGGCTAATTTGTATAAAACGTACAGAAGATGGATAGTTTTTCAAAGTTGATTAAGGCACGGCGGAGTACGCGTAAGTTTACAGACCAATTGCTGTTGCCTGAGCAAGTGGAGTTGATTCTCAAAGCCGGATTAATGTCGCCGTCGTCAAAGCGCGGTACCCCGTGGCAATTTCTGGTAGTTGAGAACAAAGAGATGCTGACAAAGCTGGCAGCTTGTAAACCACACGGTGCGAAATTCCTGGAAGAATGCGCCCTTGCCGTAATCGTTATGGCTAATGTGATGGAAAGCGAAGCATGGGTTGAAGATACTTCTATCGCGTCTATTATGATGCAATTGCAGGCAGAAGACCTAGGACTGGGTAGTTGCTGGTGCCAGATACGCGGACGGCAGACAGAAGATGATATGGATTCGGCCCAATATATCCGCGACTTGTTTGACATACCTTACCAGATTGAAGTACTTTCTGTAATAGCTTTCGGATATAAAGCACAAGAAAATAAACCGTTTGACGAATCGCGTCTTCAGTGGGAAAAAATACATATCGAAACCTATTATAAAATATCTGAAGGCAATAAAAACCTAAAAGCATGAAAATCGTATTTATCGGGGCGGGTAATCTGGCTACTTGTGTATCGCTTGAAATGCAGCGCGCAGGGATGACAATTTCACAAATATGCAGCCGTACCCGCGACAGCGCCGAATCGTTGGCAAAGAAACTAAATTGCCAATGGACCACGAATATAAATGAAATAATACCTGATGCAGATTTGTATATCTTTTCATTGAAAGATACTGCCCTGCCGGAAGTGATTGCCAAAGTAAAACCCAATGACGGAATGTGGGTACATACGGCAGGAAGTGTTCCGATGCAGGTGTTTGAAGGCCATGCGGAAAGGTATGGCGTATTTTATCCGTTGCAGACATTTTCAAAGAAAAGGCGTGTGAAGTTGGATCAAATCCCTATATTCCTTGAAGTCAATAATCCGGAAGATTTGAAAATGCTTCGAAAGATAGCCATCGCCCTTTCCGGAAATGCGGTGGAGCTGGATTCGGAAAAACGCAGGTTCCTCCATCTGGCAGCCGTATATGCATGTAATTTTACCAACCATATGTATTTATTGGCAAGTAAAATACTAGACGAACAAAGCATTTCGTATGATGTACTTTTACCTCTGATTGTGGAAACGGCACAAAAATTAGTCGACGTTCCGCCTGCCGAGGCACAGACAGGACCTGCAGTGAGGTTTGACAAAGAAATCATGGATAAACAGATTGCCATGCTGAAAGACCCCGGTATGCAGACCATTTATCGGTTAATCAGCCAGAATATATACAAAGAAAAACTACAGCATGAGCAGTATTAGTTATGACTTGACAAAGATAAAAGCCTTTGTTTTTGATGTAGACGGGGTTCTTTCGCGCGAAGTTATCCCTTTGCATCCGAACGGCGACCCAATGCGCACGGTAAGTACGAAAGATGGTTACGCCATTCAGTTGGCTGTAAAAAAAGGATTCCAGATAGGTATTATTACCGGAGGATATACCGATGCTGTACAACTTCGTTTCTCCCGTTTGGGAGTCCAGCATATTTATATGAAAAGTTCCATTAAAATGGATGATTATAACGACTTTATTCAAAAAACGGGATTGAAAGATGAAGAGGTAATGTATGCAGGCGATGACATCCCCGATTATGAAGTAATGTCTCGCGTAGGGTTGGCTGTTGCACCGGCAGATGCCGTGCCCGAGGTAAAAGAAATAGCCGGATACATATCCCATAAAAAAGGAGGTGAAGGCGTGGCACGGGATATTATAGAACAAACGATGAAGACGCAGGGCTCCTGGATATGTGACGAGGCTTTTGGCTGGTAATCTTTGTTATTACGTATGCTTACGAATCTGGATAAATACAAAATCATTTTAGGCTCTAATTCCCCCCGGCGAAAAGAATTGCTTTCCGGTTTGGGCATCCGGTTTGAAGTAAAGCCCATGCCTGATTTGGATGAATCATATCCTAATTCATTGAATGCCGAAGACATCCCGGTCTTTATTGCAAATAAGAAAGCAGACGCTTATCGCCCGACATTGCAGAATGATGAATTATTGATGACGGCCGATACGATTGTATGGCTTGAAGGCAAGGTTTTGGGTAAACCGGCAGACAGGGAGGATGCTATCCGGATGCTTACGTCCTTGTCTTCCAACATTCACAAAGTAATAACAGGTGTATGCCTTACCACGCGGAATAAGTCAGTTTCTTTTTCTGTTGTGTCTACAGTACGCTTTGCTGTTATCAGAGAGGAAGATATAATTTATTATGTAGATAACTATCACCCGTATGATAAAGCCGGAGCATATGGTATTCAGGAATGGATTGGCTACGTAGCTGTTGAGGGAATAGAAGGTTCTTTCTATAATGTCATGGGACTGCCTATCCAACGTGTTTACCATGAATTGTCTAAATTTTAACAGAAAAAGTTACTTACGGATTCTCTAATATGTCCAGTGTTTTCCGGTTCGGAAGGTATTCGAGCATTCCTTTTGAATAGGCAATTTGGTGTTTTCCTTTATTATCCACATAGATAAGATAATATTCAATTTCCGGGATAGATTGGGCTATTTCTATCGCTTTTTCGGAACCTAAAGCCATAAAGGCCGTGGCGTAACCGTCGGCGGTCATGCAATCTTTGGCTATAACTGTGGAGCTGAGGATGTTTTGTCCTGCCGGATATCCGGTGCGGGGATCGATTGTATGGGCATATTTTTTGCCGTCTTTTTCATAGTAATTACGATAGTCACCCGATGTTGCTACGCCGCATTTTTTGCAAGGTTGCATTACCTCTTCCACTTTCTTGTTGATGCCGCCTAGATCGTCTTCCGGTTTGTTGATGCCTACACGCCAGCAATTTCCGTTCTGGTTTACACCTTTTATGGTTATTTCCCCACCGATATCAATCATGTAGTTGGTTACTCCTTCCCGTTCTAACAGGCGGGCTATTACGTCGCAGGCATATCCTTTAGCTATGGCGGAGTAGTTGAGCATGACGCGCGGATCGTCTTTTACTACTTGTCTGCCTTCGAGACGTATCTTATTGTAACCAACGAATGCTTTGATGCTGTCGATCATTTGTGGTGTTATGCTATCCATTTTGCTGAAACCGAATCCCCATAAGTTGAAGAGCGGGGCGCCTGTGGCGTCAAATACACCGTTGGTTTTTTCCGATATTTCTTGCGCTTTGTTAAATACGTCTGTAAACCAATCATCTACTTCTACCGTTTCGTTTTTATTTACTTTGGCAATGATAGAATTGGGGTTAAAAGGGTTTAAGGATAGATTGAAATCTTGTAATTCTTTATCAATCTTATCTGTTAATAGTTGGGGAGACTGGTATTGGATTTTATAAAGTGTATGGAATACCGAACCGCTTTCTTCGAAATATTGTCCTTTGTTGGTGCAGGAGAGGAGTGGTATGCATACGGCAAACACACAAAACCGAAGGAGCCTCCGGCTGTTTGTACCGGCTAAGGCACAGGTGTCATTGATTAACATAAAAGCTACTTTCATATCGTTTTAATAGTATAAATATAGTTTATTCCATATAACCGCCTTTCATAGGAGAGGCGCTGTTTTTTGTATAAATGCTGAGGATACCGCTATTGTAACGTGATTTAGGTTTGACCCAATTTTTCTTACGTTCGGCAAAGACGGCATCTATTGCTTCCGGGCTTTCGATAACTCCGGAAATGCCTACAATATCCAGTTTGCGGGCCGGGATGTCGATTTTTATTAAATCGCCTTCTTCCACCAACGCGATTGGTCCGCCTTCCGAGGCTTCGGGCGACACATGGCCTATAGCAGGTCCCCTTGTGGCACCTGAAAAACGTCCGTCGGTAATCAAGGCAATTGTTTCTATCAATTCGGGGTCGGAAGCGATGGCTTCTGTTGTATAGAACATTTCCGGCATTCCGCTGCCTTTTGGGCCTTCATATCTGATAAGGACGGCTTCCCCCGGATGTATTTCTTTGTTTAGTACGGCTTGTAGGGCACTTTCTTCGTTGTTGAATACTCTCGCTTTTAATGTAACCTGCATCAGCTTTGGGGATATGGCTGCATGTTTTACTACCGCGCCCCCGGGGGCGAGGTTGCCTTTCAGTATGGCAATTGCTCCTTGCGGACGGATGGGATGGTTGAGTGGTTTGATGATGTCGCCGACCTTTACGCCCAAGGCGGGAAGATATTTATGGCATCCTTCATAAAAGCCTGTCTGTCGTACGATATCGAGATTCTCACCGACTGTTTTGCCGGTTACTGTTCGAATATTCAGATGCAGGAAGTCTTTTATTTCTTCCATGATGGCCGGTACGCCGCCTGCGTACCAGAAATATTCGCCTGGCCAGAATCCGCTTGGGCGGATGTTTAGCAGGAATGGGATCTTTTTGTGTATTTCGTCGAATACCCCGGGGGGCAAGTCGATTCCCAATTCGCGGGCAATTGCCGGAAGGTGGAGCAGGCTATTGCTTGAACCCGCAATTGCCGCATGTACCATAATAGCATTCTCGAATGCCTCGCGGGTCATTATTTCTGAGGGGAGCAATTGTTCGTTTGCCAGCGCAATGGCGTGTTCGCCCGACCTTCGGGTAATGTCTTTTAAATAATGTACGTGCGTGGGGATTAACGCTGATCCCGGCATGGCTATCCCCAAGGCTTCGGCCATGACTTGCATTGTGGCGGCTGTCCCCATAAATGAGCAGGCTCCGCAATCGGGACAAGCGTCTCTTTTGTATGACATGAGTTGTTCTTCCGTAATCTCCTTGCGGGCATATAGCGCGTTGTATTTGCCGATTTGTTCAAGTGTCAATAAGCCGGGGCCTGCTTTCATAATACCGCCGGGGATAAATATTGAGGGCATATTGATTCGCGCGATGGCCATCAGGTGAGCCGGGACGGATTTGTCGCAACTGGCGATGAATATGCCGGCGTCGAAGGGGGTGGCTTTTACGTGAATTTCTATCATGGCGGCCATAACTTCGCGCGAAACCAGGGAGTAGTTCATGCCGTCGTGTCCTTGGGCTTCGCCGTCGCAGATGTCGGTTACGTAATAGTTGGCTGCTTTTCCTCCGCCATCATTTATGCCTTTATCTGCTTCGTCGACTAATTTGTCCAGATGGGCGCTTCCCGGATGGCTATGGCCGTAACTGCTTTCAACTATGATTTGGGGTTTGTCTAAGTCGTCGATACTCCAGCCACTGCCTAAACGAAGGGAGTCGAGTTCAGGCGCTATTTCGCGTAATTTCCGGCTTTTCATTTTTGTTGTACTTTGGAGGTTAGAATGTTTCTTGTTTGACTATTTCTTCGATTGTTTTCCGTTTTCTGGGCGTCTTTTCAAACAGATTGGTTTCTGCCGGATGACCTATCGGAATGATGACGACTGGTTCTATTGATTCGGGCAGATTGAAATTCTTTTTCAGTAACGGCATATCGAAATGGCAAACGATACAGGTTCCTAAGTCTTTTTCGGCTGCGGCAAGGCATATGTGTTCGGTTACGATTCCGGCATCTACGTCCAGATGGTCTTTCTTGTCTGCCGGGCGTTTCCACGATTGGTTGTGGTCGCCGCAAACGACGATGAACATGGGAGCTGTTTTGATCCATTCCCTTGGGTAACATTCGATTAGTTTTTCACGGTTTTTTTCTTCTTTTATCAGCAAGAAATACCAAGGTTGGTAATTAACTGCCGAAGGAGCCACGCGTGCCGCTTCCAGCACATAATTCAATTTTTCGCTGTCAACCGGGGTAGAGGCGTAGTTGCGGATGGAGCAGCGTTTCTTCATTAGTTCCAGTGCATTCATATTTCTTCTTCTATTTGATATCTGTTGCGTTTGGGCGAATCCCTGGCAATAAGCTCGCCGAGAAATCCTGTCAAAAACATTTGAACGCCTAAAATCATGGCGGTAAGCGAGATGTAAAAATAGGGGGAATTTGCTACGAGCGGACGCAAATCGCCTGCCATGATAGAAATGAGTTTCATCGTTAACACATAGGCAAGCGCTATGAAACCGATCACGAACATGACGCTTCCCCAGAGGCCAAAGAAGTGCATGGGTTTCTTTCCGAATTTGGCTGTAAACCAAAGGGTTATTAGGTCGAGGTATCCGTTTACAAAGCGGTCGAGACCAAACTTGGTCGTTCCGTATTTACGTGCTTGGTGTTGGACTACTTTTTCGCCTATTTTGCTGAAACCTGCTATTTTGGCCATGTATGGGATGTGGCGGTGCATGTCGTTGTATACTTCTATGTTTTTGACGACGATGTTTTTATATGATTTAAGCCCGCAGTTGAAATCGTGGAGTTTTACGCCTGAGAATTTGCGGGCTGTAGCATTGAACAGTTTTGTGGGGATGGTTTTCGACAGGGGATCGTAGCGTTTTTTTTTCCAGCCTGATACCATGTCGTAGCCGTCTTCTTTTATCATCCGGTAGAGTTCGGGTATTTCGTCGGGACTGTCTTGCAGGTCGGCATCCATTGTGATGACGATGTCTCCTTTTGCTCTTTGGAAGCCGCATTGAAGGGCTGGTGATTTGCCATAATTCCGGCGGAACTTAATGGCTTTTATGTTGGGTGATTTTTGTTGCAGTTCTTTGATTATGTCCCAGGAGTTGTCGTTGCTCCCATCGTTTATGAAGATGATTTCGTATGAGAAGTTGTTTGCTTTCATTACTCGATCAATCCAGGCTTGAAGCTCGGGTAGTGATTCCGCTTCATTGTATAGGGGGATGATTATTGATATGTCCATTATTGGTTGCCTCCTTTTTCTTGGTTGTTTGTGTTGATAAATCCGGTTGAATTATTACGGCATAATAACGCGGCGATGGGTATGGATAGTATGAGTCCATAGAAAATGTTGTTAAAAATTCCATGGATGGTTATTTGTATGGGGGTGGGGATTGTCATTTGTTCTATCATTTCTTTTATTTGGTTGTTTAGGTTCATGTCTTTCATCAATTCGATGGCTTGGTTCATGGATGATGAGATTAATTCGGGCGGAGCTATGTAGCGGTAGTAGGTAAAGTGTACCAGCGAGACGATTAACGCTGCAAAGAAGAAGAGCAGAACACCGAATTGCCAGGCATGGAAAAATCCTATTTTGCCGCCGATCTGTAGTTTGTATATTTTGGTGAATACATGAGCTATGATGAGGGTTAATGGCGTGAGTATCCAGTAGATGATTGCCATTGACGGGATGTTGTTCCCAAGGATGAAGAAGATGTATTTTATGACCCAGAAAATTCCTAACAGGAGGCCGTAAAACATGGCACTTTTGAGTAACAGGTTTTTGTTTTCTTTCATTATTTGATAGTTTAGCTACAAAGATAGTGATTTTTTAGAAATGCCGCATGTTTCAAGGGATTGAGCCTCTAATATTGGGAAGTAGGTAATGATTTGGAAACTACTTAACCGCTTAGTCTCGCATCATTTTTCACCAATTCAAATAACTCTCCTGCAAATGTAATGTAAATTTTCAAACCACAAAAAAACAACTTTAATTATTTGAAAATCAAACATCAGGATAATTCATGATTGTAAACTTACTTTATTTTCCAGTAGCCGCCTTTGTCGCTACCGATACGCTCCAGCTTTCCGAGTTTTTTAAGTTTTTCTATATCTCTGTAAACAGAAGAATCACTAACTCCTAAACGTTTGGATATAGCATCTCTTGAAAGGTTATTATCTTCCCTGATTAGTTTGAGAATATT
>JAIRRS010000044.1 GCA_031255855.1 Tannerellaceae bacterium | reverse complement strand
AGTTTGCTTATTTATTAGGACGTTATTATCCGGTGGGCATAATGCCTGACGGCAAGGAGTGGATTGAATCGAACGTAAACTATCCATTGATGGGTTGGCATCATGCAAATAATGACTATTTCAAACGATTGAAATACGGCACATTCCATACGTTTGATATGTGCGAAAGCATAAACAGGAAACTTGAAGACGGATGGCGTATTCCTACTCAGACAGATTTTAAAGATCTTTTAAGATTCGGAGATAGGAGCGGTCAGTTTCTACTGCCGTCAGAAGGCGGTACGGATGAGTTCGGCTTAGGTATTGTTTTCGGGGGATGGTGTGATAATAACGGTATTATCCAAGGTCAGGGTGTAAGGGCTAATTATTGGAGCGGTACGAAGAATAATTCAATCCGCGCACGACACACACTCTTCGATAGATACCTCGTGTATTATCACACCAATACCCACAGGCATTTAGGCTTTTCGGCGCGTTGTGTTAGAAACTTAAAGAATATAACCGATAAATAATTAATACTATGAAAACAATTCACACTATCCTTATGTACATACCCCTCGTATTTGGGGTATTCTGTACCTGCGCTGTGCTTTATGGTGCAACCCATCAATGGGTGTTCGCACTGTCAGGCTTTGTTGTTTACGCCCTGTTGCGTTCCGAAAAAAAGAAGGAAAATAAAAACAAAAACAAAAAAAAAATAATCATAATGAAAATTCAATATTACATATCTAATATTAACCCTTTAAAAAAATTATTATGGAAGAAAAAGAACGAGCAATTCAGCAGGATGCGGAAATGGAACAACAAAAAGATGCAATTCGACAAGCTGCAGGAACAGAAGTAACTTTCTTTATCCCTAACACCGAATCAATCGGTAAACTGAAAGACATGCAGCCTAAATTTTGGCTCAACATGAAGTACAAAACAGCCGATGATTGGGCAAAAATCGAGGGAATACCCCAGCGCGTCTATTATATGGGATTGAAAGAAATTCCTAATGAAGACGGTGAAACCGTTACCTGTGGTGCATTTGTATCCGAAAAAGAGTGCTTTATTTCTGGTCAAAAGCTACTGGTCGATGCCGTGCGCATATTGCCGGTAAAAACACCAGTTGAAATTGTCTACCGTGGCAAAAGTAAAAACAAGATTACAGATGGTAGTACAATGAAGTTTGACGTTATAATCCTTGGTTAGTTATGTTTGAGAACCTACAACTGACAGAGCAGGAAATTGAAGGGCTGGACTTTTCAGCCCTTCAAACCCTGCACGCTGCCGAAAAATTGAACAACGGCATTGTACAGGATTATGCTAAAGGTGAATACCCGCCGCTTGATTCGATGTTGTCTTTCATACGTGCAAATAAGGACGCCGAGCCGGTAGAAATAGATATCGAAGCATTGAGCGTGAACGGGACTTGCGTGAAAGACGAAATGTCGGAGTATCTCAACACGCGGCGCATAAGCAGCGGAAACCTCAAAGAAGCATTGAAAACGCCGCTTTCGTTCCTGTTCGACTACGAGCAGCGATTTGAGCAGGAAGATAAAGAATGTTTCCAAATTGGCACGTTCTGCCACTTGGCATTTCTTGAGCCGGAACTTTTCGACCGTGTAGTCGTGGCCCCCTCGATAAACCTTGTTACAAAAGATGGTATTATTGAGCTTATAAACTTTTACCAGACACTGAACGGCGAAACAAAATCTATATTTGGTGCTGAATGGAAAATGCAGGATTTAAAAGAACGGTTAGCTGAACTCAAAGCCGCCTGCAAATATAAAATCATTAAGCCGGAGCAAAAAGTTATCATTGATACGTTAAAATTTCATTATAACACTTACGGAGGTGGTATTTTGCGTAAGCTATTCAAGGGCGCAGTGTCCGAAGTGTCGGTGTACGGCAATTGTCCTGAAACAGGATTGGAATTAAAGTGTAGGCCCGATGCGCTAAACGTAGCTGAAAACATCGGCGTAAATGCAATAATCAGTCTGAAAACAACCCGTGCGGAAAGTATTGGGAAATTCATTTATGACGCCGCAAAGTTTAAATATGAAGTAAGTGAGGGACACTACCAACAACTTATCAGCCATGTAACGGGCCGGAAGTTTAACGCAACGATCATGGTGATTTTGCAGACCGTACCACCCTACCAACCGGCGGTATTATGGTGGACGCCCGATTCTATTGAAGTGGGGAAATACAAGGCAAATATAGCGAAATCAATTATCAAGGAATGCTACGAAAAAAAGATGTTCCCAGGATTCGATGCAAAAGCTCCGGCGGGCAACTGCGGAATATACGAATTTGAATTGCCACAATGGGCTATGAAAGAAGAACACCCAACGGCAATTGATGACGATAACGAATAATAACAAATAATTATGAATTATAAACATTATGCAGATAAAAACTATCAAAAAAAACTTGGTTGCTAAACTTGAAGATTGGTTGAGCACCATAGAAGATAAAACTTTATGCGAAGACGTAAAAAAACATCTTCTTGTTTCCGGCGGATCAATAGCCAATATGCTACTCAACGAACCTGTAAATGATTACGACATTTACATTCAGGATTACAATACTTTACTGCGGTTAGTAAATCACTACGTTAACAAAGAGAATACTTTGTGCGATAATGTAGTCATAGAAGTACTCGAAGGTAAATACAAGAACGAATTATTAGGCGAATTTAAAGAGGAACAATCTACTCATAAGAAAATTATCATTGAGAATTTAACTGATTCTCGCATTGCTCTTTATTCGATAAATGATGGTTTATATATTGCGCCGGAACGAGAGCAAACAAAAGAAATGAAGTACAAGGTTTCTTGTATTTCTATTAATGCAATCTCTTTGACTGATGATATTCAAATAGTTGTTCGCTTTCAAGGAGCACCGGAAAAAATACATGAAACATTTGATTTTATCCATGCAACAAACTACTTCACATTTATAGATGGCTTAGTGACTAATAAAGAGGCTTTGATTTCTTTGCTTGAAAAGCAATTACACTATCAAGGTTCTTTATATCCGTTGACAAGCGTTATACGCACTAAAAAATTCTTGAAACGCGGATGGAATATAAATGCCGGCGAGTACCTGAAAATACTCTTCCAGGTGAGCCAATTAGATTTGACAGACATCAATGTGCTGTACGAGCAACTTGTAGGTGTTGATGTAGCGTATTTCCACAAACTTGTAGAAATTCTTTCGACAATCCCGAAAGAAAAATACACATCAGGATATATCAATACACTAATTGATAGAGTGTTTAACGAAAATATAGATGAATAAATAGAATGAATAACAAACAATTATGAATTTCAAAATTAAAAGGAAAGACATAGAGGCTATCAAGAAGATAGCCTGCTACACATGGTATGATATACTCGACAGAATAGTAGAGGAATTTGATTCTCCCCGTGGATTAGTTATTCCTCCCGCTGTCGTAAAAGATATGTTTAATGATTCGGGTGACGTACAGAAATCTGTGCTGGAGGGTGTTTTCCCAAAATTCGGCGACCAAAAGTTTGCTTATTTATTAGGACGTTA
>JAIRRS010000016.1 GCA_031255855.1 Tannerellaceae bacterium | reverse complement strand
TTAACAGTTCAAACATAATGAAGAATTATGACTCTCGCAAGCCCCGCAAGGGGTTATTATGCCCTATTGTAAACTTTTTACCCTAATTTGCAAGCTTTTTTAAATGCGTTTGCCCTGAGGAAACACCGTCTTTAATACTTCCCATTGTTTCATCCGACAAAGATAATCTTAATGCGAGAATTTCAATCTTTGAAACCGGATTTTCGGACTGACCCTGTAAATGCCCTTTTTTGTACTGCCCACAAAAAAAAATCCCTGACTTCGCATGGAAATCAGGGATTTACATTGAATTTCTTTTTCTTGAAATCTTTTGGTGATCTGCCTGGGGTTCGAACCCAGGACCCCATCCTTAAAAGGGATGTGCTCTACCTGCTGAGCTAGCAAATCTGCCGGTGCGTTAAACTTGAACGCGGGTGCAAAGGTAAAAGTAATTTTCAAATATACAATACATTTGATGAGTTTTTTTTGTTTTAATGCTTATTTTATTGACTTTTTTCGTCTGTGTTTCCTTCTTCTATATCTGTTTCAAGGGTTTTCCGGATGGATTGCTTTTCTGTTTCTCCTTCCATAAGAATAAAACGTTTATAGTACGACAGACATAGCGTAGTTAAAGGTAACGCAATGATTAGACCGATAAAACCCAATAATGTTCCCCAAATAGAGAGGGAAAGTAAAATGAAAGCAGGATTCAATCCCATGGCTTTTCCCATAATGCGGGGAACTAAAAACATATCTTGTATGACTTGTACAACTAACAAGACAGCTAAGGCAAGCGCCAAGACAACCCAGAAATTCTGCCCGGATTCGGCCGACTTCAAGAAAGCCAAAAGTATCATCGGCAAGACACCTAACGCCTGCAAATAGGGCACCAGGTTCAATACGCCCATAAAAAGTCCCAGTACAATACCCAGCGGCAAACCGATTATCCTGAATCCGATAGCAAAAAGGATACCTACACAAAAGGCCACAAGCGCCTGCCCACGGAAATAACGGTTCATGCTTGATTCGACATCTTCCACCAGTCCTTGTATGAACGGACGGTATTTTTGCGGAATCAGTTCAACCCAACCATTACCGATTCTTTCATAATCCAATAAAATGAATATGAAATACAGGAAAATAATAAAAACAACCGTAATGCTGAACAAGACGGAAAAAGTACTCGACAGGACATTCCATAACTGTGGAGCAATTTGCCGGATAGCGTTCAATATGTTCTCTTTACTGAGTAATTCCATATACTCTTCTACTTTCACATGTTCTTGTATGAAAATAATCCAGGAGTCTGGGATGAAAGGAATGTATTCTTTATCTGCCCGTTGTGTGCGAAGCAGCTCCACTGTTTTTTCTGCTTCCTGAGTAATGGAGGGTACAAGCGTGATTAACAGCAACGAAATAAAAAGTATAGCGGTAAGGAGCACTGCGATGATGGACAAGACACGACTGTTGAACTTCAACTTGTATTGAAAAAATTTCACTAATGGCTGCGTCATATAAGCCAACAACCAGGCAATAAGGAAAGGAAGCAACGCATTCTTCAGGATAGTCAGTATATACAAAAGAATTACTATCCCAGCAACGCCAAATACGATACGAATTACACGGTCGAATGTAAATGGCTTTTCAAACAAGGGATTCATATCAAAATTTTTTATCTTTGTCAAGAGCAAAGATAAAATAATTTAAAGTAAAAGGATATTCGCCATGTGCAATAAATTAGGTGTCGTACTATTGTTTTTTTGTTTTGCCCATTTGTTGGTTGCCCAAAATCAGCCTGTCAAACAATTTTTGGGCCTTAAGTCAATGAAAGGAGCGTCTTTCTCCATTATGGCTAAAGAAGTGGAAACAGGAAAAGTACTGTATGCTTATGATAAGGACAAAGAAGTTATTCCGGCCTCTGTATTGAAATTGGCGACATCGGCGGCCGCCCTTGAACTATTAGGTGAAGACTATCGCTTCGCGACTGTATTGGAATACGACGGAAAAATTGCAAACGGAGTATTGGAAGGCAACCTGTATATTAAAGGTAGTGGCGATCCAACATTGGGATCTTCCCATTTTGCAGAGCCCCGTAGCAGCTATACGCCCGACAAGAACACGTTTATACCTCAATGGCTGGAAGCGGTCGCAAAAGCCGGAATCAAGAAAATAACAGGCGCTGTAATTGCCGACGAAAGCATCTTTGATACGGAAGGCATTTCCATGAAATGGGTTCACGAAGACATGGGGAGTTATTATGGCGCCGGCAGTTACGGTATTTCGGTGTTCGACAACCTCTACGCGCTCTATTTAACTACCGGAACGCCCGGCAGCAAACCCAAAATCACTGAAACCGTTCCGGCCATGCCTTCCATTACGTTCCATAATTATATAAAAGTTGCTTCTGTTAAGACAGACAGTTGTTTTATTGTGGGAGCGCCTTTTTCAAACGAGCGGTATTTATATGGCGCGTTGCCTGCCAATAAAGAACGCTACCTTATCCGGGGCGACATCCCCGACCCGGCATTGTTCCTTGCCCAATATGTCCATAATTCACTGCGGGTAGAAGGAGTCGTGATTGAAGGGACGCCTACCTGCTACCGGATATTATCGGAAGAAAACAGATGGACAAACAATAAACGCAAAACGCTTGCAACGACCTATTCGCCCACACTCCGGGAGATTGTCCGTATCGTAAACGAACGTAGTCACAACCTTTTCACAGACGCCATACTGAAAACATTGGGACTGCAATACAAACCGAAACCGGGAGAGGTCATATCTTCCACAGGAAAAGGAATTGAGGTGGTCAAGTCGCATTGGAAAGAAAAAGGGTTGGACGTCTCATCTCTTTGGATGTATGACGCCAGCGGACTAGCCATGGCCGACAAGGTGACGGCTTCTTTCATTTGTGATTTATTGTGTTATATGGCGACCAAGTCGAAGGCGTCGGATGCTTATATAGCCTCCCTGCCCAAAGCAGGGCTGGAAGGTTCCGTTGCCAATATTCTGAAAGGTTCTGCTTTGCAGGGGAAGGCCTTATTAAAAAGCGGAGGCATGAGCCGGGTAAGAGCCTACGCGGGATATATTACAAAAGACAACAAGCAGTACGCCATAGCTATATTCGTAAATAATTTTTCCGGAGAAAGCCGGTTGTTAATAAAAAACCTGGAGAAACTTTTACTATCTCTCTTTTAAGCACGTTACATTTTGGGCATCAGCGAACGCTTGCTGAGGAAAGCATTGAAACTATCCTTATAACTATCGGATATCGGGATATATTCTTTTCCGAAAACAATACGGTTGCGTTCTATCACCTTGATTTTTTCCGGTTGGACGATAAACGAACGATGCACCCTGGCAAAACGGCTCGAAGGCAATAATTCTTCCATGCTTTTCATGCTCATCAGGGATAGTATCGGGCGGGGATTGTCTTCTGTATAAATCTTCACATAGTCTTTTAATCCTTCGATATACAGAATCTTACTAAGTTCAATCTGTATCAATTTGTATTCGCTTTTGATAAAAATCGTTTCCGGCTCCGGCCTTTCGGCGGTAGTTTCTACCGCGCCGGCATCCGGTTTATTGAGTAATTCATACCATTGCAAGGCTTTCTTAGCCGATTGAAGGAAATCGGGATAACTAATCGGTTTAAGCAGATAATCCAACGCATTGACTTTGTAGCTATCCAGCGCGTACTGCCCGAATGCCGTAGTAAAAATAATACGCGTATCGGCGTTGATAATACGTGAAAATTCCAGACCATTCAATTCCGGCATTTGTATGTCGAGGAAAAGTAAGTTGACGGGATTGACGCCCAAATCTTCCAATGCATCAATCGCATTGTTATAGGTTCCCTCCAGTTTCAGGAAAGGAGTCTTATTGACATAATTCTCCAACAAACGAATAGCCAAAGGCTCGTCGTCTATAATTGCACAGGTTAGTATCATAATTTACATGTATTAGCTCAAATACAAATATACGATAAATTATCCTGATACCGCCACGCTACCATAGCATACTTTGCCAGGTCTCGGAATTGTTATTTTGCTTACGATTTGACACTTTGGGCCTCCGCCTTCACGAGGCAAAAATGTTTAATATAGTTAAATGTATTGTTTTTGCTATCAATATGTCAGAAAATATTTTTTTAATCCAAAAACACACGCTTACTTTGCGTCAAAATGAAATTAAATCTATCAAATCAAAATGAAAGCGCCAGTATTAACTAAATGTGTGTTGGGAGTTATCTTGGTATTTGTTTGCAGTATGGCGATGAACGCTGTTTCTCCAAAAGATTACATGTACGACACAAAGGAAGAAAATGGTAAGATTGTTTCTAAAACCGTATTTATCAATGAAAGCGGTTTGTTGAACAAGCAAGTAAAGTATGAATTTACGTATAATGAAGAAGGAAAAGTGGCCGAAAAAAAAGCTTGCCGCTGGAATAAGACAAGCAATAACTGGGAACCGTTTTTCCTGATTTCTTACGAATACGACAATGAAACCGGAGAAATCCATACCGTATATGGGATGTGGGATAAAAAGAAGAAAGATTACAGTTTGAACATACAGGAGATGGTTTTGCCTGTTTCCAGCTACGAATCTATCTTCTCATAAACAGCATAGACACTCATAACGATATAAAAAAGAGCGCAATTTCGAAGATGTGAATCTTTAAATTGCGCCACTTTTAATTAATTTGCAACCGTATTAAATGATTTTTTCCAAATCTGCTAGTTTAGCGTTAACTTCCTCGTCTGATAATTCATAATTCCCCAAGTCACCGGCAAAGTATTGATCGTATGCCGCCATGTCTATCAACCCATGTCCGGAAAGATTGAACAAAATAGTCCGTTGCTTCCCTTCTTCTTTCGCCTGGTTAGCTTCCTGAATGGCAGCGGCAATCGCGTGTGCCGACTCGGGAGCAGGAATAATACCTTCCGCCTGTGCAAACAACGTTGCTGCCGCAAACGAATCTAATTGTTTAATGTCTACCGCTTCCATATAACCGTCTTTTCTCAACTGGCTAACAATAGAACCGGCTCCGTGATAGCGCAGGCCACCGGCATGGATGTGGGCGGGCGCGAAATTGTGCCCTAATGTAAACATCGGGATAAGGGGGGTATAACCCGCTTCGTCGCCAAAATCGTATTGGAACGCCCCTCGCGTCAGCTTCGGGCAAGAGGCCGGTTCGGCAGCAACAATACGGATTTCTTTTCCTTCATTTAATTTATGGCGAAGGAACGGGAAACTGATTCCCGAGAAATTAGAACCACCGCCAAAGCAGCCAATAACTACGTCGGGATATTCACCTGCCAGTTCCATTTGTTTTTCTGCTTCCAGGCCGATAACGGTTTGGTGCAACATTACATGGCTTAATACACTCCCTAATACGTATTTACAGTTAGGGGTTTGTATCGCCAACTCCACGGCCTCGGAAATGGCCGTTCCCAGGCTACCTTGATAATTGGGATGATCTGTCAGTATTTTGCGCCCGGCTTTTGTACTCATACTGGGCGAAGCGATAACCTGTGCGCCAAACGTTTGCATGATGGAACGGCGATATGGCTTTTGATGATAGCTAATCTTCACCATATAGACAGCCAGTTCAAGGCCGAATACCTTCGCCGCGTACGACATGGCCGCCCCCCACTGTCCAGCGCCTGTTTCAGTCGTGATATTCGTCACGCCTTCTTGTTTACAGAAATAAGCTTGCGCGATGGCCGAATTTAGCTTGTGCGACCCTACCGGGCTTACGCTTTCGTTTTTAAAATAAATATGGGCCGGAGTGTCTAATGCTTTTTCCAATCCGTAAGCACGCACCAAAGGAGTAGGACGCCATATCTTATACATCTCACGTACCTCCCCGGGTATTTCTATCCAAGCATCGGTTTGATTTAACTCTTGATGCGCCAAGGCTTTGGCAAATAAAGGATACAGTTCTTCCTCTTTAACTGGTTGCTTAGTTCCCGGATTTAAAATAGGACGCGGCTTGTTTTTCATATCCGCCGTGATATTATACCAGGCTGTAGGAATATCTTTCTCTTCTAATAAAAACTTTTTTAGACTCATAGACTATGCAGGTTACATTATTACTTAAAAAAAGCCTCATGGCTTACATCTTGGAAGCAAAGTAACAAATAATATTTCGTTCTTCAATATGGATTAAACAAAATTTATGTATCTTTACGACCCAAAGATTTAAAATACTATTTAGTAAACAAACACAATCATGAAAAAAGTTGTTATTTTATTTGTTAGTATTTTAGTGGTTCAGTGCGTGTCTTCCCAACAGAAGAACTTCTCGTATAAATTTTACGGTTTTGTAAGAGGTGATTTATACTACAATTCAAGAAGTAATGTCGAGGCGGTAGACGGAGACTTTTACCTGTATCCTATGGATAAAATGCCGGACGCGGAAGGAAAGGATTTGAACGCGAACCCAAACAGCGCGTTTTACAATTTCAGTACCCGTCTCGGGCTGGATGTTACAGGCCCGAAAACTGGCTCGGCTCAAACATCCGCCAAGATAGAAGTGGATTTTGGCGGATTCGGCATGGCTTACTATCTGCTCAGGATTCGGCATGCCTATGTAAACCTTGATTGGGAGAAAGGTTCTTCCCTTCTTATCGGGCAAACCTGGCACCCCTTATTCGGAGAGGTCATGCCGGAAGTATTAAACCTCAATACAGGAAGCCCTTTCCAGCCGTTCAATCGCAGTGTGCAGATCAAGTATCAATACCGGAAGAATAAAATTTCCCTCACTGCTTCAGCCATTTACCAACTCATATATCTCTCAACAGGACCAAACGGGAAAAGCGAAGAATATCTGAAAAATGGTGTTTTACCTGAACTCTATGCTGGCATTACATTTCGCAACAACGGTTTCCTGGGTGGAGCCGGAATAGAAATGATTTCGCTCAAACCGCGTCTTCAGTCAATGATGAACGACGAGATATATAAGGTAGATGAACGGGTGACCAGTGTCTCCTTTATGGCGCAAGCCCAATATAAGACTGATAAATTGTTTCTTGCAGGGAAAACATTGTTGGCGTCCAATCAAACCCACACAGCCATGTTGGGCGGATATGGGGTGGCATCCATAGATCCGAAGACAGGCAGACAGGAATATACGCCTTCCCGTCACTCAACGACATGGGTCAACGCCGTATTCGGGTCAACATGGAAAGGTAACTTTTTTGTAGGATATTCAAAAAATCTCGGAACAACAAATAAATTAGTAAGTCCGGCTTTGTTCTATGGCATAGGAGCCGATATCGACCAGGTTCTTTTAGCTTCCGCCGGTCTGTCCTATAATCTTCCTCACTGGAAGGCAGGAGTTGAATATTCGGCCACGACGGCCTGGTATGGCGATACCAATTTATCGAACGGCAAAGTAACCAACACCCATTCAGTCCTCAACCACAGGATTTTAGGATTACTTATTTATTACTTTTAAAAAGAAAAAAATCCCTATTAAAGGTTCAAAAAAATCATCCAGATGAATGAGGGAAAACATCCCAATGATTTCGGAAGATCATCCCAATGAAACCGGGAAAACATCCAGATGATGGTATTGATGACAAACAGTTGGCTTTATTCTAATTATTTATATCGAACTCACGTTAATTTAGATGTGTTTACCCTGAGAAAAAGATCTTATTGTTAGGAAGTAAAAAAAATAATGATTATCTTTGCACCGTCTTAAGAATAAAAAGGCGATGTACTAAAGCGACTAGGAGAGATGGCAGAGTGGTCGATTGCGGCGGTCTTGAAAACCGTTGAACTGAGAGGTTCCGGGGGTTCGAATCCCTCTCTCTCCGCAAACAACCTTGATAATCAAGAAGTTAAGTAAAGGAAACCCGAAAAGGAACCCAACTAAGGGACTTTTTCGGGTTTCTTCTTTTAGGTTGCGAACCTCGCGGCGGGCTTCCTATCTTTACTTATGAAGAAAAAAACGTTTGAAGAAAGAAATAACGGAAATAAATATCTTGTTCTTTCGTAAAATGAAGTATCCAACTACCCCAATTACTATTATTAATATAAGTATCCCGAAAATATAACGCCACTTGTAAGGGTCGGCGGCTGGTTGCTCGGTTGTATCTACCTTAATATCTGTATCGGTATTTTTTTCTTCTTCCAAGTCCGAAGTATTACTTTCCCGGCTTTCGCTTATTCCGGTCGTTT
>JAIRRS010000062.1 GCA_031255855.1 Tannerellaceae bacterium | reverse complement strand
CCTTACAATCAAGATATACAACGTGAAGGCCTTTATACCTTGAAAGCCGCCGGAACGTCAAGAGGGCCCAAAATCCGGTGTTTTGGAAAGCCCCGGCTCGCGGTGTTGTATCAGATACTCTATACTATATACTCAATACTAGTATTGTATACTATAAGGTAGACAACCGGGAAGAAGGATCTAACCACTAAGGCACACCAAGGGTATAGTTATGCGAAACTTTTTACACCCCACTATGAGCGACCAAAAAAGCGGGGGCGTAGTATGAAGGACGCAACAAAAAACCTGAACGGGATCGGGTATGGCGGCATCCGTGCCGCCGCTTCGTAGGAGTAAATTGAGTATATTGGTAAATAATAGTGCCAATTATTCTTGACTTTATATTCCAGAATATTATACACTGGCGTAGGAATATTTTGAGCCATTAAGGAGGCAAATTATGGCAAATATTAATGTAAGATTTATCCATCCAACCGACAGTTCGGAAGTTGAAGTTGAAATGGACGAGAATACTACCGCTGACAAAGCCATCAACTCGCTGATAGCCGAAAATTTTATGCCGGATAATCCGAATGGCGGCTATACCTTACAGGTAAAAGGCGGTTCAGAGGTCAGAGGCGGCCAAACTTTGGTAAGCGGCGGGGCGGCGAATGGGTCTGTAATCCGTGTAATTGCCGCAACCGATGCGGGGAACTAGCCATGCCGACACCTCAAGAGCTGCGGTCAATTCGATTGGGTAACGACTACAAGGAAATGGTTCGTATACGAGGCGGTGTTATATCGTGGAAACCATTACGTGGTACGCCGCCCAATGTTGAGGAATTCGAGATTACCGCAAATATCCGAACTATATATGGAATAGACTCCAGTGGATGTCCAATGTACCGTACCAACAATGTTGTACGATTGCTAATCCCTGATAATTATCCGATAGGGGCGCCCCAAATTACAATGATTACCAGACCTGCCCCTTTTCATCCTAACTGGTGGGAAAGCGGAAAGTGGTGTTATGGCACATGGATGCCTTCTGAAAGTTTGGGGAACTTTGTTATCAGAATGATAAAAACGCTCCAGTTTGATCAAAGTATTACCAACCCGGAAAGCCCGGCCAATAGGGATGCCAATGTATGGTATTTATCAAATAAATATTCCGGATGGTTTCCCTGCGATAAACAGCAGCCCCCCGATCCGACCAGCGCGTTTTCTTCTTCAGGAGGGACCTTTGCCATCAAGAGAAAATGACTCCAATTTTAAAATTATGGATTATCAGAAAAATCCTTTTGTGAGTCAAGGTGAGCCTGTCGTTTGTTCATCTTTTTCCTCATCTTGGAGGTCCGTATGGGAACCTAAACCTTACCATAAATTATACTATCTCCCTAAAGCATCGCAAAAACTGCTTGAAGCGATCGCGTGGGAACGAAAAACACCTAATAATCCAGTAGAACAAATTGGCCTGTTAATGGGCCTTGTATGTCAGAATGGCGAATTAGAAACTATTTTTGGTGAAGTGTATGATATTATTCCACTAAATATTTCCGATGAAAATTTGCGGGAAAAACGATTTATACAAGACTTGAATCCTTTGATTAATGAAATCACAGCCAGACAAGGGAATAAAAAAATAAGAGTAATCGGCTTCTATCATACTCACCCGAAAGAACTAAAGGTTAAACCGTCAAAATTTGATATGGAAGTAGCAAAACATCTGGCATTACAGGAAGAAAAATGCTTTATATCAATTTTATCTCCCCAACAAACACAGTGGAAAGCCTATTGGGGAAGCAGACTAAAAGAATGTTTAGGGATAATCATGGATACTTCGGCAGAATTAGATGATATTGTTGACAATCGGCCTGCGTTAAAACGACAGGATTCCTTAAAATCCCAATCTGATGTTTCTGTTGTTTCTGAAAGCTGCGAAAATAGTACAGAATTTCCAAACCAAAAAGAACCGGTTTTCAAAATCATAAAAAAAGAAGAATTGATTTTAGATAAGGTTACAGCGGTTTTTTTAATAGAAAAATACTTTATTAAACCGGAATTGCGAAACTGTATAGGTTCGGAGAACATCATACTCCTTACAGACAATGCCAAATTTCTTTTATTTGATCATATAGGGTGGGGAAAAAAGATAGAGAATAATATTGTAGAACAGGGAGGCTTGCTGATCGGCAAACCGTATCAGGTGAAAGATAATGTTATTTCAATAGCGGAATCAATTATCCCCGCTGAGTCAACCAGTTCAAATGCGGCATATTTAAATATGGGAAATGATACATGGGGTAAAATGTTAGCGGAATATGATAACCGGTATGCGGAAAAAGAATATAAGATTATTGGCTGGTATCATACCCACCCCAATTCTTTATCTGTATTTATGTCCTCGACTGACATGGGAACACAAAAACGGTTCTTTAACAAAAAATGGCACTTTGCATTAGTTCTAAATCCCCATAAGCTGAAAGCAAAAGCTTTCTATTCGGTAAGCGGCGCTGAGTGCCGGCTTGGTTTATAGCAGATATCCCTGAAAATGAATGATTTTATTATAAGAAAACATCAAAATATATTTATCAAGGTTGTTAATAAAGTCCGAGGGTATCTTTCTTCATTGAGAAGAAAGAAACAGCACTTTATTATAAAAAGGGAAATTAATCATCAGGCAGAAAATGAGAATATGCAATCAATTAGTGATACCCCTGTCTTTAAGATCATTAATATAAAACATAATGTTAGCGCAATACAGGACGATATAGTGCATCCAAAAATAATTATTCAGATGGACAGGCAGAACGATAGACCCAGGCGAAGCAATCCGAAAAGATGCCCGCTTTGCGGATCAATAGAATCCGCTTACCAGCGGGTTGTTTTGCGGGAAGACGATCGCTGGAAATGCGCAATTTGTGGTAATACCTGGTAAATAAAAGGAGTTGTGTCATGGAAACTGTTTTTAAAATTATTAACACCTCTGCGAACAAAGAATCCCCTTTTGACAGGCAGGAAAGAATATCTTGGTGGGATCAGAAAAAATTACGTGACGCGAAGGTTATTGTTGTTGGCGCGGGTGCCATTGGTAATGAGACCTTAAAAAATCTTGCTCTTCTTGGTATAGGAAATGTTATGGTTTGTGATATGGATGTTATTTCAACATCGAATTTAAGCAGAACAGTCTTGTTCAAAAAAGATGATGTTGGCAAGAAAAAAGCAATTGTCGCGGCGGAACGTTTTAAAGAAATGAATCTGGAAGAAAACGCAATGGTAGATTGTTTTATTGGAGATATTGTCTGGGATTTGGGAACCGGTGTATACCGATATTTTGATGTAGTATTGGGTTGCCTTGATAACGTCGAGACAAGATTCAAGGTAAACAGAATGTGCTGGATGGCGTCGAGGCCGTTTATTGATGCGGGTATTAACGAACTGGCCGGATCGGTAAGTGTTTTTAATGCTCCGAAAACGGCCTGTTATGAATGTAATGCCTCCGAGTCACAATATAAGGCGGCAAGAGTACGGTATTCCTGCGATGACTTCAAGAAAAGGTCAATATCCGAAGGCAGAGCGCCCACGACACAGGTGGCATCCGCCCTTGTTTCCGCAATGCAAGTACAGGAAGCAGTAAAAATAATCTGCAATAAACAAGCTGCTTATGGAAAGAAAATTTATTATCAAGGGACAAACAACGCTTTTGACCTTATTGATTTAAAGAAAAATGAGAATTGTTTAGCCCATGTTTCTTATGACAAAGTTATTGAAACCGGAATGACAAACCAGACAACGGCAGGGGAATTCCTTGATTTTGTTTCAAGAGCGGAAAATTCAGGCGCGAATTCAGTAATTGATTTAAGGGGAGACAGATCCTTTTTGCAAACCGCAAAATGCAGATTTTGCGGAAAAGCAATTGATGTTTACAAACCTTCTTTTCGTATTTTTTTTGATGAATTGATATGTGATTCCTGCAAAAGTAAAGACATCACTAAAGATGAGCATGAAGAACGAAATTATATCAGCGATATAACTCTGTCCTCTGACAGCAAACTACTGAATATGAGCCTTGATGAAATAGGCTTTCCTAAATTACATATTATTGCTGTTCGAAATGCCGAAGGCAGTTACAAATACTACGAACTCTCAGGTGATTTACATAACGTAATGCCGAATATTCATAAGGGGCTGCAATGTTGAAGTCCTTTGTGCTTTTTAGTTCTATCTTGGGTTTATCAAAAGATGGCAGTACATACAATTAATTCTTCAAATAGATGGTTTCTGGACCTGCATAAGGTTGACGAACTGACAAAAGAATCATTTAAACTTGGAGATAGAATTGTAATTTGTAGTAAATGTAACAAGGTTCATTTGAAAGACTCCTGGAATATGCTAGGCGGAAGATGTATACAATGTAAAGAAACTACGACAAAAAGAACATTTTCGCCTGATGATTTTAAAAAAAATAAAATTAATATCGGTTCTCCAATATCTGCGGAAATACAAATATCAAAACCCGTGAGAGTAATTACACCGCCACCCCAAAAATCAAATTTGTGGAAAGGCGTTGTAATCGCGGCTGGAATTATATTAATAATAGGTATTCTTTATTCAAAAAATCAAAATTCTTCCACAACTCAACAGCAGTCTTCCGTGGCCCAATCACAAAATACACAACAACAAACTTCTACAAATCAGCAACAAAACACTCAACAGCGTCCCAAAGCAGATTATCCTGAAGGACAAAGGCTTGATGCCAATGGAAATGGAAAGCCTGATTTTGTTGTTAGGAACGGCCGTTTAATTGGAACGGTTTCGGGCAGGGATTTTGGGCCAGCAACAATTGCAAATTTTAATAGCAGAAAGATAACAGAACAAGACAAAGCTAATGATTGGAAATGGCGCGATGAAGGTTGGACGATTGATGGACAAACAGCATCTGTGATGGTATTTCAATCTGTGATTCAAAATTGCACAGGGTTTAGGCTGGGCCTAAAGGTTTTAACAACAAATTCCGCAAGTGATTTCGCTAATAGCGATCTTGGTTTGAACTGGCCTATTTATGTGTGGTCTGGCGATCAAGTCGCAATAACACCTGCAAATAAAGTTGGTGAAATAAAGATAACTCAAAAGGATAATTGGATATATGCAGATATTACCTTCAGCAGAAGAAATGTGAAATGGATTATGTTTCAGGCTCCACGTAGGGCTAACGGGGGTTGGAGTGGTTATTCCTGCAATGCAAATATTTCCATTATAAAAACATAACAAAATCATTTGATAGACATGAGAACAGCACAGGCGGCGTATTTTGAAATACAGAAAAAAATATTGGAGCAAATCAAATAAGGAACCGCCCGCCCTCCTTGGCGGGCGGCTTCGTAGCAGGTTTTTTGTTGCTCCGTGCCACATGGAAAGCGGAGCGTAGTTCGGGGTGCAAAAAGCATCGCATAACAGGACTGTTTACGCTTCGCCACAGTAGCGGCTCGGCCTCCGCAATGGCTAGGTCATTCGCTTCGCTCATTCCCACGCCATTGCTCCGGCACAGTTTGCCGGCCCTGGAAATGCTGCGCATTTCCTTATCCGGGCCGTCAAACCGT
>JAIRRS010000055.1 GCA_031255855.1 Tannerellaceae bacterium | reverse complement strand
AATGGGTTTGTTTTTATGGATCGTAACTTGGGAGCAACAGTTACTGGAGCCGAGTCCCATGGATTGTATTATCAATGGGGACGGAAAGACCCGTTTAGAAAACCATCGGGATCGCCTCTTAATGTTGATACGCTGACTACTTCAGCGGACAATTTGGCTAAATCCATTGCTCATCCGGATACGTTTTACGTGTCTTTGTCGTCGCCATACGACTGGATAGGGCCAAATCAAAATAATAATTTATGGAGCACAGTCGACGATGAAAAAGCGCAATACGATCCATGTCCGTTTGGGTGGCGTGTGGCGGTTGTGAAAAATGACGCAGACGGTTCGCCTTGGAATGGTTTTACAAGCAATACATATAACGGGGCTTCTTATCCATTAGCCGGTTATCTGGATGGATTCTCTGGACATTTGGTTGGAAACACAGGAGGAGTCTGGGGAGCATCTGCCAGAGCAAGAGATGGGTTTGTTTTTAAATTTACATCGGCACCGGGATCGGGAACAGCGACATCTGCTTTGCGAACCAATGCTTATCCGGTGAGATGTGTAAAAGATATCCGATAGGGGAGAAAGGGAAGAACTACCCCTGTTTGGCAATAAGAATAAGGATTTAAAATCTAGATTATTTGAATAATAAGATGTATTGATGATCAGCACGCTTATATAGCGAAGGTGAAAAGAACGAAGAATATACGAACGACACAGAAAGTATTGTAAAATAAAAGGAGATTACCTGTACAATAAAGTAAGGGCAGGTAATCATAATCTTAGAATAAAATAAGTTATGAATTATCAGTTTGCCATTAAAGAACCATTATCACTAAGGATATTTTCTCCGGTTCAACCTATCGGATTTAAATATCAGGAAGTTAAGGAAGGAGACCCGTTTGCTGCCGGCATGAAGGATTATAACCGTATCCTTTTTGTCCTTGAAGGAAAACTGAAAATCAGTTGTAATGAATTTATTAACAGGCAGGTTCACGAAAAAGAATTTGTGTTGATTCCTATTGCTGCCGATGTTGCCTGCAAGGCTTTATCTCCGTTGAAGATAATATGGTTTAGTTTTGAAGTTTTTGTCAATCATTTTGATAAAAACTATTTACGGGAACTGATTGCAGCTAGCAGCAAATCGGATTACATGTTTGTCAAACTGGCTTTTTGCGAACCTATGGATAATTTCATACAGCATCTTTTATTATATATCAGGCAAAAGATGGATAAGAAAATCTTGCAGGAGATTAAGCAAATGGAGCTGTCTGTGATTTTCCGATCTTTTTATTCGATAGAAAATATGGCTGCCCTTTTCCACCCTCTGATTGGCAAATCCTATCATTTCCGGTTGCAGGTACTCCGCAATTACCGGAAGGAAAACCATGTAGACGGACTTGCCGAGCGTATCGGCCTCGAGAAAAGGTCGTTTAGCCGCCAATTCAAGGATGAATTCAATCAATCCCCTTATCAATGGCTGTTGAACCAAAAAGCGAAACATATACGGTTTAGCCTTGCCGAGTCCGACAAAACACTTGAAGAAATCCGTAAAGAGCATGGATTTAAGTTTGCCGGCCATTTCACACGTTTCTGCAAGGAACAGTTCAACTGTACCCCTGTCAAACTGCGCCGCCAATTAGCGTATGAGGGATGAGCTAATTCCGATTTTATAATGAAATAGCTTATTTACCTTATTCACTGATAATTTCCAAGGATGCTTTTTGCACTCCCGGAGCAGACGCTTCGAAAACGATTGGCCCGGCTTCCTCGCCCGATTGCACGATCGCTGTGAGTTGTCCGGCGAACAGTTTCATTTGCGGGGCTTGGAAAGACTCCAGGCTGATGCTGTTGCCATTCGCTGCTGCCCGGTAGGTTCCGTTGCCGCGCACATTGAATTTAATCTGGTGGGTGGCGTCCGGGCAAAGGTTGCCATCTTTGTCTACTACCCGTACATTGATAAACGACAAATCCTTGCCGTCGGCAGAAATTCTTGTCCGGTCGGCCGACAATTCGATGTGATGAGGTTTTCCGGCGGTATGGATTTCTTTTTCGGCTACGGCATTCCCGTCTTTGTCATAAGCCACCACCTTTACGGTTCCCGGCTCGTATTGGGCGTCCATCCACATCAGGCGATACCGTTTTTGGCGTGTCAGTGCGGTGGCATCCTCTTTTGATGCGCTATTATGCAGTGTCACGCTCATATCTTTCGTGCGTTTTCCCTGGCTTTTTCCATTGATAAAGAGTTCTGCCGAAGGATAGTTGGTGTATACGAATAGAGGGGTGACCTCTCCTTTCCGGCCGGGCCATGTCCAATGGGGGACAATATGGAGTGTTTTTTCGCTTTTGTTCCAATGGCTCCGGTATAGATAGTACCGGTCTTTTGGAATGCCCGCCAAATCAATGATGCCGAATAAGGAACTGTGGCTTGGCCAGTCGGTGTAATAGGGGGTAGGCTCGCCCAAATAGTCGAATCCCGTCCATACAAATTCGCCGATGCAATAAGGAAGGTCTTCCTGGTGGATAAAATCGTCTTCCGGCAGGTTCGACCAGTCGCAATGCTCCAGGTCGTATCCGGTGCTCTGGTGATCGCCGTATTTCGCCATGGATTTCCGTTCGGCAGGGAATTTATAAACACCACGCGAACTTACGGTAGACGCTGTTTCCGAACCTAAAATAATCTGTTGGGGAAGCGCTTTGTAAGCATCCTGGTATACGTGCAGGCGGTAATTGTATCCTACAACATCCAATGTTGCCGCGAAATTATTTTTAAGAACCTGATGACCATAATCCATACCTGCCGTAACCGGGCGGGTAGGGTCTTCCCGGTGGCAAATATCCTGTAGGAAACGTGCTAATTTATTACCTCCCTCTTCGCCCTGGTCGGGAATTTCATTGCCGATACACCACATCACGACACTTGGATTATTGCGGAAATGATGTACCAGGTTCACCAGGTCTTTTTCAGCCCAATCATTGAAATACAGGTTGTATCCGTTTTTCATTTTGGGTTTTGCCCATTCGTCGAATGTTTCAGCCATCACCATCATACCCATTTCGTCGCAAGCCCTGATTAATTCGGGCGCGGGCATGTTGTGGGAGGTACGGATGGCATTGCATCCCATATCTTTCAGTATCCGTATCTGGCGGCGGATGGCAGCGTTGTTTACAGCCGCCCCCAAAGGCCCCAGGTCGTGATGGTTGCAAACGCCTTTGAACATGGTTTTTTCTCCATTCAGGTAAAATCCTTTATCCGGGATAATCTCAATGGAGCGGATGCCGAAAGTAGTCGTATACTCGTCTTTCAATGTTTCCCCATCGTATAAGAATGAAGTTGCCGTATATAGTTCCGGGGTATCAGGCGACCATAAACGGGGTGTTTGGATAATGGCTTCCTGGGTGAAACATTCTTCATCGAATGTTGTCAAAGATGTGCGTGTTTCCAGAATCTTTATCCCGTTCGGATTCCTTATTTCTGTCAGCAAACTGAATTGTTCCGGCAACGTTCGTTCCGGGCGGATCATCTTTGTCTGAAGTTTTACACGGGCAAAATCCTTGTTTACAACGGGTGTTGTAACGATTGTTCCCCAGACAGGTATGTAGGTATTTTCCACAACCATCACATGTACGTTCCGGTATAATCCTGCTCCCGGATACCAACGCGACGATTCGGGCAGGTTCTCCAGGCGTACGGCCAATGTCGCCTTTTCTCCGGGTTTGATATATTCCGTTACATCAAAGAAGAAGGAATTATACCCATACGGCCAAACGCCCGCCTTCGTGCCATTCACGTATACATTGGCATTGCTCATGGCGCCGTCAAACTTGATGAACACTTTTTTTCCTGTTGCGAATTGGGGTAAATCAAATTGCGTACGATACCAGCCTATCCCAACAAACGGGAGCCCTCCCGTACGTCCGGCATGCTCCAACGCCTTTTTCTGCCCGTCTTGCGTGATAGCCGTTTCTTGCCGGTCGTTGGTTTCATGGAATGGCCCGTAAATGGCCCAGTCATGCGGAACGGTGACCGGTTGCCATTTGTTGTCATTAAACGCGGGTTGTACACAAGCAGGATTATCTTCGCGTGTAAAGCGCCAGTTTTTTTCAAGCATGAACTCCGTACGTACCTGCGCCATCGCATCCGTCATTGGAAGAAGCAGGCAAAACAGGGCTGCAAAGCAAATGTTTCTCATAAGATATCTTTTATTTAGTGGTTTCACATGACAACAAAAATAATAAATTTTGCGGTCATTCATTTTTTAGAAATTAATATTGATTCCTCCCATGACATTGAAACCTTGCAGAGGGTAGCCATACAGCATCTCATATTTTTGAAAGAGAAGGTTGTTTAACTTTACATAAGCGCCGAACGTATCGTTGAAGTTATAGGAACCGGCGACGTTCAACTCATTAATGTTCTTCATCTTTTCATTTCCGTAGAGTGGCAGGAAGGTTTCCCGGCCGGTGGCCAGATAATAGTCTAATCCCAATGTGAGATTGTCTATCGGACAAACAGTAAATCCGGCTGTAAATTCCATCTTAGGCCGTCCATACGCTTTATTTTCAGGTGAAGCAGGCGAAGCCGACGCCTTTTTGTCCACATTCCAATTCGTATAAACACCTTTCAAGGCTACTTCGAATACTTTCTGGTAGGCATACTTCATTTCCAGCCCGGCTTGCAACCGTTTGGAATTAAGTGGAAGAACATGGCTTACATTCCCAAACATCCGGTTGCTCTGGTAAGGAACGAAGAAATAGTCTTTATCCGTAATCTTATATCCGCCGAAAAGGTTGAACCAGAAACCCGGCGCTACGCCGCTTTTCAACCCTACGGTGGCATCCAGCCAGGTACGGGAAGGCGTCACACCCTGTTCGGGATTGATGTAGCGGTTTTCACGGGAAAGCATATAAGCGCTGTTGGATTGAATATCCCCGCCCGCGACTAAGTACAAGACCGTCCGGTTTCCTACCGTAATATCGGCTGCCATATCAGGAGAGACAAACAACGTGCTGCTGTCGCCAGTGATAAACATTACTTTTGCGCCCAGCTTAAGATTCCAGTTTTCGCCTTCCACCTTATAATAGGGATTCAGGGTTCCTTCAAAATAATTTTCGAAAGAAAAGGCCGCGGTTGAATTTTCCGGCGGCATGGAATAATTGAAGTAGTTGAACAATCCTCTTATGGCAATTTCCTGATTACCGCCAAACGTGCCGCTGAGCCCTAGTTTGCCTCCGAAGGCCTGTTCGGTGATGCCTTTGGTCTCTTTGTCTAATCCGTATTTATAGGAAAAATTCGTATAATTAAGGTCTAAAAGATATCCTACGGATGAGTCTTCAATCGATTCAACGCCTCCGTTTACATGGAGGAGGCGGTTTACCTGATTGGTTTCAAAATCGATGGGGCGTAGTTCATTAGACGGGGATAATCCGTAGTAATTAAAAGATGAATACCCGTATTGGGCGCTTAGTTTCAAAGCCGCTTGTTCAAACTGGTGGAGGAATTTGATTCCCCCCAGGTGGTCGTTTAGCTTCGCTTTTACTTTTCTGTCCCATTCTTGCTGGAGATATTTCAGGTTTCCTTTTGTCGAGCGGTGTGATAAAAAGATGTTCAGTTGGTTTTGGTCGGTATTTAGGATATGGTATCCCGCGTCGGCGTTGACATTGAAATACATACCCGCGCCTGCGTTCAGGTATCCTCTTCGTTTGTTGTATTGAATAGTGGTCATAATATTGCCCGGCGGAAGAATCCCCAGTTCACGTTTGGGTTCTGCCGGAACGGTAAATGCAGAGTAATCAATCGGCCGTTTATTTACGGCAGGCTCTTTTACGGCAGGCAACGTATTCACTTTATTGGCGTCCTGTACCGACGGGTCGTATTCACGTTCGAGCGTCAGTTCGCGGTTTACCCCTTGTTCCTCTTGTGCGGCAACAGCGGCGGATAATCCCGATAGGGCAATAAGGCAGTATATTCTTATCTTATATATCATTTTCATTGTTTCCATTATTTCCGTTATTTAAGTTTGGCCAATCGGTTTTCTATCATGCCGGCAATGTCGTCGCTCCCCTTATAGTTCTTTTGCAGGTTGGCGAGGTATTGACGTGCCTGGAAGTGGTCTCCCTGGCGGATATAAAGATCGGCCAGTACGATAAATCCCCGGGCCAACCAATATTGGTGAGGAGTGCCGTTTTCGATAAACTTCATCAGCACCTCTTCGGCCTTTTTGTCTTCGTTCGTATCATAATACAACTGGGCAAGCAGATATTTGGCCTCTGCTCCATGAGCCGTACGGGTATCTTTACTCACTTCCAGCAAATCGGGTAAAGCCCTGTTTGCCTGGTTTAGGTTGATATAGGCTTTCGCCCTCGCGTAATGGGCTTCCGATATCACTTCGGGCGAGAGTTTGGATTCCTTTAGCAAATCGTCTGCTCCCATAAGGGCGTCCTGCCATTGGTTTGTAAATTGCGCGCAACGCATCATACCCAATTTGGCCGCCATCCGGTTGTCGGAGCTTTCGGCCGACAGCAGCAAGCGTTTGAAGCTTTCCAACGCGGCTGAATAGTCTTTTTCAAGGTATTCAATCTCGGCTTTGCGCGCCCAGGAATCTTCCCTGAATTTGGTATCCCCGCTCTGAGTGACGATTGTAAACAAGCGTTTCGCCTCTATATAATCCTTATTCCGGAAAGCGATGCTTGCCAGGTAATAATTCGCGTTATAGCTAAAAGCTCCTGCCGGATAGTTCTGCAAATAGTTGGCCAGGCTGCGGTGGGCTTCTTCATAGTCGCCCCGCATAAACAGGCGTTCGGCAGCTATATATGTAAGCGAGTCTTGTTCGGAAATCTCTATCCTTGCGCTTCCTCCCAGAGAATTGACATATTGCGCGTAAGAATGAATATCATTCAGGTCGATATACACAGACCGTAAGTCTTGCAAGGCTACGCGGGCTTCTTCACTGTTCGGGTAGTTGCTGATAACCCGTTTGTAGGCGTTGGCTGCTTGCTGGGGCTGGTTGTCGTTGTAATATAACAAACCTACTTGTACCCCGGCCTTGCGGGCCAAACTGTTTTGCGGGAAACGGCGTATCAGTGTTTCGAACGTTTCGGCGGCCACCCGGCTGTTTTCCAATAAAACATACGAACGTCCTTTTTCAAACATTGCGTCGGGAACGTAACGCGAATCGGGGAAATCCCTGATTAACTTATCCATGGCGTTGATTTTGGCGTTATATTCTTTCTGCAATCCCAAAACGTATCCTTTCTGGAATAGAGCATAGTCGCCTGCCGAAGGCAATAGGGTCGCCGCGCGATTATAACTTTCTTCGGCTTGTGAAAACTGCCGGTTATAGAAAAGGCAGTCGCCGATGCGGTTGTGAGCATCTGCGTAAGCTTCCGAACGTTGGTTTTGTTCCAACTTCACATACTGGCGGAAGTTTGTCAATGCTTCATTATACTGTTGTTGCTTGAAGTAGCTATATCCCAGGTTGTAGTAGGCCAAAGCAAACATATCCGTATTGCGTTGGCGCGTATTGTTCGCGTATGTACGATAATCGGAGATTGCCGTTGTGTAATTGCCCAGGCGGTAATACGATTCGCCCCGCCAGAAAAAGGCGTTGCCCCTCGATTCGGGATTGTAAATCCCCATATCAATCGTGCGGGTGAACAAGGCAATGGCTTCATCCATTTTCATATTCGTAAAAGCCTGGGTTCCCAGTTGGAACGTGATATCTTGTTTGGCTTCCAGTATCTTTGTGCTGGGTTGTTTTATCTTTTCAATAGAAGTGAGGGCGGCCTGGTAGTTTTTGGTCGTAAGGTATACTTCTACCAGATAGTCGTTCACTTTGTCGGCATATTGCGAATTTGGGAACTCATTCAGGAAATTCTCGAATACGGTTACCGACTCTCCGAAACCAGTAAAAGAGGTCTCGTGGATAAGAAGCGCGTAATTGTAAGTAGCCGTTTCCTTTACCTGTTTATTGAAGGAGGAAGTGGCGGCGGCCTCAAAAGCCATGCGCGCATTGTTTTTGTCATTCCTTTTCAGGTAGCTTTGCCCAAGGTAGAGATAGGCGTTTTGGGAAAGTTCGTTGTCGTCGAGGACAACTTGTCCGAAATACTTGATCGCGTTAGAGTAATTACCCTGATTATAATAACAAACACCCAGGATGTAGAGGTCTCCCTTCAATGGGTCGCCGGTAGAGGCGACATATTTGTCTAATTGCGAGATGGCCTTGTCTTCATTACCCAAGTGGTAATATGAATGACCCGTAATACGGTATAATTCGCTGTTGTTCTCGCTATACGGATAGTTCCTAAGCAATTCTTCACCTTCGCCGACGCTCTTATCGTACTTGCCCTGGATGAAATAAATCTGGGTGATAAAGTATTGCGATTGTTCGCGATAATCCGGAATTTCTTTCAAACGGGTGAACTCTATCAAGGCGTCGTTGTACTTTCCTGTCGCATAATCAATATAGGCCGTATAGTAGGTAGAAGCCTCGCGGTAGGTAGAACCGATTTGCTTGATGCGTAAAAAATATTCGCGGGCCGCCTCCATCTCGCCTTTCCGAAGCAACGAATAGGCCAGGCGGTAGCTGTATGCCTCCTGCTGTTCGGGACTCAACATGTCGATGTCGGTTTCGTTTAGCCAAAAGGCGGCTTTTTCATATTCTCCGCGGCTGAAATGCGCCGAGCCAATGAGGAAACTTACTTCATTGGAGTGACGCGAATCAGGATATGTATCCTGAAAGTTTTTCAACAACTCCGGGGAATCGTCGCGTCCTTGATCGAACGCGGCATAGGACAGCATGAAATCGGCCTCCTCAATCAGGTTGGCGTCTGTTGTAAACTGTTGCTTGTAGGCTTGTAATTTATCAATGCATCCGGCGTAGTTTTTTAGATTAAAGAGTTCTTTCCCTTCCACGAAAAGCCGGTTCGATGCTTCAAATTGATACGACCGTTGCCCGTGTGTCGTAAAGCTCCCGACAATCAAGCACAACGGAATAAGTATTCTTCTCATCATTCCTTCGTTTAATATGAGGTATTCTATTCTATAATATAACGTACTTGAAATAAGGATTGTTGCATAAGGAAAAGCATATTCGTTATTTTTTTTGAGATTACTCCAAATACATCAAACAATACGTACCTATGTTATTAACTGCAAATATATTGAAAATTCGACAGGTATCATTAAAAATTCATTGGGATGATTC
>JAIRRS010000010.1 GCA_031255855.1 Tannerellaceae bacterium | reverse complement strand
AAAGGTATCCCAGAGCTGTGAAACGAAAAATTCTATGCCCTGAAGGGTTTTGCTAAAAATCTTCCTCTCTCCTGAAGTCGAGAGCGTATTTCGAGCAAAAAATTTTGTCTGTATCACTTCTCTGACCTTTTGCCGCCAATACGAAACAAAAGAACAACCTCACCTCTGGAATTAACATAAAATTGGTGCTTAGGTTGGTATGTGCAGTAATGTGTGTTTGGCTGTTGACAAAGGTTAGTCCTGCCGTTTGGTCGTTACTGGCTCTGATTGTTGCATACTGTATAGTTCGCTTCCTTGATTTGTTCTTTAACTAAATCAATACCGAGCACTTCCTCGGTAATCGGGTGTTCCACTTGCAGGCGGGTATTCATTTCGAGGAAATAGAAATTCATTTTATCGTCCACCAAAAACTCAATGGTGCCGGCCCCTATGTAATTGACCGACTTAGCCGCTTTAACAGCAATTCGTCCCATTGCTTGACGGGTTTTATCGTCGATAAAAGGCGAAGGGCTTTCTTCCACGATCTTTTGGTGACGACGTTGTACGGAGCATTCACGGTCGAACAAGTGAATGACATTACCGTGTGTATCACCCAAGAACTGGATTTCAATATGGTGTGGTGATTCAATGTACTTTTCAATATAAACCGCATCGTTTCCAAATGAGGTTTGCGCTTCGGATTTAGCTGCATTATAGGCTTCAAGTAATTCACTTTCTTCTCGCACGAGGCGCATTCCTTTTCCTCCACCTCCTGCCGAAGCTTTGATTATAACAGGAAATCCGATTTTCTGACAAACTTTGAACAGGTATCTTTCATTCATGTCAATGGAGGTTCCGGGAACAACCGGTACTTTGGCTTTTTTCATCGCACGGCGAGCCGATATTTTATCGCCCATCGCCTCAATACTTTCAGCATCGGGACCGATGAAAATGATATCTTCTTCTTTACAGCGACGGGAAAACTGAGCATTCTCACTTAAAAAGCCATAGCCTGGGTGAATGGCATCGACATGAAACTGTTTGGCGGCAGCGATTATTTTGTCGATACACAGATAACTGTCCTCATTTTTTCGTCATTCTGCAAAAGGGCGAAGAGATACCTGTTTTTACAAGTTCAACTCTTTCCGAATAATAATGAAAGAATAATTGTCGCACCAAAATCTAATCCACGAGATTATTGATAAATTAGTGCACGGCAGGTCTCCTGACTTATCCTCATTCCGGTCGGCCTTCCCAATTTATTGCTAAATCAGTGGCAAGAGTAATTGCTGGAATGTTGCATAGGACTTACAGTAGCGGGTCTGTTCAGGATTTACACCTGATTCCCTTTTTAATCGCTTTCCATGAAAACAGATAGCGAACCAATGCAAGAGCAAAGGTATTAATATTTATTGTATAAAAGAGGATATTTGTGATATTTTTCTTGGTGGGAGGAGTCCGCAAACAGGTGTGAAGCCCTTTTCTGATTTGTATTCTGACAACAGTAAATAATTATTGAATTTTCATCCCAATGATTTTGGAGAAATATCCAGATGATTTTCCCAAATCATCCCAATGAAAAGGAGAGAACATCCAGATGAATTTCCAAACGTCCCGGAATTAAAAAAATGTAAATTCTAATTCAACGAATATAAATGGATTCTATTCCAACAAGACAGTAGAATATTTGAAATTTTTTCCGTTGGACAACAGATATTTAAAGAAAGAGAAGAGTACAATGGGTAACGATATAGAAACGAGCGAAACACTTTGGCCTGCTTTGTTTTTCCATTGTTTCAAATGACTCTGAATGCAAAAACACAAATTATTTTGTTAGTTCTTATATCCAGTCAAGAAAAAGTTCCTATATTTGCAAATATAATATATGTTATATCACGGTTGTTATAAATAGAAAATGAAAAAGATAACGATAAGATTATTAATAGTATTCATATTTTTAGTTAGTGGAACTAAACTGTATTATGTGTTGTGTGAGAATAGGTTTAAAGCCGAATTAAAACAAATGAAAGAAAATGGATTTATGAATTATAAGATAGAAAGTAACATTGAGAGTAAGGTGTTGGCTGTAAATGAAAATACGATTCACTACTATGTTAGTGGGGAGCCTGATAAACCAGCCATTTTGTTTCTACATCCTGCTTTTAGCGACCACACTTGTTTCTACAAACAAGTTGATTTTTTTTCCAAAGAATTTCGAGTAATAACGATTGATTTAATTGGGCATGGCTTGTCGAAAGTCCACAATACTAAAGACAAAATAGATATGTCTTCCGAACATATTCTTGAAATAGCAAAGAAAGAAGATATAAATGCGCTTCATATCGTTGGGGTTTCTATGGGTTCTCTGATTGCTCAATACTTTGCTTTGTCATACCCCGAAAAAGTGCTATCCTTAACAACTTTGGGTGGTTACAATATCAATGAGGAAAATAAAGAAATTGCAAAATCACAACGAAAAAAAATGTTTGGTTGGATGATTAGAGTTATATTTTCAATGGATTCATTTAGGCGATATGCAGGTTCTGTTTCAGCTGTCAATAAAGAAGAACAATTGAAATTTTATGAGAGTGCCAAAGGCTTTTCAAGAAAATCGTTTACTATAATGTCGAGCTTAAACAGGTTAATAAAAGACCGTCCAAATCCGATTCGGAATTACCCATTACTGATTCTAACAGGAGAGAAAGATAACGCTTTAGCAAAACAAATGGCAGAATCTTGGCATATAGCAGAACCCAACAGCAAGTATTATAGCGTTGAACAAGCCGGACATTGCGCAAACATGGATAATCCTAAGCGTTTTAACGAAATTGTATATAATTCAATCAAAAATATCAAATAATAAAACCCATGCCTAAAGCGACTTCCATTACAAAAGAAATGATTATTGCGTCTGCATTTGAAATTGTTCGTAGGGAGGGATTCTCTTCCCTATCGGCAAGAAATATTTCCAAAGAAATAGGATGTTCTACCCAACCTATCTATTGGGTATATAAGAATATGGATGATTTAAAACAGGATGTAATAAGTAAAATGATTGTCTATTTGAAGGATATAATAACAAATTACAAAAAAACGGGAAAACCGTTTCTTGATTATGGTTTAGGGTATATCTATACGGCACATACCGAGCCTACTTTATTTAAAGCGATCTATGTTGATAATATTTTGGAGCATAAAATAACAGATATTATTCCCGAAAAAACTATGCTTGAAATTATGAGACAAGATACATGCACCGCAGATATTTCAGACGACAAATTACTTGACACTGCTATCAAATCATGGGTATGTGTGCATGGACTAGCCTCTTTAATAGCATGCGGAATGATGATTTACGATGAAGATAATATAAAGTGTATGTTAGAATCATTCTTTAGTTAACACATATCTACCATAAAAACTCCATGGATTTTCAGGGCATAGTTAATTCTGCCAATGCTTAATACATTTTCTCCGACGCTGACTTTTTCAAGTCGACTTTCTCGTTTGAGATAAAAAGACACTTTCAATTCGTTGCTCATAACATTCACATTTTTATGCCGATTTCGGCTTTTCAGCTACTCGGCACTCAAAGACAGAAATGGACAAACATTTCTGTCTATTAACCTGTTACCCTCTTTTTCTTTTCTTCGCTTTTTATCTATTATTCTGCAGAAATAAGAAAACAAAAACGTATATTTGCCCTCGATTAACAACTAAATACCTCATGAAGAAAGTCAATATCACCAGTATAATATTACTTGTCTATTTAATAGCAATGAGTATAATCGGTTGGCCGGGAAACAAACCCAATCCCGACTGGACACAATATTTTCTGGTCATCGGCCTTACAATTGCCGTCATCTTACTGCTGCGCTTTGTGCAGATCAAACGGGTAAAGTCACGTAAGAAATGGTAAATTCTTTACCAATTTTCACATTGATATCAAGAAAACTTTTTATATTTGTCTTAATTTAGGACTTAAAATATGAAGACGTTTCTTTTTATTGCAATGGTATGGGTTTTGAGCATGGGTTATCCGCGTCTTGTAAATGCGCAGCAACCCAAGCCGGTTCCCTATACAGCAAAAAGAACGCCTGAAAAACCATCTGTTGAAGTAGCAGCCATAGACAATCGTATTAAAGTATCCAATGCCCCGGTCGGCAGCAGGCTTGAAATATACAGTGTTGTCGGCATCAAAGTTGTAGAAATAGAGATGAAACAACCCTCCGGCGAATACACCGTAAACATTGCCAAAGGATACTACATTATACGCATAGGGGAAACGGTACGCAAAGTAGCCATCCGTTAATCGTTTGTTCATCCTCTTCTCACCTCATCGCACAGGATACCTGCAAATTAAAAAAATTACATGTTGACCACGGTTACAAGTTGCTATTCAATATCGGATTAAACAAGCAATTTGTCATGTTTGTAATATATTTTTAACAATTAAAAGCCCCTGTTTTTACTTTTTTTGTGTAAATGTTAACGCAAAAGACACGTTATTTGTTAATGTTTTAGGAGATGTTATTGATATGAGGAAATCTACTATCTGGTTATTGGCTGGTGTTATGGCATTCGCTTTCGCAGGTTTACTCTATCTGCAATTAAACTATGTGAGCGAAATACTTAAAACACGTAGCGAGCAATTCAATGAAACAGTCAAGAAATGCCTGGTTCAAGTGTCGAGAAACCTGGAGCTGGAAGAAACCCGTAGATACGTGGAAGACGACCTTAGCAAAGAGCTGGGAAACAGGCAATACCAAACCAATTACGCCTCGCAACAGCTAGGGCAATTCAGCAGTCAGGAGAGCTTCCAATTGCAAATAAAAGACTCAAACGGGACTATGCAACGAATTGAGTTGCATAGCTTCAGCAACACGCAATCACAACCCCTCTCTTCTCTATTGAAAAAGCAAACCCCAAGTAATATTGTCGGTACATCCAAAGAATTAGCCGACGCGTATAAGCGCCGCTATCTGTACAACATGGACCTTATCAACGAAGTTGTTGTAACCATGTTAAACTCATCCAGATTGAAACCGATAGAAGAACGTGTGGATTTCAAGCAGCTAAACACCTATTTGAGAACGGAATTTATCAATAATGGCTTAAACCTTCCGTTCGTTTTCTCTGTTATCAACAAAGACGGGAATACGGTTTATTTGAATGGAGAGATTGAAAAACAACCTGTGGCATCCGATATTTTAACAGTCGTGCTGTTTCCAAACGATCCGCCGTCGAGGCAGAATTACCTGAGGGTGTTTTTCCCCACAAAACAAGACTATATTTACAACGAAGTGTCGTTTATAGTCCCGTCGGTTATATTCACCTTGATGCTACTGGCCATATTCACCTTTACATTATACATCGTATTCCGCCAAAAGAAATTGTCTGAAATGAAAAATGACTTCATCAACAACATGACGCACGAGTTGAAAACACCGGTTTCTACCATCTCGCTTGCGTCGCAAATGTTAAAAGATACAGACATTACGAAAAGTCCCGACGTATTCAAGCATATATCAGGCGTGATAAATGATGAGACGAAACGATTAGGATTCCTGGTCGAAAAAGTATTGCAAATGTCGCTATTCGAACGCCAGAAAGCTGTTCTCAAATTCAAGGAAGTAGACGCGAACGATTTGATAGCCAACATTGCCAATACATTCGTATTAAAAGTAGAGAAATACGGCGGCACATTGGATATTGACTTGCGGGCCATAGAATCAACCATTTACGTGGACGAACTGCATCTAACGAATGTGTTGTTCAACCTGATGGACAACGCCGTTAAATACCGTCGACAAAATGTACCCCTCCGGTTGATGGCAACAACCGGGAACGACAACGGCAAGTTGCTCATATCCATTGAAGACAACGGTATCGGGATTAAGAAAGAATACCACAAAAAAGTATTCGACCAGTTCTTCCGGGTGCCTACGGGCAATGTTCACGATGTGAAAGGATTTGGGTTAGGTCTTGCCTATGTACGTAAAATCGTAGAAGACCATAATGGATCGATCCGGGCCGAAAACGGTTCGGGCAATGTGGGAACAAAATTTATTATTACTTTACCTCTTATAAAAAGTTAGTCATGGAAGAAAAACTGAGAATTTTATTTTGCGAAGACGACGAAAACCTTGGAATGTTGTTAAGAGAATACTTACAAGCGAAAGGTTACATTACAGATTTGTTCTCCGACGGAGAAGCCGGTTACAAAGGATTTACAAAAGGTAAATACGACCTCTGTGTACTTGATGTTATGATGCCAAAAAAAGACGGATTTACGTTAGCACAGGAAATCCGTTCCGTCAACCCTGATATACCTGTCATTTTCCTTACTGCCAAAACAATGAAGGAAGATATCCTGGAAGGATTCAAGATTGGCGCCGATGATTATCTGACAAAACCGTTCAGCATGGAAGAGTTATTGCTCCGCATTGAAGCGATCCTCCGCCGTGTAAAAGGTAAAAAGCTGAAAGATATCCCATTTTACAAACTTGGGAACTTCATGTTCGACACACAAAAGCAAACGCTTGCCATCGGCGACAAAGTAACCAAATTAACAACGAAAGAATGTGAACTATTAAGTCTGCTTTGTGCGCACGCAAACGAAATTCTTGAACGTAATTACGCCCTCAAAACCATTTGGGTAGACGACAATTACTTCAACGCGCGCAGCATGGACGTCTATATCACCAAATTGCGCAAACTATTGAAAGACGATCCTTCTATTGAAATCATCAACATCCACGGGAAAGGATACAAATTAATTACACCTTCCGGAGAAGACCAACTGGAAGGAGGAAATGATTTACACGTATTATAATAGAATAAGGGTGGCTTACCGGCCACCCTTTCCACATTATTATGTTATCACAATCTATTCCTGATAAAGCGCTTTCGCTTTTTCACTTGAAAATGTCACATCAATCCCTTTTCCTGTCTTTGCCGTTTGCCTGATTCGGTAGCCTTGCCTTTTCACCTTACCGGTAATAAATTCCGGTATATTATATGATTTCATAAAAGCGTGATAGAAGGTTACGTCTTTCTGCGGAACAAGGAAAGGTTTCTCCGCTTGTCCTTCATCATTGATATAAGTGATATACAAACGGGTATACAAGCCATCCGAACGCCGACTGCTGAAAACCACCCAGCGGCTATTGCTGCTCCACGAATGGTAACTTTCCACCTCATGGCTATTCACATTATCCAACGGGTAATGTTCGCCCGACCGAAGGTTTATCATATATAAATCCGCGTCTTTATGCCAGATAGAGAAATTGCCATAGCTTGCCTTTGTGTACATTAGATATTTACCGTCGGGCGACACACGAGGAAAGGAAATACTCCCGTCATTTTCCTTTGCGTTGAACAATGTATCAACAACCTGCCCGAATGTGCGCGTTTCCGGATCAAATGACAAAGAACAAAGGTTGTACTTCACACGTGTAAACTCATCCGGCAGGAAGCGTGTCTCGGCAGAGCAGAAATAAAGCGTTTTCCCATCCGGTGAAAACGTGGGGAACGTCTCCATCCAAGCGTCGGAAAACAAGGCAGGGGCTGTTATAATTTCATGCCGTTCCACATCGTATACGACCACATCGGACTTATCATCGTATACCTCCACCCGGTTCCGGTCGTTCATATGGAAAGCCTGCTTAGTATCGTTTACCGAAAAAGCCACAAACCGTCCCGAAGGATGCCACGAAGGGTATACCAAGGCCGACATCGTTTGTTCGGTTTTTGTATTCAACTTTTCAATTTCCCCACCTTGTATCAGCAGGGTGCTGCCTAAAGATCCACGCATATGGAACAGCATTTTTTCCGGGTTTTGCATGCAGAACGAATGGCAGTTCATGCAATTATTTTCCGTCATTTTGTTCTCCATAATGGGAAACTGGGCATATGTTTCCAAGTCCCGCTGGTAAATCCCCATGGCATTCCATAATTCATACCCCGGCTCTATCAAGCGATAAGCGATATAAGGGTCTGCCGGTTCCGAAGCCACCTGGAAAGTAAAGGGAGCATAGCCTATCCACCTCCCGTTTTTCTTCTCCTTTATTTTCACCTCGATTGTTTTTCCGGCGGATGCCTCCAACATCTTCTTCCACCGCGAAGCGGGAAAAGTGAACTGTTTGCTTCCGGCTTTCACTTCCCAAACGTTGCTACCAAAAGTAAAAAGTACACGGGCTTCTTCGTAAGTATCCGACAGCGAAAAATTCAACGGGGCGATGTTGGGAGGTATCGTGCAACCCGCATAATCGGGGAATATCCCAAGCGACTGACCCGTTTCTTCATCCACTGCCACGGGAGACACGGAACAGGCTGTCGGCAGGAGCAGTAATAACAAATATATGACTCGATTAAACATACACGTACCTTTTACTTGTACATAAAATAATACCAATACGTATTGCCAAACAAACGGTTAAGTTCCGCCGTAGCTCCTCCTCCCCTGTTGGCCTTCACCAAGCGTTTATATTCGGCAAAACGCTTGACGATTGATTCAGATACATTATAATGTGCCCATATTTCGGGGCTTGATTCGTAAAGTATGATAACGGCTTCCTGGAAAGAGACAGGCAATGTACGCAACACATCCGTATTGTAACAGGTATTCAGCAAATGTTCAAAAGCATTCAATTCTTTCATTAATAAATAACCTACGCCTACATATTCAATCGGTGTCCGGTTTTGGGGATATTGATTGGCAACCGAAAGCAAATCAAGCTCCACCTTCGCCGGATTCGACAAAAAATTATCGTCAACCAAACCTTTTCGCTTTTCACCCAGCAAAGAGTCGTTTTCTACCTCCACATCATTATAAAGAAACCGCCGGTGTTCTTTTGCCCAATCAGCATAATAAAAAGTCTGTTCTAATACATCAAGGTATTTTTCAGCAACGGCGTACTCGCCATAAATCAGATTTGTCTGCACCAGACGTTGCAACATACGGGGATTTCCATAACCCATCGAACTAACATAACTCTCAAAGGCTTTTTCTTGTGCCAATACCATATTGCCGATAGTAAAATGCAATTCACTCAACAAGGTAGAGACGGATACCGTCTTATTCCAGGAAACAAACAGACCTTGCACTCCGTGTTGGTCGAAAACGAAAGCCTGGTCGGCCAGGACTCCTTTTTCGGCCAATGCCATATTCAAATGGCAAAGGTAAAGGTAGTTTGTTTGGCGTCCTTTGCAATTTTCTATTATCTTATCCCATTGTCGTGTACGGGTATAATAATCCAATTCTTTTAATTTAAGCGATTCTGCATCATCGTATTGAGGTATGATAAACCACGCCAAGCCAATGATGAGTATTACTTGAGTAAAACTTTCAACAAATTCCCGCTTTCTTGATACCGGCTTTCTGTCACGCAACAGATAAGAGATAATAATAACAAACGGCAGAGCAATCCATGAAAAATAGATTTTATCCGGAGCGGACAAGCCCCTATGGTAATAAAAGTCGGGGAAAAAAGCAAAACGATATTCGCCCAAAACAGAAAAATACATGCACCCAAAGGCGATAAGCATTGCTTCAAACACCACAAGCGTCGTCCAATACCAACCCTTCGGACGATTCAAGGTTTCCCACAACAACAAACAAACAGCATAAAGACAGGCTATCGAACCTCCCCACCAATAAAGCAGAGGAACAGACAGGAGGGCATACAACAACCGGTATTTAAACTCCGCAATTCGCAGATATAAACAGACAAACAACAGAAAAAAAATATAAGCCACCGTTCCCTGTATCCAATAATTAAAATTAAAGTGCATGAACAATAAGGTCAAGACAGGAAGGAAATACAGGATATATAGCGGGGCGGCAGGAGCTATCCGTTTGCAAACAAATGCTGTCAAAACGCCGACTTTGGCAAGCAACAAAGCCGTAATGACCGCGCCGACATACGGTATGATGAAAAATTGCACTAAAAATTCACCTGAAAGTAACGAGAAACCGCCCGGGCTAAAAAAGCGTTCCCCGATATATTGCCGCGAAAACAGGAACAACTGATTCTGTTCGATAAAAAAGAAATGATAAGCATTTGTCCATTGCAAAAACGCGAACAAGGCAATAAACAGAAGCCCTCCGAAAAGAATTATCCTATATTTTAAAGCAGCAATATCCATCCATATAAATTCTCCCAAGCAAATGTACACAAAATAACGGAGTTACGCCACATCTTTATCACATCTGTAATAATCATGAAGAGGCGTGTTTAGACTTCCAGACAATAAAGAAAAAGAAGGTAATCAGGGTAACCCCTGCACCCAATAATTGAGAAACCGTAGCCGACAAGCCTAAACCTTCCGGAGCTATAAATATATAAGTAGTGCAAACGGCAGTCATAAACAAAGCCGGAAGCAATGTTATAATGTATCGTTTCCTGGAAAGTACCAGATAAACGGTTAATGCCCAAAGGGTAAATACGGCAAGTGTTTGGTTTACCCAAGCAAAATACCGCCAGATCACGGAGAAGTCTACCTGGAGGATAAGGAAACCGACAATAAACAATGGGATAGAAATCAACAAACGTTTAAGAATCGGCCGTTGATCGAACTTCAGAAAGTCGGCAGCAATAAGCCTTGCCGATCGGAAAGCCGTATCTCCCGAAGTAATCGGAGCGGCAATAACCCCGAGGATAGCCAGGAAACCGCCAATCGTTCCCAGCCATTCTTTCGTGATACTATCTACCACGATAGCGGCATTATCATTTCCCGATCCGGCAGCAAAAAGGGCTTGTCCTTCTTCCAGATGGAAGAAATAAGTAGCCGCAGCCGCCCAAACAAGCGCTACTATACCTTCGACAATCATCGCACCGTAAAAGACCGGACGCCCATACTTTTCATTCTTCATACAACGTGCCATCAAAGGGCTTTGCGTAGCATGAAAACCGGAGATGGCTCCACAAGCAATAGAAACAAACATCATCGGGAATATGGGTAATCCTTCAGGATGCGCATCATGCAAAACATCTGTAAGTTCAGGAATGGAAGGATGATAATACACCAGCATCACCAAGATACCGCTTGCCATAAACAGCAGGGCAAAAGCAAACAAAGGATATATCTTTCCGATAACCTTATCTATCGGTAACAAGGTAGCCACAATATAGTAGAGAAAAACAACAATTGCCCAAAAAGTCATATCCAAACTTTGAGGAGTAAGCTTCGCCAACAATCCGGCAGGCCCGGCAACAAACACGGCACCAACCAACACCATCAACAGCAAAGTAAATACTCGCATCACCTGTTTGAAGTTTTTTCCCAGATAACGGCCGATTAATTCGGGAAGGCTTTCTCCCCCGTTTCGCAAGGAGAGCATCCCGGCAAGGAAATCATGCGTAGCGCCAGCAAAAATACTTCCCAGCACAATCCATACAAAAGAAGAAACGCCGAATTTGGCGCCCATTATCGCTCCGAAGATAGGTCCCAACCCGGCTATATTAAGGAATTGAATCATAAACACTTTCCAGGTAGGCATTGGGATATAATCTACCCCGTCACGCCTGGAATAAGCGGGTGTTTCACGATTCGTATCTATTCCTAACACACGTTCAACAAATCTACCATAAACAAAATAGCCTACCACAAGCAGGGTCAAGCAACAAAGAAAAGTAATCATGATTTTAAGATTTTGGGAAGATGTAAGAGACGGAGGTAAACGAGCGAATTTCTTTCGATTTACCTCCTATCACTTACTTTCTAACATTATTTAATTAAGCAGTTTTTTTACAATTTCGGAAATCACACGCCCGTCGGCTTTTCCTGACAGGGCTTTGGTTGCGGTTCCCATTACCTTTCCCATGTCTTTGGGTCCTTCTGCTCCTACCTGAGCAATTATTTCCTTAAGCACAGTTTCTACTTCTTCCGCACTCATTTGCTTAGGCAGGTATATTTCAATAGCGGCAACCTCTGCCAATTCATTCTCTGCCAAGTCTTCACGACTTTGCGATTTGAATATTTCGGCACTCTCTTTCCGTTGCTTCACCATCTTTTGCAAAATCTTGGCGGCAGCTTCGTCACTTAATTCGCCATTACCGCCTTTGGCCGTCTTTGCTTCCAGGAATTCTTTCTTTACTCCACGCAATGCTTGCAGGCGGACTTTGTCTTTTGCCAGCATCGCGGCTTTAATATCGTCGCTTATCTTATCAAACAAACTCATAGTACTACAATAATTAAGTTATATATTAATTGAATCTAAACACTTTCCCGTTTGAAGAAGAACCTTTCGAGCCATTTCGTGACGTGCCGGAAACAGAACTTTTTTCATTAAGCGCCCGTTCACGGATACGGGACGAAAACTTAGTATCCCGCTTATAGGTAGGATTGTCTTCCAGCAAGTTTATCATCACGTCATCGTCTAACTCGTCGTAAGACAAAACAACAATCTTATGACGAAACGAATGTTCTTTATCCGATCGGTCATAATACTGTCCCATCATATACGCTTCTTTTTCTTCAGTCCATTCTTCCTCATCGTCGTCATCAAAGTCGCCCCAATTCGGATCTATCGGGGTAGAAGATATATCGTTCATGCCAAAGCCTGTGGCAAGGATTGTCAACTTTACTTTTTTGCCCAATGTATTGTCTTTCGACATACCCCAAATAACTTTGATGTTATCTTTATCGAAGCCCGACATAAAGGCTTCCACTTCTTTTATTTCTTTCGTTAACGGTTTTCCTTCGTCGCTATAAGAAATATTGAATAATATCTTTTTGGCTTTGTAAACATCATTATTGTTCAGCAAAGGTGATTTGAGGGCTTCTTCCGCGGCAATATAAAAACGCCCTTCGCCTTCGCCGTATCCATTACTCATGAGCGCCACACCTCCATTACGGAGAGTCGTATCAACATCGGCAAAGTCCACGTTTATTTTACCGGGAGCGGTAATAAGCTCGGCAATGCTTTTGGCTGCCACTGTCAGCGTATTGTCGGCTTTTGCGAATGCCGTTTCAACATCTTCGTCGGCATATACATCCAGCAAGCGTTCATTGTTTATAACCAACAACGCGTCAACATTCTGCCTTAAAACCTCCACACCGCGCAAAGCCTGAAGTATTTTTGGACGGCCTTCAAATTCGAAAGGAATTGTCACGATTCCAACCGTCAATATACCCATTTCTCTTGAAAACCGGGCAATAACAGGTGCGGCGCCTGTTCCGGTTCCACCTCCCATACCAGCGGTAATGAAAACCATCTTTGTTCCGTCGCTCAGTTTCTTTTTTATCTCCTGTTCGCTATCCAAAGCGGCTTTCCTGGCCTTTCTCGGATTATTTCCGGCGCCCAGACCTCCGGTTATCGCCACACTTAAGACTAATTGGTCTGGCACGTCCGACTCTTCCAGCGCCTGCTTATCCGTATTACACAACAGGAACGAAACATCGCGTATACCCTCATGGTACATATGGGTCACAGCGTTTCCACCGCCTCCGCCCACACCGATGACCTTAATAATCTTTGCCCGGTCGCGTGGCAAATCAAAGTCTAATATAGTGCTATTCATTGTTCTGTTTTTTAATCCTTGTGATTATTATTTTTCGGTCGATCTCTCTTCGTTGTCTTTTCTCTTTTCGTCCTTTTTCGGAAGGTCTTCATAGTCACTGTCATCAAACAGCTTATTTGCCCAACCAGCTACCGTATCAATGATGTTTTTTTTCTTATTTATTTTAGACGTTCTTTTCTTCCCGGATTCACTTTCCGAAATGGCTTCGGAATCGACCTCTTCCACAACTCTTCTATCCCGTACCGGTTCCGTCTTTATCGCACTCTCCGGCGCAGACACATGCGTTCCGCCACCTGTTTTCACAATAGGAGGCAGAATTCTCGCAGGAACATATATGCAATTCTTATCGCCTTTCATCATCAAACTAATGGCAACGGAATACTCGGGTTCAATTACCATAGTTGATTTCTCTATATAACCTTTCCGGATCGACGCCTGGCGAACACCCATTTTGAACTTGGCGCTGACAGCTTTATCCAGATTCTTCAAAGAAGCCCCGCCACCGGTTATAACAATTCCGGCGCCCAAAGAATCCATCATTCCGGTCTCTTCTAAACGGGCATATACATTCTCCAATATTTCTTGCACGCGTGCTTGGACAACTTCGTTTAAACTCGACAGGCTTATTTGCCGGGGACCCATACCGTTGATGGCATTTACTTGTATCGGCGTTTCATCGTCTTTTTCAAAAAGCGCGTCGCCGTAAGTCCTTTTCAGACGCTCGGCTTCCACAGCCACAATACTCAGGCTGGTAATATCCTTCGTAATCAGGTTTCCTCCTAACGGGATAACACACATGCTAACCAGACACTTCTGTTTAAACACCGTAAGAGAGGTCACTCCCGCACCGAAATCAATTAAAGCGCAGCCTAATTCCTTGTCGTCCTCTCCCAACACAACATCCGATAAGGTAAGAGGCGAAACAAACGTATCGATAATTTCTATTTTCGCACGAACGGCAATGCTATTCATAATATGCCGTTTCAAAGAAGGCCGACAAACGATCAATTTATAACGTGCTTCGATACGGGAACAAGGAACTCCTACCGGATTCATTTCAAGATTACCGTCAAGATAATAAGTAGGCGGCGCAATGGCCAACATTTCCAATGCATCCGGTTTAAAACCCAAACATTCCTTATCGAGATTTTTTATTACATCCTCTGTCACTTCTCCATCTGCCCCAAGTGATTTTACGACAACATGGTCTATGGAACGGATAGATTGTCCTCCCACTCCCACATACGTTCTCACAATTCTTTCGCCCGGGATTCTGTTTTCCAACTTCTTGAACAGAGATCTTATCTGATGGGCAGCCTGCTCCACATTGTAAATCATCCCTCTTCTTATAAAGTTGGCGGAATCGTCCGTCTCACAGGCAACAACGATATACGTACCGTTATCATTCCTCTTACCCAGAACACCTACAATCAGAGACGAACCCAAATCAATGGCTGCTATATAGTTTGTATTTGCCATATCTGCTATTTTTTTGTGCAAACAATCTGATTTTTAAATTTCAAATTAATGATGCTATATTTCCCCCAACCTACTTTAGGGATTGCTTGTTCATAGAAAAGTTGAAGATTATCCAACTTTCCTTCAAAATCATCGAACGTTCCCAACATAATCCGATGGTCGCCTACGCGAGGAATCAATACGACATCACGGTTGGGATAGACATGTATCTGTTCTATTTGGTTATTCCAAAAGTTGTTTTCATGTAAGAACAATGCAAAATCAAACAATTCATTTGTTGCCAATTCCTTTTCCACGTATCCGGTAGCTACCGGCACATGGGCTACATAACGGTGGCTTATCGGCATTGTATGGCCTTTATTGTCGACATAAAAATTCCCTCCGGTACTAATCACTCGCAAAATAGGCATTTTTTGCTTCACTTCCAACTTAATTATGCCCGAAGGTGTCTTGTAAGCCTCTACACTGGCTATCATTTCGTTTTTCAATAGTTCGGTCTCGATTTTATGCGTATTTACCGAACTCATGGGCTGGCCGACAGGATTTAATTTGGCTTGTTTCAATTGCGACAACAAATCACCGTTTGTCACAAAATGCTTGTCGAGACTATCTTTTACCAACACAATCAAATCGTTGCACACGTTGTCTTGTTTCGCGTCGTCTAAAAAAACAGCCGAAAACACAATATAGCCAAACAACAGACAGGCTACGATAACAGATATTATTCTAACGCCCACTATCCAACAGTTGTTTTACAGGTTCAACCAACCGGTCGATATCACCGGCTCCCAATATTAAGACGACCTCATACGATCCGGGAGCCATTACATCCAACAATTGTTCTTTTGAACACAGTTGCTTATCAGGGATTGTCACTTTATCAAAGATTATACGGGAAGTCACACCCGGGATGGGTTCTTCACGGGCAGGATAGATATCCAACAGTATTAACTCATCCAACAACGAAAGGCTGGATGCGAAATCATCGACGAAGTCACGCGTACGCGAATATAAATGTGGCTGGAAAATTCCCGTCACCTTTTTCCCGGCATACAATTCTTTTACAGACAAAATACTTTCTTTCAATTCCGCCGGGTGGTGCGCATAATCGTCTATAAGTACGATATCCTCTTTTTTCAGCCGGAAGTCAAACCGTCTTTCCGGGCCTTGGAAAGATTCCATACCTTTTGTTATCTCCTCCGCTGTCGCACCGTTAAGCCAGGCGATTGCCATGGCGGCAACTCCGTTTTCTATATTCACTTTCACCGGAACGCCTAACCGCACATCGGCAATTTGTGTATCAGGAGCAATAAAGTCGACATATATCTCTCCATTCCCAATGCGGATATTATCTGCGTAAAAGTCTGCTTTTTCATGGCCTGAATAGGTATATAATTTCACCCCGTTTTTCAAGTGCGGAGTAAGCGGGATACCTTTTTTCATTACCAGGCAACCGTCGGGACGAATCAATGATGTGAAATGTTCGAAGCTTTCGCGATAGGCTTCCGGTGTTCCATAAATATCCAGATGGTCGGGATCGACCGATGTTATCACAGCCATATAGGGACGCAACCAATGGAAGGAACGGTCGAATTCATCGGCTTCCACAACGGTTAAATCGCTCGTATCAGACAATAGCAGGTTGCTGTTGTAATTCTTCAATATTCCACCCAGGAACGCGTTGCAACCTACACGGGATTGCTTCAGCAAATGAGCGATCATAGAGGAAGTCGTCGTTTTCCCATGCGTCCCGGCAACGCACAATCCTTTCGACGTTTGGGTTATCTCGCCTAAAAGCTGCGCCCGTTTCATCACAGGAAAATGATTTGTCCGAAACCAATTCAGTTCCTTATGCGAATCGGGAACAGCAGGTGTATATATAACTAATGTATGCGAAGGAGAATGGAAATCCTCCGGTATCAAGCCGGTATCATCGGTATAATGTATGGCCGCCCCTTCGGTATTCAATTCCTGCGTCAGCCCGGAAGGCACTTTGTCGTAACCGCCTACCTTCATCCCTTTCGCCAGAAAATAACGAATCAAAGCGCTCATGCCGATTCCGCCGGCGCCTACAAAATAGACAGATGATATATTCTGCAAATCCATATTTTTTATTTATCCTCCAATAATTTTCACCATTTCATCTACAATCCGTTCGGCGCTATGGGGCAACGCCAACTTTTTAATTTGTTGGCTAAGGCTATGCAAACGTCCGGCGTCTTTCACAATCTCCAACGCTTCCGGGATCAAAACACTTTCGGCTTCCTGGTCGGACACGAATAATGCAGCACCCTTGTGCACCAATGCTAAAGCATTCTTGGTTTGATGGTCTTCCGCAACATTCGGCGAAGGAACCAATATCACAGGTTTTCCCAATAAGCAAAGTTCGGATATGGTTCCTGCCCCGGCACGTGAAATGACCAAATCTGCTACGGCATAAGCATAATCCATTCGCGTAATAAAGTCCGAGCAGCGGATTGACGCTCCTTCCAACGGTTTCAAATACTTTTGTGCATCGGTATAATAATAACGCCCTGTCTGCCAAATCAATTGAACTCCGGAAGAAACAATTGCATCCAACGTATGTTGCACGCTCCGGTTGATCGTACGCGCCCCCAGACTTCCTCCTATCACCAGGATTGTCTTTTTTTCGGATGAAAGCGAAAAGAAATCATACGCTTCCGATTTTTTTTCAGATACGTCCGGTTGTTCACCGGAGGCGTCCGCCAACAAATTTTTCCGGACAGGGTTTCCGGTCAGCACAATCTTTTCGGCAGGGAAGAATTTCTCCATGCCTTCATACGCTACACAGATCTTTTCCGCCTTCTTTGCCAACAACTTGTTTGTAATCCCGGCATATGAATTTTGTTCTTGGATTAGCGTAGGGATACCCAATGAAGCCGCCATCCGCAAAGTAGGACCGCTGGCATATCCTCCCACTCCTAGTACTATATCCGGATTGAATGTCCGGATGGTCTTTTTAGCTAAGCGCAGGCTTTTCAGCAAACGAGCCAATACTTTCAGGTTTCTCAATGGGTTGGAACGGTCGAAACCACTAACCGGCAACCCGATTATTTTATATCCGGCGGCCGGGATACGTTCCATTTCCATCCGGTCTTCCGCCCCTACAAAAAGGATTTCGGCATCCGGAAAACGCTCTTTGAAAGCATTGCCAATTGCAATCGCCGGAAAGATATGCCCTCCGGTTCCGCCGCCACTTATTATAATACGATAAGGTTTCATACTTTTTTCTCACTAATTGTTTCAAGCGCTTCCAAGGAAGAATCATCCGATATGTCGGTGTCTATTTCAATAACATCCGGGTCTTCTTCCATTTCTTCGTCTTCTTCATTCCCCATACCGGCGCCAAAGCGGCTAACACTTAAAATAATACCTATATACACACAGGTAATTACGGTGGAAGTCCCTCCCCGGCTGACCAGCGGCAACGGCTGGCCTGTAACAGGGAAAAAATCTACGGCTACCGCCATATTAAGAAATGCCTGGACAATGATTGCCAAGCCACATCCCAACACAAGATATTTGGGAAAGAGTTTCTCGCATTTTCGGGCAATTATCCCTACACGAATCATTAATATTATATAGAGGATCAAGACAATAAAGCCCCCGACCACTCCCATTTCTTCGATAATAATTGCATATATAAAGTCGGAAAACGCCTGAGGAAGGAAGTCGCGTTGTTGTCCATGCCCCGGCAATTTCCCGAACAATCCGCCATTCGCAATCGCGATCTGGGCTTGGGTAACCTGATAATTGTCCTTTGTTATTTGGTAGGTTGCGGCGTCTAGCTTGGGTTTATCAATAAAGAAATCGGTTATACGTCCCTTCATCGTTTCCAAGCGGGCAACCCCTTCAATCATGTTATTGGGCAAAACAAATAAAAGAGTTATCAACAGGGCCATTGCGATGATGAAAACCAAGGTCAACTTTCCAACCTTTTTCAATGGTATTTCGCCAATAAAAATCATCAAGTAGCAAATACAGAACAACATGACGCTCGTGGAAAAATTCTCAGGAAAGATCAAGACACAAATGACACATACGCCAATCAGAATATACTTGAAAACGGTATCCTCCCCCAGCTTGTCTTGCCTGCTCAACAAGAACGCAACATATACGATACAAGATAATTTCGCCAATTCGGAAGGCTGAAACCGTATGCCGAAAAATTCCAGGAACCGATGTGCATCATTCGTACTAATCCCTATAAAAGGAGTGAGCAGCAACAACAGGGCCGATATCGGTAGCAGAAGAATCAATGCGGAAAAGAACCGGCAAGGTATATTATGCAAAATAAGGATCAAGACAAATCCGGCCAATAAAAATGAAGCATGGCGGACAATAGGCGCCCAAAAGTTGGAACTTTTATACGCAAGTGTGCTGGTGGCGCTAAATACCTCTATCACTGATATCAGGCATAGGAACATGAAAATAATCCATATTACCCGGTCGCCTTTAAATAATTTGTTTGCAAGTTCCATACTCGTCTTCCGAATTACAAATTAAGCACACAGGTCTTGAATTGATTTCCCCGGTCTTCATAGCTGGTAAAAAGGTCGAAGCTGGCACAGCAGGGCGACAACAACACCGTATCCCCTTTTTGCGCCAGGTTATACGATTTATCCACAGCCTCCTGCATGGAACGGGCATCTTCAATAAACGTGATTTTCCCGTCGAAAAAGTTGTGCAGTTTTGTATTATCAATCCCCAGGAGGATTAATGCCCGCACCTTTTCTTTCACCACCTCTTCTATTTCCGAATAATCGTTCCCTTTGTCTACACCGCCAAGTATCAAGACAACTTTTGTCGACATACTTTTAAGTGCATACCAACAGGAATTTACATTCGTTGCTTTGGAATCATTTACATAATCCACGCCTTTTATCCGTGATACCCTCTCAAGCCGGTGTTCCACACCAGCAAAATCGCTTAAGGATGCGCGGATTTTTTCGTCATGGATATCCATTAATCTGGATGCAATGCCAGACGCTAACGAGTTGTACAGGTTATGAGTTCCTGTCAAAGCCAGCAAGTCTTGTTCCATCATAAATATGCCCTTATTTGTTTCTACAACTATTTTTTCGTTTTGCACATACCCTTTGACACCTTCTTTATGGTTCAAGGCAAAAGGATACAGGGTTGCCGCCGGTCTCCTTTTGGTAATTTCCCGAGCGATAACAGGATCGTCATTCCAGAAGATAAATGCGTCTTCTTTCGTCTGATTCTGTATGATACGGAATTTTGAATCAATATAATTTTGCATTTCGTAACCATAACGGTCCAGATGGTCGGGCGTTATGTTTAACAAAATGGCGATGTCAGCCTTGAAATCATACATGTTATCCAATTGGAAACTGCTCAGTTCTATTACATAGCAGCCGTGTGGGTTTTCGGCCACTTGCAATGCCAGGCTATTCCCCACATTACCGGCCAATCCCACATCCAATCCCGCTTCCTTAAGAATGTGATACGTAAGCATGGTAGTGGTCGTCTTCCCATTACTACCCGTAATGCAAATCATGGTAGCATCCGTATACCTTCCGGCAAATTCTATTTCCGAAATGATCGGAATATTTTCCTGTATGAGTTTTTTTATAATAGGGGCGCTGTCAGGAATGCCGGGGCTCTTGATAACCTCTTCCGCTAAAAGTATTTCGTCTTCCGTATGACGTCCCTCTTCCCAACGGATTCCCCGGCAATCCAACATATCCTTATATTTCTGCTTGATAGCGGACGCGTCTGAAACAAAAACGTCGAATCCTTTCGCCTTTGCCAGAATGGCCGCTCCGGTTCCACTTTCGCCTGCTCCCAATATGACAATCCGTTCCTTCATCATCTCATTTTTAGTGTTACAATCGTTATGACAGCCAAAATAATCCCGATTAGCCAAAAACGGACAACAATCTTCGATTCGGGCACCACATTATACGGCTTCCTGAAAATAGCGTCTGTTCCCGCATTTCCCGCCTTTTGGAAATGGTGGTGAAGCGGGGTCATCTTAAAGACTCGCTTACCCACTCCTGTCTTTTTCCTGGTATATTTGAAATAGGCCACCTGAACCATGACCGATAAACTTTCGGCAAGGAAAATACCGCAAAGGACAGGGATAAGCAATTCTTTCCGTATAATAATTGCAAACACGGCAATAATCCCTCCCAAGGTAAGGCTTCCTGTGTCGCCCATAAATACTTGCGCGGGATAGGCATTATACCAAAGAAAACCAATGGTAGCGCCGATGAAAGCGGCCGCAAACACGACCAGTTCCTGTGCTCCGGGGATAAACATGATGTTTAAGAATGAGGCGAATTCGGCATGCGACGACATATAGGCCAGCACGCCTAAGGCTATCCCTATAATGGCTGAATTCCCCGCCGCAAGCCCGTCTAATCCATCTGTCAGGTTGGCTCCGTTGGACACGGCGGTTACAATAAAGATAACGGCCAATACGAATATCGACCACGTAATTTCTGTCTTATAATCACCCGCCCAGCTTGCCAATACCGCATAATCGAAATTGTTATTCTTCAAAAAGGGAATGGTCGTCTTGGTAGACTTGGTTTCATTCGGGTTGAAATTGACGCGTTCAACGGTATTGCTGTTTTTGTCCATCACTTCAATATTCTCACGGATCACAACATCCGGACTGACGTACAACACAATACCTACAATCAAGCCCAATCCTACCTGCCCGATTATTTTAAATTTTCCTTTCAGTCCCTCTTTGTTTTTCAGAAACACTTTTATATAATCATCGGCAAAACCGATACATCCCAGCCAAATGGTGGTAATGATCATCAATATCAGATAAATATTATCCAAGCGGGCACAAAGCAAGACCGGCGCCAAAATGGCTACAATAATGATAACCCCGCCCATCGTAGGCGTCCCTTTTTTGGCTTTCTGTCCTTCCAGGCCCAAATCACGTACTGTTTCGCCTATCTGCAACCGTTGCAGCCAGTTAATGATACGCCGCCCGATGGTTGTGGAAATGAACAGCGACAATATCAATGCCAATCCCGAACGAAATGAAATATATTTAAACATTCCCGCCCCGGGAAAATCCAACTGATCCAAATAGGTAAAAAGGTAGTATAGCATATCGTTTTATCGTTGTTGGGTAGCAAATAGTTCTCTTAATTTCTCGCGGTCGTCAAAGTGATGTTTGACTCCTTTTATATCCTGGTAATCTTCATGCCCTTTACCGGCTACAAGGATTACATCTCCTTTTTTCGCCAAAGCAGCCGCCGTTTTTATCGCCTGGGTACGGTCTGTAATACACAGGGTACGGTCTAAATCTGCGCCTGCCAATCCGGATACCATGTCGTTGATAATATCATCCGGATCTTCAAAACGAGGATTATCCGACGTTAAAATTACTTGGTCGCTCAGGCACGCGGCTTCTTTCGCCATTATCGGGCGTTTGCCTTTGTCGCGGTTGCCTCCCGCTCCTACGACTGTTATGATGCGTCCTCTATTTGCCAGCACCTCGCGGATACCGTTCAACACGTTGACTAAAGCATCAGGGGTATGGGCATAATCTACAATCGCCGTGTAACCTAAAGGTGAAGGAATCGTTTCAAACCGTCCCGACACCGAGCGCAGGGTACTCAACACCACCAACACTTCTTCAGGTTCTTTTCCCAAAGCAATTGCCGCTCCGTAAACAGCCAATAAATTATACGCGTTGAAACGGCCTACAAAATGAACCATTACATCCTGCCCGTTTATCAAAAGCTCCGTTCCTTCAAAATGCGATTCTATTATTTTTCCTTTGAAATCGGCCATTGCCCGAAGCGAATAGGTCAGTTTCCTGGCGGCTGTGTTTTGCAACATCACCGACCCGTTTTTATCGTCGAGATTGGTCAGGGCAAAAGCCGTTGCAGGCAAATTATCAAAAAACTTCTTTTTTGCCTGTAGGTAGTTATTTACCGTTTTGTGGTAATCCAGATGGTCGCGGGTCAGATTCGTAAAAATCCCCCCATCAAAGGATAAACCGCTGATTCGCTTCTGGTCGACGGCATGCGAACTTATTTCCATAAAGGCATATTCGCAACCGGCTTCAACCATCTGTGCCAACAACGCGTGCAACACCAACGCGTCGGGCGTTGTATGGTCGGTAGGAAAAGCTTCACCGTCAATATAATTACAAACGGTTGAAATCAATCCGGCCTTATGTCCCATTTCCCGGAACATTTCGTATAGCAGCGTAGCGATTGTTGTTTTCCCGTTTGTCCCGGTTACTCCCACTAAAATCAATTGATCCGACGGATAATCATACCAGGCAGCCATTAGTTTTCCCAACACGTCTGCCGAATCTTTTACCACGATAAACGTCGTCTTGGCTTTCAAGGCTTCCGGCACTTCTTCACATACCACGGCGACAGCTCCTTTTTCGACAGCGTTTTCTATATAAGCATGCCCGTCTGCCGCCGTCCCACGGACTGCCACAAACAGCGAACCGGCCGTTACTTTCCGTGAATCCGGTTGTATATTCGTAACTTCAGGATTATCCATTCCCGGCACATCCTGAATACCTACTGATTCTATCAATAATTTCAACTTCATATCCTACTGCAATGTTATCGTAATTGATTGCCCCTTGGAGGCCTTGGTTCCCGGCTGGATGGATTGCTTTACGACGCGCCCCAATCCAACAACATTCACCCGGAGCCCGGCGCTCTCTAACAGGAAAATGGCATCTTTTGCACCCATACCGATTACCCGGGGCGTCAATCCTTCCTGTATTTCCAGATCTTCCAATTCAACGGATTTATCACCAACCTTGGCCAACACCCAAGGGGTCTTTACGTCGTTTTTCCTTGTTTTGATATCCAATTTCCGCAACACCTGTTGCAAAGCCTGCCTATCTCCGGCCTTTGGAACAGGAAAAGGAACGGTAAGCGGTTCGGCCTCAATCGTACGTATATCAAACCGCATCCGGCTGGCACAGATTTTTTCAGCGATAGACTTGACGACTCCCCCGGCCATGGTGCCGCCCGACGGATAACCAATTTGCGGACGACGGATCAGCGCCATGCACGAATACTCCGGGTTGTCTGCCGGAAAATACCCCGCGAAAGAGACTTGATGTCCCATCCCCTGGTATGTTCCCCCGGAGGCTATCTGGGCCGTACCTGTTTTACCCGCAATCTTAACAGATTCGGAATGTGCCGGACGACCGGTTCCTTTTTCCACGACCCCTTCCAGCATACTACGGATGAGGCGAAGTGTCCTTTCCGAACAAATAGACGATTTCACCACTTCTGTCGAAAAGCTTTTGAGGCTCTTTCCGTTTTTCATTATTTCCTTCGTAAACATCGGACGAACCATTTTCCCGTCATTCGCGATAGCATTGAAGAAAGTAAGTGTATATATCGGAGGTATCTGTGTTTCGTATCCGAACGACATCCAGGGCAAAGCCGTTTTCGACCAATTCGTTTTATCAGGCATACGGATGACGGCATGTCCCGCCCCGGGAATTTCTATCTTCAAATCCTCCATCAAACCGAGCCGGTAAAGGCCGTTCACATATTTTTTCGGGTCGTGGTTGTATGCATTCAATATTGTCCGGGCGACGCCAATGTTGGAAGAAAACCAAATGGCCTCTTCAACGGTAATTTTCCCGTATCCGCCCCGGCGCCAGTTGTGGTCTCTCAGCGGCTGGTTGGCATAGAGATAAACGCCATTCCCCGTATCCACAATATCCGTAGGCTCGCAGACGCCATCTTCAAGGGCAACCATAACAGAGGCCACCTTAAACGTGGAGCCCGGTTCCACCATATCGGCAACGGCATGGTTTTTGGTTTCGCCATATATGCCCGTCCTTATCCTGGCCATATTCGTAATGGCTTTTATTTCGCCTGTTTTTACTTCCATCACGATAGCCGTACCGGATTCGGCGTCTACCGATTTCAACATATCCATCAGCGATTTTTCCGTTATATCCTGTATTTCTATGTCAATCGTAGAGCGTACATCCATTCCTTCGACGGGTTCTATCATCACGATGTTTCTCCAAGCTCCCTGAACCCTTCGCACGGCGCTCATACCGGGCACGCCCTTCAACAGCGAATCATATTGCATTTCGAGGCCATTCCGTCCCCTCGTCACACCGGTCGAATCGATTTCGCCGTACACATCGCCAATCGTACGCGAGGCCAATGAACCGAAAGGACGCTGGCGTTCTACCATTTCATTGCTATGAAAGCCGCTGTTATCCTTACCCAAACGCAGGAAAGGATATCCGCGCATCTTCTTTAAGTCGGTAAACGAAACCTTCGTTGCGCAAACCAAGTAATGCCTCTTTTTATCTTTAAGCCCTTTCAATAAATGTGATTTATATTCGCTGGCGCTCCGTTTCCCGGGGTTTTTGGAAAGATAATACGCCAGGGAATCAATGCCATTTGTTTTCGAATACAAAAATGTATCCACATCGAACCCGCCGGCTTTGAAATCAATATAGGTATAATAACGGGGAACGCTGGTGGCCATCAATTTACCGTCGAACGAATAAATATTGCCACGGCTGGGATAAATCAAGCGGTCGGAACGCTTTTGCTTTTCAGCAATTTTCATCCATTCTTCATTGTCGACAAAAGCCGTTTGTGCCGTGCGGACAATAATACCTATTACGACTAAAACAAGCAATAATATCACAATGGAATAACGCAACAGCACCCGGCCGCCCCTGTTCTCTGAATTTCTTATTTCACTTCCTTTTGCCATTAACTATTTGAATAATTCATACGGAGGGCTTTTAGCGCCTTCCAACCCTAATCCTTGCCGTTCTACAAGCGATTCTATCTGCGACTGCCGGCTGTTTCCCGTCAGTTCGGAAGAGATAGAAAGAGCTTCGTACCGCAAATCGCGCAGCTCTTGCTGTAAACGGTCGATTTCAGTCAGTTTTTGCATGCAAGTATATCGGTTGCCGATAAAGAAAAAAACCAGTATTACGATTAAAACAATCATTTTTGTATGTTTCAGAATGAAATCCTCTTTCAGAATTCCGCCTCCCAAAATATACAAAAACGAATTTTCCTTCTTTTTCTTCTTTCTCTTATTTTCCGCCATGTTTCCTATATTAATTCCGCAATTCGTAATTTGGCGCTTCGCGAACGGGGATTCCGTTCCACTTCTTCACCCGAAGGTACAATCACCTTATTATTCACAATCCGGAAAGGCGTTTGTATGTTTCCATAAAAATCTTGTATGACTTTCCCTTCAAAATTGCCGGTTTTCAGGAAGTTCTTCACCAACCTGTCTTCCAGCGAATGATAGGTTATTACCGCCAATCGACCGCCGGGTTTCAGCACTTCCAGCGTTTGTAGCAGCATTTCCCTCAAAGCCCGCAATTCGTCATTCACCTGTATCCGTAAAGATTGGAAAAACTGAGCCAGGAACTTTTTCTCCTTATCTTTTCTTGTGAAAGGCTTCACAAGCTCCAGCAGTTCTTCCACCGTTTCTATTTTCCGCGCTTCACGGCTACGTACGATTAAAGAGGCCAGTTGCCTTGCCTGCTTTAATTCGCCATATAAGTAAAAGATATCGGCCAGCGCCTCTTCCGTAAACGTATTCAACACATCAGCCGCAGTTTTCCCGGCACGCGTATTCATCCGCATGTCAAGCTTGCCTTCAAAACGGAAAGAAAATCCCCTTTCTTCATCGTCAAAATGGTGGGAAGACACGCCCAAATCAGCCAATACTCCGTCTACGTCGCCTACCATCTTATAGTAGCGCATGAAATTATACAAATAACGGAAATTGCTTCGGACAAACACGAATCTACCATCAAAGGGAATATTCTCTTCGGCGTCGGCATCTTGGTCAAATCCGAACAAACGACCCTCTTTGCCCAAACGGTTCAAAATCTCACGGGAATGTCCGCCGCCTCCAAACGTAACATCTACATAGGCTCCTGAAGGAGTTATTTGTAAAGCTTCCAGACTTTCATTTAACATTACAGGTACATGATAACAACCTTCCATCTTACTGCCGATACATTTTCACTGTTAAATCATGGTAAAAATACATATTTATAGCGGTTCTTGCCAAATAGTTACAAAAGAAACGCAAAAAAAGTTTTCAACAATCAAAATACGGCGTTTTCATCGCAAAAAAGATTAAAAAGAAAACAAATTGACAAACGTCATCAACATGCGTCCTATGTTTGTACTATGTGATTCCATCGATTCATCCCGATGATTTTCTCATTCATTGGGATGATTTTAGAAATTTATCCCAATGTTTTTCCAAATTCATCCCAATGTTTTCTCAAATTTATCCCAATGAAGTTTAAAAATATTCCTGTAATTTTGTGTCCTAATTCCAAACGACAGATGAAAATCGGCACGATTGATTTAGGGGAACGCCCCGTTTTATTAGCGCCTATGGAAGATGTGACTGACATCTCTTTCCGGTTGATGTGCAAACAATTTGGCGCAGATATGGTATATACCGAATTTGTGTCGAGCGACGCTTTAATCCGCCATGTAAACAAAACGACGCAAAAACTGACCGTTTCCAACGACGAACGCCCCGTTGCCATCCAAATTTACGGGAAAGAGGTAGACGCTATGGTTGAAGCCGCCAAAATCTGCGAAGAAGCCAAGCCCGACATCCTGGATCTGAATTTCGGTTGCCCGGTAAAGAAAGTAGCCGGGAAAGGAGCCGGCTCGGGAATGTTGCGCAATATCCCGTTGATGCTGGAAATCACCCGCGAAGTGGTAAAAGCGGTAAAAATACCGGTAACGGTTAAAACACGGCTGGGTTGGGATAAAGAGAGCCTAATCATCGTAGAATTGGCTGAACAATTGCAAGATTGCGGAATCGCGGCGCTTAGCATACATGGCCGGACACGAAGCCAGATGTACACCGGAGAAGCCGACTGGACATTAATCGGGAAAACAAAAGAAAATCCACGCATAAATATCCCAATCATCGGGAATGGCGACATAACATCACCTGAGAGATGCAAAGAATGTTTCGATAAATACGCTGTAGATGCCGTTATGGTTGGACGAGGAAGCATCGGACAGCCTTGGGTGTTTCGCGAAATGAAACATTTCCTTGAAAACGATACTCTTTTTCCGAAAAAAACCTTTTCATGGTATCTGAATGTGCTGAAAAAGCAGGTCTTGCAAAGCGTTGAACGCTTAGACGAACGACGAGGTATCCTTCATATCAGAAGACATCTCGCCGCGACTCCTTTATTTAAAGGAATTCCGGATTTTAAACAAACACGAATATCAATGCTCCGAGCCGAAACAATCGAGAGTCTTTTTCGAATAATAGACAAAATTCCAGGCAAATACGATCTGGAATGATTACTTTTCCATAAAAAGGGCAATGTGTCTTTGATACATATTTAAAACATTATGTTACAAAAATAGTTGCTGTTAATATGGAAAACTTTCTACATTTGCGCTTAGAGTTTTTTTCATAGTATTTTAGATCTAAGGTTAACAAGTCTTTGTGGAGATGGAATCGTGAGATTGCTTCTTTAGAAAGCAAAAATCCGTCCTTATTACTAGGACGGTTTTTTTTTGAAACGAATCCAACGCTCTTATCCGAAACGGTATGCTTGAAAAAGCATATATTTGCATATTTAAGTAATAAATCATTCAACGTCAAAATGAGTAGGAATAAATATTACGTCGTTTGGAAAGGACTGAATCCCGGTGTATATGACAGTTGGGAAGAATGCAAAAAACAGGTGGAAGGACAAGAGGCTGCCAAATACAAAGCATTCCCTTCCCGCCTGGAGGCCGACGATGCATTCGGAAAAGGACATGCCGCTTATCTAAAGAAAACGGCTTCGGCCAAAGCTTCGTCCAATTTTCCTCCCAAAACAGCTATCGGCAAACCAAACGCCGAGAGCATTGCAGTAGACGCCGCCTGCAGCGGCAATCCCGGGAATATGGAATACCGGGGCGTATATGTAGCTACAGGAAAAGAACTATTCCATGTAGGCCCCCTGAAACAGGGGACAAATAATATTGGTGAATTTCTGGCCCTTGTCCATGGATTGGCATTGCTGAAAAAGAACAACAGCCGCCTTCCCATCTATACCGACAGTGTAAACGCCATGAAATGGGTGAAAAACAAAAAAAGCAAAACTCTTCTGGAACGTAAACCCGTAAATGAACCTATCTTCAATCTAATCGAACGAGCCGAAAAATGGCTCCGTGAAAATGAATATACGACCCCTATTCTCAAATGGGAAACCGGTGAATGGGGTGAAATACCGGCCGATTTCGGCAGGAAATAAGCAGACAATCCTTCTAAATCAAAAAACGATGACACTCATAAATATTGCAAAAAAACACCTGTATGGTACGATTCCATATACGTATCTTCGCCTTTTTTCTTCTGATTCACCCAAATTACCTTATCACAAGTTTATCAAAGAAAACGGGTATACCCATTATCCGTATGATTTCGCCCAATCTTATCTGGAAAAAAACATCCTTGTTTCAGACGACAAAGAAAAGAACCTGAAATATATCATACACAAAAAAGATAAAAAGATATACTTCCCGGGAAGCCTTTCTAACGCGAAAATTGAAAAAATATACAAATCGTTACTTATAGAGCAAGATTTGAATTCGGCTCATTTATATACCGAATCCATGGAGGAATACAGGGGTAAGACCTTGCTTGATATCGGCGCGGCGGAAGGAATTATCTCCTTAGAAGCGATAGAAGTAGTGAAATTTACCTACATTTTTGAATGTCAGAAAGATTGGGTACAAGCTTTGCAGGCAACATTTGAACCCTGGAAAGACAAAGTAATGATTATCGAGAAGTTTGTAAGCGACAAAAACAGCGAGACATGCGTCACCCTCGACAATTTCATGAAAGACAAGTCCAAAGAAAACCTCTTCCTTAAAATGGATATCGAGGGAGAAGAGCGTCGCGCACTCCAAGGTGCGAAAAACCTGTTCTCAACGGCCAAGAACTTAGATTTCGCTATCTGCCTATACCACAGAAAAGACGATCCGGAAGTTATTTCATCTATTCTTGCCGGCCATAATTGTACGTTCTCTCTCCGTAATGGCTATCTTTACACCAAACATAAGCTCCGCAAAGGACTTGTCAGAGGATATAAGAAATAAATCATATCATTTGCAATGGATAAAGATGGACAAAGTTTCTAAAAAAACCGTACAAATCATTATTCCTGTCTATAAAACGGTTCTATCCGCTTTAGAGAAACGCTCCCTGCAACAAGCATATACGGTTATGGAATCGTACCCGATAACAATCATCAAGCCGGAATCACTGGATGTTTCGGCGTTGATTGCAGAATTTCCACGCGTCAACATCCGTTCATTCGATGACTCGTACTTCAGGGGAATCTCCGGTTATAACAAATTAATGCTGTCGTCTACCTTTTACAGAAGTTTTATTGATACGGAATATATTTTGATATACCAGCTCGACGCATTTGTGTTTCGCGATGAGCTGTCTGATTGGTGCAGCCGGGGTTACGACTATATCGGCGCCCCTTGGCTGAAAAAGCCAGTCTACCACCTGCCGGTTATTTCATGGATTATGCGTTACACGCTAAAACTTGACTTGCAAAACGGGAAGCCGAATAAACAACTGCTGTATAATAAAGTGGGAAACGGTGGCCTGTCGCTACGAAAAGTAGAAAGCCATTACCAGGCAACGGAAAAACATAAAGAAAAGATTGCCCACTTCCTGGTGCAAAGACGTTACCACCTGTTTAATGAAGATGTATTCTGGAGTACATTACCGGATTTTTCATATCCTGAATCGACGGAAGCGTTGCGGTTTTCTTTCGACAAATACCCCAGGTTAAGTTATGAATTAACAGGAAAACAATTACCGTTCGGCTGTCATGGCTGGTATAAAAGGAAAATGAAAAAATTTTGGCAACCAATAATCAAATTCTGACCACATGGGAAACCTATTCAAACAGTTAAAAATCTATTTGCAAAACATTTATATTTTCCTCAGGGGGAAAATAAATCCGTCAAAAATTGTCGAAGGAAAAGAAATTCCCATCATAATAAACAATTACAACCGGTTGAGCACCTTAAAAAAGCTGATTGATTCATTAATGCAAAGAGGGTATGCAAACATATATATAATCGACAATCAATCTACCTATCCCCCGCTACTGCAATATTACACCGAATGTCCTTTCCCCGTTTTTAAGCTGAAAGAAAATCTGGGTTTCAAAGCCTTGTGGAAATCAGACCTCAGGAAAAAATTTTGCACGGATTATTATATATACACAGACTCCGACGTCGTTCCGGCCGATTATTGCCCTGGCGATTTCATTGATTACTTCCTGAAGATATTAAAAGAAAGACCTTTCGCTCGAAAAGCAGGTTTCTCCTTACGGATAGATAATCTCCCGGATCGCTACAACAATAAAGAAAAAGTTGTTCAGTGGGAAAATCAGTTTTACAAGAAGCCTGTAAATGATAAACTATATCGCGCGCCCATCGATACTACTTTTGCATTATACCGCCCGTACGCCGGGTTGAGCCGGAGCCGCTATGTCGAAACGTATCGTACCGCCTATCCATACCAAGCCGAACACCTTCCCTGGTATGTAGATACGAATAATATGTCTGAAGAAGAAAAATATTACATTTCCCACTGTACACAAAAGACAGGATGGAGTGAAATTACGTTAGCCGACAAAAAATAAGGCTAACCCTATTCTTGCATTTCAAAAGGGATTTCATGTTTTTTACCGAATTTTTTCCAAAACCGCGCGCGGTAATACAGTATCTGTTTGAGGCATCCGGCACAATCCACATTCTGAGCCCGGGCATATGTTTCGGCCAAGACAACAAACAAATCTTCTTTTCCCCAAAGCCTTGCGAAATTAGCGCATCCTTTTTCTATGGAAACAGGTGCAAACTTCATGCGATTGATATCAATCAAACAAAATTTTACACCCTCCTCCGTTTCTTCAAATAAGATATTCCCCGGCGAAAAATCTTTATGATACACGCCGGCTTGATGTAAACGGGCGGTATATTCGGCTAAAGCACGGATAATATGTTCACGCCCGGCGAGCGTTCCTTCCCCGAATTCATACATGTTCCTTGTATACGACGACTGGAAACTGACGAAATAGGCATGATGAAGCAATCCGGTTTTATAGGATAAAATGTATGCGACAGGCTGTGGCGTGTCAAATCCTTTTGCGAATAATTTCAGTGCATATTTATATGCCCTTGAAGCTTTTGCCGGGCGAAAAAAAGTATAGATCAGGCGATTGATTAATATCGGTACTTTGTATTGCTTTACGTTCAATTCAGTATCCTCTACCTCGAAAACCTTGATTTCGTTCCTGCCCTTATAGATGCTTCTCCCTTCCTTGGCAAACTGTTCAGGGATTGAGTTTACAAACGAAGCAAAATGGTTGTATGCCGGATTGATTACTATTTTCATCGGGATAGGATTTCTTCTACTTTATCAATAATCCGGCTGGGAGGAAGTTGTGTCATACATGCCCAATCTCCACGGAAACAAGGTTTCTCGCCAAACACAGAACAGGGACGGCAACTCAAATTCAGTTGGACAATATTTTCCGGTTTCTGGCGGTAACCATAAAAACCTGCATACGGATGGGTGGCGCCCCATACAGAAACAACGGTCGTACCCACCAAAGAAGCAAAGTGCATATTGGCAGAATCCATACAAAGCAGAACATCTAACGCGCTAATCAAGGATAATTCAACATCCAACGAAAAACTTCCCACAATCGTTGTCACTCTTGGATATTGGAAAGCCCATTGTTCGAGAATGGCTTCTTCATACCCTCTCGCCCCCAGCAGGAGCAAGGTGTAATCTTCGTTCTTCGATAATTTAGCCACTACTTGTTCCATTTTATCGGGTGGATATATCTTTCCCTGATGCTTGGCAAAGGGAGCAACACCGATCCATTTCCCTTTCTTTGGTCCAATAAGCTCTTCGATAACAGTAATATTCGCGGGGTGGTCTTCAAAAAGGGATTGGAATTCTTCCTGACAGGAAAGCCCGGCATCTTTAAACACATCGGCATAACGGTCTATTACCGGGCGGATCGATTTCAACGCTTTGTTATTGCGGGCTGTCAGCGCTTTTCGTTCTTTCCGGGCTTTGTTTACAACATATATTTTTTTTCCTCTTATCCGGAAAAGAGTACGGACAATCATTGTCCGGATGACATCGTGCAAATCCAGCACAATGTCGAAATCGTAGGTTGAAAATGCACCGGCAAAACGAAACAGCCCGCGAAACGACTTTTCCGAGCCAGTGATACTGATGCCCGTCACCTCTACATTCTTTGGGCGGTTCACAAAGACAGGAATCAGGAAAGCCTGTGTCAGCACCATGAATGTGTCATTCGGGTTTTGTTTGGCGGCTGAATAAATTACCGGGATAGTCATTGCCACGTCGCCAATAGCAGAGAGCCGTATTACTAAGATGTTCGCCATTATTTTTTTCCGTAAAGTACCGGATTCAACGATGGGTCGTTATACATCTTCATTTGCTTATAGACTTTCATGAATTTTCTTCCCTCCTTAATATCATCCAATAATTGGTTCAATGCGGAAGAAAGGTCTTTTTTTTGTTCCAGCAACACAGCCAGTTTTTGTTGGCAGGCCGTTTTATGAGCCGGTTCGGCATCCGGACGGGTAGCTTCCTGATGCATATGGTATATTTTCAACACAAGTATAGAGAGGCGGTCTACTGCCCAAGCTGGGCTTTCAGTATTGATTGTGGCGTCGGCTAGCGCCTTCACCTCTTTGTAGGTTTCCAGGAAATAACTGTCTATCAGTTCTACCAGATCTGTCCGTTCCTGGTTCGACTTATCAATCCTCCGCTTAATAGCCAATGCCTCAACCGGGTTGATATCCGGGTTACGGATAATGTCTTCTAAATGCCACTGCACAGCATCTATCCAATTCTTCAGATACAGATAGTATTCGATACTCTTTAATTCATACGGATTATTTATCGGGGTATCCACGTGGTCTTCCACGTGGTAATCATCTGTCGCCTTCTCGAAAATTTGATAACTCATTGCACTAAAATCCATAGCTAATCCTTTTCTTTAAAATTTATTCCACAAATATAACTACAACATGCGAATAGCAAGACATCACTCTTCACAATTTAGCGTGTTCAAAGTAAAAAGGTGGTAGACCATAAGCCGTAAGTTTCACCCGTATTTATCACGTTTCGCTTACTGCTTACTATCTACCACCTTTTCGTTTTTCCTAAAATCCTCCGTTATTTATTCCAAACGCGTGGTGCAGGAATCCCGGGAAGTGGTTTGCGGTTCTTTAATTCTTTCATTACTTCTTCGATGGCACGGCTTAGTTGTTCGTCTTCGCCGTTCCATTCTTTGACAGGGTCGTTATCAATCAGGATATCAGGATCGACCCCGTGGTTTTCAATAATCCAGTCACCCGTTTTGGGGTCGTAACTGGTAAAGAAAGGCACACGAAGGTCGGTACCGTCAATAAACGGTAGCGAACCACTGATGCCGACAATACCTCCCCATGTACGGGTTCCTATCAATTTACCTAATCCAAGGGCGCGAAAACCCCATGGGAACAAATCGCCGTCGGAAGCGGAATATTTATTGATAAGGCATACCTTAGGGCCTACTTGCACAGCATCAGGAATTGTTCCGGTGCGTTTAGAACCGCGATACATCGTTATACGATAAGGTTCCCTGGCCAGACGTTCCAAAATCATCGGCGAAACATTCCCACCTCCATTCGCACGGTCGTCAATAATCAACCCTTCTTTGTCTAACTGAGGATAGAAATAGCGTGAAAACTCATTCAACCCTTCCACTCCCATATCAGGGATATATACATAGCCTACTTTACCATTTGTTGCTTCGTCTACCTTCCGGATATTTCTTTGTACCCAGTTATAGTGTTGCAAGGCGTATTCATCGGCCAACGGACTAATTACTATCTTGTGAGCTCCGGCCAATTGAGCTTTCGTATTAAGTGACAATTCCGTCGGGATACCTGCTTTTCCTGTCAATAATGAATACATGTCTTTCACAGAATTGGTAGGCACACCGTCAATGGCAACGATATATTCACCTACATGGGCTTCAACACCCGGTTCCGTTAATGGAGAACGCAAATCCTTGCTCCAGGAAGCTCCCGGCCAAATCTTCTCAAGACGGAAGAAACCGCTCCCTGCATCGCGGGAAATCTCAGCTCCCAATAAACCGGTCTGTATACGGTTTGCCTTTTCATATTCGCCAGGACTAATGTAAGCATGACCGACGTTCAACTCGCCTATCATTTCACCAATAACGTAATTCAGGTCAAGGCGGTTTTTGATATAAGGAAGCAATACTTCATATTTCTTTTTCATAGCTTCCCAATCAACCCCGTGCATGTTTTCTACATAAAAGCCATCCCTCATAGCTCTCCATGCTTCATTAAATATTTGTGCCCATTCTTGTGGGAAGACGGTCGAAATTTTCATATTCCAAACATCAACAGCGTCTTTCAAATCCGCCTTACCGGAAGGAATATCCATGACATACAGCTTGGAAGGAAGACTCATAAATAAGGCCTTTTTACTTCCCGGCTCAACGTACATCATGGCTGCATCAGCCACGTCCTCTTGTTTTTGTTTCTTTAGGTCGAACACTTTCGTGTTTCGTCCCATAGCATAATATACCCTTTCACCATCCGAATAAAAGTTTCCATACCTTCCTGCAGAGATCGGCAATTTGATTATACGATCGGTAATGCCATCCGGATCAAACGTTACAGTCACTCCTGATGATTTAGCATCAGACGCATTCTCTTTCCCTTTTTCCTTATTTGTGTCTCCTTGTTTTTTCCCACCAACGATTGCGTCTTTCTCTATGAAGGGAGAGGGCGTTTCTTTACTTAAAAGAGCAAGATATACCCCGCCCATATTGCTATAGGAATGATTCCATTCCGTACTGCTGTATGTAGGGTTAAAATCTCTCATCGAAGTGAATACAAGATACTTCCCATCCGTACTAAACACCGGTGAATACGAGTCATACCACTTGTCGGTTACGGGATATTCTTTCTTTGAAGCTATATTATATACGTATACAATCCGGAAGTCATTTTCTGCCGTCCGGGCATATGTCAGCCAATTATTATCCGGAGAAAAGACAACGCCCCGGATTTCACTGATCGGATCTTCCAGCACGTTTACCTTGGTTTTACTTTCTACGTCAAGCAGGTTGATACGGTTTTTCCTGTCTGTATAAACAATTTTTTTCGAATCAGGACTCCATACAAAATCCCGGATGTAAGTATCATTGTTCTTGGTAAATTGCACAGGTTCGCCGCCAGCTATATTTTGCAGCCATAATTCCGTTTCGCCGGTTTTATCCGAGATATAAGCAATCCATTTACCGTCGGGCGACCATTGAGCGTTCCGTTCATGTACGCCAGGGGTGCGGGTAATATTTTTCGTCACCCCTTTATCGGCAGGTATATCAAAGACTTCACCGCGAGTTGTAACGGCCAGACGCTCCCCATCAGGCGAAAGGCTGACTGCCGTAATATATTTCGCACCATCTCTGATATCAGACCTGGCATAAATATTATCCGATGAAAGGGTGATATTTACCTTTTCAGGCTTGCCGTCCGCCACATCCATCTTATAGATATAACCACCATTTTCAAAAACAATCGTATTCCCATTGATACTTGGGAATTTTACATCGTATTCTGTAAAGTCAGTCACTTTCCTTGTTTGTTTGGTAGTAGTGGTATATACAAAGATATTCATTGTACGGTCCCGATCGGAGATATAAAATATGTTATCCCCAGACCACATAGGCATGATATCTTGTGCATTATTATTTGTGATATTTTCAACCATTTTCTTTGCAGGATCGTATACCCATACATCATCGGCCATTCCGCCTTTATAATATTTCCAGGTACGAAACTCGCGCATCACGCGATTATAAGCGAGTTTGCTGCCATCTGGAGAATAGCAGCAGAAACCGCCTTCAGGCAAAGGGATGGGTTGTGATAATCCGCCTTCTCTATTTACAACGAATAACTTACCGTCGAAACCGGAACTGATACGATTGCGATATACGATATTTTCACCATCGGGTGTCCAAGCCATCACGATATTGTTGGGTCCCATCCGATCACCCAAATCATCCCGGGCGTTAGTGGGAGTATAGGTTACTCTCAACGGTTCACCACCGGAGGCAGGAATCGTGTATACTTCGGTATTTCCGTCGTATTGTCCGGTAAATGCTATTGTTTTGCCATCAGGCGAAAATTTTGGAAACATTTCATATCCTACATGTGAAGTCAAGCGCGAAGCCTCTCCTCCATTTATAGATACTTTATATAAATCACCTGCATACGAAAAAACAATCTCGTTGCCATTTGTAGCCGGAAAGCGCAATAGCCTGCCTTCTCCGGCAGCCAAAGCGGCAGAAATAGTTCCGGCACATAAAAAAATAAAAATAGATAAAAATGTGTTTCTCATAAACTTTATGTTTTTAGTTATCTACAAATGTAATCCATATTATTTACAAATACATAAAATATATTTCTTTCCTATCCACCGGTCTCCCAAATGATAAACAGGATACCAGGCGGAAAGAAATCCTATACTGACAACTGTTACAAAGACAATCACGATATCACTGAAAACCACACGTACCGGATAACTGTCTATGACAAACGCACCGGCAGTCCCCATTTTTATTAATCCCAATTCTTGCTGGAGAAGACAAAGCGCCAATCCTATCACGATTCCAATCAACGCTCCAAATCCGGAAATCATCCAACCTTCAAAAAGGAAGATTCGTCGAATCAGGGTATCGTCAGCCCCCATGTTACGTAGTGTTTTAACGTCGTCTTGTTTTTCAATCATCAACATCGACAACGAACCGATAACATTAAACAAGGCTATTGCCAGGATAAAGCACAATATCAGGAATGTCATCCATTTTTCTATCTGCATCATCTTAAAGGATGCTTCTTGTTGCTCAAAACGGTCTTTCACAACAAAATTATCACCAAGCGATTTTGACAGTTCTTTTTTCACAGAGCTCGAACGGGCATTGCCTGCCAACTTTATTTCTATAGCCGACACTTCATTTTCATATGCAAACAAATCTCTCGCCAACGAAAGGGGAACAATCATATATTCTTCATCATATACTTGCTGGTTCATTCGGAAAACCCCCCGAATATATGCATATTCCAGATTAAAAGACGTTGAAGGGTTAGAAAGGTTCACTGATTCATTCCGTTTGGGAGCGTAGATTTCAAGGGGGGAAACAAAATTGGCGTTGATTCCCAAAGCAGCAGCCAATCCAATACCCATCGTCGTATAGTTGGCCACCTCGTCATAAAGGATGAACTCACCATCTACCAGCACATCGCCAATAGAAGTAAGTTCTTTATAATTGTCGTCTACCCCTTTTATGACTCCAATGACCTGCCGTTCGCGGTATTTTATCAAAGCATTGTCTTGCAACACTTCGCAATAAGATTCTACGCCCTCTGCATTCAACAATTCCCGTATCTCTTTTGTTGGTTCGAACACCTTCCCGGATTTGGGCGTAATTTTCAAGTCAGGGTCGAGGCTGCTAAACATGGAAGCTACCAGATCGTTGAAGCCATTAAACACCGACAAGGCACATACCAAGGCAATAGTAGCTACTACTACTCCACAAACAGACACCATAGAAATTATATTAATGGCATTATGCGACTTCTTGGAGAACAGATATCGCCGGGCTATGAAAAAAGGAAAATTCATTTTCAATTGACAGTCGACAGTCGATAGTTGACAGTCAAATTCATTCTCAACTGCCACTTGTTACTTATCAACGATTTAGCAGTTTGTCTATATTTTCAATATAATCTAACGAATCATCAATAAAGAAAGTGAGTTCAGGAATATGCCTCAACTGGGTACGGACACGCTGGCCGAGGTCATAGCGTATCGCTTTTGTATTGGCACGGATTGCTTCTATCAACTCTTTCCCTTTCCCGGAAGGGAAAATACTTAAATAAGCCTTTGTTACACTTAAGTCCGCACTTACCCTAACCCTGCTCACAGAAATTAACGTGCCGGGCATTGCTTGGGTTTGCTTTTGGAATATATCACCCAATTCTTTTTGAATCAGGCGTTCAATTTTTTCTAATCGTTTTCTGTCCATCGTGTTTTGCTTTTATTTTTTCCACATTACCATGAGGCCGTCGCGTAAAGGTAGTATAACTTTTTCTATTCCCGCATCCTGTTTTATCTTTTCGTTAAAATCAAGAATTGCAATTGTCTGTTTATCGCTTGGGTGAGGCTCATCCAACACTTTACCGTCCCACAAAATGTTGTCGGCCAAGATAACCCCTCCTTTATGTACATAGGGAAAAACTAAATCGTAATAATCCGAATAGAGGCGTTTATCCGCATCAATGAAAACCAAATCAAACATCTCGTTCAAAGCAGGGATTATTTGCATGGCATCCCCGATATGCAACTTGATTTTATCTCTGTAAGGAGAACGCGACAGGTATTTCATGATAAAGTCTTCCATCTCATCATTGATTTCAATGGAGTGAATCAACGCATCTCCCTGAAGTCCTTCTGCCATGCAAAGTGTTGCATAGCCGGTAAAGGTCCCGATTTCCAGGATGCGCCGCGGACGGAGCATCCGGCAAATCATTTTGAGGATGCGCCCCTGAAGATGTCCTGATATCATGCGCGGACGCAACAAGTTTACATGTGCATCTCTGTCCAGTTCTGCCAGCAATGCGCCTTCTTCGTCAATATGGGAAAGAATATAAGCGTCTAACGCTTCCTGATGAATCATTTTTTTTCTTTGAATGTAGGAAGCGCATATTTGTCTGCATTATCCAACACTTTCCTTACATTATTAATTTCAAGGAAAGTGGTACCGCCACCTTCTCCGAAGCTTCCACTCAGGTAGGCGACCATATTTTCACGGGTGATATGCCCGCTGTTGATTAATTCCTTCAAAGCATCAAAGAAATAAGCGCGGCGACTGTCGTTCCAGGGTTGGTGAACAGCCCAAACGCCGTATGAAAGCGAAAGCATACGCATCACATCTTCGTTGTAACAAATGGCGTATACCGGGGAAGTTCCCCTGAATGCAGCCAGATAACGAGCCGTACGGCCGGTATGACTGTCGGTTATAATTGCTTTCACATGCAATTTAGAAGATGACCTCACCGCCTGTTTTGCCAGGAAAGAGGTTACATCCAGGTCGTTTCCTTCTATCGGCACCCGGATATCATTTGCTGCCAGTTTGGTTTTTTCGGCTTCATAAGCCACTTTAGCCATTGTCTGCACAGCTTCCACCGGATATTTACCATACGCCGTTTCACCACTCAACATCAACGCGTCCGTCCGGTAATAGATAGCATTGGCGATATCTGTTACCTCTGCACGCGTAGGGCGTGGATTCGATATCATCGAATGGAGCATTTGGGTAGCCACGATAACCGGTTTTTTGACTTCGACGCATTTACGTATCAATACACGTTGGATACCGGGTATCTTTTCCGCCGGAACTTCTATCCCTAAATCGCCACGGGCAATCATAATTCCATAAGCAGCTTCCAGTATTTCGTCTATATTGTCGACGCCTTCCTGGTTCTCTATCTTGGCAATGATTTTGATCGAGCTGTCGTATTCATCCAGGATGCGCTGGATATCCAACACATCTTGTTTGCTACGCACAAAAGAATGGGCGATGAAATCAAGGTTGTTTTTAATACAATATTGTATATTGTTACGGTCTTTTTCCGTCAAAGAAGGGAGGTTTATACGCACCCCAGGCACATTAACACTTTTACGGCTCTTTAAAACAGCATCATTCAATGCCTCGCACACAAGGTAGTCTGAGTGTTTTTCAACCACTTTCAAGTCGAGGTCGCCATCATCAATCAACATATCGTCGCCAACTTTCATATCGGCCACGAAATTGCGGTACGACACGCATATGCAATCAGCCGTAGTCTCACTGTCCGGGGCGCCTTTGACCTTAACTCGGTCTCCTGTTTTAAATTCTATCGGATTTTGCGTGATCGTTGTCCGTATCTCAGGGCCTTTCGTATCCATCAATATACCGATCCTGTTGGATACGGCACGGACATTACCCACTATTTTATCAAAACCTTCTTCATTCAAATGTGCGGAATTCATCCGCACGACATTCATACCCGACTTATACAATTCGCGAAGGAAATCGATTTCGCAACGTTGGTCGGAAATAGTAGCAACAATTTTTGTATGCTTCAACATAAAAACTTTATTTTTAAATTGACAGTTAATCGCTGGCAATCGACAATTTTAATATCATTTATCAGAATAAATTGCCAACTGCCAATAGTCACTTGTCAATTGATTAATCCTATTATTGCCAATTCATACGAGTTTAACCCAAAACCAAGGATAACTCCCCGGCAAGCAGCTGAAATCACAGACGTATGGCGAAAAGTTTCCCGGGCATGTACATTTGATATATGCACTTCCACCACAGGCGTTTCGATGGCTTTTATCGCATCGTATAAAGCAATGGACGTGTGCGTGTAAGCGCCGGCATTGAGGATAATGCCGTCGAAACTAAAACCAACTTCATGTATCTTGTCTATCAATTCACCCTCCACATTGCTTTGATAATAGGCTATTTCACATTGAGGGTACTTATCGCGTAACACTTCCAGATAACCTTCAAATGATGTATTTCCATAAACTGCCGGCTCTCTTTTTCCCAACAGATTAAGATTAGGGCCGTTAATAATCTGAAGCTTCTTCATTGTCTTCTAAGTTTATTACCTTTGTGCCATACCCGGCGAACAACTCGTGCGACAAAGGTAGTGATTTTATGAAAGATGTTGTCAACAAATACCAAATTTATCTCCGTTTGGAGAGGTCTCTTTCGCCCAATTCGATCGATGCTTACCTGACCGATCTGGACAAGTTGCTCCGTTTTATGGAAAGCGAGCGCCTCACATATAAGGAGGTCAAATACGAAGACCTTCAGCAGTTCGTCGCCCGGCTGTGCGACATCGGTATCCATCCCCGTTCGCAAGCGCGTATCATCTCGGGAATCAAATCCTTTTATCGTTTCCTTCTGCTCGACCATTATATAACCGCAGACCCGACGGAATTGTTGGAATCTCCGAAAATCGGATTGAAATTACCGGAGGTTTTAACCGTAGGCGAAATCAACAACATGCTTGACAGCATCGACTTGTCCCTCCCGGAAGGCCAGCGAAACCGTGCCATGCTGGAGGTATTATACAGTTGCGGCCTGCGTGTATCGGAACTAACCGGCCTCCGCTATCCGGACGTATATTTCGACGAAGGATTTATTAAAGTTGAAGGCAAAGGAAGCAAACAACGTTTGGTTCCAATATCGGAAACGGCCATCCATGAAATTAAAAATTATTTATTCGACAGGAATCTTATGCATGTAAAGAAAGGGTTTGAAGATATCCTGTTCCTCAGCCGCCGGGGAACAGCCTTGTCGCGCATTATGATATTTCACATCATCAAACAGCAAGCCGAAATGGCCGGAATACACAAAAACGTCAGCCCGCATACGTTCCGCCATTCATTTGCCACCCATCTGCTTGAAGGAGGCGCTAATCTACGCGCCATTCAGGAAATGCTCGGCCATGAGAAGATAACCACTACCGAAATATACACTCATATCGACCGCGAGTTTCTGAAAAAAGAGATACTGGAACATCATCCGAGAAACAGGAAATCTTCATTTCTTTGATATCGCTTTATCATAAATAAAGAGGGCGAGAACCGCGGTAAATCCTATCCCCAATAATACCATCCAGATATGAGACGGCTGGTAAGTGTTCCACAACAAATCGGTCAGTTCCTGAGGGGTAAGGTTTGCCTGGCGTGCCACTTCGTCAAAATAGGCGCCTGTAGATAAACCATCCGGGATATCCAATCCTTTTTCGGCCGCAAAACGATATGTAATATCTACTTTGTCCGACATCCGCTGGTATACGACGCCGGAAACGAACCCTGCCAATATATTACCGATAAACACCGGAATAAAAGAATATCCCATATACAACGCTTTTTTATCTCCGGGAGCTAACCTCCCGATATATTCGGATATCTTCGGCGAACCGGCCATCTCTCCTAAAGAAAAAATAAAAATGGCCACGAAGGTAAACAGCACATGTTGGGAAATAAACGTAAGCGCCATACCTATGGAACAAACCAGGAAACCCGTCATCATGGAGTGTAACGGTTTCAGCCGCATCACCAGGCTGGAAACAAGCACTTGGAGCAATATGATATAAAAGGAGTCTGCATTCGTAATAAACTCCGCGTCCATTACACCGGGCGCCGGGCTATAATTCTCACTGAAAAAAGGGATATAAGTATGAAAGAAATCATACAGGATACCGGTATCTACCCATTGGGCCACAAAAACAGGAAGCGTAAAAAACAATTGGTTGTACATCGTCCAGAAACCGGCTACAATGAGCAGAAAAATAATGAATTTGATATCCTTGAAAATACCGGCCATATTCAGGAAAATGGCTTTAAACGCTTCGCCCAGCGACTGGTTTTGTTTTGCCTTTTCATCGCGCCCCGGTTCTTTGTAAAAAGGCAACATCAACAAATTCACCCCTATCATAGCGGCAGAAACATAAAAAATCAGATGTGAGGAACCTTTGAATAAAAGTGTAACCATCGGGCCGAAGAAAGCGCCCACATTCACCATCATATAAAAGATCCCAAAACCTATCGACGATGTTTCTTCCGTGGTCGTTTTGGCTATCGTCGCCTGTATAATAGGTTTAAATAAGGCGGCTCCTATTGCCAGATAAATATACATCAGGAAAACTCCCATAAAAGAAGAAAACATAGGTAGCAGGATAAAAGCTGACATATACACGGTAAACGCAAGGAGAAGCACTCGTCTGTATCCATACCTGTCGGCAATGGCTCCGGTTAATACCGGAAGAAAATAAAGTATTCCCGTACCTACCCCCATCAAGATTCCTTTTTGGCTTTGTGAGAACTCTAACCCTCCTGAATCAGAAGATCCGGTAAGGTAATTGGCAAACAACATAAAAAAGCCATACCAGGCCCACCTTTCGAACAATTCTATTGTATTGGCCACCCAAAAAGTACGGGGAAACTTGCTAAAAACACTCATCTATCCTGGTATTAGTTAACGAAGTTAATGCGCGAAAATGCAAAAATACATAGAGCAAATATACGGCCTTTTTTCCGCATTGCCAATTTTCTTTGCGAATACTACAAAGAAAATCAACACATTATGCGAATGGTTATAAAACATTAATATGTACCTTTGCAGGTAAAATAAAACCAAATCAATTAAGAGATAACGAATTATGACAATCGAACAACAAATCACCCAATCAATCATAGCGGGTATCCAATCACTTTACGGGAATGAAGTACCCGCGGAACAAATCCAACTTCAAAAAACCAAAAAAGAATTTAAAGGGCATCTCACATTAGTTGTATTCCCATTTCTACGTATATCCAAAAAAAGTCCTGAAATTACAGCTCTGGAAATAGGAGCTTATTTGCAAGAACATGAACCGGCCGTGACCGGCTACAATGTTATCAAAGGGTTTCTCAACCTCACCATAGCATCCATCTGCTGGATAGATTTATTGAATGACATCCACAGCCAACCGGATTTTGGTATCAAACAGGCTACCGCACAAGCGCCGCTCGTGATGATAGAATACTCTTCCCCCAACACCAATAAACCTCTTCACTTGGGGCATATACGGAACAACTTGTTGGGATTCAGCCTGGCTGAAATTATGAAAGCCAATGGCTACAAAGTAGTAAAGACAAACATCGTAAACGACCGCGGCATCCATATTTGCAAATCCATGCTGGCCTGGGAAAAATGGGGCAATGGCGAAACGCCGGAATCGGCGGGCATAAAAGGCGACCATTTGATCGGGAAATATTACGTATTATTCGACCAGCAATATAAACAAGAATTAAAAGAACTGGAGGCGGGAGGGCTTTCAAAAGAAGAAGCCGAAGCAAAATCCTCCTTAATGGCCGAAGCGCGCGGGATGCTACGTAAATGGGAAGCCGGAGACGAACAAACACGTTCGTTGTGGAGCGCCATGAATAGCTGGGTATACGCCGGATTTGACAAGACTTACAAGACGATGGGCGTAGATTTTGATAAAATATATTACGAATCGGAAACGTATCTTGAAGGTAAGGATGAAGTTTTGCGCGGAGTTAAAGAGGGTATCTTTTATGAACGCGCCGACGCCTCGGTATGGGCAGACCTCACAAAAGACGGATTAGACGAAAAGCTCCTGCTACGCGCCGACGGAACATCTGTTTATATGACACAAGACATTGGCACAGCCAAGTTGCGCTTTGACGACTACCCCATCGACAAGATGATTTATGTAGTGGGCAATGAACAGAATTACCACTTTCAGGTATTGTCTATCTTATTAGACAAACTGGGATTTGCCTTCGGGAAAGGGTTGGTGCATTTTTCATACGGCATGGTTGAGCTACCCGAAGGAAAAATGAAAAGCCGCGAAGGAACAGTAGTCGACGCCGACGACCTGATGGATGAAATGATCACAACAGCCCGTGAAATATCGCAGGAATTAGGGAAATTGGATGAAATGACGCCGGAAGAGGCAGGAGATATCCCCCATATCGTAGGATTAGGTTCATTAAAATATTTCATACTGAAGGTAGACCCAAAAAAAAATATGACCTTTAATCCAAAGGAATCTATTGATTTCAACGGGAATACAGGGTCGTTTATCCAATACACATACGCGCGTATCCGCTCCGTATTACGAAAAGCAAATGAACAAGGCATCATATTGAAAGATGTATTACCGGCATCCATTCCCATTTCGGAAAAAGAAGAAAATCTGATCCAGTTAATCGCTGAATTTGCTACTGTCGTAAAAGAAGCAGGAACCACCTACAGCCCTGCCTTAATTTGCAACTACATCTATGATTTGGTAAAAGAATACAACCAATTCTATCATGCCCATTCAATCCTCCGTGAAGAGAATGTCAACCTGAAAGATTTCCGGTTGGTACTCTCCGCCAACGTAGCGAAAGTAGTCAGGAGTGGCATGTCCTTATTAGGAATTGAAGTGCCGGAACGGATGTGATGTGACCGGCGAAGACTTTATCAATTTGTTTTGCCTGGATAATAGAACCTCTTCCATTATCCAGGCAATCGTTATTTTTTCTTTACCGCGCGTTTCTTCGTAGCCGGTTTCTCTCCGGCCTCATTCACTATCTTCATGGCCTCTTCCAGTGTAAGTTCTTTCGGCTCTTTTACTGTTTTGGGGATTTTGTAGTTTTTCTTCTTATACGAAATATAAGGGCCGAAACGGCCATTGAGAATCTCCATCTCAGGCTCTTCCTCAAACTTCTTGATGCTACGTTGCGCTTCCTTCGTCCGTTTGTCTTTAATCAGTTCAACGGATTCTTCTTCGGAAATCGTTAACGGGTTCAAATTTTTCGGAATGGGGATAAACTTACCGTCATGACGGATAAAAGGCCCGAAACGGCCAATTCCGGCCACAATCTCTTTTCCTTCAAATTCACCGGCGGTACGCGGTAACTCAAACAATTTCAACGCCTCTTCCAAGGTTATTGTTTCGATGGATTGACCCTTTATGAGTGATGCAAATTGCGGCTTCGGCGCATTCTTGTCGTCCGGATTCGCGGCGCCCAATTGCACAACAGGCCCAAAACGTCCAATCTTTACAAACACAGGCTTGCCGGATACCGGGTCGGCGCCCAATTCACGTTCGCCTACTTTATGTTCGGTCCTGACAGCGGACGTCTTTTCCACGATTGGATGGAATACGTTATAGAAACGGCCAATAGCGTCTGTCCAAATCATTCCGCCTTCGGCTACGGCGTCGAATTCTTTTTCTACACTGGCTGTAAAATTATAGTCTAACACATCAGGGAAATATTCCATCAGGAAATCGTTCACCACAATACCAATATCGGTAGGGATCAACTTATTCCGGTCGGCGCCGGCTATTTCCGTTTTACTTATTTCCGTGATTTTCCCTTCCGACAGGGTTATTACGGTATATTCACGACCGACGCCTTCTTTATCTCCTTTTTCAACATACTCGCGGTTTTGGATCGTTTGGATAGTCGGGGCATACGTGGAAGGACGGCCGATTCCCAACTCTTCCAAACGGCGTACCAGACTGGCTTCCGTATATCTTGGAGGACGTTGGGTGAAACGTTCGGTAGCAACGGTCTCCTGCAATTTCAACGCGTCGTTCAAACTCACGGGAGGCAACAATCCGTTTTCCTGTTCTTTCTCTCCGTCATCATCGGTTCCTTCACGGTATACTTGTAAAAAACCGTCGAATACGAGCACTTCGCCAACAGCCGCAAACTTTTCCTTCAAACCGGAAATATCAATCGAAATGGTGGTACGCTCCAATTCGGCGTCCGCCATTTGAGAAGCAATCGTGCGTTTGCGGATCAACTCATACAAGCGTTTCTCCTGTGCCGTACCGGTTATATCTTCATTATTTATATAGGTAGGGCGAATGGCTTCGTGCGCTTCCTGCGCCCCTTTTGTCTTCGTACTGTATTTGCGGAACTTATAATATTTTTCGCCATAATTTTCCAATATGGCCTCTTTGGCCGTACCCAATGCCAGATCACTCAAATTCACCGAGTCGGTACGCATATAGGTGATTAATCCAGACTCGTATAAGCGTTGGGCAAGCATCATTGTCTGCGAAACGGAATACCCCAATTTGCGGGCAGCTTCCTGCTGCAAAGTCGAAGTGGTAAAAGGGGCAGCCGGTGTTTTCTTTACCGGTTTGGTAGATATGTCGTCAATCGTAAAAGTTGCTTTTTTGCATGCTTCCAGAAATTGGGTTGCTTCTTCTTTGGTTTTTAAGCGTTTGTTGAGTTCGGCCTTCAACAAGGTGGCGCCGTCGGGCAATACAAATTCGGCAATTACGCGAAACGATGCTTCCGAGACAAAGGCGTTAATTTCGCGTTCACGTTCCACAATCAACCGGACAGCAACAGACTGCACACGCCCGGCAGAGAGAGCCGGTTTTACTTTCCTCCAGAGTATCGGCGACAATTCAAACCCTACAATCCTGTCGAGTACCCGCCGGGCCTGTTGGGCATTCACCAAATTTACGTCTATATGGCGAGGCGTTTCTATCGCATGTAAAATAGCATTCTTGGTAATTTCGTGGAAAACGATACGTTTTGTCTTTTCCGGATTCAATTTTAAAACCTCGGCCAAATGCCATGAAATCGCTTCTCCTTCGCGGTCTTCATCGGAAGCCAACCAAACCGTTTCGGCTTTCTTCGCTTCAGACTTCAATTCGGAGACAATTTTCTTTTTATCGTCGGGGACGACATATTCAGGTTTGTAATTATTAGCGATATCAACGCTGAATTCTTTTGTTTTCAAATCGCGGATATGACCATAGCTTGACATAACCTTAAAGTCTTTTCCCAAGAACTTTTCAAGCGTTTTCGCCTTCGCCGGAGATTCCACAATCACGAGATTTTTCTGCATATTTCTATTATTTCTATTGGAAAACGAGTGCAAACTTACACAAATATTTAAACGGATTAATAAAACAGTGCAAGAAAAAACATTTTTTTAAACTCTTGTATTACAAGCCTGAATAGTTTACCTGGCCGATTTTCTATTCCCAATCACTCAATACACGGGCGTCACTGTTTTTGAGAGGCAGGTATCAGCCGTTTCCCTCTCTTTTTATGGGATTCCCGGAAAAATAAACCTATTGACTATGAGACGTCTTTTGTACACGCCAAAACGC
>JAIRRS010000111.1 GCA_031255855.1 Tannerellaceae bacterium | reverse complement strand
GTAAATCCAGTCCTTTCGTTCCGCGCAGGAATGACAGGGCTGGCGTGCTGCGGGCTTGGCTATGTGAAGAAAGAACCGGAACTTTTTGACAATGACGAAAGTATTTTCAACCCCGAATTGATAAACAAAGAAGATTATGACTGAAATAGAACTGGCTCAAAAATTCGTAGAGTACCTTTGCGACATATACGACCTCTATTATGAAGTAAGAAACGTCGATATAGTCGGAAAGGCGGGAAGCATTGTTATTAAAGTCGAGGTCAAAAAATACCTAAACTTTAAAGTAATCGAACAGGCGCACAGAAACATCCGCTCGTGCCACTACTCGTATATCGCCGTGCCGTGGTCAAGTGCAAGAAACAATTCGTTCGGATTAACCATTTGTGAGCGGTTCGGGATAGGCGCACTAATCTATAATGATATATTACAAGAACACTGCCCGCCCGTCGGGGAGTATGTAAAACCTCACTTTAACCGCGGGGCCAATGTGAGTTTTGCAAAGAAATTAAACGCAGATTCGCCTTTCAAAAAGGCAACACCCGGAGCAAAGTCCGGCGAAACCGTAACTGCATTTTCCTGCATGGCAGATGAAGCAAGGCGGTATGTCCGCATGTATCCGGGCTGCACAATCAAGAAAATATTCGAGAGCGTAAAGCATCATTACTCCTCGATGACCTCTGCGCGATCCTGTTTGATCCAGCACATAGATAGTGGCGTTATCAAAGGGGTTAGGCGGGAAAAAGATAAACTTTATATTGACAATAAAACATAAAACTATGAAAAGTAGAATTATCGGAATTGATTTTGACGGGACATGCGTAACACATGATTTCCCGAAAGTGGGTAAGGATATAGGCGCAGCGCCTGTCCTTAAAAAGTTAGTAGATGAGGGTCACAGACTGATACTCTTCACAATGCGGAGCAATCGGATAAACCCCCAATCAAGCGAGTATGATGTGGTCGCCAAGGGCGGCGCATACCTGACGGAAGCAATTCTCTGGTTTCACACTAACAACATCCCGCTATGGGGCGTAAACGAAAATCCGGAGCAAAGCGATTGGACTGATTCACCCAAGCCGTACTGTCATCTTTATATCGACGATGCCGCTCTGGGCTGTCCGCTTATTTACGATCCTCTAATAAGCTATCGGCCCTTTGTCGATTGGGTAAAAGCAGAGGAGATGCTGAAAGAAAAAGGTTTTTTTAAATAATCACGATTATGAGGAATGTCATATATGAAAGCAAGGGAAAGGCGGGCGAATATTCAAAGTATGCGTGCAATTTCTATGTCGGATGCTCCTGCGGATGCCATTATTGCTACAACAAGACAGGGAGGTTTAGGGCCACACTGGGCGGCGACAAGCCTACGCTCAAAAAGTGTTTTAAGGACGAAAAACACGCACTTGAAGTGTTTGAAAAAGAGTTGAAACAGAACCTGCCGGAGCTGCAAAAGCACGGATTATTTTTCAGCTTTACTACAGATCCGATGACACAATCCACTGGCGCAATGACGTTGGCGGCTGTTTATTTGTGTGGAAAAAATAATGTTCCTGTAAAAATACTGACAAAGACAACAACTTACATAGAGCAATTCTTGTGCAATATAATTGACGTTAATTGGGAAAACATCGCTTTTGGCTTTACTCTCACCGGAAGAGACGATTTAGAACCTAACGCATCCCCCAACGCCGAGCGCATCAAAGCAATGAAAAAACTGCATGATGCAGGCTTCAAAACATGGGCAAGCATAGAGCCGGTCATCACATTCGCGAGTAGCTTCAAAATGGTTAGAGATAGTCGTCATTTTTGTGATTTATTCAAAATCGGACTTGAAAGCGGAAAGAAGTATGACAAAAATGTATTGCAGAGGTTCATTGACGATGTTATAGAATATACAGAATATTTTGGATGTAAATTATACTTTAAGGACGGTTTGCTAAAACAGGCCGGAATTAACCGCGAAAACTTGCCGCCCAATTGTGTAAAAAGAGATTATAAATTTAAGGACAAATAATTAAAAATGAATATTATGAAAATTAAACCAAAATGGAATTTCGTCGAAGGGAGTTTCGAAACAAAAGAAGTAAAGATGTTGTGTGTGCCGTCCGACCAGCACGGCGTTATTTCCCTTTGCATTAAAGAGAAAGGAAAATGTACAAACTTCCCTATTGCGGATATTAAACTCTATTCCAAGAATCTGTATGTTGATTTCAAAGAAACTTACGACGACGCCGTAAAGTTGTGCGAAGAAATCGCCCGCAGGTGGAACGAAAGCGAAACAAAATTATAGGTTAATATGGCACGGACAGAATTGAGAGAGAAAATTATCAACCACGCAGGACAGGGATTCTACACGGAAGAACAGATTAAATTACTAATAGATAACGACTGTGAGTGTGACTGTTGCGGATATAATTTTTTTGAGTACGGAAATGAACCAATAATAGACATAGAAAAAGAAGAAGTTCTTTGTCGTAGTTGCAAATACGACTTATACGGATACCAATGTCCTGTGTGTGAGAATTTTTTTGACGAAGACGAGCTTAGTATGTTATTCATGATAACAGAAGAAGAATCGGATAGTATCGGCATTCCTACCGGATTGTACAGGATTATCAAATATCCAATCCACCTCCTTGATGAAGACGCAAGGGAGAAGATTGCGGAATTAAGCATTGAGGATGCTGTGAATAAGGACATTGAAACGGACAGGATCTGCCGCTACTGTGCCGAAAAATATATGAAGAAATTAAAACATGTACAGAAATGAAGACATTATCAGTTAGACAGCCTTTTGCGCATATAATTTGCGCGGGAATTAAAGACATCGAAAACCGAACATGGAGAACGAATTTTCGAGGGCGGATACTGATTCATGCGGGAGCGACACAGGACCGGAGGTCGCTTGCTGAGATATTCACTCAGCCGCAATTGTATGATCTGTTGAAACACAACACAGAAAATTACTGGTGCGGACATAAGCACTACGGACTTAAATACGTTCATTCCGCAATAATCGGAAGCGTCGAGATAGTCGATTGCGTGCGAAACCACCCGTCTGTCTGGGCGGAAAAAGACTGCTGGAACTGGGTACTTGCCAATCCGGGATTATTTCTCAAACCCATAGAAAACGTAAAAGGCAAACTATCGTTTTGGGAATACCGTATTGATTTCGACAGTATTTTGGATGAAAACAAAGTTATTTTGGAACGATTGAAAGATAATTAAAACACAGAAAGTATAAAAAATGAAAACAGAATTAGAATTAAAAGACATTGCGTGCTATTTGCCGTATAAACTAAAAGTTGTAGTTTGTAAGGGAGATGCGTTTGCCGTATGTACGCGTACTGACTTCGATGGAAAGGAAATAAAGATAGACGAAAGGGACGCGCACACTATGGGGAGGGATTTCAACGGCGCGGAATATGTAGATGTTGGGGATTGCGCATGCGTCCCGCTGAAAAAGGTAACGCCCATCCTCCGCCCGTTATCC
>JAIRRS010000094.1 GCA_031255855.1 Tannerellaceae bacterium | reverse complement strand
GTCGTGTTACTTATGACTGGCGAAACCGATATATGGCGGAATTTAACATGGGTTACAACGGCTCCGAAAATTTTGCACCTGAGCGTCGTTTCGGCTTCTTCCCCGCGGGGTCGGTCGGTTGGACTACGAGCGAAGAAAGTTTCTGGGAAAATATCAAACCAATTATCAATTACATGAAACTTCGCGCTTCATGGGGATTGGTAGGGAACGATAAAGTGGGCGGAAACCGGTTTATGTATACCGCCGACCCTTATCTGATCGGGTTAGATGCACTTCATAACCGCTCAGGCTGGGGATATTATTTTGGAACAAATAGGAACACGTTTATGGGTGCACGGGAATCAGCCCGAAACAACCCTTATGTGTCATGGGAAAAAGCTCTCAAACAGAACTACGGTATAGACATTAGTATAATCAATGAACGGTTGAGCGGAAGTTTCGACTATTATACCGAGAACCGTACCGACATTCTGCTTCGCGACGGAACAGCTCCCTACATCATTGGATTTGCCATACCATACGCCAATCTGGGAGAGGTAAAAAGTTGGGGATATGAAATATCACTGCGATGGGAAGACAGAATAGGGAGCAACTTTCGCTATTTTGCAAGGTTGAATTTATCTAACAACCAAAATAAGATCATCGAAAGGAAGGAGACACCCCAGAATTACGACTGGCTGTACCAGAAAGGACACCGCATAGGATCCAACAGATTATATGAATTCTGGCGCTTCTACGACGAACAAACCCCGGAATTGTATGAAAAAACTTTCGGCACTCCTTTCCCTGATCATGGTCTCGTTCTTCAACCGGGCGATGCCGTATTCAAAGACTTGAACGGTGACGGAAAAATCGACACGGAAGACCAGGGTTACGCAAACGGTTATACAGACGATCCAGAGTATCTCGTCGGAGTCATTCTCGGATTCAACTGGAAAAATTTTAGTCTGTCCACACAGTGGACAGGAGCATGGAATGTAAGCCGTGTACTCTCGGACGTATTCGCAAAACCATTCACCAGTAATAGTAGTCAAAATGAAGGCGGTCTATTAGCATACCATGTAGACAATACATGGACAGAAGATAACCCCTCTCAAAACGCAAAATACCCGCGTGCCACCTGGGATGCGGCGACAAACAACTATAGAAGTTCAACCCTTTTTGAAGTGAATTCAAGTTATCTCCGATTGAAGAGTATGGAAGTTGCCTACAACTTTAAATTCCCGTTTATGAAAACGATCAACCTGAATTCCTGCGTAGTGGCATTAAGCGGATACAATCTTCTTACATTTACCGATTTCATTTGGGGTGACCCGGAATCGAGAGCCAGCAATGCGCCGACCTATCCCTTGCAGAAATCTTATTCTGTAAGTCTGAAACTCGGATTCTAATCAAACATTCAGGAATCGATGATACCACCATTCAATTATAAACAATCAAACGCATGGCTATCATAATTCGATACATTATAATAAAAAATATATAATAATCGTATGAAAAAATATAATCAATGGCTTTTGATCACTATCATAGGTATGACCTCTGTATTCATATCGTGTGTAGATGATTTAAAATTCGGGAACGCATTTCTTGAAAAAGCGCCCGGTGGAACAGTAACAAAGGACACCGTCTTCAACAGCGCCGAATACACGCGCCAATTCCTTATCGGAATTTATTCATTGCAATATTACGGGCTTCCTTTCGGTACGAACGATGAATTTCCATTCATGCACACCGGATGGATAGGCAAATTCGAAAACCTATCCGATTGTTGGCATTGCAGTTGGGACGGACAAGCGATCCAGCAACGGTATTACACTGGCATACACAATTCCGGATATCCGAAACGAGGTGAAAAATTTGAGTATACCCGTATGAACGTGTGGGAAGCTATTCGATACGCATGGCTGTTAATCGAAAACATCGATGAAGTACCTGGCATGCAAAGTGGAGAAAAAGAGCAACTAAAGGCACAGGCCAAATGCCTCATTGCTTCCAGGTACTGGGATATATTCCGCCACTACGGGGGACTACCAATCATCAGAAGCTCATTTTCCGGAGCGGACAGTAATTATGAACTACCTCGTGCAACCGTGGAAGAGACCGTAGATTTTATGATCGAGCTGCTGGATGATGCAGCCGGAATCCTTCCGTGGCAGGTAACGGTTCCTGCGAACGAAACGGGACGATGGACGAAAGCAGGCGCCATGGCGCTAAAAACATCCATTCTGCTTTTCGCTGCATCTCCCCTGTTCAATGATGCCGCCCCCTATTCCACCGCGCCGCCTCAGGATGCAGTACAAAGTCTGAATGTATGGTATGGCGGATACAAACCCGAATTATGGGATCGTGCCCTCAAAGCATGCGAAGAATTCTTTACCGAATTAAACAGGAACGGTAGTTTTCATCTGTTACAGGCAACAGGAACACGTCCTAATGATTATCGCTTAGCCTTCCGGAAAGCGTATTTCACGCTGAACAGCCCTGAAATACTCCATTCCACCAGAGTGCAGAGTTACGATGGGAGCCGTTTCAATAGCTCCACTTACGTATGGCACTCTTGGCAAAAGACTTATAACCGTATGGGCTATAATCCGACACAGGATTATGTTGAGATGTTCCCATGGGCAGACGGTACGCCTTTCGACTGGGAAGAAGCCGAACGAGAGAATAAACTGGATGAAATGTTTATAAAGAAAACCAGCGATCCGTCTAGTAGTGTCGAATTAACACGTGATCCCAGACTTTACGAAACCGCCATAGTTAATGGCCTTCCCAAAACTCTGGACTGGTCTACCGGTAATATGAGCGGTAATCCCTACGAATTGTGGATCGGCGGATACGATGCACGACAGGCTCCGGAAACTGAAACCGGCAGATTCGCCACGGGTTACACGCTGATGAAATATTACCTTGAAGAAGATGCGGGAAATCAGGATACCCATTGGTCATACATCCGTTTACCGGAAGTAATGCTTAATTATGCCGAAGTGCTATGCCACGCCGGCCGTCTACAGGATGCGATCAATATGGTAAATCAGATCCGGGCACGTGTCAACTTGAGAGGACTGGTAGAATCCAACCCAGGTAAAAATCTGACGACCAACAAAGACGCCCTGTTGGAAGAAATATTGCGGGAAAGGGCATGTGAGCTTGGAATGGAAGATTGCCGTTTCTTCGATATGATCCGCTATAAGATGAAAGATCAATTTGAAAAACAATTATACCGGCTGAAAATCACCCGTCTCGACAAAGACGGACAATGGTTCGGAAGTGACAAGGATAGCGGCATTCCATGGCCCGAATTTAAATATGAGAGACTCGCCATCACCAGTCCTGCTCGCGTATGGTGGACACAGGGTTTTGATCCCAAATGGTATTTATCTCCTTTCCCGTTGGGTGAATTGAATAAAGGATATGGTCTCGTACAAAATCCGGGATGGTAATTTAATATAGTCAAAAATATAAATCAGATATTTTTATGGTAAAGAAAATAATATTCATATTGGCAATCCTTATTTGTACGGGAATTACCAGTTATGCACAGAATACGCCTTCTAAAATAACAGGACAGGTAACAGACCATCTGGGCAGACCTGTGTACGGAGCAATCATCACCTCCGGAAACAGTTCAGGAATAAGATCAATTACCGACAAAGACGGTAAATTTGAGATCACTGCTTTTGAATCGGAAAAAATACGTATCTCCACCTCCGATAACAGTCATCAGATTGTTGAAGTGAAGGCCGGTCAACCCATGACCATCGTGCTGGGACTCTCAAGCAGGGCAGTAAATATTGGTTACGACGAAACACAAAGTCTGACGGAATCAACATCCTCTGTTTCGATCACCTACGGCGACGAACTGAATAAACGTGCTGCAAGAGACATCGGCAGTTCTCTCTATGGAAATGTACTGGGATTAACCGCTCTCCAGGGAGCGGGTAACTATGCCGATTACACAAATAGATTTTATGTCAGAGGTTTACAAACTTTAACGGGTTCAGGTAATAGTCCGCTCATATTGGTTGACGGTATTGAGCGTGACCTGGGTTATGTTACCCCCGACGAAGTAGAAAGCGTTACAGTACTAAAGGATGCCGCAGCAGTAGCGATCTACGGTTATAAGGGTGCAAACGGAGCAGTGAACATAGTCACCAAACGCGGTAAGTACAATACACGTGAGGTGAAGTTCTCTTATGATTTCTCCTATAATACGATGTCACGGAAACCCGAGTTCGTAGATGCATATACCTATGCAAACGCGATGAATGAAGCCCTCGCCAATGATAAAAGAGAACTCCGGTATTCGGATGCCGAAACAGAAGCATTCCGCACGGGCAGATATCCGAATTTGTATCCGAATGTAAACTGGCTTGATGAGACATTCAAGGACGCAGGCCATACACAGACTTACAACATCAGTTTTCGTGGCGGGGGAACATCCTTTCGTTACTTCACTCTTTTGAACTTGCAAAACGACAACGGATACATCAAAAATCCGACTGAAAACGAAGGATACTCCACTCAGAACAAGTATTCGAAAGCCAATGTGAGAACTAATTTAGATATCGACCTGACTCCAACCACAAAACTAAAGTTAAACCTGTTAGGCACACTGCAAGAGATGAGCCGCCCAGGAAACTCTGCAGAACTGTGGGGAGATATGATTTATGTTGTTCCCTCCGCGGCTTTCCCCATTAAGACGGAAGATGGCCTTTGGGGTGGCAACAGTACATGGAATGGCACAGTGAATCCCGTCGCACAATCGCAGGCGAGCGGTTATTCCAAGTCGCACAAACGCTCTCTATTTGCCGATATGACCTTACAGCAAGATCTGTCCGTCTTTCTACCGGGTCTTAGTGGTAGCTTCAAACTGGCTTATGACAATATAGCGACCTATTGGGAAGATCATTACCGGCAATTTACATACGGAAGCTACACGGTAACAGAATGGGCTAACGGAAAACCGAATTTAGAAAATCTGAGTAAGTATACCGGGGGTACGGATACAGGTTTGGCCAGCAGTTCGAGTCTGACTGCCTGGACACGTGTCGCCAATGCTGCCGGTACACTGAATTATACAAAGAGTATCGACAACCATCGTATCTATTCCCAATTGAAATGGGATTATGAATACAGGAACATAGAGGGAGTAGATAACACCTGGTATCGCCATAATGTATCCCTTTATAATCACTATGGTTATAAAGAGCGTTATTTTGCAGATCTCACGCTGGTAGCTTCTGCGGCAAACAAATTGGCGCCATCCAGCCGTTGGGGACTCTCTCCCACATTATCCGGTGCCTGGGTAGTTTCACAGGAAGATTTTTTACGTAATTCGGCATTTATTGACTTCCTGAAACTACGGGCTTCATTCGGAATAATAAATAGGGATAATATTCCTGTAGATAGCGACGGTAATCCTGTTGAAAGTTATTGGGAACAAAGATACGTAGGTGGCAGTCAGTATTTATTCGATACAGGTTATGGCTCAGACGGCCTTTCGCCTAGGAGATTCGGTCGCCTGCCGACATTATTCCCTACACACGAGAAAGCCATTAAATATAATGTGGGTATCGATGCAACACTCTGGAAAGGACTTAATCTGACGCTTGACGGATACTTTCAAAAAAGAAAGGATATCTGGGTAGAATCCAGCGGAAAATATTCTTCCGCGCTGGGATTTGGCGCTCCTTATGAGAACGGGGGTATCGTCAATAGCTGGGGTATTGAAACCGGTATCGATTATTTCAAAAAAGTGGGAGATTTTAGTTTCAATATAGGCGGTAACTTCACTTTGAATAAGAATAAGATCGTTGAACAATATGAAGAGGCAAGATTGTACGACAATCTTGTAAGGACAAATAAATCGGTAGGGCAAATCTTTGGGTTAGTCGCCGATGGATATTTCAAGGACCAGACAGATATAAACAACAGCGTACCGCATCTGTTCAGTGAAGTAAGGCCAGGAGATATAAAGTACAAGGATATCAACAGCGACGGAAAAATCGACGCCAATGACGTGACGGCCATAGGTTATAACACCTTGACACCCGAAATATATTATTCACTCAAACTAAACGCCGAATGGAAAGGACTAGGATTCAATGTATTATTCCAGGGAGTAGACAACTATTCAGCCATATTGAATACCAAAAGCGTTTATTGGCCGTTGATCAATAACACCAATATATCGCAACACTATTACGACAACCGCTGGATTCCCAACAACCAGAATGCAAAATATCCAGCCCTGAGCTCACAGAGCAGCAACAATAATTTCAGAGACAATACAGTATGGTTGGAAGACCGTTCTTTTCTGAAATTGCGTCATATCGAGCTTTATTATGATGTTCCGAAATCTTTCATGAGGAAAATTTCTTTCATGGAAAATGCGAAACTGTATGTCAGAGGTATTGATCTTCTTTGTTTTGACAATATCAAGATTGCGGATCCCGAATCATACGGCGCTACCAATCCTCTTAACAAGAGCATTATAACAGGTTTATCTCTTACTTTCTAATTAAACTCAATAAAAATGAAACTTAACATAGTAAAATTATTGATCGCCACTATAGGTTTCGCCTTCTTCACTGTATCGTGTAACGATCAGTTGGAATACAGGGAACACCAGAATTACGGGAAAGATTATGTCCAACTGAATTTTGCCAACGTGGGTGGTTTGGTAAGCGATATATATGCACGGTTGGATTACGATTTTGGCAATTACGACCAGGCTATGCTGGCATCTGCCAGTGATGAGGCCGAATACGCATGGACTTCCAATCAGATCCACGACTTCTATAATGGCGCCTGGAGTCCCAGTAATCCCAAAGCATCTATCTGGAACAGCAGTTATACCGCTATTCAGGGATGTAACCTCTTCCTTGAAGAATTTCTGGGATTGACATTTCCCGAATTATCGTTCAACGATGATTATGCAGCACAGATGTTCAGATATAACAATTATGAAAACGAAGTGCGTTTTCTGAGGGCTTATTTCTATTTCAATCTGATACGTCAGTATGGCGATGTACCCTTTTTCACTCATGTCATCAATGTTCAGGAAATAAATACACTTCAGCGCAAACCTTTTGCGGAGATCGCTGAGTTTATAGTGAATGAGTGTGACGCAATAGTGAACAAGATTCCGGTCGACTATACCAATCTAGGAAGCGTCGCCATACCAGGCAACCCGGAAAACGGACGGGCAAATAGACTGGCTGTCCTTGCCCTGAAAGCCCGTACACTTTTGTTTGCAGCCAGCCCGTTATTCAATACGGAGAACAACCGAGATTTGTGGCAAAAAACTGCCTTGGCCAATGAAGCAGTGCTTGATTCCTGCGCCAAGTATGGCTATGCATTGGGAAACTATACCGATATCTGGGGTTCACAGAACTGGCAGAGCAAGGAAGCGATATTTGTACGCCGTTTACCCGATACAGGCGGAACAAATACCTTGGAACAACGTAATTTCCCGATAGGCGTAGAGGGAGGTAACTCCGGAAATTGTCCGACACAGACGTTGGTAGATGCTTACCAGATGAAAGCGACGGGCAAATTCTGGAATGAAGGAGGAAGCGGTTTCGATCCTGAAAATCCGTATGAAGGCAGGGATCCGCGTTTCGAAATGAGTATTGTGAAGAACGGCGATACAAGATGGCCATCCTACAACACCCAACCGATACAGACCTATGTCGGGGGAACCAACGGAGAGCCCATTGCGGGTGCCACTCCTACAGGATATTATCTAAAAAAGCTACTGGATGCATCCATTGACTTGCGACCGGGCACAACTACCAGAAGCCGTCACTCATGGATTACTTTCCGTTTAGGCGAATTTTACTTGAACTATGCGGAAGCCATATTCAAATACCTCGGATCGGCCGATGCAACATCCACAGAATTTCCTATGTCTGCCCGCGAAGCGATAAATGTGATTCGCGACCGTCAGGGTGTGAAAATGCCACCATTGGATACAGGGCTTTCGAATGACGAATTCTGGAAAAAATATACCAGCGAAAGAATGGTCGAACTGGCATTTGAAGGGCATCGCTTCTGGGATGTTAGAAGATGGAAAGAAGGTGAAAAGTTCAGGAGTATAGACCGGATGAGAATCACCAGAAACGCGGACGGTTCTTACACCTATACCCGCAGTACACAAAACCGTATATGGGAAGACAAAATGTATCTGTTCCCAATCCCGCAAGCCGAACGGCTAAAGAATTCCAATCTTACACAAAACCCCGGATATTAAGGTATTGATGTAATCCATAAAGGGGTTGTCCCGTGAGTAGGAACAACCCCTTTTCGCTTTACATTATTTCT
>JAIRRS010000135.1 GCA_031255855.1 Tannerellaceae bacterium | reverse complement strand
ACCTATCGACTTCGTGAAATGGTTTCAGACAAAGCAAACGAAGCTGATATAATCGGTTATTTGCAAGATAAAAACATTCCAGCCGACGATATAACATTATCCGAAATTGCAAAGCAAATTTTGGAAATATCACCTACACAAGGCTATTTAACCATTTCAAATGCCCTGCAATGAAGATTACAATATCAACGACTTGTTGCATTGACAGAAGATATTCAGGGCGTTGAAAAAATAGTTGCATACAATAAGCCCAAGTGATGAACCTGTTCGGAGCAAATATATCGTATCAAGTTTCAGGATATTTATCAAAAATACTGAAAGATATTTCATTGCATGAAAATGCAAATAAAGTAATGTATGAAGCATTTGGAGTATTGAACTTTTTTGAAAATCAAGATGAATTTGAAGAATTGAAAAACGCTCTTGATTCTTTAATTCCCATTGTCAGTGAACCTGATAGAACGGAATATGGCGATTTTCAAACGAATTCAAATTTAGCGAACAAGACAACTTTATTTTTAACGGAAAAAGGAGTTTCTCCACAAATAATCATAGAACCAACTTGTGGAAAAGGGAATTTCATTATTGCTTCATTGAAAAATTTCAATCAAATTGAAACTGTTTTTGGTGTTGAAATTTACAAGCCATACGTTTGGGAATGTAAATTTAATATTATTGATTTTTTTCTTGACAATCCTAACACCCGAAAACCAGATATTAAGATTTATCATTTTAATGTATTCGATTTCAATTTTAAGGAAATCCAAAAAAAATGCGGAGATAAAAAATTGTTAGTCATAGGGAATCCACCTTGGGTTACAAACTCTCAATTGGGCAGTTTAAATTCAAATAATTTACCACGAAAAATAAATTTAAAAAATCATAGTGGAATAGATGCCATAACAGGAAAAGGAAATTTCGATATTGCCGAATATATTACCGAAATGTTAATCAAAACATTCCAAGAAACAACAGGAAATATTGCCTTATTGGTAAAAAATTCGGTTATCAAAAACATTGTTTACGAACAATATAAAAACAAACATAAAATCAGCGATTTAGAAAAATATGGTATTGACAGCAAAAAAGAATTTAACGTCTCAGTTGAAGCTTCATTATTTTTATTGACTTTGAATTCTCAGTCAACTTTTGATTGCAAAGAATTTAATTTTTATAAAAATGACATTCTTGTTAAACGATTTGGATGGATTTCAAGCAATTTTGTTTCGGACATTGAAAATTATGTAAATATTGAGCAATTTGACGGAGAAAGTCCATTCATTTGGAGACAAGGAATAAAACATGACTGTACAAATGTCATGGAATTGGACAAATTAAACGGACATTTCATAAATAAACTGAGCGAAGAGGTTGAATTGGAGAGTGAATTAGTATATGGTTTTTTGAAAAGTTCGGATTTGAAAAATATAATTGCTTCTCAAACGAGAAAATTTACCATTGTAACACAAACGAAAATTGGTCAAGAAACCAATTATATAAAATCCAATTATCCAAAGACATACGATTATCTTTTTTCTCATAAAACATTTTTCGATTCAAGAAAATCAAGTATTTATAACAACAAGCCTCTTTTTTCTATTTTCGGCATAGGTGATTATTCTTTTATGCCCTACAAAGTGGCGATTTCAGGCTTGTACAAAACTTTCCATTTCACTTTGGTTTTACCGCAAGAGGATAAGCCCATTATGCTTGATGATACATGTTATTTTATCGGTTTTGAAAATATTGAATTTGCTGTCTATACATTAATTCTTCTAAATTCTCAAAAAACAATAAGTTTATTAGAATCAATTACTTTCTCTGATGCTAAACGAACTTTTACAAAAGAAATGTTGATGCGGATTGACCTTTTGGCTCTTTCTCAAAATATTAGTTCAAGCGAACTCCAAGAAGCTATACATAATTTGAATCTTGAATATGGTTTAAATGTGTCGTTAAAATCTTGGAATGAATATATCAAAAAGATAAAACCTATTGAAGAAAAACAATTACAATTATTTACATGAATAGATTTTACAAAGCAATAGGATTTATAGCAACTTTTTTCACAATTTTTACAGGCTGTATCTTGTGGTAGCTGTGCGGTGATTTTTATCTTAAAGCCTTGATATTGATTCTCAATTCTTCAATCTTGTCCTTGCATTTTTGGAAAAACAGAAAGTGATTTTTTTGAGATGAGCCGCCACTGATCATGGTAGATTTTCCGATAAGATCATTAATCCATTGCTCTGTTTCTCTACATAAGAGGACATTGTCGGTGGCGATGCTGTTTACTGTATACAGTTTTATCATACAAGTCCATTTGTCGCCTCGCCGAGTCAGCATAAAGTTGTTTTCAAGATCGACGCTACAGATGTACATCGAAAACGGCGTATCCTGTCCTTTGAAACCGTTACGGGCAAACCTCGAAATACTGTTTATTATGTCGCTTAGTTGGTTTAGGAGTTCATGGATGATTTGTTTGTCTTCAAAGGCGTTCATTTCAGCGTAATACATTAGAAGACGCAGGATTGTATCAATCGTTTGTTCCGTCCATATCTCTTTGGACGGGATACGCATGTAGGCGCGATACATGTCTTCATATATTGACAATATGGCTTTTTTGTCTAATTTACTGCAAAATTCCTTATACAATACCTTCTCTTTGTTTATAACATCCGCCCAGACATAAAGTTTGAAAAACAACAGATCCGTTTGATTAAGAAAATGATAGAAAGGAATGTCTTGAGCTGTAAAAAACAGTTCCTTGTCTTTGATGGATGTTAAGGCAGATAACGTTTTTGAAAGACGTTCGATATAATTTATATAACTCGATTGGCAGGTCATATTTACGGGCATGTAGATAAATGAGCTGTTTTGAGTATTTACCGATTCGGCTTCTTCATTTAAAATCTTGTCGACAGACAGATTATAATGTTTACACAATTTGGATACTTCGGTTAAGGAAAGCTCCGTATCGCCGCGCATACGCCTATAAACGGCATCCTGACTGACACCCAGCACTTCTTCCAACTCAATTGACATCCGATACTGTTCGGACGTACGAGATTTGATAATATCAAACAATTTTCTTTGTAAATCCATAAGGCGGTTTTTATCAACTACAAAAATACAAAAATAACGCGATTCATCTTATTTAAAATCCGCCTCAAACATAGGTTATATATTTTAGATAAGCCCCATTCGAATGGTCACAATATGGTCACAGATGTCACAATATGGTCACAATTTACAACTCATGGGGGAAATTTGTTTAAATCAGTAGCGGTTCCTTTCCACACGTTGCGCTTTTGTTAATGCTTTGCCGGCAGACAGTATTTTTTAGACTTGTTCCGGCGTTTTCTTCACTTTTACCGTTTTCAGTGTTTGCCGTATCGTTGTTCTGTTATAAGCCGTTCCGCAAACGCGTCCATGCAATATATGAACGATTCCGGCCATTGACATAAGTTAATATCCGCCTTTAAATTGTATCGATGAGCGAAAATAGAATATGACCGACCGACTATCAAATCATAACCTGTCATGATTGATAAAGCCTTGGATAATAAAAAATTGTCCGAATTATTTAATCCTATTGTCGCTATTCTGTTCATCATAACAGTCTTTATTTAAATACTCCTGCGTCGGAATCGTTATTTTGGATGCGTTTACCTTGTTCGTTATATTTCTTTCCTGAACTGAAGGTGTAAGTAATTCCTAACGTAACCATATTGCGATTGTCGAATATCTTGCGTTCCGACGTGTGTCTTACGGCACTTGGTTCTATTGTTTTATCATCATAGTACAAGGGCGCGAACACGGATAATATGCCTGCGTTAAAAGAGTATCGTTTTTTCGTGTAACGAACGCTCAAATGATGAGAACCGCTTTCGGCTGTTTTGATATAACCGTTGTTATAAGAATAACTTTTTATCGAACCATTGTATGAAATGTTCCAATGATCGTTCGGGCTCCACCTAACATTGAATTGAAGCGGTTTATCCCAAAACGAATATGATTGAACCGCATCGTTTTGTATCATAGTTTTTTGTAAGTATCCGCCGATTGTCGCCATTAATTTGTTGTTGCCTAAAGGCATTACCGATGCAGACAGGAGTCCGTAAAAAGAACGTTCATATTTCTGGTTAATAGGTTGATGCATGTACGACACTTCAGGGAACGCGCCTGTTGCAGGAATATAAAATGATGCAATAGCATTACTTATGTCGCTGTAATTTAAATATGCGTTTAAATAAACATACTTATTATTGAACGAATAAATAAGTTGAGCGGACCGTTCAATACTGTTTCTAAGATTCGGGTTGCCTGTCTCCCAAATATTGTCGGTTATAAATATCACATTGTCGCTCTGTTGGGACAGAGTCGGTTCTTTAGGAGCTTGTTTCATGATTAAACGCAGCATATTTTGATGGTCTATATTGTATCCGACGACAACCTGCGGGCGAAAAATCCACGCGCTGTAATCCTGTCGGGCGTTGCGTGTGCGTTTATATGTTAGACCCACAGATAGCTTATAATTAGCTTTTCCCAATACACCGCCGTAATCGGCGTACAGATAGTCGGAAAAATAGGTCGATGTATAATCGGGATTACCGAAACTGTTTCTAACCGTCGATTGCATATTGTAAGTCTCTACCCTGTCACCTGCCTGAAACGTGCCGCCTGCAAGCGATTTTTCATAAACAACCTCACCGATAAGCGACTTTTTCAGGTTTTTCAACTCCATACGGTCATCTATTATCGCAACATCGTTTGATACGTTGATTTCCTGCTGTATAATGTTTTGGTTCGTATTAAACATATTGCCGATCACATCGAATGTGAGGGATTGCTTTTCGGCTATCTTTTTCCAGAAATATAGATTCAGCGTAGGATTGAAGTAATTGCTCTTATTATTGCTCCAACCTGTCCTGGCTTCCGTGCCGTCATTGCCGTAACGTATTCGTATGTCGGAATTATCGCTGTTATGACTGTTTAAAACCGACGGTGAAAATTTTGCCTGAAATATGTAATTATTATCCTCCTGTACGTTGTATTTCAGGTTGATATAATGTTGATCATATCCGAATTTATCTTCGGATAATTTCTCGCGGCGTACAGGGGTAGATTTACTGCTGTAAGCTGGTTCGGGTATTGCGTAATCATACGTTTCAACATCGCGTATATCGTCATAATCGCGGAACGAAACGGAATAATCAGCCGAGAATCTATGACGTCCCTTATTGTACGAAAGGAATACGTTATCATCAAAAAAACCGGTCGTAAAGGCGTGGCGGATTTCGATGCCGCCTGAGTATCCGTCGTCTAACGGCTTGGTTATGATGTTGACAACCGAGTTGTACTCTACATATCTTGCGGGCGGTAAATCATAGTATTCGACGCGCAGAACCTTGTTAGGCGCTATAGCCTGCAAGTCGGCATCGGTTGCAGAAATACCGTTGATAAGTATTTTCAATGCACCGCGCGAACTTTTCAGCTTTTGGCTGACAGGGTCGATTTTGATGTCGGGTATTTTCTCAAGCAAGTCCTTTGAATAACGGGCGGATTTGATTTCTTCGGGCGAAATCAGATACGTAGTTTTGTCTAAACCGCTACGGACAGTTTTTGCCGTAACCGTAACCTCGTTTAATTGCTTAACATCAGGTTGTAGCGAACGGTTGAGCGTAATCGTATGACCGTTTTCCGGTTTCACCACCTTAATCCGCTCTTGATGTTTCATATAGCCGATATACGATATTTCGAGCTGAAACTCCTGCAACGGAACGTTGTCGAACGTAAACTTACCTTGCAAGTCGGTAACCGTACCAAACGCTATTTTAGTCGTATCATCTATAGAACGCAATATCACCTGGGCTAATGGTATTTCTTCCGTTTTGCCATCTTCTGTCGGGGCGGCAACCGTCCCTGCTATACGTACCTGTGCTTGCAGGCAGATACATGTCAACATTAGAGCCAATAACAAAAAGCACTTCTTCCTATTGCCTCCGTATACATTCGTTGAATAAGAAGTAATAAAACCTCCTTGCAATGTGTCATTGTAAGAATAAAGTTTCTCAAATTTATCTAAATTCTGCTTTCCGATTTTTGATTTCATTTTGTTGATGATTATATATAATTATTTTCCTAGCTCCAATTGGTTTTTATCAAATTAAAAGAATCGCCTTTATGGACTTTTTAAAATCTGCTGTAAAAATACAGTTGCTACAAAAGGAAGCAAAATTGTTTTTTGCAACTCTTTTTTTTATTTTAGTTGCGCAAATCAATAATTATGCTTTTATATGTTTAATTTTTGTATAAATCAGTAATTTTAGAAAAAGAACAAAGGGCTGTTTTATGATTTTCGCAAAAACGAAAAGGGGGAAAAACGGTTTTCGCGAATTCTCATAGAAATTTTTATCGCCGGTTCGACTGCATGCAATACAGGAAGCGGACTTCATGTATATCATGGAGCAAACAAGCGAGGAAATATCAATCAACTATTTTTTCATAATAAATCACTATCTTTGCGCCTCATTTATAATAAATATGAAAGACAAAAAGCGTTTATTGGGAATGACCCTGGAAGAGCTGAAGAAAGTTTCGAGCGAAGCGGGGCTACCCTCTTATGCCACCAAACAAATAGCCGATTGGATCTATAAAAAAAATGTAAGGAGCATCGCGGAAATGACCAACATATCTGCCGTGAACCGGGCTGCATTGGAAAAGCATTATGAAATAGGCGCCTACCCGCCGTCTGAAGCTGTTAAATCAGTTGACGGCACGATCAAGTACCTGTATCCAGTCTCTTCCGGATCTTCTGTTGAGGCCGTATATATCCCGACCGAAGAACATGCTACTTTATGTGTATCATCTCAGATTGGATGCAAGATGAGTTGCCTATTCTGCATGACCGGAAGGCAAGGTTTTACAGACAACCTGACTGCCAACGAAATACTGAACCAGATACAATCACTGCCCGAAGCCGAAACGCTTACCAATATCGTATTCATGGGAATGGGGGAACCGCTGGACAACACGGAGGAAGTGCTCAAGGTTCTCGACATCCTGACTTCGCCGTACGGCTATGGATGGAGCCCTAAACGAATCACGGTGTCAAGTATCGGGGCAAAAGGATTGCCACGTTTTCTGAAAGAGAGCAACTGCCATCTGGCCATCAGCCTACATTCGCCATACTCCGGGGAACGTTTCTCCATCATGCCGATGGAAAAAGCCTTCCCTCTCAACCAAGTGCTTTCGTTGATAAAGGAATACGACTTCAACCATCAACGCAGGGTATCATTCGAATATATTGTTTTCAAAAATTTCAATGACTCTCCGGAACACGCAATTACACTCGCCAGGCTACTGACAGGCATTCCCTGCCGGGTAAACCTTATCCGTTTCCATGCCATACCTGATTCGCTCCTGGAGAGCTCCGACTTAAGGAAAATGGAAAAATTCCGTGATATTTTAAACAGCAAGGGAATCACTTGCACAATCCGCACTTCACGGGGAGAAGACATCTTTGCGGCTTGCGGTATGCTGTCTACGGCGAGAAAACAAGGCGAAAAATGAATCCTTTATGGAATTTGGGGCATAATTCGCATCATACATAAATAAACAAGCGTTATATTTGTGCAACCATAAAAAAAGAACAAAGATGAAAATATATGCATTAACCATTTGTTCGTTATTACTTCTTTTGACAACATTGGGAGGATGTAATTCCAATCCGGTTCGGGCACGAGCCACAGGATTTGCATACGAAATTGTGGTAACAATGGATAGAGAACTGTGGGAATCGGAAACAGGAGAAGCCATCAAGGCCGATCTGGAATCTGAAATTCCCGGATTACCACAACCGGAAGCCGCTTTCAAAATCACATACGCCTCACCCGCCAATTTCAGCGGGATACTAACCTATGTGAGAAATATATTGATTGTAAAGGTTGACAATTCCATGTACACTAAAGTATCATTATCTTATGAAAACAACCGGTGGACACAAGGGCAAGTTGTAGTGACGATGAATGCTCCAGACAAAGAAAGCATATTGGAGTATATGCAGTCGAACGAAACGAACAGGTTTGCCCAGTTCTTCACCAAAATTGAGATGCGCCGTGCCACAGAACAATTCGGCAAGAATTATAGCGCCGTCGTAATGGACAATGTACGAAACCGTTTCGACATCATGCTAAACGTCCCAACCGATATCACATATTCCCGCAATGACAAGGATTTCTTCTGGGCATCAAACAATGCCAATACAGGCCGTACGGATATTATTGTCTATACATTCCCTTATACCGACCCCAATACATTTACGGAAGAATACCTGATAACCAAACGCGATTCGGTATTGAAAAAGAATCTCCCCGGGGCATTCCCCGACTCACACATGGCTACTGAGACCCGCTACAACATAAGTTACACGCCGGTAACAATCAGAGGGAAATATTGCGGCGTATTGCGCGGCCAGTGGAAAATGGTGGGTGACATGATGGGCGGCCCGTTTGTGAGCCATGCCCGCTTAGACGAAACAAACAACCGCGTGGTGGTGGTGGAAGGTTTTGTTTATGCACCCGAAACTAATAAACGTAATTTTATCAGAAGAATAGAAGCTGCCTTGTACACGCTACGCCTGCCAGGTGAGTTTGACCAACCGGTAGCAGAAAAGACAACACCCTCCGAACGGACGGCTTCTAATTAATAAAATATATGGAAGAACAAACAATTAGAGTGGGAATTACCCACGGCGACATAAACGGCATCGGTTACGAAATCATTTTAAAGACATTTTCCGACAACCGGATGACAGAACTTTGTACCCCTATCATCTATGGTTCATCTAAAATTGCCGCTTATCACAGGAAAGCATTGGGGCTGCCTTCTGTAAACATCAGTAACATCGGCCGAGCCGAAGACGCAGGAGCCAATCGTGTGAACATCCTGAACTGTGTACACGACGAAACAAAAGTTGAATTGTCCAAATCTACCGAAATTGCGGGTACCGCAGCCTTCAAAGCGTTAGAGGTAGCCGTTTCCGACTTAAAACGGGGTGTCATCGATGTTTTACTGACAGCCCCCATTAACAAACATACTATCCAGAATAAAAAGTTTCATTTCCCTGGCCATACGGAATACTTGGAAGAACATTTCGGTGACACCGGCGCCAAAGCCCTGATGATTTTACTCAGTGGCGATTTGCGTGTAGCTTTGGTAACAGGACATATCCCCCTATCGGAAGTGGCTTCCAAAGTGACGAAGGAAAATATAACCGAAAAACTGGAAATATTTAACCATTCCCTCATCCAGGACTTCAACATTATAAAACCAAGGATCGCTGTATTAAGTCTTAATCCCCATGCAGGAGATGAAGGCTTAATTGGCGATGAAGAAGAAAAAATAATTATCCCGGCTATCGCAGAGGCGGAAAAGAAAGGCATAATGTCTTTCGGCCCCTATGCTGCCGACGGGTTCTTTGGCTCTCAAATGTATGAAAAATTCGACGGTATTTTAGCGATGTACCACGACCAAGGGCTGGCGCCTTTCAAAACGCTGGCTATGGAAAACGGTTTGAATTACACGGCGGGGCTTTCTGTCGTCCGTACTTCTCCGGCACATGGTACGGCCTACGATATTGCCGGGCAAAATATCGCTTCGGAAGAATCATTCCGACAAGCTTTATATGCAGCCCTGGATATCTACCACAACCGAAAAATATACAGCGAAGCCACGCGTAATCCACTGCGCAAACAGTATTTCGACAAAGGAAACGGCGATGAAAAACTTGATTTGACGAAAGACTCAGAAGACGAAACATTATAAATTTCTCCGGCGATATTTTCTTTTTGAAGAGTACGCGTCTGAATAAAAACGGGGTACGTGTTCTTTTCAATGACCCGTAGTCTGTTTTTATTTGCATACAGCCTGTTTTCTTTTTGAAAGTATGAGAGATTTTCAGTATGTTTGTGCTTTCAAAATTGAACCGTACGAAATGTTTAAAGATAAAACGATTGTATATACATCCGGAACGTTCGACATGTTTCACTATAATCATCTGCGAATGATTAATTATGCGCGTAGCCTGGCAGACATCCTGATTGTCGGGGTAAGCACAGACGAACTGGTTTCTTCTTACAAGGCAAAGCCTATCATTCCATTCAATGAACGCTTGCAGATTATTGAAGCATTGAAAACACCCGATATCGTAATCCCACAACACTCTTTAGATCATACGGAACTTGTAAAAAAATTAAATATTGATGCCTTTGTGGTGGGTGACGACTGGTTCGGCAAATACGATTATTTGAAAGAACTTGGTGTACAAGTGTTTTATTTCCCATATGGGACAGGTGTTTCCTCTTCAAACTTAAGAAAAACCATTCACGATTCATATGAAGAACATCTGCAATTTCAACGAAAAGCAAAACCGCAAACGGTGAAGGGAGAATAAAGAAAAAGTTTTTTATGAACAATTATGTGTTAATTACCGGAGGTACCAAAGGTATCGGAAAAGCTGTTGCTGTCTTGTTGGGAAAAGCCGGCCACAACTTGTTGCTTACCTATGCATCCGATGAAGACGCGGCACAAAACAGTTGCCGGGAAATACAACAACTGTCAGACTCTGACGTGCATATTTTAAAGGCCGACATAACCGAGAAACAATCCTTAAACGACATCTACTCGCACCTCATCTCAAAAAACATACGGTTGGACGCCCTTATTTTTAATGCCGGCCTGACCTGTAGAGATCCATTCGAGAATATACGCCCGGATGATTGGGAGAAAGTATTCTTCGGGAATATCCATTTTCCCGTTTTTTTGCTTCAGAAGGTGGTGAGCCTTATCAATAAAGGAGGCAGCGTCATATTTACAGGATCTGCCATGGGAATCTATCCCCATTCTGTATCTTTAGCATATGGGGTGACAAAAAGTGCCGTTCATGCATTAGTAAAAAATCTGGTAAAGTTCCTTGCTCCCTACGAGATACGCGTCAACGGAGTTGCTCCCGGGTTTGTTGATACGGAATGGCAAAAAACGAAACCGGTAGAAATACGGAAAAATATTGAAAACAAAGTAGCCCTTGGCCGCTTCTGTGAGCCGGAAGAACTGGCCGAAATCTACCGAATGTTAGTCGAAAACAATTATCTGAACGGAGAAATAGTCGTTGCGGACGGAGGTTATTCTTATAAATAAAACATGATGGGTGAATTGAATAAGGAATACGAAGCATCGCTAAAATCTATAGAAACCGAAAATATCGTAGACAAGATATTCTATCGTCCCATAGGTTTCCGTATCGCTTGTTTGTTGCGTAATACAGGCATTACACCTAACATGGTCACCATTATCTCCATTTTTATAGGTGCATCGGTGGGTTTTCTTTTTTATTCAGACAATCTGATATACAACATCTATGGTATCTTATTACTGATATCTGCCAATATACTGGATTGCGTAGACGGGCAATTGGCTCGCCTGACAGGAATTAAATCGGCTATCGGACGTATACTCGACGGCATAGCAGGCGATATTTGGTTTACGTGCATTTATGTCAATCTGGCACTTCGCCTATCCCTTGAATACGGGACGTATTGGTTTTTCGTCTTGGCCGTCGCGTCGGGATTGTCGCATTTAGTGCAGGCAAATATTATTGATTATTACAAAACGCTCCACCTCTATTTCATCAGTAAAGAAAAAGGCGCTGAATTTCAGACGCTGGAACAGGTGCGCGAGCAACATAAAGAAACGAGACCCGGACTAAACAAAGCCTTTTACCTCCTTTACAAAGCGTACACCTCCATCCAGGTAAACGCAACCCCTATATTACAGCTAATGCTCAAAAATTTACACAAAAAGTACGGCAACGATATACCGGAAGACATACGAATTGCATTCCGGAAGAAAAGCTGCCGCCTGATGCCTTTGATTGACCTGATGACTTTCAACGGACGGACAATCATCATGTTTATTGTTATCCTTTCCGGGTATGTATGGGCTTATTTTCTTTATGAGATAATAGTATTGAATATCGTTTTAGCAATTGTGATGAAAAAGCACGAAAAAATATGTGCTTCGTTTTTGTAACATGTTCTCATGAAAAAAACAGTAGTTGATATTTATGATTTACAGGAAATGGTACCGTTTTTCAAAAGTAGATTCGGGACATTCTTGGGAAAACGCCTAATTAAATGGTTTTGCATAGAGAAAGTGAACAGGGTACATGCCAACAGTTGTCATTTGAGAGGCTCGGCGTTTACTTCCGCCATATTGAATGACCCGCTCATTAACATAGGCTATAAAGTACACAATGAAGAAATACTTAGTACACTCCCCCAGGGAGCTTTTATAACAGTATCAAACCATCCGATTGGCTCGTTAGACGGCATTATCCTAATCGATATATTTGCTACGCGCCGCCCTGATTTTAGAGTAATGGCAAACGGGATGTTGACTAAAATCGGAGCCATGGAAGATAATTTCATTTCCGTGCTGCCCGATTCGAAAAACGAAGGAGCGAACCTGCAAAATGTCAATGGGATACGTGCCTCGTTAGGCTGTTTACACGAAGGTCATCCGATGGGTTTTTTCCCTGCCGGAGCCATTTCATTCTACAGAAAAGAAGTAAAAAAGATATGCGACCTCCCCTGGACACACAGCGTTATTAAACTAATCCGAAAGGCAAACGTTCCCGTATACCCGGTATATTTTGACTTCCTCAACTCCAATTTTTTCTATTGGTTGGGAATGATAGACTGGCGAATCCGCACATTTCGCATACCGGCCGAAGTATTCAACAAAAAAGGTAAAATATTCGACGTATACATTGGCAATCCTATTCCAGCTGAAACAATCCGGGAAATACCCGACGACACTGAATTGGCACATTTCCTGTACCAAAAAACGTATAGTAGCAAATAACGGCGAACGATTAAGGGTCGACTATTGAATTTACACAAAACAAATCGGCATATATCCGGGAAACCAATGGATATATGCCGATTTAAATTTGTTGTTCTACCAGGATTCGAACCTGGACAAACAGGACCAGAATCTGTTGTGCTACCATTACACCATAGAACAGCTTAGACGCTGCAAAGATACTTGGTTTTTCATTTAGAGCAAATTTTTTAAACAAATATTTATTTCCTAAGGTTATATCATTAGCATACCAAATTTAAGAATTATATTTGTTCCCTCAAAAAATGATTTTCAATAATTAATGCATGAATCAAACGAAAGAATTGGTCAATTCAATTATTAAAGGCCTTCAGGAAAAAAAAGGTAAAAACATTGTTGCAGTAGACTTAACTAAAATTTCAGGAGCTATTTGTGAATATATGGTGATTGGCGAAGGTAATACGCCGACACAAGTGTCTGCCCTTTCCGATTCAGTATGGGATTTTGTCCGGAAAGAAGCACACGAAAAACCGCTTTCTGTTGATGGATACCAGCAGGCAAGTTGGATCGGGATGGATTATGGCACGGTTCTTGTCCACATTTTTTTACCGGGACAACGTCAGTTCTATAATCTGGAAAACCTTTGGGCTGACTCAACTATTGATAAAATCCCGGATTTAGATTAAAAAAGTAAGAATAATTATGTCGAAAAATAACTTTCTCAAAAACGAAAAGCCGAATAAACCATTCAAATTCAACATCTATTGGATGTATGGTTTGATTGTTGTGATACTTATGGCTCTTTATCTGACAGGAGGCTCGTCTACAACAAAAGAACTGGGCTGGACAGAGTTTCAAGGCTTGGTTCAGAAAAATGTTTTTGACAAAATGACGGTCTATAATAAGAAGAATACCCTTGAAGCTACGATAAAAAAAGGAATGATGGGGCGTGTTTTCAAAGGAGACAGCGCTAAAATAGGAGATAATCCCAAAATCGTTGTCAGGATACCTTCTGCTGATAAATTTTCGGATTTTTACGACAAGGCTGTAACTGAATATCAAATTACAACACAAGTAAGCTTTGAGGAAGGCGATGATACTATTTGGAATTTCTTTCTCTCTCTGGCTCCTTTCGCTTTCTTTATTCTCCTTTTTATATTCTTGATGCGGAAAATGTCCGGAGGAGGCGGAGGAGGCGCCGGCAATGTGTTTAGTGTAGGAAAGTCGAAAGCACAATTGTTTGACAAAGACAGTGATAAGAAAGTAACGTTTAAGGATGTGGCCGGTTTGTCGGAAGCAAAACAAGAAGTAGAAGAAATTGTGTCTTTTTTGAAAGACCCTGCAAAATATACTGAATTAGGAGGGAAAATACCCAAGGGTGCTTTATTGGTAGGCCCTCCCGGAACCGGTAAGACGTTATTGGCAAAAGCCGTAGCCGGTGAAGCTGATGTACCTTTCTTTTCATTATCAGGCTCGGATTTTGTTGAAATGTTTGTTGGAGTTGGGGCATCACGTGTTCGCGACTTATTCAGACAAGCAAAAGAAAAAGCTCCTTGTATTGTTTTCATCGACGAAATTGATGCCGTAGGACGTGCCCGTGGCAAGAATGTAAACATGAACAGTAATGATGAACGGGAAAACACATTAAATCAGTTGCTTACGGAAATGGACGGTTTTGGTTCAAATAGTGGCGTTATTATTTTAGCTGCTACCAACCGTGCTGATGTATTGGATAAAGCCTTGTTACGTGCCGGACGTTTCGACCGCCAGATACATGTTGAATTGCCCGATTTGAATGAACGGAAAGAGATATTCGGCGTGCATTTGCGCCCAATCAAAATAGATAATAGTGTTGATACGGAGTTTCTTGCCCGCCAGACACCGGGATTCTCGGGCGCTGATATTGCGAACGTTTGTAATGAAGCTGCCTTGATAGCTGCCCGTAATGGCAAGAAATTCGTTCAGAAAGAAGACTTTATGAGCGCCGTCGACCGCATAGTTGGCGGATTGGAAAAACGGACTCGGATAACTACAGCCGACGAGCGTAACAGCATCGCCAACCATGAAGCCGGCCATGCCACATTAAGTTGGTTGCTCGAATATGCGAATCCATTGGTTAAAGTAACGATTGTACCAAGAGGCAAAGCCCTAGGTGCTGCCTGGTATTTGCCCGAAGAAAGGCAAATAACAACCCGCGATCAGTTATTGGACGAAATGTGTGCTACACTGGGTGGACGTGCGGCTGAAGAACTTTTCCTTGGAAAAATATCCACAGGTGCTTCCAATGACTTGGAGCGTGTTACAAAACAAGCCTACGCGATGGTGGTTTACTTTGGCATGAGCGAAAAACTCCCTAACCTGAATTATTATGATTCAAGTGGCCAGGATTGGGGATTCACCAAACCATATAGCGAAGAGACTGCCAAATTGATCGACCATGAAGTTCAACGTATTGTAAACGAGCAATATGAACGTGCTAAACATATCCTGACTAAACATACCGAAGGACATAACATGCTGGCAAAGGTGTTGCTCGAGCGTGAAGTAATCTATTCGGAAGATGTAGAACAAATATTCGGCAAACGCGCATGGGCATCTCGTTCGGATGAAATCCTGGAACAACGGGGAAAAGACAAACAACCCGATACATCGACTGAAAAAACAAAAGAGACTGACACGAATACCGCTTCGACTGATGACAAAACGTCAGACGAAGAATAAATATCAACTAAAAATACAGCCTTGAAAAACTTACTGACAAGGACATTAACCGGAATAATTTTTGTTACTATTATTGCAAGTGGGATATGTATCCATCCGTACTTGTTTTTGTTGGTTTTTGGTCTTGTAACCGGTCTTACCTTATGGGAATTTAGCGGATTGTTGAAACAGTATAAGAATTCTGTAATAGAACGTTTTGTCAGTTCATTGGGAGGGGTCTACCTGTTTTTTTCCACATTCGTATATGTGAATGGGTTAGCCGGAAGGGAAATCTTCTTTCCTTATCTGCTATATCTCATGTATGTGTTTATTTCCGAATTGTATGGAAAATCCGCCAACCCTATTAATAATTGGGCATACGTAATTTTAGCCCACGTCTATTGCGCGGGTACCTTTTCGTTGTTGAACCTAATTATTTTTTCACCGGGTAATGGTGGCGATATTATTTATAATCCGCTATTTGTTTTATCCTTGTTTGTATTTGTTTGGCTGAATGACACCGGGGCTTATCTTGTTGGCTCCACAATGGGGAAACGTCGGTTATTCGAACGGATATCTCCAAAGAAATCGTGGGAAGGCTTTTGGGGCGGGGTAGTGGTTGCCTTGGCCTCCTCGCAACTGTTTGCTTATTACGTGCCCGACATTAGCTGGTATAACTGGTTGGGGCTCTCGGCAGTAGTAGTTGTTTTTGCTACTTGGGGCGATCTGACGGAATCGTTGTTGAAACGTACACTTGCCATCAAAGATTCGGGACACGTTATTCCGGGACACGGAGGAATGTTAGACAGATTTGATAGTATCCTGTTAGCTATACCCGCCATGTACATATATCTCGAACTTTTTATTCGAAATTAAACGTAAGGATAATCATCCTTGAAGATGCTTTTGAGAGAGCGTCCGTGTATATTCCCAATTCAGGCATACTCAAATCGGCTCGATTTGTTTCCAACAAATCACGCAAACCGAAATGGAATTTAAGTTCAGGGCAAAGCTTGAAAAAAGGAAGGTAAATGTCGCACCCGATTCCTACTGTTATTCCATAATCAAACCCTTTCAACAAAATAGCTTCCCCCTTTTTTCGACCCAAATCAAACGCTCCGTACATTCCTGCTGTAAGGTAAGGACGATAATTGTTCAAGCGGAAAGAGCTATACTTCACTTCCAACGGGAGAGTCAGGTAATTGGAACGGACAGTAGTTGTATACTCTTCTCCCGACTCATACGCCTTGAATACGATTTTTTTATCGCCAAAATGAATACTCGGAATAAAACGCAAGTTGAAATAGGGGTTCATAAACATGTCGCCAATGATTCCTACGCTGAAACCCGGCGAATAAGAAGGTATCTCCGCAAACCAAACATCACCGCCGGAAGTAGTCGCACCCGTGTTGGTAAGTATCAAATCTTGTGTATGCAAACCCACGTGAAAACCTAAATGAAACAGTTTCAAGTCGGCATAAGGTTGATTCTTAACCCGTTCTTTCTGAGCCATGACACCTGTGGCGGCAAGGCTAACCAAATATAATGATAATAACAGACGTCTCAATGCAGAAAATTATTTTATATAATAACGGGAATCTGAACAAATTATTGCAAAAAAAGGTTATCCGAATAAATTATCAAAGGATATGTTTTTTTAATACAAAGAAAGATATATTTTTGTATTCACTAATAGTTTTACAAATTTAAACGTTTAAGAACATGGCTTACGTAATTAGCGACGATTGTATTGCATGCGGTACTTGCATAGACGAGTGCCCGGTTGGAGCAATTTCAGAAGGTGATATTTATGTTATCGATCCAGAAGCTTGTACAGAGTGTGGATCTTGTGCAGATGTGTGTCCGACAGAAGCAATTCATCCGGGGGAATAAATGACCGTGATTTAAAGATGAAATAGGTTCGGTAACCTATAAAACAAACGGGCTGCTTTTTTCCAAAGAAAAAAGCAGCCCGTTTAAGTTTATATTGCTTCCTTATCAGAATTCAATCGTTAGTTTGATTTCGTCGCCTGATATTTCAGCCTTATTTTCCGGTGCAGATGTGTTCGATGGCTCTGTGATTTCCATGTTCTCATCGTCTATCTCGTTCCGCTTTCTTATGTACCCTATAACATCATTCATCCCGTCAAGGAATTTGTCGAAATCTTCTTTATAAAGGAAAATTTTATGTTTCTCGAACGATGAAGGGGAACCGTCTTTCGGTTGAATTTTTTTACTCTCTGTTATGGCAAGGAACAAATCATCCTTTAAGTTTTTTTTCACATCGAGATAATAAATACGCTTCCCTGCTTTTATGGCCTTAGAATATAGAATCTCCTTGTCACCACCTTCACACTGTGTCTTCTTCATTGATTCTTCCATGATAGCTAACATTTGTTAAACACCCACACTTTTATCTTAACTTCCCCAAATATGTGCATTTTTTTTTAAATATCAATTATAAAATACAAATATTTTTCTCTTTAGATTTTTTTATTTTGCCATTCTCCTCTTTTAAGATACCATGCGCTTAGCGCCAATAATCCACCATAATAGATTATTTCCGAAGTGAAGCATATATGTACAGGCATCTTTAGGTACATGCCTATAATGATGATATAGATTGTATAAAAAATCAAAATAATAAATTCTATTGTTAACGCCGAACGGGTGTTGCCGGTACCTGATACTCCATTGAACACAATATTGCCAACCGCACAGATTAACATGGCGCCCGCAATGACGTATACAGAAGGAACAGAGCCTGCCACCAACAACGGGTCGTTCGTATAGATAGAAATGACATATTCGGGTATTACCGAGATAATAGCTGCGCATAGAGCCATGGCAACAAAAGAGAGGCGGGCAATTTTCCGGATAATAGGAATAACCTGCTCTACATGCCCGCCGCCTATCGTGTTGCTCACAAGTGAATTGGTTGTGGTCGCAAACGAGTTGACAGGCATGAATAATACAATGTATATGCTTCGTACGATATTAGCAATGGCCAGTTCGCGTTGCCCGATACGTTCTACGGCAATGAAAAACAACAAGAATGTACTCATGGATATAAAGTACTGTATCATCGTGAAGATAGAAATGCTTAAAATCCGTTTGAGCAGTTTGATATCAAACGTAGTGAATTGGTTTAATCCATATTTCCGGATATCTACCGTAAGGCGAGTATAGACTACAAAGAAGAGTATGGAAATAGCCTCGGCTGCAACTGATGCGATGGCTGCTCCTTTTAACCCCATTTTCGGGAATCCCCCGTGCCCGAAGATCAATAGGTAATCTAAGATAATATTGGTTATAGCCATTAATATGGCATTGAATGTAAGCACTTTTGTACGTGTGATACCAACATAAAGCGCCCTGAACATTACGTTTATAAATGAGAAAAAGAACCCAAACACGCGAATGTCCAGAAACTCAACTGTGGCCTCCATGATAATATCGGACGAGATGAGCGCCTGTGTGATATTTGTTGAAAAAAGACGGATCGCCGAAAACAATACAATAGCCATTGTAAACAGAAAATATACTCCCTGAATCATTACCGGGCCTACTTGGTAATAGTCGCGTTCACCATTTCTGCGGGCTATCAGGATTTGTGAACCGACACTAAAACCGAATGCTATGGTAAAACAGCATATATAGAACAATCCACCCAGGGCGGATGCTCCTAATTCAACCTCTCCTACCCTTCCCAAGAACGCCGTGTCGGTAACATTGATAATGTTCTGGGCAAGTAAACTTAAAAATATCGGGTAACTGATCGTCCAGATTTGTTTGTTGGAAAACATATAATACCTTGTTAATTATTGGTCTGCATATAAAAGGTGACAAAAAAAGCCCGTGCTTCAAATCAACGGGCTCCTTTAAGTAATATCTTATTGCTGCCGATTATTATATCAATTTGTTTGTTGCCGTATCCGGGAAAACGATAGCAGGCTTGAACAACTTGGCTTCTTCAAAATCCATCAGGGCAAACGACATGACAATGATGACGTCGCCGGGCTGCACCTTGCGGGCGGCTGCACCGTTCAGGCAAATCACACCTGATCCTCGTTCTCCTTTTATGACATACGTTTCAAAGCGTTCGCCATTGTTGTTGTTTACAATCGCTACTTTTTCGTTAGGAATTATATTCGCCGCATCCAGCAAATCTTCGTCAATGGTAATGCTTCCAATATAATTGAGGTTCGCCTCTGTTACCGTTACCCGGTGGATTTTTGATTTAACTATTTCAATCAGCATGTTGGGATGTTTACGCCAATTAGTTTTTATACGTTATATTGTCTATCAGTCTGACCTCTCCGCAATAAACGGCAATACATCCGATTGGGTCGGTCGTTTCTGTCCAGTTGTGAATAGACTGTAAGGTGTCCCTGTTTACAATGTCGAAATATTCAACGCGGAATACCGGCTCATTGTTTAAGGCATTTATTACATAGTCTATTACTTCGTGTACTTTTTTTCCGGGCACAAAGGTAGCGCTTTCTTTTAACGTATGTGCAATCAAGGACGCTTTTTGATGCTGTTCCGGTGTCAGGCGGGTGTTACGGCTACTCATGGCTAGTCCGGTTGATTCGCGCAGGATAGGGCAGGCAATAATTTCTACTGGTATATCCAACTGTTTCACCATGACGCGGATAACGGCTATCTGCTGGAAGTCCTTTTCACCGAAATAGGCCTTGCAGGGCTCCACGGCATAAAACAGTTTACTTACAACTTGAGCCACTCCGTTGAAATGCCCCGGGCGGTAAGCTCCCTCCATTACATCCGTTATGCTGCCGAAATCGAAAACCCGCATATCCGGTTCAGGATACATTTCTTCTTCCGAAGGGGCGAAAATATAGTCGCAGCCCGCTTCTTCCAGCATGGCATAGTCTTTCTCCGGTGTGCGGGGATAGGAGGCAAAGTCGTTTTTATCGTTGAATTGGGTCGGATTCACAAATATGCTGACAACACAGATCTCATTGTCTGCTATACATTGCTCAACCAAACTGATATGTCCTTCATGCAAAGCGCCCATCGTAGGAACCAGCCCGATAGATTTATCTTTTTTTCTCTCTTCCGAAAGGTGTCTTTTCAATTCCTTTACACTGTTAATCACTCTCATTACGAATGGCTTCTAAAAAAACAGCACAAAGCAAGTAAATAATTAGCGTATATGAAAATTTTGTGTCTTCAATTTGTTTTTTTTGCGTAAAAGTCCTTTCTCGTAAATTAGCGAAACCGGACAATACTCAATCCTATGCATCCGTAACGTTACTGGATTAAAGGATTGCTTTCAGGGTTTGTTCCAATTGGTCAATATCTTCATCGGTGGTGTCCCACGAGGTCACGAAACGCACTTCGCTGATTTCTTCATTCCAATAATAGAAAAAATAATCTTTCTTCAATTTTTTGGCGGCTTCAGCGGGCATTGTGAAGAAAAGTTGGTTGGATTCCACTTTCCGGGTAAACGTTATCTGTGGATATTGCCGCAATATGGAAGCCAGTTTTAAAGCCTGCTGATTTGCTTTTGCCGCGTTTTCCAACCAAAGATCATTTGTCAGATAAGGAATGAACTGGGCAGACAAAAAACGCATTTTGGAAGATAATTGAGCTGATTGTTTCCTGAAAAACTCCAGATTTTCGGTAAGCTCATGACGGAACGAAACAACCGCCTCTCCCATCATCATGCCATTTTTAGTTCCTCCGAAACTCAAAATATCCACTCCCGCGTCTACGGTAAGTTCCTTCATGGAACAATTCAGATAGGCACAGGCATTGGCCAGGCGCGCACCGTCCATATGCAGGTACATCTTGTGCCGGTGAAGTAATTCGGCGATTGCTCTTATTTCATCAATGGTATAAACGGTTCCTAATTCCGAAACCTGTGAAATATAGACGGCTTTGGGTTGGGCATGATGGCAAACACCAAAATTGTGCAAATGGGGACGTATTAATTCGGGCGTCAATTTTCCATCTTCCGCCGGTATGGCTATTACCGTACATCCTGTCATTTTAGCGGGCGCACCACATTCATCCACATAAATATGGGCTGTCTGCGCGCAAATGATGCTATGAAAAGAGCGAGTTACCGCTTGCAACGCCACAGAATTGGCGCCTGTGCCATTAAACACAAAATAAGGAGAGGCGTTCTCTCCCAACATCTCTTTCAGCTTTTCCTTAGCTTCTCGCGACCAAGGGTCGTCACCGTATCCTACGGCATGGTCTTTATTGGCTTTTATGATCGCGTCTACAATCAAAGGATGCACACCCGAATTATTATCACTGGCAAAACTTCTCATACTTCAACTTTTTGCCAAAGATACTATATTTCCAGAAAAAAGCCACCTCTGAGTCGGAGGTGGCTTATAAACAAGTTAAAAAAAGACACTATTTCCAATTCGCATTCTGCACAAGCAGTCCTTCCATAG
>JAIRRS010000091.1 GCA_031255855.1 Tannerellaceae bacterium | reverse complement strand
TCGTCGCTGAATATTTCCGTCCGTGCCGTGGAATTAAGACGTTACCGCCTCAGAAAACGCATCGGATTAGCCAGCGACCAAAACTTGACAGACTTCCTGATTAATTTTTGATCTCCTTTACTAAGTTTGATGGACTTGGAGTAGAAGTTAATTTTTCCAATAGTGCTAATAGAAAATCGTCCATAATGTTTTAATCTCTTTGGATTAAAGTCCCTGCTACAAGCAACGGAGTAGTTCATTTATCATTTATAAACTTATCAATTTCATTTCTTGTGTCTATAGTCCTATTGTTTCTTAGAATAAAAAAATTATCATTAACGTTTTTAATTTCAAGTCTTTCAAACCAATCTTTCCATAAGGCCTTTAGAATATCATAATCTTCTGATGTTCCTGCATCCGTCTTATGGATAAAACGCCTATAATGAGAAAGAAATGTTGTAGTACTATTCCTGGTAATAGAAGGGGGCGAGAAATAATTGTAGTAGTGTTTTTTTTCTCTGTCCGGATTATTTGTGCTTCTTTTGCATGAAAACACATGTATATAATTCGTTTTTCATAATCGTTCGTATCAAACCCCACCTCACCCAAGAGGGCTTTAATCTGAATAGACAGAAGCTGTTTTTACAAGGTAAAGGAGAACCCCTTTTCCCCTAATTTGAACGCCCAAAGTCGGTTTCCCGGTTTTACAAGTTAAGACCGGGAAACTTTATTTATTCCTTACCAACCGAAATAGTTCTTCGCGTTGTAGTAACAGATGTTTTCTACCATCCGGCAAATGAAGGGCCATTCCGATTCGGGAAGTTCCCCGTTTTCTACGTCGTTCCCCAATACATTACACAAGATACGACGGAAATATTCGTGGCGGGGATAAGAAAGGAAACTGCGGGAATCCGTCAGCATGCCCACAAAACGGCTGAGCAATCCTAATGCTGATAGCGAATTGATTTGATCTTGCATCCCTTTCATCTGGTCGAGGAACCACCAGGCTGCCCCAAACTGCATTTTTCCGGGGAAAGAACCGTCGTTGAAATTGTACGCGTTGGTAACTAACAGATCATTATCCCGAGGATTCAGATTATACAATATGGTCTTGGCAAGCATGCCTTCACTGTTCAAACGGTCGAAGAAACGATTCATTGCGACAACAAAGTGGTGGTCGTGAATGGCATCGAAACCGGTATCCGCGCCAATCAGCTTAAACATCTTTGTGTTATTGTTCCTTATGGCACTTACATGAAATTGTTGTACCCAGCCCGAACGGGCGTCCATGCAAGCCCCTTCATACAGCATAGCCGAACGGAATTTGGCCAATTCTTTGTCGTCAACCATTTTTCCGGCTCTTACTTTCAAGAAAATTGCGTGTATCTCTACTTCCGTATATGGTTCGGCATAAAATGTATCCAACCCATGATCGGAAACGGTACAGCCCATCTCCGCAAAGTAATCATGCCGTTTCTGCAAGGCATCCAGTAAATGGTCGAATGTAAGAACCGATATGCCCGCGGCTTCTTCCAGCCGGGTAATGTATTCGTTGTACAATGCTGGGTTCTCTATCGCCATCGCCTTGTCGGGACGCCATGTTGGGAATACCTTAACGGAAAATCCGCTATCTTTTATCGCTTTATGATAAGCCAGTGAATCAGCCGGATCGTCTGTTGTACACACCACTTCCACATTCATTTGCTTCATTATCTCCTGTGCCCGGTATGCCGGTGTTTGCAGTTTGGCGGTACATTCTTCGTAGATTTCACGCGCTGTTGCCGGATTTAATATTTTATCAATGCCGAAGACCCGGCTCAATTCCAGATGTGTCCAATGATACAGCGGATTGCGCATTGTATAAGGCATTGTTTCAGCCCATTTGGCAAACTTTTCATACGGCGGCTTATCCCCTGTTATATACGGTTCGGGTATCCCGTTCGCACGCATGGCGCGCCATTTGTAATGGTCGCCTCCCAGCCAAATTTCCGCCAGGTCGGCAAATTGATAGTTTTCGGCTATCATCTGTGGGTCGAGGTGGCAATGATAGTCTATGACAGGTTGTTTGGACGCGTGCTTATGATATAATTCCCGGGCTGTATCCGTTTTCAACAGGAAGTCGGAATCCATGAATGCTCTCATATCTTCTGGTATTTTTTGATAATCGATAAGGTATCTCTGCATAGTTGTGTGATAACTTGCCAATCGCCTTTGGCAATTGCTTCTTTGGGGAATAATTTCGAGCCCATACCTACACAGGTGACACCTGCTTTGAACCAGGCTGAAAGGTTTTCATCGGTTGGTTCCACGGCTCCGGTTGCCATGATTAACGACCACGGCATCGGAGCTTTCATATTGCTCACAAACGAAGGACCGCCGACATTCCCTGCCGGGAATATCTTGCATAAATCGCATCCGGCCTCCTGCGCAAAACCAATTTCAGACACCGAACCGCATCCGGGCGTGTAGGGTATCAACCGGCGATTACATATTTTCGCGACGTCAGGATTGAAAAGCGGGCCGACTACGAAGTTTGTACCCAACTGTATGTAAAGAGCGGCCGTAGCGGGATCTACTATCGAACCGGCGCCCAAGATTAATTCGGGACACTCTTTCGTTGCAAACTTCACTAACTCACCGAAAACTTCCTGGGCAAAATCTCCGCGATTGGTAAATTCAAATGCGCGGACGCCTCCTTCATAACAAGCTTTTACCACCTGTTTGGCCACCTCTACATTATTATTGTAATAGACAGGAACCATTCCTGTGTCTATCATTGCGCTTAATACGTGTAATTTATTGAACCGAGCCATAATTTATCTGTTTACTCTGCCGGAGGCATCGCCCGACATTAGTTTTTCTACTTCTCCTACCGTCACCTGATTGTAATCGCCGTAAATGGTATGCTTAAGACACGAGGCGGCAACGGCAAAGTCAAGCGCTTTCTGGTCGTCGTTCGTATACGTTAATAAACCATAGATTAACCCTCCCATAAAAGAGTCGCCTCCGCCTACGCGGTCTACTATGTGGGTAATGTCATACCTTCGCGATTGATACAATGTATGATCAGCATACAAGACTCCTCCCCATGTATTATGGTTGGCATTGATGGATCCCCGCAGGGTAACAATTATTTTCTTGGCTCTTGGGAATTTATCTTTTAGCTGCTTGCATACTGATTCAAACTCGGCGGCATTCACTTCACCTTCGGTATGCGCTACGTCAAAACCTTCCGGTTTGATCCCGAATACTTTCTCGGCATCTTCTTCATTCCCCAGGATTATGTCGCAACCGGAGACCAGTTCAGGCATTACTTCCGATGCCTTTTTTCCATATTTCCATAAGTTCTTGCGATAATTCAAATCGCACGACACCGGAATTCCCATCCGGTTGGCTGTCTGGATAGCGCCGAGACAAGCCTCGGCAGCCCCTGCCGAGATAGCCGGTGTGATACCTGTCCAATGAAACCAGGAGGCGTTTTTAAATACGTTTTCCCAATCAATCATTCCTGCACTTATTTCGGCAATAGACGAATGGGTCCTGTCGTAAACAACTTTGCTGGCACGGGCAACGGATCCTGTTTCAAGGAAATAGATTCCCATCCGTTGGCCGCCATATATGATATGTGATGTGCCGACGCCATATTTGCGCAAGTCCATCACACAAGTGTGGGCAATATCGTTTTCCGGTAAACGGGTGACGAACTCTGTCGGTATTCCGTAATTTGCTAACGAGACCGCGACATTAGCCTCGCCTCCCCCAAAAGTTGCCCTTAATTTGTCTGTTTGATTGAAACGGAGATAATCCGGAGTGGCCAATCTCAGCATAATCTCACCGAAGGTTATAACTTTCTTTTCCATGATGTTATTTGTTATTTAACACAAAAATAGGGGTTATCTTTTAAGAACGACAATGTGTACATGAAAACACCTAGGCGTTAACACTAATTAATAGATAATAAAACATTAGTTTACGAAAATATCGTAGATTTGTGATGTAATCGTAATTAGGTAATAATCATGAATAAACTAACTATTCAAGAAGAAGAGGCGATGCTTTCGATTTGGCAATTGGGAACATGCTTTGTAAAAGATATACTGGCTACTTATCCTGAACCTAAACCTCCTTACACAACAATTGCTTCCATCGTGAAGAATCTGGAACGTAAGAAATATGTAAAACCGAAACGTATCGGTAACACGTATCAATATACTCCGTTGATTCCCGAAAACGAATATAAACGTGTCTTTATGAACGGAGTGGTGCGCAATTATTTCGAGAACTCTTATAAAGAAATGGTAACCTTCTTTGCGAAAGACCAAAAACTATCAGCCGACGATTTGAAGGATATCATTGATATGATTGAAAAAAGGAAAGAGTAACCTTTAAACACACAAATACCATGTCGCCTGTACTTGTCTATTTTTTAAAGGTAAACATAGCCTTTATGATTTTCTATGCATTCTACCGGCTGTTCTTTTATGAAGATACCTTTTTCAAACTGAGACGAAGCATTCTGTTGGTTTTCTTTGGATTGGCATTTATATATCCATTAATGGATTTCCGGGAGTGGCTCATGGAAAAAGAACCGATAGTCGGCGTTGTTTATCTGTATTCCACAATTTTACAGGAAATGGTTGTGGAAGGAGAAGCCAGCCTGGCTACAGACTGGGATAAGTTATTCGGTATAATTGTTTCAAGAGTTTTTTGGTTGACTGCCGGTCTTTTACTTGTCCGGTTTTTTGTTCGGTTGGGAAGTATTATTTGGTTAACATTAAAAAGTAGGCAGGCTATCATCCAAAATACGAATGTTCATTTACTGGATAAACCTTCCGGTCCATTTTCTTTCTTCCGTTTGATTTTTGTTTATCCCGAAAGCCATTCGGAAAAAGAACTCGACGAAATACTTGCCCACGAAAAAACCCACGTATCCCAATGGCATTCGGTGGACGTAATCATCGGTGAAATTGTTTGTATCATCTGTTGGATGAATCCGTTTATCTGGCTCTTGAAACGCGAGATGAGACATAATTTAGAGTATCTGGCCGATAATACTGTTTTGATGTCCGGATACGACAGTAAGAGTTATCAATATCATCTGTTAGGTCTTGCACATTATAAAAACCAGGCTGCAGCAAACTTATATAACAATTTTAATGTATTACACTTAAAAAACAGAATCAGTATGATGAATAAAAAACGTTCCCGGAGTATCGGGCGAACCAAGTATCTGATATTTATACCATTGGTTGCCATCTTGATGCTCCTTAGCAATATAGAGGCCGTGGCTCGTATTACAAAAAATCTGGCTACAAACATACAAATGGAAGAACCTGTCCCCATTACAGTTGGTTTAAAAGTCAATTTGGGACCAGAGCATACAAAGGTGAACCAAGGTAAAGACAAACCGCTTACCGTAGTTGAGGTAATGCCCCAATTTCCGGGTGGCGAAGGCGAACTACTTAAGTTTTTGAGCAAAAATATTAAATATCCGGTAGACGCACAACAAAAAGGGATAGAAGGACGCGTGATTGTTGCTTTTGTCGTAAACAAAAACGGGACAATTAGCGACGCGGAAATTGTCAGGGGAGTAAGCCCGTCACTGGATACTGAAGCTTTGAGAGTGATTGACGGAATGCCGGCATGGACGCCGGGGCGGGAAAAAGGAGAAGTAGTTGCCGTAAAATACACCGTACCGATCGCATTCAGGCTGAAAGATAGCAATAAAGTAGGCAAAAAGACAGGTACACCTCCGGAGAACAGTATCTATGATAACAGTGACCCAAAGAATCCGGTATATAGGATCGTAGACATAATGCCCCAATTCCCGGGAGGAGAAGGGGAACTCTTAAAGTTTATTGCCAGCAATACGAAGTATCCGATGGATGCCCAACAAAAAGGGATACAAGGACGGGTGATCGCCGGATTTATCGTTGAAGCAGACGGAACCATAAGCAATTGCGATATATTTAGGGGGATTTCCGAATCATTGGACAAAGAGGCAATTCGCGTTATTTCGATAATGCCCAAATGGACACCCGGGAAAAAAGATGGAAAAAACGTACGCGTACACTTTGTCGTTCCGATTACGTTTCATCTAAGTAAGATGGGCAAATGAAAAATAAGTTATTTATTGGTTTTATAATCTTGTGTATCCCTTTGATAGGGAATACACAAGATTATAACCTCAGGGAGCTTCTTACCCGCAAACAATATGCAACCATTATTGAACATGCCGGTAACCTTTCTATTGCCGATTCGGCCGACTATCAGACAATGAATATCATCGGGCAAGCGTATGAAGGGATGCTCAGGTATCGTGACGCGCTACGTTATTATGAGCATTGCCACGCAATGGATACGGGCAATATCGATATGTTGAACACCTTGGCGCGTACGGCTGTCAACCTTGGGAAAGCAACAGAGGCAAAACAATATTTCCGGAAAGTATTGGTGGCAGACAGTACGGATTTTTATGCTAATTACCAGTTGGCGAGGCTCTATTACCAATTAGGCGAATACGAAGAGGCTCTTGAGAAATATCAATATCTATTAGAGCAAGACGAAAACAATCCCACCCTTTTAAAAAACGAGGCAGACTGCTTCGTCCGTCTTGAAATGCCGTTGCCTGCTATTAGTTCTTATTTTCAGGCATACAGCTTAAACCGTGAGAATGCCTCGCTAGGTAGTACGCTCATAAATGCGATGCTCCGTATCGGAGGCGATTTCGCTGCCGAAGCATTGGCTGTTTGCGACACGGTCCTTTCTTATAATCCCGGCAACAGGCTGTTGGAGCAAAATAAAGGTATGGCTCTTTATATGAACAAAAAATATGTTGAGGCTGATACGTTGTATTCAGTCTTAATGGAAAAAGGCGATTCTTCCTACCTGACACTTAAATACGGAGGAGCTTCCCGTTATTATGCCGGACAATACTTTCGGTCGGTCGAGCCATTGGAAGCTGCTTACGAAAAAGATACTACGTCGGTAGAAGTCTGCCTGTTGCTGGGGTCTGCATTGGGTAAGACTTTCGACCGGAAACGGGCCTATGTGTTGCTTGATAAGGCCGAAGAAGAGATGAAACCTTCACCTTTCCTGTTAAACCAGTTAATGCTTTTCCGGGCGGAAACTCTTCAAAAAGACGGGCGTTTTGACGGGGCAATGCCGCTTTATTATCAATTATGGAAAGACAATCCCCTGCGGATGGATTTATTGTGGCGTATCTCCACCATGTATTACGTGAGCGACCAGGCAGACTACCAAAATGAAGATACACGCCAACGCGGATTATTTATTTACACCCTATATGCTTCCGAATTTCTTAAAAGTGGCGAAGATCCCGTGCAACTTCTCTTCATCAGGAAACTATTGGAAAGTTTCTATGAAGATGCTTTCTTCCGTAATGTTGCCGAATTGCCCATGATGGCTCCTGATGGCAAGAAAAGCAAAATTTCCGTCATAGACCTCCGTTCGATTATTAATCAAATCACCGGCAATAAGGTACATAACTAAGACAGGCTGCCAGTGGCGAATGCTTCAAAAATAAAAGGTTCCGGAGAAACCGCTGGATATGCAGAAGGACTAAAAGGCAAAATTTCATAGTTTTCTGCTATTGTTTTACAAATGTTTTACAGTAAAACACAAAAATCACTTATAGTTGTATTCCAGCGAATAAACATATGTATTGTTTTGTGCCGTAGCGCCATTTATGGGAAAGATTTCTTCTGTCACAGTCATTCCTGTTATATATTCTCCGGTTGAATTATAAGAAAATGAGTATTTCGCGTGAATATTTTCAACATCGGGAAGTATATACCAATAGGCAGTTTCCACCAGTTTGCGATTTCTGTTTCCTAGGAAGAAATTAAGCGGGGTGACAATGCTTTCGACTGTAAAATCGAAGGTGTTTACAAATCGTAAAGGAAAGGTTTCGGGATGGAATTCGTTCTTGTATGTAAAGGTCATTTCTTTTGTTCCGCTTTTATAATTGATCAGGTTTCCGTCTTCCCATGTATACGTAAAAGTTTCCATAACTGCCCGGTTTTCGTATCCCGTCCCGTCTGTTTTTGGCCAATGCGTTTCGTCCCACGAACTGGTTATCAGATTACTCCTATTATACAGGAAACTGTATACGTCGCTCAGGTACTCTTCGTTGTTTTTGTGTTGATTTTTAAGGTAAATCTCACTCTTGATTATTCCGCCTTGTGACAATTGATAGTTCACTTTTTTTGTCAGTACCGGCGATGAAGTGCCTTCAGCCGTAAAACTATTCACAATCATTCGGTCTGTGTCGAATGTAAAAATGTCGGTATATTTTCCATCCCTTACAATATCGGAAACCAGTCCATTTTGGTTGTAGGTAATTGTTAAGACATGTTGCGGATAGGAAGCATTGTTCTTCGTACAAGTAACTTTCGTTAATCTATTCAATGTAGGGAGAGCCGGTTTTTTGCCATCATCATCTTTTCCGCAAGAAGTTAATCCAATCGACAATGCAATGAGTAAACTGACATACTTTTTCATAAAGATGTGTTTAATATTTTGATAAGACAAAAGTATAAGTTTTGGAATAATATTCCGAAAAGTAACGTTATTTAAGCAATATTATTTGAATAAAGTTGTTAATTCCATTAGCTTTGCTAATGGTAAATTTGTTGATTCAAAGTGTTATAGCAAATAAAATACAATACATATTAACGTTGAAATTACAATAACTTAATTTTAATAACATGAGTACAAAACATCTTACACTTTTAATAATTTGTGTTTCTGCTTTTTTCTTTTCATGTAGTAATAAACAATATGAATATCCTTTTTATAACCCGGAACTTTCACTTGAAGAAAGAATAGACGACCTTTTAGGAAGACTTACACTGGAAGAAAAAATAGGCCAGATGATGAACCAAACTCCGGCTATCGAACGATTGGGGATACCGGAATATGATTGGTGGAACGAAGCGTTGCATGGAGTAGCCCGTGCCGGACGTGCAACTGTTTTTCCACAATCTATCGCTATGGCTGCTACATTTGATGATGATGCCTTATATGAAACATTTACAATGATAAGTGATGAAGCCCGTGCCAAATATCATCAATATCAAAAGGATAATGAATACGACAGATACAAAGGGTTAACCTTTTGGACGCCGAATATCAATATTTTTCGCGACCCGCGCTGGGGACGTGGCATGGAAACATATGGGGAAGACCCTTATCTGACCGGTCGTATGGGAGTTGCCGTAGTTAAAGGCTTGCAGGGAGATGACCCTAACTATTTCAAAACACACGCTTGCGCAAAGCATTATGCGGTGCATAGTGGCCCCGAATGGAACCGTCATGAGTATGATGCAGTTGTTACCCCACGTGATTTGTGGACCACTTATCTTCCGGCTTTCGAAGAATTAGTTGTAGAGGCCAATGTGCAGGAAGTAATGTGCGCTTACAACCGCTTCGAAGGAAAGCCTTGTTGTTCAAGCGATAAGTTGCTGGTAAATATTCTACGTAATGATTGGGGATACGAAGATATCATTGTGTCCGATTGTGGAGCCATCGACGACTTCTGGAGAAAAGATACAAATACACCCCGGCATGAAACACATCTTACGGCTGAAAGCGCCTCAACCGACGCGGTTAAAAACGGAACGGATTTGGAATGTGGCAGAAGTTACCACTCTTTGTTGAAAGCTGTACAAGAGGGATTGATTACAGAAGCGGAACTAGACGTGTCGCTCCGTCGACTGCTAAAGGGACGTTTTGAATTAGGTATGTTCGACCCGGATGAAAGAGTGCCTTATGCGCAAATTCCGTACAGTGTGGTAGAGAGCCGGGAACATGTGGCACAATCGCTGGAAATGGCACGTAAAAGTATGGTATTACTTAAGAATAAGAACAATATCCTGCCATTGAATAAAGGGTTGAAAAAGATAGCAGTTGTAGGCCCCAATGCGAATGATTCCATCATGTTGTGGGCTAATTACAACGGGTTCCCCACAAAAACGGTCACCATCTTGGAGGGTATTGTCAATAAAGCGTCCGGTACGGAAGTCGTGTATGAATTAGGTTGCAACCACGTAAACGACTATATAATGGTTGATTATAGCAACCATATCACGTCAACGGCCGGACAAGGTTTCGCGTCCGAGTTTTTCAACAACGTGGATTTCTCAGGAGAACCGGTATACAAAGGACTCGCTTCCAGCCTGCATTACACAACGGGTGGCAATACGCAGTTTGCTCCGAACGTAAACCTGACGAATTTCTCCGCTCGTTTTTCCGGAGAATTTGAATCGCCTGTAAGCAGAGACGTAGAATTTAATATTTCGGGAAATGATGGATATCGCTTGTTTATTGATAATGAAAAGGTCGCTGAAATGTGGGAAAGCGGATATACCAGCGGACGCAAATACATATTGAAGGCAGAAAAAGGGAAAACATATTCGGTTAAAATAGAATACATGCAACGGGGAGGCAATGCAGACCTGAATTTTGAAGTAGGAGTCCGTACCCCTGTCGATAGTAAAGCGACAGCTTCTAAAGTAAACGATGCCGACGTAATCATTTTTGTTGGTGGTATTTCCCCTCGTTTGGAAGGAGAAGAAATGCCGGTAGATGCCGAAGGATTCAAAAAAGGAGATCGTACGAATATTGAAATTCCGAAGGTGCAACAAGAAATGATCAAGGCGCTGAAAGCTACCGGTAAACCGGTTGTTTACATCTTATGTACAGGTAGCGCTTTGGCCTTGAACTGGGAAGAAGCAAATGTTGATGCCATACTGAATGCCTGGTATGGGGGGCAAGAAGCCGGGACAGCCGTTGCCGACATTCTTTTCGGAGATTACAATCCTGCCGGCCGTCTCCCAGTTACATTCTATACTTCTATTGACCAGATTCCCGATTTTGAAGATTATGGCATGAAAGGACGTACATACCGTTATATGACTGAAAAGCCATTATATTCTTTCGGATACGGATTGAGTTACACCACGTTTGAATATAAAAATGCAACACTGTCAAAGGATAAAATCGGAAAAGAAGAGTCTGTGATTCTTACGTTGGATATAGCCAATACAGGAAGCAAAGATGGCGACGAAGTGGCGCAGGTGTACATCAAAAACCCGAATGATCCGGAAGGCCCAATCAAAACACTGAAAGCATTTAAACGTATAAACATAAAAGCCGGTTCAACAACACAAGTCAACGTTGAGTTACCATCCAAATCATTTGGGTCGTTCAATGACGCAACACAAACCATGGAAATACGCCCCGGAAAATATCAACTATTATATGGCGGTTCTTCAGACGATAAGGCTTTGAAAGGAATAGAGTTGGTTGTTGAATAGTACTTGTTTTCGGGAAGGATTGTATTAGGACATTTAGATACGGTTTTTAATTTCCTTCCCGTAAGTTTTTGAATGTCTTTTACCATGGTGTATTCCTCTCGTGAACAGAATGTGAGAGCCGTTCCGCTGTTGCCGGCACGTCCGGTTCGACCGATACGGTGTACATACGTTTCTGCCACATCAGGCAAGTCGTAGTTGATAACCATCCCCAAGTTAGCGATGTCGATTCCTCTTGCAGCGATATCCGTGGCGATAATGACGCGTGTTTTGCCTGATTTGAAATTTGTAAGCGCCCGTTGCCTGGCTACTTGGGTTTTATTTCCATGGATAGCTTCGCAACCAATCCCCTGTTTGTTCAAGACCCTGGCAATTTTGTCTGCCCCATGTTTTGTGCGTGAAAAGACCAAAACAGATGTGTCTTTTTCTTTTCCTAAGATATCAATAAGAAGTTGGCTTTTCTCGGGTTTCTCCACGAAATACAACTGTTGTTTGATCGTATCGACAACGGAAGAAACCGGGGCGACTTCTACTTTTATCGGATTATTAAGGATAGATTTCGACAAACTTGCGATTGCTTGCGGCATGGTGGCGGAGAAAAACAGGGTCTGTCTGTGTTCGGGCAACAGAGGCAATAATCGTTTGATGTCGTGAATGAATCCCATGTCAAGCATGCGGTCTGCTTCGTCGAGGACAAAATGCTTTATCTGGCTGAGCGTTATATACTTTTGGTTGATTAAATCGAGTAAGCGTCCCGGTGTGGCTATAAGGATGTCTGTCCCACGACTCAGACTGTCTACTTGCGATTTTTGGTTTACTCCCCCGAAAATTACCGTGTGGCGTAAGCCGGTATGTTTTGCATAATCGCTGAAACAGTCGTCTATCTGGATAGCCAATTCACGTGTAGGAGTAAGAACCAACGCCTTTATGCTGCGTTTCCGTCGGATAGATTCCGGTTGGTCGAGTTGCTGGATAATAGGTATTGCAAACGCGGCGGTTTTACCCGTGCCGGTTTGTGCGATACCCAATAAGTCGCGCCCGCCGAGGGCAACCGGTATTGCCTGTTCCTGGATAGGTGTTGGCTTTTCATAGTTTTTATTTGCTAAAGCTTTTAATATAGGCTCTGATATATTTAATTCTTTAAATGTCATAAATCGTTTACTGCTCTGCAGAGCAGTTGTTTTTAATTAATAGATGATACGTAAATTTTATTTGTCTGTCTCTTGGTAAGGGATGGAAGCAAATTCTTCTTTTATTTTTGCCATTACCTCTTTTACGCTGCTGATTTTTTTGGTAAGGTATGCATTCGCCCCTGCGAAAACATATCCTTTTTTCATATTACCCTGAGCCGCGTTGTATAAGGCTTTTATAATACAATAAGGACTTTTGGTGTAATCGCATGTTTTGATGCAATGGAACGGGCATCCTTTGGGTTTTTCACGCCCTTCGTTTACGCGGCGGATAAAATCACCGTCGAAAGCACGCCCCGGCAAACCTACGGGACTTTGGATAATCATGGTGTCTTTTTGGTCTGAATCAACATAAACTTGTTTGAAAGCAAGTGACGCGTCACATTCATGCGTCGGAACGAAAAGACTACCCATTTGTACGCCTGTTGCGCCCAATTCTATAAAACGACGAACGTCTTCTCCTGTCGTAATTCCACCGGCGGCTATTACCGGGATCACTTTGTCTCCGGCATATTGGGATGCGACAGTTATTACATCGGGGATTAATTGTTCCAGTGAGTGATTGCAGTCGTCTATCTGGTCTTTCTTAAATCCCAGATGGCCGCCCGCTTTGGGCCCTTCAACTACAATCATGTCGGGAAGGTAATTATAATTGACTTTCCATTTATCACAAATTATCTTAGCGGCGCGTGCCGAGGAAACGATCGGGGCTAAAAGGGTGTTGCTGCCGGGAGTCAAATAAGACGGCAAATCCAATGGAAGCCCTGCACCGGCAAATATAATATCTATCTTTTCTGTCACTGCCGTGCGAGCCATGTCGGCAAAATTGGATAAAGCGACCATTATGTTTAGGCCGATGACTCCTTTGGTTTTCTCCCTTGCTTTTCGTATTTCTTCTTTAAGTCCCCAGATGCAATTCTGGAGATAATTGCCGGGTGTTTGTTTATAGATAAGTCCTAATCCTGCACATGAGATAACTCCTATTCCTCCTTCGTTTGCAACAGCCGAAGCAAGTCCTGAGAGTGATACACCTACGCCCATACCTCCTTGGATAATAGGCAATTTAATTTCTTTGTTACCGATAATAAATGATTTCATTCTTCTATATTCATGAAAATGTGTCACGACAAATGCTTTACAGACTTTTCGCGACTGATTAATTGATAAATTAAACAAAAAAAGTTGATTTCCAGGACTAATTCAATTATAAACCTTGATCGTTCGCGCTGCAAAGATAGGGTATTAAATTTGATTATTGACTTATTCCGGGTAGAAACTTGGGCAAATTTTCATTGGGATGATTCAAGGAAAATATCCCAATGAAATTGGAAAAACATCCCAATGAAACCGGGAAGACATCCAGATGAATTTCCAAATATCGTTGTCCATTTTTTTCCTTGTGATTATCAGATAGATTTGTGGTTGTACCTTTGTCGAAAAAGAAATAATTCTGTTTCTTTGCACCAAATCTTTAGTTATGGCTGACGAACAACAGATGATGGTACTCCGGACGGAGGATTTGGTGAAAAAATATAGGACGCGAACAGTCGTGAACCACGTTTCTATCTATGTGAAACAAGGTGAGATCGTTGGTTTGTTGGGCCCTAATGGTGCAGGAAAAACGACAACATTCTATATGACGGTAGGTTTGGTTACTCCTAATCAGGGGAAAATATTCCTGAATGACACGGAAATAACCAAATTTCCTGTTTATAAGCGGGCGCGTAATGGCATCGGTTATCTGGCGCAGGAAGCTTCTATCTTCAGGAAGATGACAGTTGAAGATAATATCCGCTCCGTACTTGAAATGACAAACAAGCCCGAAGATTACCAAAAGGAAAAACTCGAAAGCCTGATTGCTGAATTTGGTTTGGCTAAAGTGCGCAAGAATTTAGGCGACCAGTTATCCGGAGGCGAACGCCGCCGTGCCGAGATAGCCCGCTGTTTGGCTATCGATCCAAAGTTTATCATGTTGGATGAGCCGTTCGCGGGTGTAGATCCTATTGCCGTACAAGACATCCAGACGATCGTTGCCCGTTTGAAGCTCAAAAACATCGGTATCCTTATTACCGACCATAATGTTTATGAAACCTTAAGTATTACAGACAGGGCCTATTTGTTGTTCGAAGGGAAAGTCCTGTTTCAGGGAACTGCCGAAGAATTGGCAGCCAATGAAATCGTACGCGAAAAATATTTGGGAAAAGATTTCCAGTTGCGGAAAAAGAACTTCTGACCTTAATCGAAGTTCTTACGCAATTTTTTCACACAAAGGTAGAAGACAACAATGCTAATTGCTGCCGTAACAGCCAGATGCACCCATAAGGATTGGGGAATATCCCCCGTTACAAATTCATTATCTTTCCACTTGCTGTTCGACATGCCGATAACTGCCGTGGCATTGTTGAAGAAATGCGCGAGTATGGGAATCCATATATTTTTACTCCAAAACACCAGATAGCCGAAAAAAGCCCCCATGAGCAGGCGTGGAACGAACCCGTAAAATTGCAGGTGGATGGCGCTGAAAACAAAGGCAACAAGCCATATGATAAGGTGATGATTCGTGAACCATTTTCCCGCAATCCGTTGTAATATCCCCCGGAAGAAGAATTCCTCCGTAATGGCAGCCACTATGGCGATGACAAACAAATTGAAAAAAAACGTTGCCACCCCGCCTCCGGCAAATAAAAGTTCGGTCATTTGTGCCATCGTTTGCTCCATTGATATCATCCAGTTTTCCAAGGCTTCCAGGAAAGCCGGAAGTTTTATGGATTTATTGATAGCTCCCGCCAGTGTAATGAGCGGTAAGAGTAAAATCATACTGGCGAATGTTAATGACACGACCCTCAGGTTGGGAAAAGATTTAATGAAAAGATAATCATATAGGTTGGTACTGCACAACCAGGCGACCAGCAGAGAAGGAGCCAAAAACGTGAGCACGGATGAGAAAAACTGCGCGAAACGCAAAGCGTCGGGGTTTTGATATAAATCATAGACAAGGAATCTACCCCCTAAAAACGTAGCAAAGCTAGACAGAATCGAACCGGCCAAAATAAAGGCAAATAATAAAACAAGTTGGAACAACGCCGTTTTTCCGGCAAAAACACCTTTCAATCTCATCGGTATGTGACTAATAATTCTGTCTCAAAGATAACATAAGAAAATTTCTTATAGGCTTTTTAAGTCAACAATTTGTGATATTAAAAGATTAAGTCTAATTTTGCAACCTAAAAATCAAGATTAAAACAATTTAATAAATCATCAGGAATGAATATTTCACTCAATAAGAATGATGATGCCGTAAGTGGTATTCTGAAATTAGAAGTGGTAAAGTCTGATTATGCAGATCAGGTAGAAAAGAATTTGCGCAATTTTCGCCAAAAGGCAAATATCCCCGGCTTCCGTAAAGGAATGGCTCCGGTGGGAATGATTAAGAAAATGTATGGTAAGTCTGTATTGGTCGAAGAGGTTAATAAGCTTGTTTCCGAAAATGTTTTTAAATATATACGTGAAAACCAGTTGAATATTTTAGGAGAACCATTACCAAACGAAACAGAACAAAAAGAAATAAATTTCGATACACAGGAAGACTTTGAATTTTGTTTTGATTTGGCTTTTGCCCCTGAGATATCGATAGATTTGAACAAAAGAGATAAATTGACCTATTACCAAGTGGCCATTGATGATGAAATGCTTGATAAGCAAATCAATTCATACAAAGCTAATTTTGGCGTCTATGACGCTACCGAAGAAGAGATTATAGAAAAAGACCTGGTAAAAGGAGTAGCCACAGAGCTGGAAAACGGATTGCCCAAGGAAGGTGGTCTTGTGGTAGAAGAAGCAATCCTGATGCCCCAATACATCAAAGATGAAGAAGAAAAAAGCAAGTTGATCGGTGCAAAAACAGGTAACGTAATAATTTTCAATCCTAAAAAAGCGTACGAAGGATCAGAAGTCGAAATAGCCTCACTTCTTAAAATAGAAAAATCAGGCGTAGCCTCCATCAACGATGATTTCAGTTTGGAGATTAAAGAAGTAGTCCGGCATAAGGAAGCGGAAATCAACCAGGAACTTTTCGACAAAGTGTTTGGAGAAGGCGTGGTTAAATCGGAGGATGAATTTAAGGAAAAGATCAAGGAGTCAATTCTTGAACAATTTGCCCCTCAAGGTGATTACAAATTCCTTTTGGATGCCCGCAAACTATTGTTGAAGAAAGCCGGCGAAGTAAAATTCCCCGACGAAATACTCAAACGCTGGTTGATGGTTTCCGGTGAAAAGAAGACACCTGAGAAATTGGAAGAAGATTATCCGATGATTATCGAAGACCTAATTTATCATTTGATAAAAGAGGATATCATTAAAAAGAACGACATCAAGGTGGAAGACGCAGATATCGAACTCTTCGGAAGACGTGTGGCCAAAGCCCAGTTTGCCCAATATGGAATGTATACCGTTCCGGACGATCTGTTAAACAATTATGCGAAAGATATGCTGAAGAACAAACAGACGCTCCAAAACGTTATCGACCGCGCCGTGGAAGATAAATTGGTTGCTTGGCTGAAAGGGAAAGTGAAATTAGAAACGAAAGAAATATCTGTCGACGATTTTAATAAACTTTTTGAAGAAGAAAAGTAACGGAAAGTATTTATAAAAGGCTGTTTTACAGCAGAAAGGGGTTTCTATCCAAAAAAAGTACGGGCAGATAACAAATTAATTGTTTCTTTCAGAAATTTATTTATAACTTTGTTATCCGTTTCATAAAAAGGAGGGGGAATCCCTTCTTTATGTTTTTAAATAAAGTATAATAAATTAAGTTTTTAAGATAATGGATGAATTTAAAAAATATGCGACAAAGCATTTAGGTATTAACAGTAATACGTTGGATAGCTATATCAATATAACAAGTGAATCATACCATGTAAGGCCGACCGTCTTGGAAGAGCGCCAATTAAACGTAGTGGAAATGGATGTGTTTTCACGTTTAATGATGGATCGCATTATCTTTTTGGGAACGCCTATAGATGCCAATATCGCGAATATCATACAAGCCCAATTACTATTTTTGGAATCAAATGATACCGGCAAGGATATATCCATGTATGTCAATTCGCCGGGAGGTTCGGTATATGCCGGTTATGGTATATATGATACCATGCAGTATATAAGCAGCGACATATCAACTATCTGTACAGGTATTGCCGCGTCGATGGCTTCGGTATTGCTTGTAGCCGGAACCAAGGGGAAACGTTTTGCATTGCCGCATTCCCGCGTAATGATTCATCAGCCGATGAGCGGGACGCAAGGACAGGCTTCAGATATGGAAATCGCTGTACGTGAAATTATAAAAGTAAAGGAAGAGCTATATACCATTATTGCCAACCATTCGGGTCAGCCGTATGAAAAAGTGGAAAAAGATGGCGACCGAGACTTTTGGATGACATCAGATGAAGCGAAAGAGTATGGTATGATTGATGCCGTTTTAGCACGTAAATAATAATTAGGATAAAATTTCCATATGACCAGATCAGGTGAGACATGCACATTTTGCGGAAGGAGCAGCCGCGACGTTAATATGCTTATTAACGGTCTTTCCGGCGCTATTTGCGACGAGTGTGCACAACAAGCTTACGAAATAGTAAAAGAACAAACACCCCCCAGTAGGAGCCCCTTTGGCTTAAACCAAAAAGAACTTCCCAAACCGGAAGACATTAAAAAGTTTTTAGACCAATATGTAATCGGGCAAGACGATGCCAAACGTTACCTTTCAGTATCTGTTTACAACCATTACAAACGTCTGTTGCAGAAAGTATCGACCGACGATGTTGAAATAGAAAAGTCAAATATAATAATGGTAGGCGCCACAGGAACCGGGAAGACGTTGCTTGCGCGTACCATAGCCAAACTGCTCCACGTACCCTTCTCCATTGTGGATGCTACCGTATTGACTGAAGCAGGATATGTTGGCGAAGATATTGAAAGTATTCTTACCCGTTTGCTCCAGGCGGCGGATTATGATGTGGAAGCCGCCCAACGAGGAATTGTTTTTATCGATGAAATAGACAAAATAGCCAGAAAAAGTGATAACCCCTCCATCACCCGTGATGTAAGCGGGGAAGGTGTGCAGCAAGGATTGTTGAAATTGCTGGAAGGTTCTGTTGTGAATGTACCTCCGCAAGGCGGAAGAAAACATCCGGAACAAAAGATGATTGCAGTAGACACAAAAAACATATTATTTATTTGCGGAGGAGCATTCGATGGAATTGAAAAGAAAATCGCGCAACGTTTGAACACCCGCATGGTAGGATATGCCGCTAATAAAGAAACCAACCAGGTGGACAAAAATAACTTATTGCAATATATTACACCCACTGACCTGAAAGCTTTCGGGCTGATACCTGAAATTATAGGGCGTTTGCCTATCCTTACTTATTTAAGCCCGTTGGATAGGGAAACACTTCGTAATATTCTGACCGAACCGAAAAATTCAATCATCAAACAATATATAAAGTTATTTGAAATGGATGGTATCAAATTATCATTCGAAAAAGATGTTTATGAGTTTATTGTTGACAAAGCCTTGGAATTTAAATTGGGAGCTCGTGGTTTACGCTCTATTGTCGAAGCTATTATGATGGACGCCATGTACAGCATGCCGTCGCAAAACAAAACACTGCTTCGTGTTACGTTAGCATACGCACAAGATAAATTTGACAAATCAGACAGAAATCGTTTATTAATTGCGTAGCTTCAATGTAATCTAATTTTTTTTGTATGGTAAAAAAAGACAATCTAACCGAGAAACTGAAAACATATTTTGGGTTTGACACCTTCAAAGGGACACAAAAAACTATTATAGAAAATGTCTTGGCAGGAAATGATACATTTGTTTTGATGCCTACAGGAGGAGGGAAATCCCTTTGTTATCAGTTGCCTTCGCTTTTAATGGAGGGGACCGCGATCGTCATATCCCCATTAATAGCCTTAATGAAAAACCAGGTTGACGCTATGAGGAATTTCAGTGAAGAAGATGCCATCGCCCATTTTCTTAACTCTTCTTTGAATAAAGCAGCGATAGATCAGGTAAAAGAAGACCTTCTGAGTAGGCGGACAAAATTGTTGTATGTAGCTCCGGAATCACTCACAAAGGAAGATAATATAGAATTTTTACGGCAAATAAATATTTCGTTTTACGCCGTGGACGAAGCTCATTGTATTTCGGAATGGGGACACGACTTCCGCCCGGAATATCGACGTATTCGTCCGATAATAAATGAAATAGGTAAGCGTCCGCTTATTGCCCTGACTGCTACCGCCACCCCCAAGGTTCAACACGATATACAGAAAAATTTGGGAATGATTGACGCGACAGTATTCAAGTCGTCATTCAACCGGTCGAATCTTTATTATGAGATTCGCCAGAAAGGATCGGATGTTGATAGGGAAATCATTAAATACATTAAAAGTAATGAAGGAAAATCGGGCATCATTTATTGCCTGAGTCGCAAGAAAGTAGAAGAGTTTGCTGATATCTTGAAGGCAAATGGGATAAATGCACTATCCTATCATGCGGGAATGGATTCCCTGCAACGGACCACCAATCAAGATGCTTTCCTGATGGAAGAAGCAGATGTTATTGTAGCGACGATTGCTTTTGGTATGGGAATAGATAAGCCGGATGTCCGTTATGTAATCCATTATGATATACCGAAAAGCCTGGAAGGTTATTATCAGGAAACCGGACGCGCCGGGCGTGACGGAGGCGAGGGGCGGTGTATCGCATTTTATGCATATAAAGATTTGCAAAAACTGGAAAAGTTTATGCAAGGAAAACCGGTGGCAGAACAGGAAATAGGGAAGCAACTCCTTCTTGAAACGGCAGCTTATGCCGAAACAGCCGTCTGCCGGAGAAAGGTATTGTTGCATTATTTTGGAGAAGAGTATACGGAAGAAAATTGTGGTAATTGTGATAATTGTTTGAATCCTAAAAAACAAGTGGAAGCGAAAGATTTGTTGAGTGCTGTACTTGAAGTTGTAAGCACATTAAAAGAAAAATTTAAGACGGAATATATTATTCATATGTTATTGGGTAACGAAACATCCGAAATTCAATCATATAAACATAATGAATTAGAAGTTTTTGGTTCTGGGCAAGACGAAGACGAAAAGACGTGGAATGCAGTCATACGGCAGGCGCTCATCGCCGGGTATTTAGGTAAAGATATTGAAAACTATGGTTTATTAAAGATTACCTCCAAAGGGAAAGCTTTTATTGATAAGCCGGAATCATTTAAAATTATAAGAGACAACGAATTTGAGGAAGAGGAAGAAGACGTTCCCGCACGCGGGGGAGCCACTTGTGCCGTAGACCCCGTTCTCTACTCTATGATGAAGGATCTTCGGAAAAAACTATCCAAGCGGTTGGAGGTTCCTCCGTTTGTCATCTTCCAAGACCCTTCGTTGGAGGCCATGGCTACTACTTATCCTGTCACGTTGGATGAGTTGCAAAATATACCGGGAGTTGGCGCGGGAAAGGCAAAACGCTACGGCCAGGAGTTTATTGCACTTATACGTAAACATGTAGAAGAAAATGAAATCGAACGTCCGGAAGATTTGCGTGTCCGTACGGTGGCAAATAAATCCAAACTGAAAGTTTGGATCGTTCAAAGTATTGACAGGAAAGTTGCCTTGGATGATATTGCACTAACCAAAGGGCTTGAATTCGCTGAATTATTAGATGAAATAGAAGCTATTGTTTATTCGGGGACGCGCATCAATATCGACTATTTTCTAAATGATGTGATGGACGAAGACCATATCAATGATATCTACGAATATTTTAAAGACTCCGAAACCGATAATCTGGAAGAAGCGATTGAAGAATTGGGCAGTGATTATACGGAGGAAGAAATACGGTTGGTACGTATTAAATTCCTTTCAGAGATGGCAAACTAACGCTTTAAGCCTACATGGATAAAAATATCACCTACGGATAAAAAAAAGAAAAAAGAGCAATTGGGGATATACTTTTTTGAAGAGTTCTCCGTTTATATGATGACATTTTGTAATGTAGTGTATAATAACATGAAAAAGCAATTCTTAATGAAGAAGTTACTAATTTTATCATTTGTGTTTGGTTGTTTTATTGTTAATGCCCAGCTTCCCAAAGATTCTGTAATTATGACGGTAGCTGGAAAACAAATCCCATTGGGCGAGTTTGAATTTATTGCCAAGAAGAACAACGAAGTTGATTTTTCATCAGAAGAATCCATCAAAAAATATATAGAATTATTTAAAAACTTCAAGTTGAAAGTTGCCGAAGCCGAAAGTTTAAGTTTTGACAAATCGCCTGATTTTATTCGTGAATTGTCTGGTTATCAATCGGAATTGAGGATGAGTTGTTTGTCTGACAGCAAAGCTGAAAATGAGGTAGTTCGTGCTGTTTATGATAGAGGGAAAGAATATGTGGAACTCAGCCAGATTACCTTCCCGTTTTCTTCTGCCCAATGCCTGTCTAAAGACACAGTTGAAGCGTATAATCGAGCGATGCAGGTCTATAATCAGATTAAAAGTGGGAAAGACTTCGATGAATTAGGTAAAAATATCTTTGAAGCATATCAACAATGTGTAAAAGACCGAGATAACATGGAAGAATGTCTGCCTGTCATCTATGAATATGTCCCTTGTCTTCTGCCGTTAAGAAAATCGAAAGTATTTGAAGATAAAGCATATTCCATGGCGGTAGGAGAAATTTCGTTACCGATACGTTCGGCAGACGGTTTTCATCTGCTCAAAATTAAAAACAGGAAAACATTGCCGGATATATATCGTGTAGCTTATCTCCGTATTGGTTTTGAAAAAGATTCCGTGACCCGGACAAAGGAAGAACTTTCAAAAATGGCTGAAGAAGCATATAATAAAGCTGTGGCAGGAGAAGATTTTACCCAATTGATAAAAGAGTATTCATCGGATATGGATTCCGGAGATGGCATATTGCCTCCGGTTCAACCCGGACAACTTGTAAAGCCACTGGAAGAGGTGGTTTACTCATTGTCGACTCCGGGAGAGATATCGAAACCGGTCATGACCGAGTTTGGCTATCATATGTTTAAACTCATTGAAAAGAAACCCAACCCCTCTTTTGAAGAAGAAAAAGACAACATTGAAATGGAAATACGGAGGGGAGATCGTAACTTTGATTTATTCAAAAGTTTTGACGAACGCCTGAAGAGAGAGTATAATTATACCTTTTTCCCCGAAGCATATGCGGAATTGGAGAAATTGGCCGACGAATATTTTCCGAACAGTAATGAATTTTTCGACAAAGCCGCGGATATGAAAAAAACATTGGCCGTTATTAACGGCATCGAATTTCCACAAGCGGAGTTTGCTTATTACATGGTTCGTTTTCCTTATTCGGTTAAAACATATGCAAATGATTTCATGCGGGAGGTGTACGATCTCTTTGTAAGGGACATTGTTACTACACTGGAAAAAGAAAATATGGATACCAAGTATCCGGAAATTCCTTATTTGGTACAAGAATACCGGGATGGTATGTTATTATTTGAAATCAGTAATTTAAAGATTTGGAGCCAGCCACTTGAAAAACAGGCGGAATTGGAAGCCGGATGGCTTAAAGAATTGAATAAAAAATATCCGGTTGAAGTAAATCGGAAATTACTGAAAAAACTTAAAAAATAATCAATAAGTGAAGAGGAAGACTTGTTTCATCTTTTTGTCATTTGTATTTTTGTTTTGTTCGTGTAAAAAAACGCAAACAGTTGATAATGCAAATGTTTTGGTGCAAGTAAAAGGCAGGATGCTGTATCAATCAGAGATTACTGCTTTGATACCTCGGGGCATATCTTCGGCCGATAGTCTTTTGCTTGCTGAAAATTATATAAAGAAATGGATAAAAGACGCGTTGGTTTATGACGTAGCCCTGCGTAATTTGGGTGACGACAAAGATGAAATAGAACATTTGGTTGACGAATACCGTTATTCATTATACCGCTATCGTTACCAGGAGCGGTTGTTGAAGGAGCGGTTGTCGGCAAACATCAGGGAAAGCGACAAATTGAATTATTACGATGAAAATCAAGATAAATTTAAATTAGACAAAGGGCTTATAAAAGGATTATTTTTAAAAATACCGGTGAATGCACCGGGTTTGTCTGAAGTAAAGAACTGGTATAAGTCGAGCTCGGAAGAGTCGTTGGAAAAAATAGAAAAGTATAGTGTGCAGAATGCGAATATTTATGACTATTTTTACGACCGATGGGTTGACTTTGATGAAGTAATCGGGAATATTCCTGTTCGTTTGGCGGATACAAACCAATTTCTCAGGAATAATAAAGCATTGGAAGTAGAAGACAGTACCTACTGCTACCTTTTAAATATTAAAGAATACATCCCTGTTGGAAATGTAGCCCCATATGATTATGCCGAGGCTCAAATCATGGAAATGCTAATTAATCAGCGGAAGATGGAGTTTCTCAGGAATTTTGAAAATGAACTATATAATGACGCCATCAAAGGCGGTGATGTTATTTTCAATAAAGAGTCGACAGATGTTAATTGATAAAAGATAAATACAATGAAGAGGTGTTTTGTATTGATTTTTCTTTTTTGTTTTTCGATTGGAATGAATGCCCAAGACAATGTGATAGATGAAATTGTATGGGTGGTGGGTGATGACGCTATATTACGGTCGGACATTGAAATACAACGATTAAATATGCAAGTGGAAGGTCAGCGTTTGGACGGTGACCCTTATTGTGTAATCCCCGAACAGATGGCTATCCAAAAGCTCTATTTGAACCAGGCGAAAATAGACAGTATAGAAGTTGGCGAAACGCAAATACTTCAAACCGTTGACCAATGGATGAACTGGGCTACAAATCAGTTTGGTTCGAGAGAAAAATTGGAAGAATATTTCAACAAAAAATATTCACAGATAAAAGACGAGCGGAAAGAAATGGTTCGCGAGCAACAGATTATTCAACAGATGCAACGGGAATTGGTGGGAGAAATAAAACTTACGCCGTCTGATGTGCGGAAATACTATAATCAGATCCCCCCGGACAGTTTGCCCAGTATCCCTACTACCGTCGAAGTCCAGATCGTCACATTGGAACCTAAGATTCCATTTGAAGAAACAGATGCTATCAAAGCGCGGCTACGTGAATTTACAGAACAGATCACAAGCGGGAAAATGGAATTTTCCACATTGGCACGTCTGTATTCGGAAGACCTTGAGTCTGACAAGCGTGGAGGAGAATTGGGATTTACCAATAAAACGAATCTATTGCCTGAGTTTGCAAACGTGGCATTCAACCTAAACGACCCGAAGAGGGTATCCAATATTGTAGAAACGGAATATGGGTTTCATATAATCCAATTGATAGAGAAACGAGGCGACCGGATAAATTGCCGTCATATTTTATTGCGCCCCAGAGTATCAGAGAAGGAATTATCCGAAGCGACAATCCGGTTGGATTCGCTGTACGCCGATATTCAAAGCAACAAGATTACCTTTGAAGACGCGGCAACATTTGTTTCATACGACAAGGATACGCGCAACAACAAAGGGCTTATGGTGAATCAGAACTATGAGAGCAGCAATTATTCTACCCCCAAGTTTGAAATGCAGGAACTTCCGCAGGAGATAGGAAAAGTAGTATACAATATGCGGGTAAATGAAATATCCAAGCCGTTTACAATGCTAACGAACAAGCAAAAGGAAGTAGTCGCAATCGTAAAGCTGAAGGCAAGAACCGAAGCCCATAAAGCAAATATAACCGACGACTATCAGGCGTTAAAGACGTTGGTGGAAAAACGGAAAAGAGAAGAACTACTTCAAAACTGGATTGCTCAGAAACAAAAAAGTACATATATACGTATTAGTGACAGTTGGCGCAATTGTGATTTCCAATTTCCCGGCTGGATTAAAGAATGAAGCGTACAGGCAATTTATTCTTAACCATAGCATTCCATTTGCTTTTCTTTTGTGTTTCCGCACAAACGCAGGATACTATTACGCCCCAAACGACAAAAGTTTACCTGGAACATGCTAAAGTCTTGTCTTTTGACAAAGAAATAAATCCGGATGTCCAGGTATTAATTGGCGACGTGTGTTTCCGCCACGATAGTTCATACATGTACTGCGACAGCGCCTATTTTTATGAAGTATCTAATTCATTAGAGGCTTTCAGTAATGTAAGGATGGAGCAAGGGGATACCTTATTTATTTATGGCAACTGGCTGTTTTATGACGGGAATACCCAATTGGCGCGTCTTCGTGAAAACGTGCGAATGGAAAATAATCAGGTAACCTTATTTACCGATAGCCTGAATTACGACAGGCAGGCAAACGTGGGGTATTATTTTGAAGGCGGCTGTATTGTTGATGAAGAGAACGAACTTTCTTCTTACTATGGACAATATTCTCCGGATACTAAAATCGCTATATTTAACGACAGCGTCCAGCTTGAGAACCCACAGTTTACGTTATATTCGGATACGCTTGAATACAGTACAGACAATAAAATAGCTACCATACTTGGCCCTTCCACGATAGTATCGGATAGCGGGATCATCCACTCTTCCCGGGGATGGTACAATACCGAAACCAATGTCTCTCTTCTATTGGATCGTTCCGAAGTGCTTTCAGGCGATAGGATATTGATTGGCGACTCAATTGTTTACAACCGCGACACAGGCTTTTCCGAGGTGTTTGGTAATATTTCTATAAAAGACACGGCCAATCAGGTGACATTAGAAGGACAATATGGGTATTATAACGAAGATACGGAGTTTGCTTTTGTTACCGATAGCGCCCGTTTTCTGGAATATTCGCAAGGGGATACCCTGTTTTTGCATGCCGATACCTTATTTATGACCACCCTTGATTCGACTTATCGCGAGATAAGAGCCTATTATGGGGTTCGTTTTTACCGGGTAGATTTGCAGGGCGTATGCGATTCCATGCAGTTTAATACCAGGGATTCTGTGTTGTATATGTACACCGATCCGGTTGTTTGGAACGAAAGCTACCAATTGTATGGCGATACGATAGCTGTATATATGAATGACAGCACGATAAATTACGCGCATGTCATTCAGTTTGCTTTTGCTATCCAACATCTGGATTCCTCTTATTATAATCAATTAAAGGGAAATGACTTGAAAGCCTATTTTGAAGGACGGAATGTCAGACAAATCGATATTAATGGGAACGCCGAATCGATCTATTACCCCTTGGAGGAAGACGGAGCGAAAATCGGACTAAACCAAACCAAGAGCGCATACCTGTCTATTTGGGTCAATGAAAACAAATTGGAAAAACTCAAGATTTGGCCAACTCCCGAAGGAACAATGACACCCATTCCAGATTTACAACCTGATAAAAAAACGCTGAAAGACTTCTATTGGTACGACTACCTGAGGCCCGTAAGCAGAGATGATATTTACCGTGTAGTCGAAAGAAAAACCGAAGATACCCCCAAAAGAAGTAATAAATTTGTAAATTAGCAGTTTTATTTACTAAAACGTTAAGAACATGGCACTTTTCTCATTTTATAATGTACGAAAACCTCGTCAGTTTGAGCACAAGCCGATTTATTGGAATCCGCGCAAAGAAGCGTTGGAAGAACGTACACGTAAAATCAAACGTGAACTGGGTGTGCTTGACGAGCCGCTTGAAGAATATAAATCCGACATTAAAGGTAAATTTATTGAAGGGACTACTCATTTGAGGAAAAGCCGGATGAAAGGTGATGATTTTCGTATCCGCAAATACAAAAACGTAAAATTGGGTGTGATAGTGATACTGTTGATTGTTGTGTTTTGGGTTCTGTTTTTCAAATGAACGATATCATTCATTTACTTCCGGATAGTATAGCCAACCAAATTGCCGCCGGGGAAGTTATCCAACGGCCTGCTTCTGTTGTGAAAGAATTGGTTGAAAATGCTGTTGATGCCGAAGCTACCAACATTCAGGTAAATATAAAAGATGCCGGGAAGACATTGATTCAGGTAATTGATAATGGGAAAGGGATGTCTGAAACGGATGCCCGTATGGCTTTCGAAAGGCATGCCACTTCGAAGATTGCCTCGGCCGACGATTTATTTGCATTACATACAATGGGCTTCCGGGGCGAAGCTTTGGCCTCTATTGCCGCTGTTGCCCATGTGGAATTGCGTACCAGGCTCAAAGGTGTGGAGTTGGGAACCCGCCTTGCAATGGCAGGTTCGTCTTTGGAAGAAATAGCGGCAGACGCTTGTGTGGAAGGGAGTATCTTTTCTGTCAAGAATTTGTTTTTTAATGTTCCGGCACGACGGAAATTCTTGAAATCGAACGAAACAGAATTCCGGAATATTATTAATGAGTTTGAGCGTATAGCCTTGGTCAATCCGCAAATCGCGTTATCCCTTTACCATAACGACACGGAAATATTCAATCTGCCGGAATCAGGTTTGCGGCAGCGGATCACAAATGTATACGGGAAATCCATCAATGCCAAGTTGCTTTCGCTTGACGCGCAAAGCTCATTGGTTACGATTTCCGGCTTTGTAGGTACGCCCGACTCTGCAAAGAAAAGAGGAGCGTTACAGTTCTTCTTTGTCAATGGAAGGTTTATGAAGCATCCTTATTTCCATAAAGCCATGATATATGCTTACGACCAGTTGATTCCTGCAGGCGAAATGCCGAATTACTTCGTATACTTTACGCTTAATCCCGCTGCAATTGATGTAAATATACACCCCACGAAAACGGAAATAAAGTTTGAGAACGAGCAATCCGTCTGGCAGATACTGGTGGCGGCTATCCGTGAATCGCTGGCCAAGTCGAATGCGATCCCAACCATTGATTTTGATACGAGGGATGCCCTTGATATTCCGGTCTATAATCCGGGTATGGAAAGGAACAAGCCCCTGAAGACTCCCCAGATACAGGTAAACCCGAATTATAACCCGTTCCAAGAGACGCAGACTTACAAAAGGGAAGAATTCGACTGGTCAAAATTATACAAAGGTTTTGAAACGGACGATATAAAGGAGAACACGGAAGACACCCTTTTCAGTGAATCGACCGGTAGTTGTTACCAGTTCAGGGGGCGGTATATCGTTACGGCATTAAAATCGGGTTTGGCAATAATCGACCAGCATCGGGCGCATATGCGGATATTATACGACCAATACATATCCAATGTGCGTCGGCAAAGAGGCGTTTCCCAACAATTGCTTTTTCCCGAAATCGTAACATTTACTGCGGCGGAAGCTACAATGTTGCCAACGCTGTTGGATGAATTGCGTTATATCGGCTTCGATTTAAGCAATTTGGGAAACGATACCTTCGCAATTAACGGGATACCTTCCGGAATCGAAAACCTTAGTCCGGTCATACTGCTGAAAGACGCGGTTCATCATGCGATTGAAACCGGCTGCAAAGCACAGGAAGAAATTTGCGAGGCAATCGCCCTCTCTTTAGCCAAGAGTGCCGCTATTCAACCGGGAAAATCTTTGTCTGTCGAAGAGATGGATCATTTGATAGCTTCTCTTTTTTCATCTTCTTCGCCTACTTATACGCCAGACGGGAAACGCATCCTTTCTATCCTGACGGACGACGAACTGGAAAAACGTTTCAAATAATCGATTCTTTAACGTGAGTTTCCCCGGTTAGTTTCTTGTAAATGTGATTTTATAATTCGGTTTATATTATGATGGAAACGGAAGATGCACAGTACGTTCAGAAACTTATTTTAGGAGAACACAGTGCGTTTAAGTTTTTGTTTATGAAATATTTCCCAAAGATGAAATACTTCATTTCTCATTTTGTTAAATCCGACGCTGTAGCCGAAGAATTGTCCCAGGATATTTTTATGAAAATATGGGAAAACCGCGAAAAACTAAGCAAAATACAATCGTTTAATTCGTATATCTATCGGATGTCTAAAAACATTTCTCTTAATTATCTGGAACATAAATATCTGGAAGACGTGTATCTGGAAAGTTACCAGGAAGAAACCGAAACCTCGATTGAAAGCGAATTGTATGCACGGGAAATAGAGCTACTCGAACAACTTACCATCGATCAAATGCCGTCGCAACGTAAAATGGTTTATGTGATGAGTCGTAAAAAAGGAATGAAAAACGAAGAAATTGCGGCAGTACTGGGAATATCCAAAAAAACAGTTGAAAATCATCTGAATCTTGCCTTGAAAGAAATACGTAAAGTGTTGACTTTGTTTATTGTTTTTTTTATATAAAAAAAGCAATTTGACATTGGGTGCAAAAGAAACTTCGCCTGTCTTAACTATAAAAGCTGCTCGTACCATGTCAAAAATAGATAAGATTATACAACTTTATTTTGCACAATCACCTGCTGAAGATATCCGAAAGAGGTTTTTTCTCTGGCTGAAAGCTCCATATGCATCCTCCGAAAAAGAGAGAGTAATAAATCATATCTGGAATAACCTGTCTGTCGAAGCCGGTCACACGACTGAAAATTCATATAAACAGGTCGAGAAGCAACTCGGTTTTGTTACTCGTAAAAAGGTACGTTTGCTATACATTCGTTTGGCTCGTATTGCCGCAATCTTTCTCATACCACTTCTTTCCGTTTTTTTCGCATGGTGGTTTATACAAAATCAAGAACCGGAACTTGTTTTGGTAGAACATTTTGTTCCCAGCGGAGAAACACGGGAGATTATATTGCCCGACAATTCAATTGCTACCATTAATTCAGGGAGTACTTTATTTTATCCTGCCGGGTTTAAAGGAAAAAACCGTGAAATCTATCTGAATGGAGAAGCGAAATTTAACGTCGCACCGGATAAGAAAAAACCATTCATCGTAAAAACCAATGATATGAACATTGAAGCATTGGGAACGGTATTTAATATATCTTCCTATTCTGATAATTTATATACTACAGCAACACTGGCAAAGGGAAAGATAAAAGTAGATATTAAATCTACGAATGAAAGCTTTATCCTCGAACCCTATGAACAGATACGGTTTGATAAAAAAGCGGGCAGCAGTTTGCGGCAGAAAGCTCGTCTGGATTATGTACTGGCTTGGGAAAAAAGACAAATGGTGTTTCAAAGAGCGTCACTCTATGAGATTGTAAAAGAGATAGAGCGTCGTTATGATGTCACGGTATATCTTAATTCAAAAGCCTGGGATCATGAGATAATAACCGTAAAATTTTTGCATGATGAAACATTAGAAGAGACGCTTTCAGTATTGAAGCATATTATTATAGGATTTAATTATGAAATAAAGGAAGATAAAATTTATGTATTCTTTGACTCCTGATTAATTCGCGATAAAACAGCAATAAATTAATTAACAATAAATAGATGATACCCATGAAAAAAAGAATCGGAGAGTGTCGTTTGCAGCTAAACTCTCCGATTTGAAACCGAACACTTTTTACAGACTTTTGCGTAAAATAATAATTAGTATTCAACCACAAAAATAGTTATATTTGATGAAAACAAATATTTTTTCTTTTTTAAAGTTCCCTGGTAGCAAGAGGGTACTTGCTTTTTTTCTTCTACTGTTCTTTTCAGTATATGTTCACACGTGGGCTCAAAAAGTCACTCTTTCCAGACAAAATGTGCGAATCATCGACCTTTTTGAAGAAGTGGAAAAACAAACAAAAACGACAATCGGCTATAATGAATCGACGATTGATGTAAACCGCCGGGTTTCGGTAAACCTGACGGATGAATCTCTCGATCAAACAATGGCCGAGATACTGAAAGGCACAAATACAACATATAGTATACAAGGAAAACAGGTACTGATCGTACCTGTTCAAACACAAACACCCCAAACGGATAAAAAAACAGTAACCGGTACGATTGTCGATGATAATGGTGAACCGGTTATTGGCGCGAATGTTGTGGAAAAAGGAACGACAAACGGTGTTATAACTGATATAGATGGTCAGTTTTCGTTGGCTGTCGGCAATAATGCGACGTTGCAGGTTTCTTTTGTTGGCTACACGACCCGGGAGCTTCCGGTAAAAAATCAGAGCAGTTTCTCAATAGCTTTATTGGAAGATTCGCAAACGCTGGATGAAATTGTCGTTGTAGGATATGGCACCATGCGAAAAAGTGATTTGACAGGGTCTACTGCCTCTGTTAAAAATGAAATCTTGGAACAGCGGACTGTAACATCCGTTGGACAGGCATTGTCGGGAAAAGTAGCCGGGGTTAATATCGCTACAAATTCCGGTCGTCCGGGAGGACGGGCTACCGTGAGAATACGGGGTAATTCTTCTATCAGCGTTACGAATGAACCCTTATATGTGGTAGATGGGGTGATTTTAAATGTCAGTTCTCCTCATACAAGTAGGTCGGACCAAACAGCATTGGTTAATGGTTCTTCGCCCATAGACTATTTGAACCCGAATGATATCAAATCGGTAGAAGTATTGAAAGATGCGTCGGCAACAGCTATTTATGGCGCGAGAGGTGCGAATGGTGTTATTATGATTACAACGAAACGTGGAGAAGGAGTTAGCGGTGCGACAGTCAGATATGATACGGATTTTGGCGTAGGCATACTTCCCGGAAAGCTGGATGTATTAAATGCCGAAGAATTTTTGAGAAATGAAGAGTTGGCCTACCAGAATGCAGCCAAATTTGATCCGGTAGGGTTTGCTGCCGGTAATTATAAAGATCCGAGAACTAAGAGAACAGATTCACGTTTGTTTGACGCAGATGGAAATCCGTTATATGATACAGACTGGCAGAAGGAAACTATCCGGAATGCTTTTTCGCAAACACATCAGGTTTCCGTGACGAATACGAGGGGAAATGATTCGTATGGTCTCTCTCTGGGATTCAGGAGCGAAGAAGGTCTGGTTGTCCAATCAGCGCTGAAACGTTATTCCGGTCGTTTCTTTATGGATTCGGAAGTAAACAAATGGTTGAAAATTGGAGGTGGTTTAAGTTATAACTATCAGGATGAAAGACAAACAGACGCGATGGGAGACGGCGGTATTACAGTGGGTCGTCAAATGGTAGAAGCATTACCTATATTACCGGTTAAATATGCGGATGGAACCTGGGCTGGTAATAAGGATTATCCTGGTATGGAAGGGGGAAATAATCCGGTACATGTGGCAACCGACAGGAATTATTCGTTGGAAACGAAAACGATGCTGGGGAATGTGTATGCGAATATTATACTAATGAAAGGATTGGAATTTCGTTCTGTTTTAGGAACGAATATGATTGACCAGAAGGTAAAATATTATGGGGGAAAACAATTAATATGGATCTCTTCCCCGAATGGAAGTGCCTGGATCCGGAATATTAAAAACACTTCCTGGCAATTCGAAAATTATATTACCTATACGAATACATTTGCTCAGATACACAGACTGACCGCTATGGTCGGTTTATCCTGGCAACATGTTGATAATGCTTACTCCAGAGCTTCCGGTTCGGGATTTCAGGATGATTTCTTTTCATATAATAATTTAGGCGTGGCAACAACTCAGCAAGTTCAGTCATCAGTTGACGCTTATGGCTTAAATTCATACTTTGCCCGATTGAATTATAATCTGAAAGAGAAATATCTGTTGACTGTAACCGGACGTTTTGACGGATCTTCCAAATTTGGTTCCTCCAACAGGTATGCCTTTTTCCCCTCGGTCGGTTTAGCCTGGCGTTTGTCGGAAGAAGCATTTCTGAAACCGGCGACATTTATTTCGAATTTAAAACCCAGGGTAAGTTATGGGGTAACCGGTAATTCGGAAACCGGACCGTATGCTTCACAGGGCGGATTGGGAAACTATACGCTTATTTTTAATGGGGCGCAATCTTCAGGAATCGGCGTGTCACAATTAGCCAATCCTGAACTGAAATGGGAAAAGACTGTTCAGGTTAACGGAGGATTAGATATCGGTTTGTTTGATAACCGGTTGAATATAGAAGTGGATGTTTATTACAAAAAGACAACCGATATGTTATTAGGCGCTCCGGTACCAGCATCCAGCGGGTATACTAGCATCGTGAAAAATATTGGCAGCATGGAAAATAAAGGCTTTGAGTTTGCTATTAATACGGTTAATGTATCAACCGATGATTTTTCATGGGAAACATCCTTCAACATTTCGTTCAACAAAAATAAAGTTCTGGAACTAGGAGAGGGTAATGATGATATTTTCCCAGGGCCGGATATTTTGTCTAACAGTAATAATATTATCCGTGTGAATGAACCGGTCGGCTCTTTTTACGGATACAAACGTTTAGGAACATGGGGTACGGTCGAAGAGGCGGAAGCAGCCAGATATGGGAAAAAGCCCGGTGATTTGAAATTGTGGGATAAGAATAACGACGGGCAAATCAACGATGCCGACCGTATTATTATCGGAAAAGGAATTCCCGACGGTTATGGTACTTTCTCGAATACATTCCGGTATAAAAATTTTGACTTGGTTGTAGAACTTCAATATATGTTCGGCAACGATATATTGGATATATCCAAACATTCGGCTGAAGACCGTACCGGTATAGCCAATAGTTATCGTACTATATTGAAAGCCTGGACACCTGAGAATCAGCATACCATGATAGCTCAGATTCGTCCTACTGGAGCCGGTTATACCACGAATATTGATTCGCATTTTGTAGAAGACGGTTCGTTTATTCGTGGCAGAAACCTATTGTTGGGTTATACTTTCCCACGCGATCTTATTCGGAAAATATATCTGAAGAATTTACGGGTGTATGGCAGCGTGCAAAACTTTTTTGTTCTGACGAAATATAATGGATATGATCCGGAAGTATCAGATGCAACACAGTCATTCGCGCAGGGCATAACCGTTTTTGGTTATCCTAAACCTTGTACATTTACGATGGGGTTAAATGTTAGTTTCTAATTAGTTAAATAAATATCGTATGAAACGGGGCATGTATGGCATCGTGCAAGTTTCACACGGCTTTAATGTAAAAAAATAAAATATTATCGCATGAAAACAAAATATATATTACTATATCTGTTCTTTCTGACGATTGGAAGCAGTTGTACAAATTTCCTGGATGAATCGGATCGGTCAAATTTCACTCCTGATAATTACTTCAAAACAGCGGAACATGCGCAGAGTATTGTAAATGCAAGTTACGAAAGTCTGCGAATGAGTGCGTCCGGGGATTATGGAGGTACCCCTTATTTTATGACCGACTTTTTAACTGGATTAGCCAATACGCGGGTAAGCCAGAATGTAAATATCAACAACATACGTTTGGTTGTCAATAATTCGGATAATGAATACAGCAAGGCGTGGTGGAATGCAAGCTATAAAGGAATAGCCAATGCAAATCTGGCTATCGAACGTATTCCGGGTATTGAGATGGATAACACATTGAAAAATAAATGTCTGGGAGAAGCTCGCTTTCTGCGTGCCTACTATTATTTTAACTTGGTACGATTGTTTGGAAATGTGCCCCTGGTGCTGGTTCCCGTTGACGCGTCTTCACCGGAATTATACCCAGACCAGGCTTCTGTAGCAGACGTATATGCGCAGATCGTCGCTGATTTACAGGAAGCGGAAAAGTTTGCATTGACCTGGGGCGATGAAAGCGGTAGGGCAACGTTGGGAGTCGTTAAAGCTTTATTGGGAAATGTTTATCTGACCATGGCGGGATATCCGTTGGAAAAAGGACGTGAATACTATGCTTTAGCAGCAAGCAAATTGAAGGAAGTCATTGATAACGGTACCTATTATTTATTTGATTCGTATGACGACCTGCATAATCCGGATATAGAAAATAGAGGGGAGCATATGTTTATGATTCAGTATCAGTCGGGAACTTCTGTAGAAAACGGAATGCAATACCTTTATTTACCTTACAATATGGATATTTCGTACTATTCAACAGAAACAGGTTCTATTGTTGTATTGGATGAATTTATAGAAAGCTACGAGAAGGGAGACAAAAGAATTGAAGAAAAGCAGTTTTATTTCACCAATTATACAAGTAATGCCAATCGGGAAGAAATAGTGCCATTCGGAGGATATTATATTTATAAATTCTTTGATAAAGAGGCACATTTGCAGACGGCAAAAAGTGGGATGAACCATCCCTTGATGAGGTATGCGGATATTTTATTGCAATATGCCGAAGCGCAGAACGAAGCAGACGGAACGCCTTCCGAAGCGGCTTATACATGTCTGAATCAAATACGTAAAAGGGCCGGATTACCGGAATGGAAGAATCTTAACCAGGATGAATTCCGAAAAGCTGTTTGGCAAGAAAGATGGCATGAGCTGGCATTTGAAAATAAAATCTGGTTTGATATGGTTAGAACCCGGAAAGTATTTAATATCTTAACAGGCAATTTCGATAACTATGTAGGATACCGGTTTACTTATGGTCCGTCGTTAAGCGAAAGAGAATTATTATTCCCAATCCCTACGAGTGAAAGGAAAAATAATAAAAAATTGTCCCAAAATCCGGGATACTAAATAAGTGATGAATTTATGAATGTTGAATTAAGAATTGTAAATTATGGATTACAGTAAAAAGAACATTGTATTTTTATTTATTCTTGCTGTTCTAAATGCAAGTATCGTTTCCGCGCAGGGAAGATCGGAAGCGCGAAGTTTAACTGAATTGCAACAAGAGTTTGTTAATCTCCGTTTTGGGATGTTTATCCATTATAATATTCCAACGTATATGGACGATGATTGGGCTGATCCGGAGGCTTCGCCAGCTATTTTTAATCCCACGAAACTGGATTGCGGACAATGGGCTCGGGCGGCAAAAGACGCGAATATGTCGTACGGTTGTCTGACTACCAAGCATCACAGTGGATTTTGTATCTGGAATACGAAAACAACAGATTATAATGTAATGAATAGTCCGTTTAAGCGGGATGTCGTAAAAGAATATGCAGACGCTTTTCGTCGGCAAGGACTAAAGGTTATGTTGTATTATTCCATTTTGGACACACATCACAAACTGCGTCCGGGTTGGATAAACAAACAACATATCCAAATGATTAAAGATCAGTTGACGGAATTACTGACCAATTATGGTGAGATTACAGCGATTATTATTGACGGTTGGGACGCGCCCTGGTCCAGAATCTCGTATGATGAAGTGCCTTTTGCTGATATTTATCGTTTGATAAAGAGCATTCAGCCCAATTGTCTGGTAATGGATCTGAATGCGGCTAAATATCCGGCAGAGCTCTTATATTATACGGATATTAAATCATATGAACAAGGGGCGGGACAACATATCTCCAAAGAAAAAAACAGTTTACCTGCTTTATCTTGTCTGCCGATAAATACCAATTGGTTCTGGAAAACGAATTTCCCGACTACGCCTGTCAAAGACCCGAAGGTGATGGTTGATGATAACATTATTCCGTTTAATAATGTTTATTGCAATTTTATCCTGAATGTAGCTCCGAATCGTGAAGGATTAGTAGATGA
>JAIRRS010000069.1 GCA_031255855.1 Tannerellaceae bacterium | reverse complement strand
TCGTCAGTGGGGAGAATTGTACACAGAGGTGTCTTCGGCGCAGGAAATCAACGGGACTGGACTGACTGCCGATAAGGTGGCTCAACTGGGAGCAGGCACAAACTGGCAAGATGCTGCTTTTCGGACGGCTTCGACACAGAATCATCAGGTGACGCTTAGCGGTGGCGATGAAAAGACGAGGTATCTCGTGTCGGGAAATGTCAGTGACCAGGAAGGGATTGTGTTGAATACCGATTTTAAACGTTATGGCGGAAGATTGAATTTCGAAAGGGATTTGTTCTCTAATTTTACCATTGGAGTGAATGTTACTGCCAGCAAATTGGAACAAAATGGGTTGAGTAAGTTTGACGACCTTTATGTGAATGGCGTTTCGAATACCCTTGAGTATATTCTCAGAACGCCGCAAGTGGTTCCGATTTATGACGGGAAGGGCGGATATAATTTCAATAATCCGTTTGAAAAAGGGGATCTTCGGTTTGGGGATCGCACGGTGAACGGTTACGCCGATCTTGTGAACAGCGTTTCGCAGAGTAAAAGCAATACGATCAACGGGGCTTTCTTTGCCAAATATACAATAACCCCCAACCTTGTTGCGAAGATCAACGCGGGAACAAATATCAGCAATACCACTCAAAACTTTTATGCTCCGTCTACTTCTATCGCCGGATTCCTTCCGAAAGGATATGGAAGCATCGGAAACAAACGATTCGATTCACGGCAATATGAGTTCACCCTTAATTATTCGAAGCAACTGAACAAAGATCATTTTATTGATGCTTTGGTTGGATATACAACGCAAACTACAAAAATAGATTTTGCCACTGCCTCTTCCAGCAATTTTGCCAATGAGCAATTGGGTTACTATAACTTGCAAGGAGGATCAACGCTTATTGAACCACAATCCGGAGGTTCCGAGTCGGTTCTTAATTCGGTTTTGGGAAGGATTAATTATTCTTATCTGAACAGGTATAATTTGACAGTTACATTAAGGGGAGACGGTTCGTCCCGTTTTTCCGAGAATCATAAATGGGGTTATTTTCCTTCGGTCGGTCTTTCGTGGAATGTGGATGAAGAATCATTTCTGAAAGGAAACAGCGTGATTAGCGACCTGAAATTGAGAGGAAGTGCCGGCACGGTAGGGAATCAGGAAATTGGCGACTATAAATATGAAGATACCTATTCAAAAAACACGTATTCTTTCAACGGACAATTGGTAACGGCGTATTTGCGCGGTAATCCTGCAAATGAGGATTTGAAATGGGAACAAACTGTTCAGTATAATGTTGGAGCAGATGTGAATTTCTTACGCGGTAAATTTGGTTTTGTGGCAGATGCTTATTACAAGAAGACCACCGATTTGCTTTTGAATGTGCCGGTGGAAATTTCAACAGGATTTAGTTCTGTGCTCAAAAATATCGGTAACGTAACGAATAAAGGTGTTGAGTTTGCGGTGAATGCCAATGTTGTGGAAAACAAAGTTTGGGGGTGGACGTTATCTGCCAATATCGCGAAGAATATAAATGAAATAACCAGTTTGGGCGATAACTTGAATTATTATGTGAATGATGATAATAGCACAATAGTGAAAGTCGGCGAATCGTTGGGAACATTCTACGGAATTGTTTTCGATGGCGTTGTGCAGGTTGGCGATGATTTGTCGAAAGTTCCGACTCCCACCTGGCGACCGGTTGCCACGTATGGCGACGCTAAATTTGTGGATCAGGATAAGGACGGAAACGTGTCGCAGGAAAACGACAGGGTAGTTCTCGGGTCGATTCAGCCGGATTTTACTTACGGATTCTCAACTTCCCTGCGATATAAGTCGCTTACATTGTTCGCCGCCTTTCATGGAAGTTATGGCAATGAGCTTTACAATGCGCTGCGTCATACGCTCGAAACGCCGTCGAATAGCTACAATCTTTCGTCCGTATTGCTTGATAGGTGGACGCCGACCAATCCTTCTACTACGATTCCGAGAGCATACGTGGCTTCGGTTCATTATATAGATAGCCGATATGTGGAGGACGCTTCGTTTCTTAAATTGAAAAATGTGACTTTGAGTTATGCTTTGCCGATCAAGTTAAGCGCCGCGCCAACGGCTAAGATTGGGGTTTTCGCCAATGCGCAAAACTTATTTACGATTACGAAATATAAAGGTTATGATCCCGAAGTGGCAAGCGGAACAGACAGAGGAGCTTATCCTACGGCTAAAACGTTTTCGTTTGGCGTTAATATTACGTATTAATTAATCATTAAAAAATAATTGTAGATATGAAAAAGTTAATTTATATACTGGCGATTTCGATAGCTTTGTTCGCCTGCAACGATAGTTTAGATCTTACTCCTATTGGACAACTTATGGGTGGAAATTTTCCGGTAACGGATGACGATGCGATTGCATTGACAAATGGAATTTATCAACCCAATGCGTTACTAAGCAGTACGGTTGGTTATTTGACCGACCTGCCCACGGAGGTGGAAATTTCGGGAGAAAATCCTACCAGTGGGGGAGGATTGGTTAGTCTTCTACAGTTGGATCCGAGTAATGAGGTTGTGACCACTGTGTGGAATTACCTTTATACCGGTATTGCGGCTGCAAACAATGCGATTGAGCGAATTGAGGATTCGAATACGATATCGGAATCGGTGCGTAAGAGAAGCATTGGAGAAGCGCATTTTCTGAGAGCGTATTATTATTTCTATGCGGTACAGTTTTGGGGCGAAGTGCCTTTGCCTTTGACCACGACCGACGGATCGGGAAGAACGCGTGCTGCGGTGGACGATGTTTATACGCAGATTGTAACCGATTTGCAAGAGGCAGCGTCTCGCTTGCCTGTTGTTTCCGAGTATTCATCGTCGGATAAGGGAAGGGCTACCCAAGGCGCGGCAAATGCATTGCTTGCAAAAGTGTATCTAACTTGGGGACAAACTTCCGAAACGGGTGGAAATGCAGCTCAAAAAGAAAAGTTCGGCAAGGCGATTGATGCGGCAAATCTTGTTACGGGATATGAGTTGGAGGAGGTTTATCTTGCAAACTGGAGTACTGCAATCCGGAACGGAAAGGAACATATCTTTACGACTCAACATACTTTGTCGCAAGATGTGGACGGTAGTGGCGGCAATCACTTGTTGCATTGCAGTCTCGCTACCGGCTTCACGCAGATTATTCCTCACGTGGTTGTTTCGGATTTGAAATTCTATGAAGCTTTCGACGATAGAGATCAGCGGAAGAAAGGAACGTATGCAAAAGAATTGTACAATCCGGATGGAGATTCAATCTTTACTTTTGATCTTCCCCGTTTCCGGAAGTATATTGATGCCGATGATCCTTATGGGTCGGCAAGTAATCGCAATATCGACCGCACGGTTATTCGCTATGCCGAGGTATTGCTTCTAAAAGCGGAGGCGATCAATGAGTATAATGGTGCGCCAAATGCGGAAGCATACGAAGCCGTAAACCAAATCTTAAGAAGAGCCTTTGGTCATTTTCCGGTAACGGCTCAATCTGTCGACGATTTGAGTACCGGGTTGGATTATGAAGGATTCAAAAGGGTGATACAGGAACAACGGACGTTCGAATTGACTTACGAACAGAATCGTTGGACTGATTTGGTTCGCTGGCGGATTTATGTGAAAACCTTGAAAAATTCAGGGGTAAATCCGATATATGGCAAGCAAAATGTGTCGCTCAAAAACTATCGTTACCCGATTCCGCAATCACAGCGAAACATTAATCCTGAAGGACTTTGGCAAAACTGGGGCTTTGATGGCGCGAATGATTCTAAAACGGGAACGAATCCTTATGCCGGATTTGAATAAATTCTTTAAATCTGTTGAAGTTGAACTAAATAAATAATTACAATTATGACAAATAGATTATATTTTCTATTAAAAACAAAAAAGAAAAGCCTTGTTAGCTTGTTTTTAATGATATTTGCAGTATCCTTATCGCCGGTTAATGCCCAACAAGTACAGATAGACGGTCGCGTATTGGACACTCACACAAATGAACCGATTATTGGTTCGACAGTTCTTCTTATCGGAGAGAAAAAGGGTACAGTTACAGATGAAAATGGTAATTTTTCGATTCAGGCAGAATCTTTCCCCACTACATTGTCTGTTTCTTATATAGGCTATGGTACGAAAGAAATAGATATTTATGAATATCTCGAACCTTT
>JAIRRS010000156.1 GCA_031255855.1 Tannerellaceae bacterium | reverse complement strand
GGGTGCTGAACCCTCTGTCATGACTCGCATATATTCAGTGAATAATATTTCAAAATACGTTTAGAGGTACGAATTGGAGTAATTTGATCTCTTGCTGTGTATTACTGGCAGTTGTGACTGCCATTGACACCTATTTGACCACGTAAAATTCTATAACAAACATAGGGATTAACGTATACAATTATTTTACAAAATAGTTTGTATTTCAAAAAAAGGTCGTAACTTCGCGCTTGAAAAACAAAACAGACATTAGAGAATATCTGTAGGACAAATTCGAGACAAAAAAAGGTATTAAATAGGTACCTGTTCTTTGAAAAAATGTTTGAAATATATTAGCAATATAGCGAAGACGGGTTAAAGTCCCGTCTTTCGCTCTCTTTGACTTCTTATGATTGCCCGGGTGGCGGAATTGGTAGACGCGCTCGTTTCAGGTGCGAGTGTCTTTGCAGACGTGCAGGTTCGAGTCCTGTTCCGGGCACACTTTTCATATTTATGCGCAGGTGGTGGAATGGTAGACACGCTACTTTGAGGGGGTAGTGCCGATTACGGTGTGTGAGTTCAAGTCTCATCCTGCGTACCAAATTATTCAGTTATTCAATCTCCCGTTATTATTTTCAAATTGCAAATCCCGGTTGACGATGAATCCATTGCCCACGAGTAAAGTCGGGGAAGTCAACTACTGCTCCACCACGTGCGATAGACATTTCCGACAGCCCGGAAATAGCGCTCCATGCAGCTGCATCGTAACAATCCATCGGAGTCGGTTTCTTGTTGCGGATAGCATCAATAAGATCGTACATCATAATGAAGTCCATACCTCCGTGTCCTGCTTCCCTAGCCTTTGCTTCCAATGTACTCCACAGTTTGTGGTCGTATTTCTTGAACCATTCGCCAGATTCATCCCAACTGTGAGGTTTGGATTGCCCTTCTACATATACATGTCCACCATCATTCATCCACAAACCTTCTGTTCCCTGAATACGAAAACCAAGTGAATATGGACGGGGAGAATTGGTATCGTGCGTAACAACCACCGTTTGTCCGTTCGCACATTTAATCATGGATGTAACGATATCGCCCAGATTAAAGTTTACTTTAGCGTACGGATGGTCTGCTCCTCCATTGTCAACAATGAATTTATGTAATCCGCGGGCTTGCGTAGCCATAGCAGTTAATGAAAGGAATCGATTTCCCCTGTTAATATTCAAACAATTGGCTACCGGGCCGACACCATGCGTTGGATATATGTCGCCATTACGTCTGATAGAATGTTGGGTACGCCATTGTGCTTCAGCATAAGCTGTAGATCCCATACGAATTTCACCACCTTTCTGATAGGTATAATGAACGCCATCGTTGAATTTCACATCGCGTAAATCATGCTGATAACCACAAGTACCATGCAACAACTCACCAAACAAACCTTGGCGAACCATATTCAATACAGCCATACAATCGCGACGATAACATACATTCTCCATAATATTCAGATGGCTTCCTGTAGCTTCAGACACATTTACCAAATCCCAACATTCCTCAAGCGTATTGGCAGCAGACACTTCTACGCCAACATAAGGTACGCCGGCTTTCATGGCTGCAATCGACATTGGTACGTGCCATTCCCAAGGGCTTGCAATGATTACGCAATCAAACTCTTCGTTGTTCAACATTTGTTCGAATGCGCGTTCGCTACCTGTATATACTTTAGGTTCGGGCACATTAAACTTGGCAATGTGTTTCAAAGTGTTTTCCAGCGGGCCTTTCTGAATATCACAAATAGCTACAACTTTATTATCAGGAATAGCTAATACGTTGTTAATATGCTCCTGGCATCTCGAACCGGTTCCGATAAAACCAAAACGAAGTTTACCATCATCTTTACCAGCCGTTTTTTTCTTTTGAGGCTCACTTTTTACAGCAGCAGAAGCGCTGTTGCTTAATGCAATACCGGCAGTTCCTATACCGGCGGCAGTCATTTTCTTAATAAAGGAACGACGCGTGTTTTCCATCTTTTATTTGTTTTTTTGTTTATAAATTATGCTCAGTCACCAAAAGTACAACTTATTTGATGACTGAGCATTATAATTACTGAAATTCCATTAATTCGACGTAGGATTTTGCGTCAATGTACCAGGCCAAGAATCTATTGCATTCTGAGGAATGAAATAAATCGTACGAAAATCATTGGGCTGGATATCAACCATTGCATCATGAGGCCCTGGATAACGGCGTGTCAAAGCGCGTCCGTTACGGTAAACATCATAACTGCGTTCTGCCTGGAAAGCAAGTTCGAGCGTCCGTTCTTTTTCAATTCGTTCTTCTGCATTTGAAGCATCTAATGAAGAATAACCTTCACCAGGCAACGAACGTTCGCGAATTATATTCAATGCTTCCAACGCTTTCCCATAATCGCCTAATTTAGCAGCAGCTTCCGCCTTATTCAAATAAACCTCTCCTAAACGAGTGATGATAGGGGAATGTAAATGAGACTCCTCTCCTTCACGAGAACATTTAGTGATATAGAATTCTGGATATACACGGTTCAATTTTATAAATTGATCAATGTATCCGGTATAGGTATTCCCGTCTTTATAGTCAACAGACCAGATACCTTGTTCTATGTCAATAGGCTTTATTGGGAATGTATGCTTATCATCTCCTTCTGTTTCCACACATGTTCCCGTATTTCCATTAATTGTTACATCTGCCTGCACATAATTAAAGTTCACATGCTCTCCATTGGAGTTATATACATTTTTAATAAAACGGAATACTTGTTGTTCATCTGCTACATAATTAGGTTGAATAAATGCGGCACGTGCATCAACGATTTTACCTTTTCTCCAATCGTTACGGCCTGTTTCATCCAATAACGCAATATATTTTGCACTGGCAAACATTTCTCCCCAGCCCATACCTCCGATATTGGCATACATCCCTCCTACTCCATAGTAGTGGTCGCTACCTGAAAATTCAGATGCAACGCGTTTAATCGCAAAAATTGTTTCTTTATTCTGTTCCGGTGTGAATGTATTGTATTTCATGAAATTTGTACGATCCAATAAACCGTAAACACCTGAGTTGATCACCTTATCAGCATATTCAACTGATAAACGGGCAAATTCCTGATTCGGATTGTCGAATGTCCCGCTCATATATAAATAGATTCTTGAAAGCAATGCCCATGCTGCTTCTTTTGATGCGAAAATAGGGCCATTGTTTTTCTTCATTATTTCGGCGGCTTTATTCAAATCGCTTATCGCTTGTTCATAGGTATCCTTCACTGAAGAACGATCTGGCAAGTTGGCAAATACATCTTCTTGCGTACCGTTAATAATAGGCAGACCTAAGTTTGTTTCCGGATTTTGATAATAAGGACGTCCATACGCGCGCACCAAATAAAAATAACATAATCCGCGCATAAAATAACATTCTCCCAATTTTTGATCCAAATCCAACGATTTTCCCTCCGGTATATAAGAAATGATATTAGAAGTTTGTGCTATGACCTTAACACTCCGATCCCAAAAGTTTTGCAAACGATAGTTTACCGGTGTACGAGAATATGAGATAAATTCGTAAAAAGCGTCGGTAGACGAACCACGGATCATAATATTATCACCGGCATACTCGCCGCAACGGTGCATAGGATCTGCCCATTCTTTCATATAAGCATATGTTCCATTCAATAATGCATCAATAGATGCTTCCGGATCTGTCTTGATATTTCCGGCATCCAATTCTGAATTGGGTAATCTTTCAATGTCACAAGCTGTAAACATACAGAGTGACGCAATAATTATTACTAATATATTTTTCATGTCAGTCATTCTTATAATGTGAAGTTAAGTCCAAACATAAATTTACGTGTAAGAGGATATACGGAAGCTCCAACAACATTTACAATCTTACCGTCATCTTTGATAGGTATCTCAGGATCAATACCGGAATAAGGAGTAATTGTAAATACGTTTTCCGCAGTAAAGAATAAACGAAGGTTAGAAACATGCCATTGTGGTAAAGAGAAGTTATAACCAACCGACAAAGTTCGTAGTTTCAGATAATCAGCATCTTCTATATAACGGGAAGAAGCATTGTTCGCTTTTGAATTGTTATTATATGCGGGTAACGGATGTGTTGCATTATCGCCTGGTTTTTCCCAACGGCTCCATCCTTTTTGCAGTTTATATTGATTACGGTCTGTATAAGTACCGTCGGAGTCAAATTCCTGACGCGAATAGTTGTAAATCTGACCACCTACCGAATAAGAGAACACGGCATTTAAGTCAAAAGACTTCCATGCGAAATTGGTTGAGAATCCACCGAAGAAATCAGGTGTTAATGTTCCTAATGTCACTTGATCGGCAGCAGCATAATTAGATGTTTTCTGACGGTTACCATCTTTTGTTTCATACCATTGGGGCGCTCCGTTATCCGGATTTACACCAGCCCATTCTTTACCATAGAATGTGTCCATATCATGTCCGGGAAGTAAAATACGTGATATACTACTTGCCGGGCCACCGAAACTGGATTCAATAATTTGATCAATGCCGCTATATAGCTTCTTAATTCTATTTTTATTGATACCCAAGTTAAAGTCTATTCCCCAATAGATATCCCGATTCTTTATGATATCAGCCCCCAAAGTCATTTCAAAACCATTATTTTCTATTTCCCCGATATTTTGCCAGATAGATGTTACTCCGTTAAATCCGGAAATGGGTACTCTAAATAATACATTGCTTGTATATTTGTTATAATAATCAAAAGAGGCACGGAAACGATCAAAAATACCTATATCAACACCAACACCAAATGTAAATGTTTTTTCCCAGGTTAAATCTCTATTACCAATCTGATCTATCAAAGCGCCCGGTACTTCGTTATAACTCTGATTTACTTTATATAAATCATATTGGGGATACAAGGCGGAGGGTCTATTACCCATTGATCCGTAAGACGTACGCAATTTTAATTGATCCAGCCACTCATATTCCATAAAGTCTTCCCGGTGAAGATTCCAACCACCACTGAAAGAGAAGAAGTTTCCATATTTGGCATTGTCTCCGAAGTTTGAAGCTCCATCACGTCTGAATGATGCTTCTAACAAATATTTATTATCATATGCATATGTTCCTTTAAAGAAGAAGGACTGCATCGCATCTTCACTAATGTAGCCGGCTGTTTTCTCTGGTCTGGCCGCTACATCCAAGACACTGAAACCGGAAATAAAACCCGTACCGACAGCTTGTACACTTTTAAATCTATAATCGCGGAATTCGTAAGCAACTGTTCCGGTTACATCATGTTTCCCGCCAAATGTTTTATTGAAACGAAGCAATTGGTTCGTATATCTGCGTTGGCGTGTATCAACGGTTTCAGACAAACGTCCGTTTACGCCGATTGCACTGTTGGAACGAGGATCTTGATACGATTGATTTTGCCATTCGTCATAGTTAAAGCTGTTCACCGACGAAAATGTCAACCAATCAGTAATTTTTACGTCAAAATCCAGATTACCCATAAAGGAATAAGTCTTTGAACCACTACGGTTCCATTGCAAATCATAAAGATAATTTGTCCAGTTATTTACCCAGGTAGGAGAATAATGAGGAGTAAGTGTTCCATCTTCTTGATAAGGACTATCCCACGGCAGATTACGATACATGGCCCCAACGCTATGCTGCTTATCATCTATATCTCTCCTGTTTCCGGAAATCAGAGGTTTAATTGTTAAGAAATCAAACGGTTTATACTCCGAACGCAAACGGAAGTTATATCTTTTATATTCATACCCTTTTACGGTTCCTGTTTCATCATAATAACCAACAGACAGATAGGATTTCATTTTTTCTGTCCCTCCTGAAATAGAAAGGTTATAATCCTGCGTAACACCTGTTTGGGTAGCGAAATCCCACCAATTGAAATTCGCGTCTCTCAAATGCTCATTCCAACGCGTAAAAGATATACGTTCCTGATTTGAAAATGATTTATAATAATCATAGAGTTCCGCTCCATCCATCATTTCAACGTTACCATTAGAAAGTCTGGAAATACCGGCTTTAATAGATCCGCTTATCGAAACTTTATCACTGGTCTTTGCTTTTTTAGTTGTAATCATAATTACACCGTTAGCGCCCTGGGAACCGTAAATCGCTGTTGATGCAGCATCTTTCAGGATAGTCATCGACTCGATATCCATTGGATTAAGAGAAGCATAATCCGGGCTGTTTCCTACAATTACTCCATCTATTACATACAATGGATCATTCGTGCCGTTAATTGATGCTTTCCCACGGATAAGGATTCTACCTGCCGAACCCGGTTTCCCATCACCGGGCGCCACCAATACACCGGGAGCTTTACCTGCGATCATGTTCTGAACAGAAGGGGTTGTGATATTGGTCAATTTCTCATTGTTCAACGTTTGCATTGCACCTGTCAAACTTTCTCTTTTCTGAACCCCATAACCAACAACAACAATTTCATCCAGCGCTTGCGCGTCTTCACGGAGACGGATAGTCATTGGAGAAGCTGTCGGTTTTACTTCTATATTGATATAACCAATATATGATACAACCAATATCGCGTCAGACGGGATTTCCAATTCGAAATTACCATCAAAGTCAGTACTACTGCCTATTGCCGCTCCTTTAACAATAACATTCGCGCCGACAATAGGCTCGCCTGTCACAGCATCGACAACCGTACCGGTCACTTTCATAGTCTGTTGAGCTACATAAGCCTCAGACAAGGCTGATAGTGAGGCCATTTGTTTTGCCGACTTATAAACGACAATTCGTCTATCGTTTACTGTAAATGCCGCGTTCTGTTTTTTGAGGGCGTTTGTCAGAATTTCTTCTACCGACTTGTCTGCTATATCAAGCGTTACACGCTCGTTCAAGTCAATATCGTTATTCCGGATAAGGAAGGAATAATCGAACTTTTCTTCGATAATATCAAAAAGTTCTTTCAATGTCGCATTCTCCAACCGAACAGACATAACATGCGTCTGTAATTCGGAAGCAAAGACTACACGCGGACTAAAAAGTGCAGTCATTAACAGCATACTGGCCAGCCATAATCTGGCGGTCTTTTTTAGATAGTTCATGAATGTTAGATTTAAATTGTTCTAATTAATAATTCACTTATTTTCTATTTGTTACACTAAAAATTCTCTTTTAATTCTTAATTTTCGTTTGTCATCAAAGCCTTTTTTTATCACTTATAACAAAATCTCTCCCGTTTTGCGTCCAAGTATATTTATTATCTACGTCGATTTCTTTAAAAATTTCATTTACGGAATGTTGTATGGAAAAAGTTCCTGAAAAAACTTCTTTTAATAATTGTTTACTGTTTATTTTAATTTGTACGTTATGTATTCGTTCCAAATCCCTGGCAATCCTGTCAAAAGATTGTTCTGTAAATTTCAGAGTCCCATCCTTCCATGAGCAATAGTCTTTGCTATGAATCGATGCCATATGTACATCCTTTGTTTCTTTGTCGAAACTCAACAATTGGTTGGGAATCAATTCCGCCTTGTCGCTTGTTACCGCGCCGGCGAAACGAACGTCTACTTTTCCGGTAAGTAAAGCCACGTCGATCGTCGACTCATCACTATACGATCTCACATTAAAACTTGTACCCAAAACATTAACATTCAGATTACTTGTTTTAACAACAAATGGCTTATCCGGGTTGTAGGTAACTTCAAAATAGGCTTCGCCGTCTAACTGCACTTCTCTCGTATGATCAATCGTATTGTCTACATACTTCACCGACGATCCGGCATTTATCCAAACAACAGATTGGTCGGGAAGTATAACCTTCGTTTGTGAACCAAAAGGAACTTCTGTTTCAAAATAAGCCGGAACATCCTCTTTCTCTTGTGCATTTTTACCAATAAAAAAAGACGACGCGCCTACAATCAATAAAATCAAAATAGCCGCCGCTATTTTACTGCTTACCAAGAGTAGCCGGCGGGAAACGGTTTGTTTCTTTATTGGCGAATACGGCTCCGACCTGAAGAAAGGCACATGGAAAATTGCCCACCACCCGGCCATTTCCGCCAGTATTTTCTTATTTTCCTCGTCAGCTTCCAACCATTCGAGCAATTCTTTCTCTTCCTGTTGGGTTAATAGCCCGGAAAAATAAGCAAAGAGCATATCTTCGTTCATATTGTTTTTCATTCCCTTTCTCTCAAATCAATCGTATAAAGTACAGCATTTATATTATAATACACATGTTGTACCTATTTCGTTTAAAAAAAATATTTTTTTCTTATTTATTTTAAAACATCCTTCATACCCACAGGGTACAAACAATTGTAATCCAGATATGTACCGCCTTATTTGAAGGGGGAGGTTATTTCCTGCCAAGCAGTCCTTCCAGTTGTTCTTTCAATTTTGTTATTCCTATTTTTATCTGGACACGTACCGTACTCGAACTGATTTGATTGGTTTTGGCTATTTCTTCGTACGATTTGTTATGGTATAAATGCTGGATGAAAATATCCCGGCATTTTTTAGGCAACTTGTCCACAGCATCGGATATTTGTTGTTCGAATTCTTTATTTTCCAATTGAGCAAGCGGGTGAGTGTCTTGGGTGATTAATTGTTCTTGAACAGTAAGTAACTGATCTTGAACTTCCGTCAATGAAATTTCTTGCAATCGTTTCTGGCGTAAATGATTTAGGCATCTGTTTTGTACAGCTTTTATTAAATAGGAGTTTACCGGATGTGTAAGCGACGCATGATTCTTCCAAACATTCAAAAAAACATCGTTCACAATTTCTTTAGAGGCTTCAGCATCATAAATATATTTCGTAGCAACAGTACATAGATACACATAAAAGGCAGAATACAGTTGTTCAAAAGCTTTGGTCTCCCCCTTATTTATGCGTACAACAATATCTTCCTCAATAACAATCACTTGTTAATATGCATTGAATTAATTGGCAAATTTAACGATTTTACTTAAAAAACAAGTAATATTTGCGTTAAATAATAGCTGAATGATTTAACATCTCGCTTTATTAATGGGATTAACATTATTTTTCTTAATATAAAAAACAAAACCAGTAATTGCATTGTTGAAATATTGAAATAAATAAAAAAGAAAGTTATGTTAGACAGTATTTTAGATTTAGTTAAAGGCCCGGTAACCGAGGCCATCACAAAAAGTAAAGATGTTCCCACTACCCAAAAGAAACAAGCGATTGACGCAACGACAAACGCTATAACCGACACACTCAAAAGCAGTATTAAACCGGAAAACATTTCACAATTAACCAGCTTATTTACCGGCGGAAGTAAAGCTACAAGCAGCAGCAATTTTTTAACCGAAGGAATCAAATCTGCAGTTGTGGGGGTTTTGAGCCAGAAGTTTGGCATGTCCAAAACTGTTTCCGGCGCTATCGCATCCGCTATTATTCCTCCCTTAATGAATATTTTATCCAGCAAAGTATCCGGAGGAAAAGGGAGCGGCATTGACGTAGGCGGCCTGATAGGAATGTTTGGCGGAGGAGGAAAAAGTTCCAACAGCAAAGGCGATATAGCCGGAAATGTCATCGGCGCACTAGGCCATTTGCTCAAGAAATAAACGACTCCATGATTGAGCCATTGAATAATTAAACAATCGAATAACTCAATAACCGGATAAATCAGGAAATTGAACCGGCCGGTTTTCCTGTTGCTTTGCTTCCGGTTATTAGGTTACTCAGGGGTTGAATTATTCAACTTATTCAGAATCTTCTTTCATATTGTGAAAGACATTTTGCACATCTTCGTCTTCCTCCAATTTGTCTATCAACTTTTCAACGGATTCCTTTTGTTCGGCTGTTAATTCTTTAATATCGTTTGGAATCCGGAGGAATTCGGCGCTGTTTATTTCATATCCGTTTTCTTCCAGCCATCTTTGAATGGCAGAGTTTTGGGCAAACTCACCGTAAATGATTATTTCGTCTTCGTCTTCCTCTACTTCATCTACTCCATAATCGATTAATTCCAATTCTAAATCTTCTAATGAGATATCATCTTTCTTTACAATATGGAATACACATTTATGGTCGAATAGAAATTCCAGACTTCCCGAAGTTCCTAACGAACCCCCGTGTTTATTAAAATAACTCCGCACATTCGCTACCGTACGAGTCGTGTTATCTGTTGCCGTTTCTACAAAGATGGCAATACCAAATGGGCCATATCCTTCATAGTTCATTTCCTTGTAATCGGTATAATCCTTCGATGTGGCTTTTTTGATAGCACGTTCCACATTCTCTTTCGGCATGTTTTCCTTCTTCGCTTGCTGCATCAACACACGCAAGCGGGGATTGCTGTCCGGCTCAGGCCCTCCTGCTTTGGTAGCAATGGTTATCTCTTTACCCAATTTGGTAAATACGCGAGCCATATTTCCCCAACGTTTAAACTTTTTTGCTTTGCGATATTCAAACGCTCTTCCCATAATTATTTAATGATTAATGGTTAACGGCCAACGATTTTACTTAATAATCGTCAACCGCAACCGTATATTATATTATCTCAGTTGTGCATTAAGCTTCTGTTCCAGATTGGTCTGTATTTTTTTCATGATACCGTCAATCTGCTTATCAGTCAGTGTTTTATTTTCGTCTTGCAAGTAAAAACTCACAGCATACGATTTCTTGCCTGCCGGAAGATTCTTACCTTCGTATACATCAAACAGCGTTACTTTCTTCAGCAGCTTCTTCTCGCTTTCGTTGGCTATTTTTTCAATTTCCCCGAATTGCACCTTTTTATCGAGCAATAAAGCCAAATCACGCTTTACAGCAGGAAATTTAGAAATTTCAGAGAAGGTTATCCGGTGTTTCTTTATTTCTTTCATTAGTAATGTCCAAGACAGTTCGGCAAAGTAGACGTCTGAATCAATATCGAAAGCCTTGCATAATTTCTTGTTTACCACTCCCAATGTTCCCAACGGCTTGCCTGTGCCGGTAGCAATGCTTAATCCGGTTGAATACATGTCATTCGACAGGCGCCCGAAAACAACCGTATGCATATTCACCCCTAAACGCATCAATATATTTTCAACATACGCTTTTAATTCGTATATCGACGATTTTTCATTCGGATGTGTCCAGTTGTTTTCCACGCGATTGCCGCTTACCCACAAACCTAACCGGTAGTCTTCACCAAATTCGGCCAATGAATCACCTTCTTTTTTATTGCCAATCGTATAATCATAGCAATTTCCGAATTCAAAAAACCGGATATTACCGTTTTTACGTTTCTCATTATATTCGATACTCTCCAAACCTCCGAATAACAGTGTTTGCCGCATGGCGTTCAAATCCGAACTGATCGGGTTTTCGAGTATTACGCAACGGGCTTCGGGATAAGTAGACAATCCGGCATAGTAAGCAGAACGTGTCAACGAATTATTCATCATCTCATTAAATCCTGCCCCGCATAATTGTTCGGCAATAAGATTTTGCCGTTTATAACTACGGTCTGTCGGAGTCTGGTAGCTTAAGTTCGATTTAACATCCTCGCCAATCGCTATGTTATTATAACCGTAGATTCTCAGAATATCTTCGATTACATCTACATCTTTCTTTACATCGATACGGTATAAAGGAACATGCAAGGTTAACCCTTCCGGCGTTTCCGATACAATTTCTATTTCAAGGCTCAACAGAATATCTTTAATCGTGCCAACCGGGATTACTTTCCCTATCAGGCTATTGATCCGGCTGTAAGTTACCTCTACCATATAAGGCCCGGCAACTACAGGATAAACGTCTTGAACTTCACCTGTAATCGCGCCCCCGGCTATCTCCTTAATCATCAAAGCCGCCCGTTTCAATACATATAAAGTACTATTGGGATCAAGTCCGCGCTCGAAACGGAAAGAGGAGTCTGTATTCAATCCAAAACGACGAGCCGTTTTACGTATCCAGGTAGGATTGAAATTTGCCGATTCGAGGAATACATTCTTCGTTGTTTCTGTAACACCCGAATCCAAACCACCGAACACCCCACCGATACACATGCCTTCTTCCGCGTTACAAATCATCAAGTCTTTATCTGTCAATGCGCGTTCTACTCCGTCAAGCGTGACGAATTTAGTTCCTTCCGGTAATGTTTTGACAATAACTTTTCCACCTTTTATCTTGTCGGCATCGAAAGCATGCAGTGGTTGCCCCAGTTCATGCAATACATAATTCGTTATATCAACAATATTATTAATGGGTCGCAAACCAATAACTTTCAACGTGTTTTGCAACCATTCGGGACTCTCCGTCACTGTAACGCCTTTAATTGTAACGCCTGAGTAACGGGGGCATGCTTCCGCATTCTCAACTGTTATGGTAATAACAGACGACGTATCATCTATCGTAAACGCATCAACAGAAGGACGCTTCAACGTAGTCGGTTTCCCATTTTGTTTCAGATAAGCAGCCAAATCACGCGCTACACCGAAATGAGAGGTTGCGTCTACACGGTTTGGAGTTATATCTACCTCCAGTACATAATCGCTCTTTACATTATAGTAATCTTTCGCCCATGTTCCTGCAACAGCATCCGGTGGAAGAACAATAATCCCTTCATGACTGGCTCCGATACCAATTTCGTCTTCGGCACAAATCATCCCAAACGACTCAACTCCTCTTATCTTCGATTTTTTAATGACAAATTCTTCATCGCCACTATATAGTTTTGTTCCTACCAAAGCAACAACCACTTTTTGTCCGGCTGCCACATTAGGCGCCCCGCAAACAATTTGTAAAGGTTCTTCGCCGCCTACATTGACCGTTGTAATATGTAAATGGTCGGAATTGGGATGTGTTTCACACGTAAGTACTTCGCCGATAACAAGTCCTTCAAGTCCTCCTTTAATGGTTTGCACCTCCTCTACTCCACCGGTTTCCAGACCTATGGATGTTAATGCGGCCGACACTTCATCAGGCGTTAAATTAAAATCAAGATAATCCTTAAGCCAGTTGTAAGATATATTCATCGCTTCGTCTAATTTATTCGAATCTGTAATTTGACCGCCAAAGGTAAAAAGAATTCTTCAAACATATAAAAGGAAGATGCATAAATCCGAATCCTGTATGTAATAAGCAAGCTATTAATAAATGTTTTCACCTTCTTTTTTGATAGTTTACATTTTTTTTATAACTTCCAACCGTTTTTTCAAGTAAAAAACAGGGGGTTGTGAAATATTTATTAACTATTATAGGTTACCATTTGCAAATATTTACAAAAATCCGGTTGTTTTGGTCAAACATCTGCCTGATTCCAAAATTCATTTGGATGATTCGGGAAAAACATTTGGATGATTTTCCCGAGTCATCCAAATGATTCCTAAAATTCATCCAAATGAATTCCGGACGATTCTTATTCATTGTATTTTCAATGATTTTCAATAAGTTACTATATATTAAAACACACGCATATTATGAAGAAACATTTATTACTTTTCATTGCTATCACTCTTTTTTCCTGTGAATCGGAAAAGAAAAGTTCTGAAAAACAATTTATTTCCTATAAAATTGAAGCTGAGAAAAATGGTTTGCCTAAAGACATCATCGGGTTGATAGACCATACTGATTATACAATAAGATTAGATGATGTTTCGGAAGGCAAAGAATTAATTGCTACGTTTGAGGCCATTGGCGAGGTCTATATAGGCTCTATTCTTCAAATAAGCGGTACAACCTCAAATGTGTACGACTCGCAATTGTCGTACACAGTTATAGCAGAAGATGGATCGCAAATAGTTTATACAGTAATTATCACCAACACCACTCCTATCTTGCCGGCGCAGTTTTATTCTTATCAAATTATTTTCGAACAAAATGGTGAAGAGGTCGTTGAAAACGGCATTTTTTCACCGGATTCTTCCATAATAACAATTACCCCCAAATCGCAAAACTGGATAAACAACATGGACGCGGCTACTGCAATATTTGAAACAGACGGAAGCGTATGGATTGAAGAAACCGAACAAACAAGCGGGGAAACTAAAAATGATTACAGGAATGAATTAGTCTATCTTGTCAAAAACAATGTCGAAACGAAATCATATACCGTACAGGTAGTATCCCCTCAAACCACCGGACTGCCTAACATCAAAATTGATACGGAAGGAAAAGCCGGGATAAACGACAAGGAAAATTATATCCCTTCCATGATAAAAGTAATAGACAAGGAGCAACCCGAACATGCGTTGGAAGCAAGCGCCGGAGTACGTGGAAGGGGCAATAGCACTTGGGGATATATAAAGAAACCATATCGTATAAAATTTGGTGAAAAGACCTCAATGTTCGGCTTGGGAGCTGCTAAAAATTGGGTGTTATTGGCAAATTATTTAGATCCTACCTTTATTATGAATACAATTGCATTTGAATTAGGGCATTGGTTGGGGTTTGATTTTGTTAATCATTCCAATCATGTTGAGCTGTTCTTAAATGATGAATATCTGGGAAACTATGTATTGACTGAACAAGTAGAGGTAAACAAACATCGCGTAAATATTGATGAAGAAACAGACTTCCTGGTTGAATTTGACAGGTATTATGACGAAGATTTCAAATTCAAAAGTCCGTTTACCAATCTGCCGGTCAATATAAAATCGCCGGAACTGAAAGACGAATCCGGAATGTACTTCATCCGGCAAGCTATTGAAAAATTAGATGAAGCTTTGTATGGGGAAACAACCCGTTTCCCTGAAAATAATTATGCTGATTTGATTGATATACCAACACTTATTGATTATATATTGGTGAATGAAATCGTCCGCAATCGTGAACTGTTGATCCCCGGAAGCGTTTATTTGCATAGAAAAGGAAACGACAAGATGAAGATGGGTCCTCTATGGGATTTTGATTGGGGATTCGGCTATATGGAAATCGACCATCATTATTTTGAAAACGCGCAAACGAGGCTTTATAAAGAATACGGGCAACATTCTTACGGCCCGGGAGGCAGTTTCTTTTTCCGTTTCTTCGACGATCCCGCATTTCGTATAGCTTATAAAAACAGGTGGAACGAAATCAAAAAAAATCTCTTGGATTTAGAGAAGCTCATTGATGAAAAACGGGATTATCTCCTTAAATCATCCATAGAGAATAATAAAAGATGGAATAAAAATATTGACTTTTCAGGCGAGATAGACAAAATGAAAGCTTGGCTCAACATACGCATTGAATTTCTGGATGAAGATATCAACAAGTATTAAACATGCC
>JAIRRS010000145.1 GCA_031255855.1 Tannerellaceae bacterium | reverse complement strand
GCGTCGTCTGGTAGCTGATAAAATTGCCTATGATTATGTTGGGGCTTTCAGAGAATTGTGTCACCAACACGGCTTGACAACCTGGCTGGAAAATTACGGTCATTGGGGATTCCCTGCTGAATTTCTAATGTATGGAGGTCAGTCGGATGAAGTCGGAGGTGAATATTGGCTGCCTAATGCTTTTCCTTCCTGGGAAAATGATTTAGGTAATATAGAGAACCCGAGCAGCTTCTTCCTGCGCACATATTTACGGGAAATCCCTCGTCTCTTCCGAGTCGAATACTAGTGGAGGACCAGCTTTCTCTCGTGTACCTGCCGACACAAAGCAACGTACAGATAAATATTTTTCAGAAGGAGTAAACAACACATTATTACATGTCTTTATACAACAGGCTGACTTGGACAGATATCCAGGAACAAATGCCTGGTTTGGTACTGAGTTTTATCGTACAAATACCTGGTATTCCCATATAGATTGTAGGCTAAGCACTCGGCGCCTTACTACCTTTCACAGCAGCAGGTTTCCGAGTACTCGCCCCCGAACCGGACGTACAAGTCTCCCTGTATCCGGCTCTCCATTAATATCATCAGTCTCTACGTTGCTTGTTATGGATTTTTGCATCACAAGCATCGCAAACAGCTAAGGTTTTCCGATTCATTCGTTTCATTTTGCGTTCCCATTCGTTTTCTCCTTTCAGAGATTTTAGACTACGAACCTGAAACATCGTCGTATCTCCCTCCGTACCACATAATTCACAAGTTCTATCCTTTAGTCTGGATGCCAGACTTGGATATTTGGTAAACATTGTGTTTGGAATGTTATCGCACGAGGCATTTTTCAAAGCTGTTTTTCTTTTGAAACCCTCATCATAGAATACTCTGTATTTGGTTTTGCCTTTACTGTCCACATAAGGTATGGCGAATTTCTTATTCTTATAATACTTTTTACGTATTTGGCGAACAGTGCTCTCCATCTTACATGCCAGTGTTTTACACATGCTGTATTCCATGATATAGTAGAAAGAGTTCATCGCAGAACTGTTGTGAGCAATCGAATAGTAGTTATAGAATCCTCTAATCTCTGCATTATATTGCATCAGAATGTCCGTCATTTCACGATTCTTCATATAACTGCGGGCTTTTGGTTTCCAAACCTCTGTTCCTGTGCTATAATCAAACCTTATAGCATCATAGTCCATTAGTTTTTTCTTCATTACCTCGCTGTTAATATGCAGGATAATGTTATTATTGAACACTCGTGTCAGAATTCCGTCTTTACCCCGTTTTGTCGCATTGGATTTACGGATAAAGATTTCATAGCCCAGAAATTTTGCAGGTTTCTGTGCTTGAGTTATCAGAGTTTTTTCATCGGAAAGCTCCAGTTTAAGCTTTTCGCTCATATACTGTGCGATATCTGCTTTAATCTGTGTGCATTCCGCTTTGCTTCCGATTACTCCAACTAAGAAGTCATCTGCATATCTGATGTACTTTAATCTTCTCCAGTTTTCATCCATTGCATCGCCACATGGGATTTTAACCCATTCTTTTTCTACTGCCTGAATTTTCTCCATCAGTTGTTTTCTGATATTTTCATCCGTTTCTACTTTGAGTTTCCGTTGCAAGCTATATTTCTTCGTTTCAAGACTTCTGTGTTCCGAACTTCTGCGCCTACAATCCCCTTTATCGAAAGCATGGGCATATTCATTCATGTATTTGTCAAACCTGTCAAGGTAAATATTTGCCAGTATTGGACTGATAATACCACCTTGCGGAGTTCCGCTATACGTGTTATGAAATTTCCAATTTTCCATGTATCCTGCATTTAAGAATTTACGAATGAGTCGAATAAACCTTTCATCCGAAATCCTCTCTTGCAGTGCGTTTATCAGAACGGAGTGATTGATATTGTCAAAGAATCCTTTTATGTCTCCCTCTATAAACCAAGTTGTTCCAGTAAACGTTTTATGAATACATGTCAATGCAGTGTGGCAACTTCTCTTGGGTCTGAAACCATGTGAAGAATCTTCAAAATGTCCTTCGTAAATGGCTTCGAGAATCATCCTAATAACCTCTTGCACTAATTTATCCTCAAATGAGGGTATCCCGAGTGGACGCTCTTTGCCGTTCTTCTTCGGAATATATATCCTCCTTGCCGGATGGGGTTGATACGTCTCGTCTTTGAGGCGTTCAATCAAGCGTTCAATTCTGTAAATGCTCATCCGGTCGGCGGTTTTTCCGTCGGTTCCGGGTGTCATGTTGCCTTGTTTTGCATATTTATTTTGATAGGCAACATAAAACATTTCTTCATTGAACAGAATTCGGTATAGCCTTTCGTACTTGTAGTCAGAAATTTTGCTATGCTCCGTCAGACTGTTTAATACTTTCTCTGGACTTCTCATAATGTCTCTCACATTTTCCGTTAAACGTATTAAAGATATTAACTGCTTCCCTTCGCCATGTACAAGGCTTTCCCTTGCTCGGACTACTACGGAAGCTCCGTTACCATATCGGATATTCAGAGGTCTGAAACCTCATAGCCTTTCGGCATTCCGGGTTAGGTAATCCCCGTTTAGATATATAATAACTATTGGCATGATAGATTGTCGGATACGATTTTCGTCCTTTTATGCTTATTGCAATTGCGCCGTAATAAGTTCTTATGCTTTACGCTGCAAAGAAACCAGGTAAAGTATTACGGTACGACGTTTCATTACTGCCTTTCCGTCATAACTATTCAAAGGGTCGCTCAGACTGTCGTTCAATCAATCCAGACTTTATCCTCATATCTATCGTTTCATCTCGCCATTCAGCCGCAACATGGCAGTTAGTTGACTTATGGCTTTCCCGACATGCTATACTCCCTGTCCGGTTTCCCTTTCAGATAAGTCGGGTGATGATAGGTTATTATTTCAAAGAACACGAACCTAATCTCTTGCCAAAGAGATATTTATTATATACCCGTACGGGCGCACTCTTCGTTGAAGACATCTTCCATGAGATTGTGTTTGAGCATACGGCATGGTCTGTTGGACTATCTTATCGGGATTTCCGGTAACGTCAGTTATCATCCGGTGGCCGGAAATGATCCGCGCCGTAGCATCATTTACTTTCTCCTGATTGTAGATGATGGCTCCGTAAAGGGAGTTTCCCCGGTTTATTTTTGCAACCATTGTTCTTCAAATTCCCGTGTGAGTGCAATAATTTGTTTGGAAAGAAGTATCAATTCAATGGTTGCCTTTTCCAATTTATAGAGCAAAGCCAATGCTCTTTTCTCACTAAAATTGGTCTTTAATGCCCATACCGTTTGATTGTAATTATTTCCTATTGCCTGAAATTGATAGTAGAAATTGGTTAGCCGGATGTAATAATCCATCGTTGCTTTGTTCACTTTTACAATCTTAATTTCCTTTCCGAATAGGGCATGATGAATGAAACGGCTGATGTTTTCAACTCCCGACTGTTCCAACAGAAGACGGAATTTGTCGTTCTCTTCATCATTCAGATTGACCGTATACCTGTGTTTTGAAGGATTCATTTTCGGTTTACGCCCGACCTGTTTATTCTTTCTGTTTTTGTTTTCGTCATTCATACTGGCAACTTTTAGCAATTAGTAATCTTTCGGCACGATTTAAGACTTTGGAGTAAATCGCTCCCCGAGCCTTTAGGCGAGTGGCAAGTTGTTCCGCGCTGCACGAAGTATTTCGTGCTGCAAGGGACACAACTTGCTGCTGTGTTCGCTTGAACACGAATTTGCCTGCTGCAAATTTTGCTTCGCGTGGTGTAACGGCTATTGTATGTTGGATTGATCTTACCATAGTCATGAATTTATATGATTACGGGACAAAATTACAGGTAACTATCTGTCTATGAAATAGATTGAATAGTGTAACAGAATGACATACGGTGACACAGGTCGTCAGTGAAGGAAAAAAGCATGGCCGGAAGGGGGATTAAGACGTTATTTGTCATTGCATTCCTGTAACAATGCAATCGTGCAATGCCCTGTTGTCGTACCGGCACATGGAGTCATTGCGGCAACAAGGCAATAATGCGAGGCTGCAATATTATAGCATTATAATAATGCTTTGCTGTAGTAATGCAACGATGTGCCGGCGCAGCAATGCAGGATTACGGCACGGCAACAATGCCGCATTATAAGAATGTAATGATACAAGCCTGCCGTAATGCAATAGGGTAACAGGTCATTAATGTCTTATTATAAGAAGGCAATACCACCACATGGTAATAAGGTAATGCCGCAACAAGACATCAATGCAAGAATATAATAATGCAATGCAGCAATAGATTTATAAACTAAAAACAATTCTAAGATGAAACAGACATTATTAGTAGC
>JAIRRS010000127.1 GCA_031255855.1 Tannerellaceae bacterium | reverse complement strand
GACTGAAAATATCTATTAAACTCTATTGAATTCACTCCTGTATATTGTTCTCTATTTTTCATGCTACAAAGGTAGCATCTTCCCTAAATTTTACAGCGACCTAAGCGATTATACCAATATTTTTAATTACAACAATTTCCATTATCTTGAGAATATTTTATTTTACACTTAATAATTTATATAAGTCTTTAGATGTTCTTATCTTTCTTTTCAGTAAGAAGATTATTAACAAACAAATAAAGCAATTTAAATAGAGATCTTTGAGATCAAATACAAAAAGAGGTTTTAGATATGTATAATCTAGACAACCTTTCTCCAAAAAAATGAACCCCATAGAAGAACATATAAATCCTGCTTCAAAAAATATAAATACCATATCGAAAAGGGTTGTATTATTTCCTGCTTTTCTTAATAAAATGTAGAAAATGAACATTGCAATTTGACAAATAACATGGAAGAAATGAATTCCAATTTTTATATTTAAATTAAACAGATTAGATAAATAAGTTCCTTTACTATTAAATACAGGAAGGAATTCAATCAAAGATGGTATAATCACAAAGTGTTCATCCATAAAATAATTGTAAATTAAAACTTTGGCAACTTGGTCAAGGATAATTAGAATTATTATACATACTGTAAGTTTTAGTATCGACATTTTATCTTATTTATTTTTAGTTATTTGGCGTGTTTTTTTTAGTATTTTCTAAATATAAGTGCAAAATTATATTCAAGCATTCGATAGAAATTAAACACTTCAAATAAAACTTCATCATGAACTGTTTGGTAGACTTTCTCTATTATATTTTCAACAGTATTTTTACCAGAAGCATATTCCCATAAGGTTTTATGTACTTTACTAATTTCTATCATTTCATCTTTTAATGAATAAAAATAATATGAATCATTTTCTATCACTACTGACCGACTAAAATTTCGAGAAAGGGGCTACTCTCTGTGAGGTTTCACCCCGATGTTGTAACTTTGTTTTTGGAGAAACAAAGAACAACATGGGTAAAGATAGTGAAAAGAAATTAGTCGGTCAGCCGAATTGAAAAGGTGTCATTTGAAAAATTATACGCCTTTGATTCCACTACCATAGGTCTTTTCTCGGACGTTCTGAAAGGTGTGGGTCGCAATCCAAAGGGTGATGGCAAGAAAAAAGGAGGCTTAAAAGTCCACCTGTTGACTGATATCCATAGCGAGAGCGCCCGCTACGCCCATATAAGTGAAGCCAAACAGCACGACAGGAAGTTCCTCGATCGCCTGTCGCTAACTAAAGACCTTAGTTAGTGAGATATCATGAATAAATGGATTTTAAACAACTCATGCCAACAACGGATTTACCTTCATCGTGTCAAGATTCAGGTAATTGTTCGGAATAATACCTGTAAAAATTCATCTGGATGTTTTTCTATTTTCATTTGGATGACTTTAGACAATCATCTAAATACTTTTCTACATTCATCCAGATGAATTTTACACGGTTTTTTGACGATTGTCAGCCAACAAAAACATCCAATTGTTTTCTCCGGATAGTTCTTCGTTATAGTAAAAACCTTCCCATGAGAAGTTTTTGAGGTCTTCTGGGTTTACTATCCTGTTTTTTATGATGTGGCGAACCATTTGTCCGCGGGCCATTTTAGCGTAAATGACAATTGTCTGTGGTTTCCTGTCTTTCCAAACTTTGAAATCGGGTGTAATGATACGCGTTTTCTTCTCTATTTCTTTCCAGTGAAAAGCGGGCCGGATGTCCATACTGGCAAGGTTTACAAGGATATTGCCTGCCTCTTTAATGTCGTTTATCAGTGTTTTTGTTTGTTTATCCCGCCAGTAGGAGTACATGTCTCCGTCGCCTAATTCCGGTATTTTCACATCTCCTTCCATCCGGTATGGCTTGATCAAGTCCAACGGACGAAGCAATCCATAACAAAATGAGGCTATGCGCAAAGAGTCTTGCAGGAAGAGAAAATCTTCGGAAGAAAAGTCTTTGGGATGTATATTCTTAAAAACGATACCTGTATAAGCAAGTATGGCTTGCAAAGGCGTTGTTTCGTCGGAATGGAAGTGTTGGAAACGAAGGTAATTTTCGGCAGCCAGCTTAGCATTGATTTTCAACATCCGGCTTAATTCTTCAGCCGGGAATTGTGTCATGTTTAATGCGATCTTGCCTGCTTCTTTCATAAAGCGAGGAATAGTTGCCGCCGGAGCTGTTACCACGGATGTACCGGCCATTGTTTTGGCAGGGGAAATGATTGCTATCATATTATTCTGATTTACAGGTAAGACACTCTTTTTTTACTTTTCCATACGCTCCATGTCTGAAGAAATACGGAGAAGACTATCAAACCCAAACCGATATAAAAGGAGAAATTCAACTCTTTTGCTTCGCCAAGGAACAACATAGCGATAAGGATACTGTATACAGGCTCAAGGTTATAGCTTAAGTTAACCGTAAAAGCAGATATGGATTTCAGTACATCTATTTGCAGCAAATATAACAGAACGGTGCAAAAGACAGAAAACAACAAAAGATAAATCCAATCCATTTTATCTGGCAGGATTGTCGCAACAGGAAAAAAATACAGGTAAAACGGCATTAATAGAACCAATAACAAGAAACCACCGGTCATTTCATACAGCAGCATAACACCCGATGGACAGCCGGTCGCCACTTGTTTATTCGTGATTGTAAACAGGGCAGCAAACAAAGACGAGACAATGCCCAGCAAAATTCCCGTACGGTAGCGCATGTCAAAATGGAAAATGAAAAGAATCCCCAGAAGTGTTACCAAACTAAACGACAATTCTTTGAATGATATTTTCCGTTTGTTCATCAATGGCTCCAGAAAGGCCGTAAAAAAACCAGTGAGCGAAAAGCAAATCACTCCGATAGAAACATTCGAGGATTTTATGCTGCCAAAGAAAAAGACCCAGTGAAGAGCCAACAAACAACCTACGCCCAGTAGCCGACCTCCTGTTTTACCCCTCCTTAGGAGGTTGGGGAACGACGTATGGGCATGAGTACGCAGTAATAAAATTGCCAGCATCACCAAGGCGGTAATCAGCATACGGTAGCAAACCAATAAGCCTTCATTCAGCATGATTATCTTTCCGAAAATACCGGTAAACCCGGCCAATACGATTGATATATGCAATTTGATGAAGGCTTGTTTCATTCTGTTTACCTGTCTGCTTCTCTTAGTAACGGAATTTGCCCCCTCCAAGAAATTCCCTGAGCAAGGAAGTGCCGGGAAGTTCTTCGGCCGGGATGGTGTTGAAATATTTCAGGAAGCGCATCAGGCGATAGGCTTCGGCATTTTCCTTGTCGAATTCACGAACCTCCCTCAGGATAGGCTCCGCGAAACGGCGCAATACTGCCAGCTCGTATAAAAGGGCGCTGTTGAACATCACGTCGGCCGTCTCCTGATAGGGGAATATCCATTTGTCTTCTCCTTTGCGGACACTCGGCCAACGCGAGATCGTATCTTTCGCTGAGTATCCCCGGAATTGGTGGTCGCGGATAATACGGCGCAAAAGGCGGTTGTCGGTAGTAGGTATCCAATTGTGGTTGTCGAGCGAGATAGAGGTCAATGCCGAAACATATACCTTATATTTATATTTATCATTAATATGGCTGGTGAGTTCCGGGTTCAACGCATGTATACCTTCTATTATTAATACAGATTTTTCGCGTAATTTCAATTTGTGCCCTTTAAAAATACGCGTGCCGGTGGTAAAGCTATAAGTGGGAAGTTCAATCTCTTCCTTGTTCAGAAGCTTATTCAAATCATTATTAAAATAGGGAAGGTCGATGGCGTACAACGATTCAAAGTCATAATCGCCGTTTTCGTCTTTAGGGGTATCCACACGGTTCAGGAAATAATCGTCAAGCGATATACTCACCGGATGGAGTAAATGAGTGATTAACTGTATCCCCAAACGTTTGGCAAAGGTGGTCTTTCCCGACGAAGAAGGCCCTGAAATAAGTACAATACGGACACCGTTGGCGAATCTGTTGGCAATTTGTTCGGCTATCTTCGCTATCTGTTTTTCCTGCATTGCCTCCGATACCATGATAATCTCCGAAGTATACCCCATTTGGATGGCTTCGTTCAAGTCGCTAACGTTGTCCATTTCCAATGTCCGTTGAAGCGTCAGATGTTCTTTGAACACTTCGAACATCTTACCTTGCGGGACAACCGGTTCCACTTCCAACGGATTATTCTTACCCGGCACACGAAGCAACACACCTTCGTAATACGGTACGATATCGAAAACCTTTATGAATCCTGTGGAAGGTGTAAGGCAACCATAAAAGAAATCGATATAGCCGTCGAGATCATAGTAGGAGGTATATGCCATCCCCGCACTTTCTATCAACCGGGCCTTGTCTTCCATCCCTCTATCACGGAAAAGCACAATTGCCTCTTCAGTGCGTATATTTTTATGGACAAATGGTATATCGGCATCAACAATTTCCTTCATCCGTTCTTTTATTTTTTCAATGGTTGGATGATCCAGGCTTTTGCCATCGTGGATAACGCAATAATAACCTTTGGACACGGAGTGTTCAAGGTTCATGGTAGCCGAGGGTAATATGTCATTCACGGCTCTGGCAAAGATATGGCACAATGAACGGACATACGCCCGAAGCCCCGACTGGCTGGTGCAATCAAGGAATTCTACGTCTTTCGATTGCCAGCAGCGATAGGTTAACCCTTGCGTTTTGTTGTTTACCAACGCATTCATGGGCATATATTGAAGCGGTCTTCCCACAGCTTCATATATTTCCAATAAGGAAGAACCCATAGGAACGTCTTTGTACTTTCCGTTGTTTTTGCAACAAATAGTGATTGTTTCAACCATGTTATTTGAGTTAATATTTGTAGTTTTGCGGATAAATGTAAGAATATTAAACCGGATGCTATTGTCCGCACAACTTTTTTTAAATGGATTATTCTTTTTTTGACTTTCTGACCCTTGCCGGTTCTTTAGGCATGTTCCTTTACGGAATGAAACTCATGAGTGAAGGCCTACAGAAAGTAGCAGGAGACAAACTCCGCAGTATTTTGTCAGCCATGACAACAAACCGGTTTACAGGAGTATTGACCGGTATATTAATCACAGCTCTTATCCAATCGTCGAGTGCCACTACTGTAATGGTAGTAAGTTTCGTAAACGCCGGATTACTTTCCCTGGCCCAGTCTATCAGTGTGATAATGGGAGCAAACGTAGGAACCACGGTTACGGCATGGCTTATCTCGCTTTTCGGGTTTAAGGTAGACATCAGCACATTTGCGCTTCCGTTAATCGGTATCAGTATTCCGTTAATATTTTCAGGTAAAAGCAAGCGTAAGTCGTGGGGTGAATTCATTATGGGATTTGCCCTTTTATTTTTAGGGCTCGACTTTTTGAAGAATTCCGTCCCCGACCTGCAAAACAATCCGGAGGTTTTGGCTTTTCTTCAAGGATATACCTCCATGGGATATGCTTCCTTATTTATCTTTCTTGCTTTGGGAACAATCCTCACCATTATTGTCCAATCATCCAGCGCCACGGTTGCCATTACACTTATCATGTGTACGAAAGGGTGGATTCCGTTTGAAATGGCCGCCGCCATGGTTTTAGGAGAAAATATAGGAACAACCATTACAGCCAATATCGCTGCTATTTCCGCTAATGTGTCGGCCAAACGGGCAGCTCTTGCCCATTTGATGTTCAATGTTTTCGGAGTCCTGTGGGTGATGATTTTGTTTTACCCGTTCACTAGTATGGTTGGGTGGATTGTGACGAAATTCGGACCGGGCGACCCTTATGCCATGTCGGCTTTCTTATCCACATTGTCTCCCGATGTCATTTCGGAAATTACCTCCGGTAAAGAACTTTTCGACCCCTACCTGATAGGTTTGCAGAAAGAGTTGACTTCTTTGCAGGTATCTGTTTCTTATGGATTGTCATTATTCCATACCATGTTCAATATTACGAATGTGCTTATTATGGTATGGTTGGTCAATCTCTATGTCTATATATGCTCCAAACTTATCAAACAGAAAAAAGGCGCCGAAGAAGAAGAGTTCCAACTTATGTTTATTTCGTCTGGGATGCTTTCTACGTCAGAACTTTCATTGATACAGGCCAAACAGGAGATTGCCGTGTATGGCGACAGGTGTTACCGCATGCTCAACATGGTGCAAGAACTGTATTATGAAAAAGAAGAAAATCAATTCCTGAAAACATTTGGACGGATTGAAAAATACGAAAGCATCAGCGACCGTATGGAGATTGAAATCGCCAATTACCTGACACATGTGGCCGAAGGCCGGTTAAGCTCGGAAAGTAAGGAAAAACTACGTGTCATGCTCAGGGTAATTACAGAAGTGGAAAGTATCGCTGACTCATGCTACAATCTGGCCCGCTCTATCAAGCGCAGGAATGAAGGTAAATCGGAATTTACAGACGAGCAAAACCGTCATTTCGATCAAATGCTGTCTTTGGTAAACCGAGCTCTACTACAAATGAATAAAATACTTCATAAGCAAGAAGTGGCGCACGATGATATCAATCCTTCATACAACCTGGAAAATGAAATCAACAATTACCGCAACCAACTAAAAATGCACAACCTGGAAGATGTAGACAAGAAAGTTTACGACTATCAGGACAGTGTTTATTACATGGACATTATATCCGAATGCGAAAGGCTTGGAGACTATATAATCAATGTAGTGCAAGCGGTTGTTGAGAAAAAAATTTAAACCCTCCTTTTTAAACGGATACAAACCATGACAAACAAATACAAAAAACTAATCAACGGACAAATCATCACCCCGTCGGGAATACTCCATGAACATTCCCTCCTCATATCCAATGGGAAAATAGAAGATATTACAAACAAGAATGTTGAACTGGCTGATTGCGAAACAATCGATGCCAAAGGAAACTATATCGCTCCCGGCTGCATCGATATCCACTTGCATGGAGCCGACGGGCACGACTTTACAGAAGGAACTCCCGAAGCTTTTCATGCCATCGCCCGTGCCCATGCCAAATATGGCATGACAGCCATATTTGCCACATTGGGTGCTGCTTCGAGGGCAACGTTCGAACAATGTATCAGTACGTGTGAAAAAGTAATGAAATCCCCTCAGGAGGGCGCGCGTATTATGGGATTGCATCTGGAGGGGAATTACCTGAACAAAGCAATGTGTGGCGGACAAAAGCCCGAATTCATTTACAATCCCGACCCACTAGAATATCAGGAACTTCTCGCCTCAACAGATTGCATCAAACGGTGGAGTGCATCCCCCGAACTACCAGGCGCTCTGGAATTTGGCCGTTATGCCACTGAACGGGGTGTATTGATGTCGTTGGCACATACTGTTGCCGATTATCCTATTGTGAAAGAAGCCTTCAATGCCGGCTATACACATGCCACCCATTTCTACAATGCGATGACGGGGGTGCATAAGAATCGCGAGTTCAAACACGAGGGAACGATAGAGGGTATTTATTTGATGGATGATATGACGGTTGAACTGGTGACGGATGGCATTCATGTCCCACCGGCCATTCTTAAGCTTGTCCATAAGTTCTTAGGGGTTGAACGGATTGCCTTGGTAACCGATTCTATGTTCGCCGCAGCTTTCTCCGGTTCTGTAGAAGGAATTGATAGCCGCATCATTGTAGAAGACGGGGTTGGAAAGTTAGCCGACCGTTCCGCGTTAGCAAGCAGCATAGCTACGGCCGACCGCCTCATCCGCACCATAACCCGAATGGCAGGCGTTTCCTTACACGACGCCATACGGATGACTTCCGAAACTCCTGCCAAAATCATGCGCATTGACGACAGGAAAGGCACTCTCGAAAAAGGAAAGGACGCAGATATCATCATCTTCGACTCCGATATAAACGTCCTTACCACTATTGTTGAGGGTTCTGTTGTTTACAACAAAGCCTGAGTCGTAGCTTCTTTTGCCGTATACCCCAATTCCTTTTTATAAGCATCGTCGTCGTTGATAATGCGCAGAGCCTCAGAGTAGCCGGGGTCGTTGTCGTTCATTATCTGGAAATATTGCGCCATATCGAACATGTCGCGGGCTATCAATGCTTTTATTTGAAGTTTGATTAATGGTTTTGAACGGGCGTATTGCTCTTCATTGAACTCAATCTTCTCCTGGGCAGCCAAATCCAATAGGTTTTGCATTATCTCGCCGGTTACTTCAAAGGATCGTTTGTAGTGGGCGAACTTGCGGTATTTTGAAGTCAACTCTTTTCTGTTCTGGTCGAGGTAGTTCATTGAAATCCGGTTAATTAATCCCGTAGCTACCAGCCTGCGATGATAATCGGTATAGCGGGAGGTATCGATAGGGATAAAGATATCAGGCATAATTCCGCCGCCTCCGTAGACGGTTCTGTCATTTACCAATGTTTTATACTTCATGGAGTCGGGAAAATGAATACTGTCCGCACTCATCAATTCGCCCCGGTTGTAACGTTCGATCAGATCATAATTGTAGTATTCCCTTTTACCGTTTTCATACGGTCGTTGGATTCCCCTCCCGGTTGGTGTATAATAGCGCGATACCGTTAAATTAATCACAGAACCATCCGGCAATGGGATCGGTCTCTGAACCAGCCCTTTCCCAAACGTACGCCGTCCGACGATAACTCCCCTGTCCCAGTCTTGTACGGCTCCGGAGAGGATTTCACTGGCTGAGGCCGACGACTCGTCTACCAAAACAACTAATTTCCCTTCTTCAAAACTTCCTTGACCGGTGGCTTTCGCGTCTTTCCGGGGTTGTTTGGAACCTTCCGTATAAACGATTAGTTTTCCTTTTCCGAGAAATTCATTCGCCAGATCGATGGCTACATTCAAATAACCGCCCCCGTTTCCTTGCAAATCCAGAATAAGGTTCTTCATTCCTTCTTTTCGGAGCTTTTCCAACACTTCTTTAAATTCATTTGTTGTAGACGCGGCGAAACGGTTCAGTTTGATGTAACCGGTCGATTTATCTGCCATATACGCGGCGTCAAGGCTGAAAACCGGAATTTTTCCCCGGATAATCCTAAACTCAATTAGTTCAGGTTTGTTTTGTCGAAGCACTTTAATCCGCACTTCTGTTCCCTTCGGCCCGCGAAGGCGCTTCATTATATCCGTATTCCGCATCTTCACTCCGGCAATCAACGTGTCGTCTACCATAATGATACGGTCGCCGGCCAACACTCCGACCTTTTCCGAAGGGCCTCCGGCAATGACCTGGACAATATACAAAGTGTCTGTCAGCATATTGAACTGGATTCCAATCCCGTCGAAGTTACCTTGCAAAGGTTCGTTCATCTCTTTTGTTTCCTGTGGATCAAGATAATTGGAATGTGGGTCGAGTTTCCCCAACATTCCTACAATAGCGTCTTCCACCAATTTATCCGCATCTGTAGAATCTACATACAAATTGGCGACGGCATACAGTGCCATCGAAAGCTTTCGCGCTTCCAAGTCCATTTTTTGCGCATGTGATTGCGTCAAAAAACATACTGTGAGTAAGAGATATAAACCAATTTTCTTCATGCCTGCTAATTTTCCTCAAGATAAATAATTAATACAGTTCCGTCTCTTTCGGGACGAAGGGGGAGATATCTTTACCATATCTGAGCAGTTCCCTGACAATGCTGGAACTGATATGGGTATGTTCAGGTTCCGTGAAAAGGATAAACGTGTCGATGCCGTTTAACTTGCGGTTTACGTCGGCAATACTTTTTTCGTATTCAAAGTCATTCACCGTACGGATGCCCCGTAAAATAACTTTCGCCCCAATACTTGCGGCATAATCAACGGTCAATGAATCATATGATTCCACTCGTATGCGAGGATTTCCGCCATAGAGTTTCCGGATACTTTCCAAACGTTTTTCTAATGAGAAATAGGTCTGTTTTTGCTCATTCTTGCCAATGGCGATCACAATCTCATCTACCAAACCGAGGGCACGGGTGACCAAAGATTGGTGTCCGATAGTGAACGGGTCGAACGTGCCGGGGAAAAGGGCTATCGTTTTCATTGAATTATATTTCTTCCTCCACAACTAAGTTTTCAATAATGAAACTCTGCCGCTCCATGGTGTTTTTACCCATATAGAATGCCAGCATGTCTTTTACAAGGTCTTCTTTCTTCATGGTTACCTGGTCGAGACGGATATCTTTCCCGATAAAGTTTTTAAATTCGTCGGGGGATATTTCTCCTAATCCTTTGAAACGGGTGATTTCGGGATTTTTCCCGGCAGCCCCAATGGCCGCAACGCGTTCTTCTTCCGTATAACAATACCATGTCTTTTGTTTATTACGCACGCGGAACAGCGGCGTCTGAAGTATATACACATGGTTCCGTTTGATCAGGTCAGGGAAAAATTGAAGGAAAAAAGTAATCAGCAACAACCGTATGTGCATACCATCCACGTCGGCATCCGTAGCAATGATTACCTTATTATAGCGCAGCCCTTCCAGTCCGTCTTCAATGTTCAGCGCCGCTTGCAGAAGGTTGAATTCTTCATTTTCGTATACAATCTTTTTGGTGAGTCCGTAGCTGTTCAACGGTTTTCCACGCAAGCTAAATACGGCTTGCAGATTAGGATCGCGGCTTTTGGTAATGGAGCCGCTTGCCGAATCTCCCTCGGTAATAAAGATGCTTGTTTCTTCCTGCTTGTCTCCTTTCGCATCGTTCAGGTGAATCCGGCAGTCGCGAAGTTTGCGGTTATGCAGGTTTGCTTTTTTCGCCCGTTCGCGAGCCAACTTTGTCACACCGACAATGGCTTTTCGTTCTTTTTCCGATTCCAGTATCTTTTTAAGCAGCGCGTCCGAAGTTTCAGGATGTTTATGAAGGTAATTGTCTAATTCCTTCTTAATGAAATCACCGATAAATTTGGCGACTGTCGGCCCCTGGGGCCCCATATCCTTCGAACCCAACTTGGTTTTTGTCTGGCTTTCAAATACCGGCTCTTCAACTTTAATACTAATCGCCGCCACAATACCGGCACGAATATCAGAGTATTCAAAATTTTTACCATAGTATTCTTTGATAACCCGGCCGATAGATTCTTTAAAGGCCGAAAGATGCGTCCCGCCTTGTGTCGTATATTGCCCGTTCACAAACGAATAATATTCTTCCCCGTATTGGTTACTATGCGTGATTACCAACTCTATGTCTTCTCCTTTCAGGTGGATGATGGGATAGAGCGGTTCCGTAGTCATGTTTTCGTTCAGCAAGTCGACCAAGCCGTTACGCGAATAAAACTTTTTCCCGTTATAAATAATTGTAAGTCCCGAGTTGAGGAATACATAATTTTTCAACAGGCTCTCAATATATTCGTCTTTGTATTCGTAGTCTTTGAAAATCTCTCTGTCAGGGACAAAGGAGATAAACGTTCCGTTCCGTTCCCCGGTAGGAGCTACTTTCGTGTCGTTTGTCACAATCGCACGGCTATATTCTACCTTTTTGCTTTTTCCTTCCCGGTTGCTCTCTATCAGGAAATAACTGCTTAACGCATTTACTGCTTTGATACCAACGCCGTTTAGTCCTACTGATTTTTTGAACGCCTTGCTGTCGTACTTCGCGCCGGTATTCATTTTACTGGAAACGTCTACTACTTTACCCAGAGGAACGCCGCGTCCGTAGTCGCGAACCGTTACCGACCCGTCTTCTACTGTCACCTCTATTGTCTTGCCGAATCCCATCATGTATTCGTCGATGGAGTTGTCCAACACCTCTTTCAGCAATACATAAATCCCATCATCGGTATGCGCTCCGTCGCCCAGTTTTCCGATATACATTCCGGGACGCCGGCGGATATGTTCCATCCAATCAAGGGTTTTTATATCCTCATCATCATAATCAGCCGGATTTACAAGCAAATCTTTTTCCATTATTAAAAAACTTCTTCTTTCTGTTACAATTGTTTTTTGAACGCTCTTCTCGTTTTATGATGCTCTTTTTTGAAATAATCCCACTGTGCCTGCACGGCATTGTTTGTTTCCAATTCGGGATTAGTCTCGGCATATTCTACGCCCTGTTTAATATATACGGGAATCAGGTCGTTGAACAACAGCGCATTGACTCCTTTCCCCTGATACTCGGGAAGAACCCCCATAAGATACAAATCTACCACTTTGGGCTTTAGTTTCAATGCACGCAGTAATGGAATAAAGCCGAAGGGAAACATACGCCCTTTCGCCTTTTGCATCGCCTTTGACAGGCTGGGAAGCGAAATGCCGAAACCAATTACTTCGTCGTCGGCTTCCCTTACAATTACTGTTACCATGTCGAGGCGAATCATGGGGATATACATTTTCACATAATATGCTATCTGCTTATCGGTAAGCGGAGCGAAACCATACAAAGGCGTATAAGCCGCGTTCAAGGCATAAAATATCTTGTTTGCATACGGCCATATCTCCTTGTGGCTTTTAAATTTCATCGTCTTCAGCCCGTATTTTTCCTTTACAATTTCGCCTATCCTTTGGTGTTTTACCGGGATTTCGTCCGGTATGTATATCTTGAATTCCTTCCAATCCTGGTCTTTCTCATAGCCCATTCGTTCCAAGTGTTTCGGATAATAGGGATAATTATAGATGGTGGCCATCGTCCCCAACTGGTCAAATCCGTGTATCAGCATGCCTTCGTTGTCCATGTCTGTAAAGCCTAATGGCCCGCGGATATCCTTCATTCCCTTTTCCTTCGCCCATTTTTCCACAGCTTCAAACAAGGCGTCAACTACCTCTTCGTCGTCAATGAAATCTACAAATCCGAAACGAGCCGACTGTTGGTTCCACACCTCGTTGCTCCGGTAATTAATCATTGCGGAAATCCGTCCCACAATCTTTTTGTCGCGATAAGCAAGGAAGCAGATAGCTTCTCCTATTTCAAAAGCCGGGTTTTTGTCCTTATCCAGTGTCATCATCTCTTCGTCAATCAAGTTTGGTACGTGGTAAGGGTTATCTTTATACAGCTCAATGTTGAATTTTACAAACTTTTTAAGTTCTTTTTTATTCGTTACCTCTTTGATTATTACACCCATCTGTTACTTTTATTTAAAGGGCAAAGTTACATAATAAATTCGTTTTTAAACCACATTGCTTTACCTGTTTAATTACTTTTCCATCTGCCACAACGAAGGAGCAGGATTTGACATTTTGACATTGTGTTAATTTTCCCTTTACATAGCGGCCGTTTTTGAAGGCCGGTTCAGAGTTTGTCGAAAAAAAACCGTTCTCGCGAAGTTCGGGATTGACAATTTGCAACTATCAGCTTCCTTTTTTCATCTCCAGGCGATAGAAATAACGAATTTCAGGTTGAAAAAGTCAACCGGATAAGGATTTTTACAGCTTTTTGTCCATTCATTTTATGCTGCTTTTCAACACAAATGAGTAGTTAAAACAAGCTTTGCCTTGCATTTCCATACCCTTGAATTT
>JAIRRS010000123.1 GCA_031255855.1 Tannerellaceae bacterium | reverse complement strand
ACCAACAAAATAGCCCAGACTTGGAACAGGAGATTGATTTGATAGAATTAGCAAAAAAGTTCTGGGGCGAACGGAAGTTTATTTTGAAAACAGGCGGTATCGCAATCATTGCGGCTTTGGTCGTGGCATTTAGCATCCCCAAAGAATACACGACGACAGTTAAATTGGCGCCGGAAGTATCGGACGCCTCAAAAAAGCGAGCGAATAGTTTAGGAGGCTTGGCTGCAATGGCAGGTGTTAATGTAGGTACTAATTTAACAGCGGATGCGATTTCCCCCGATTTATATCCGGATGTAGTAGGGAGTGTTCCTTTTTTATTGGAATTATTTCCGTTGCAACTAACGGATTCCCAAAAGGAGTTGCGCACTACTTTCTATGACTATATGCTTGACCATCAGAAAAGTGCTTGGTGGGAGTACATCATGAAAGCCCCTTTTCAATTATTGAAATGGGTAAAAGGGCTTTTTTTAGACGATAAAGTGACAGGAGAACAGGGAGAACTTATTAGCCTTACGGAAGATCAACAAGAGGTAATTGAAGATTTACAGGATCGAATCTCCGTTTCTGTTGATAGGAAAACGTACGTGATTACGGTCTCTGTAAAAATGCAAGATCCGCTTATTTCTGCCCAGATAGCCAAGGTTATTACAGATAAATTGCAGGGGTATATCACAAATTACCGTACCCAGAAAGCGAAACAGGATTACGATTTTACGGAAAAGGCTTATAATGATGCGAAAGAGACCTATTATAAAGCCCAGGAGGCCTATGCGAAATTTGAAGATGGGAATAAGAATATTATTTCGGCCACCTACCGTACCGAGCAAATCCGTCTTCAAAATGAGATGACCTTGGCTTTTGGCGTGTATAATACCCTTGCACAGCAGTTGGAACAGAATAAACTTCGTATCCAGGAGCAAACCCCTGTTTATACGGTTATTGAACCGGCAACGGTTCCTTTAAAAGCTTCTTCTCCAAGAAAACTGCTTATTCTTGTGGGATTTGTTTTTTTGGCGTTTTGTGGAGCGATAGGGTATATACTCATCAGGGATTCGTTTGCAGAACACAGCACACAGAACCGATGCAAATGAAAATAGCTATCATCGGCGGATCGGGATTTGTGGGGACACGGCTGGTTGAATTGTTATCCAGTTATGATTGTGAACTGTTAAATGTAGATAAACAACAAAGTGTTTTTTATCCGGATATTACGGTTCTTGCGAATGTGCTGGACAAAGAACAATTATCTAAGTGTTTGCATAATGTGGATGTTGTTGTGTTGTTGGCCGCTGAGCATCGGGATGATATATCACCTGTTTCGCTTTATTATGATGTAAATGTGCAGGGGATGCGGAATGTGTTGGCTGTTATGGAGCAAAACCATATGAAACGTATGGTGTTTACCAGTTCGGTGGCTGTATATGGATTGAATAAAAATAACCCCGATGAAGAGCATCCTACCGATCCGTTTAACCATTATGGGAAAAGCAAATGGCAAGCAGAGCAGGTATTGCAGGAATGGTATCAATCTCATCCGGATTGGAATATCAATATTCTTCGCCCTACCGTTATCTTTGGTGAGCGGAACAGGGGGAATGTCTATAATCTGTTGAAACAGATTTCTTCCGGTAAGTTTATGATGATAGGAAGTGGAAACAATAAGAAGTCAATGGCTTATGTGGGGAATATTGTTTCTTTTATTCATTATTTGATAGGAAATGTACAAGAAGGGTACCATGTATATAATTACATTGACAAGCCTGATTTGACGATGAATGAACTGGTAACCCATGTGAGTACGGTTTTGAAAAAACATATACCTTCTGTTCATATCCCTTACACATTAGGCATGTTGGGAGGCTATGGATTTGATTTTTTGGCCCGGATTACACGGAAGAAGTTGACCATTAGTTCCGTTCGGGTTAAAAAATTTAATGCCACTACGCAGTTTGATGCAACGAAGGCATTGTCTACAGGTTTTGTTTCCCCCTTTTCCTTACAAGAAGGTTTGGCGAGAACCTTGGAATTTGAATTTATACATAACGCTTCGAGAGGAGTTGTCTTTTATTCGGAATAGATGAAAAAAATAGCTTTGATATCCGGGATTACCGGGCAAGATGGGTCTTTTTTAGCCGAGTTTCTAATAGAAAAAGGGTATGAAGTGCATGGTATTATCCGGCGGTCGTCTTCTTTTAACACAGGGAGGATTGAACATTTGTATCTGGATGAGTGGGTGCGGGATATGAAACAGCAACGACTCGTTAACTTGCATTATGGAGATATGACGGATAGTAGTTCGTTGATTCGGATTATTCAGGCCGTGAAACCGGATGAAATTTACAATCTGGCGGCTCAGAGCCATGTGAAGGTGTCTTTTGATGTACCGGAATATACGGCGGAGGCAGACGCGGTGGGCACGTTGCGTATTTTGGAAGCTATCCGTATTTTAGGATTGGAAAAGAAGACGAAGATTTACCAGGCGTCTACTTCCGAGTTGTATGGTAAAGTGGTGGAAGCGCCGCAAAGCGAAACGACTCCTTTCTATCCACGCTCTCCTTATGGCGTGGCAAAACAATATGGTTTTTGGATTACGAAAAATTACCGTGAAAGCTATGGTATGTTTGCTGTAAATGGTATTTTGTTTAACCATGAAAGTGAACGCAGGGGGGAAACGTTTGTTACGCGGAAGATAACATTAGCCGCCGCGCGAATAGCCCAAGGCTTTCAGGATAAGCTGTATTTAGGGAATCTGGATTCCCTGCGTGATTGGGGATACGCCAAAGATTACGTGGAATGCATGTGGCTAATGTTGCAACATCCGGAACCGGAAGATTTCGTAATTGCTACCGGTGAGTATCATACCGTGCGCGAATTCTGTACGCTTGCTTTTAACGAAGTGGGGATTGCACTCCGTTGGGAAGGAACGGGAGTAGACGAAAAAGGAATTTGTAGTTCTACCGGAAAAGTGTTGGTGGAAGTTGACCCCAAATATTTCCGTCCGGCAGAGGTTGAACAATTATTGGGCGACCCGACCAAGGCAAAAACAGTATTAGGCTGGAATCCTACACAGACAAGCTTTCAGGAATTAATTAAAATCATGACTGCCCATGATATGAAGTTTGTTAAGAAACTACATATGCGTCAATTAATAGATGAAAAAGATGAATAAAGACGCGAAAATATATGTGGCGGGTCATTTAGGTTTGGTTGGTTCTGCTATTTGGAAGAATCTCCGGCAAAAAGGATATACGAATTTAATCGGTAAAAGTATCCGGGAACTGGATTTGACAGATGCGTTGGCCGTTAAAACTTTTTTTGATGAAGAGCAGCCGGAATATGTATTCCTGGCAGCCGCCAAAGTTGGAGGGATCATGGCTAATAGTACGTATCGGGCAGATTTTATTTATGATAACCTTCAAATCCAACAAACTATTATAGGGGAGTCTTTCCGCCATGACGTGAAGAAGTTGTTGTTTTTGGGGAGTACTTGCATCTATCCGAAAGAAGCCAAACAGCCGATGAGTGAAGACGAATTACTTACGGCCCCTTTGGAATACACCAATGAACCGTATGCCATTGCTAAAATTGCCGGATTGAAAATGTGCGAAAGCTTCAACCTGCAATACGGGACGAATTATATAGCGGTGATGCCTACTAACCTGTATGGGCCGAATGACAATTTCGACTTGGAACGCAGTCATGTGTTACCGGCGATGATTCGAAAAATCTATTTGGGAAAAGCATTGAAGAACCAGGATTGGGATACGATTCGTTTGGATTTGGACAGGCGGCCGGTAGAAGGAGTTAAAGGATGTTATAAAGAAGGAGAGATACTTCGTGTTCTTTCGAAATATGGTATAACGGAAAAATCGGTTGAGCTTTGGGGTACGGGAAAACCACTCAGGGAATTTCTTTGGAGTGAAGAGATGGCTGATGCTTGTGTCTATGTCATGGAACATATTGATTTCAGTGATTTATCGGTCGGTAAAAAAGAGGTGAGGAATTGCCATATTAATATTGGAACCGGAAAAGAAATTTCAATCAAGGCATTATCAGATCTGATTGTGAGAACAATAGGTTATGATGGTGAAGTGATTTTTAATACAAATAAACCGGATGGAACCATGAGGAAGCTAACAGACCCTTCAACGCTCCATTCGCTGGGTTGGCATCACCAAATAGATATTGAAGAGGGGGTGCAGAAATTGTATGATTGGTATGTTATTTAAAAAATAATTGTTTTTTATTGTAATATAGAATAATTGTTTATCTTTGCTGTCAGAATATAAGAAAGAGCCTCTGTAGGTAATTAGTCCTTTGTTTTGAGTATATATGGAATGTATGTTCGTGTGTGCGGTTGCTTAGGGGCATTTTCTATTATAATGATTTTTTTTATTTATTAATATACTCGAACTTTAATTATGAAAACCGTTGAGACCGTCAGGATTATCCTGGCGGTCTTTTTTATAAAACCCTTTAGAAATGCAATTCATCTCAAATAAAGTTTGTAATTTTGACAGATGAACTGAAAATATTACAGAGATTTCGATTATTATGATGGTTAAGGCTGATATCCAACAACTAAAACAACGATATGGCATTATAGGGAACTGTATGGCTTTGAACCGGGCGATTGATGTTGCTCTACAGGTAGCTCCTACAGATTTGTCGGTTCTTATCACCGGTGAGAGCGGTGTAGGAAAAGAAACTTTTCCCCAGATTATCCACCAAAATAGTCCGCGTAAACACGGACAGTATATTGCTGTCAATTGCGGGGCTATTCCCGAAGGCACGATCGACTCAGAACTATTTGGCCACGAGAAAGGCTCGTTTACCGGAGCATTGGCTGATAGGAAAGGATATTTTGAAGTGGCCGATGGAGGTACCGTATTTCTTGACGAAGTGGGAGAACTTCCTATTCCGACTCAAGCCCGGCTGTTGCGTGTGTTGGAAACAGGCGAATTTCTCAAAGTAGGATCCTCCAAAGTATTGAAAACAAATGTTCGTATCGTGGCTGCTACGAATGTCAATCTCAACCAGGCTGTGGTTGAAGGCAAATTCCGCGAAGATTTATTTTATCGTTTGAATACCGTACCGATCCTGATACCTCCTTTGCGAGACAGAGGAGCGGAAGACATTATCCTTTTGTTGCGCAAGTTTGCCGGTGATTGTGCTGAAAAATATCGTATGCCGGCGATACATTTGGACGGCGAAGCTCGTCAGTTGCTCACGGCTTATCGTTGGCCGGGTAACGTCCGCGAACTAAAAAACCTGACGGAACGCATCTCGATTATCGAAGAAAACCGTGAGATTACGGGCGATATACTACGCCAATACCTCCCCAATGCACATGTGGAAAAGTATCCGGTGCTGGTAAAGAAAGATTCCGAGCAAAAGATTTTCAACAATGAACGGGAAATATTGTATCAGGTTCTGTTCGACATGAAAAACGATGTAAACGAACTGAAGAAACTGGTGCACGAAATAATGAATGGGAACGTACCGGTTGCTGTCCACGAAGAGACCTATTCACATTCCCGACCGTTGCATAATTCTATTCAGGAAGCCGTCCCGGTGGAAGAAGAAGAAACGCTGTCGCTGGAAGACGTAGAGAAAGAAATGATAAAAAAGGCGCTGGAAAAGCATAACGGACGACGCAAAAACGCCGCCGCAGACCTTAAGATATCCGAACGGACGCTCTACCGTAAAATCAAAGAGTATAATCTGGAATAACTTATGGACGCGAAAAAACAAACCGTATCGCTTATCCTGTTGCTGGGTATTCTATGTACAGCCTGCACTATTTCATATAGCTTTACAGGCTCGTCTATTGATTATGAAACGACAAAGAGCGTAACTATCAGTGATTTTCCCAATCAAGCTCCTTTGGTATATCCTCCTTTGGCACAGAAATTCACCGAAGAATTGAAAGACCTCTTTATCCGGAGAACCAAACTCCGGATGGTTCCGGCCAATGGCGACATAGACCTGGAAGGAGAAATCACCGGATACGACCTGGCTCCTATGGCAGTAAAAGAAGATGCTTATTCATCCATGACCAAACTTACATTAACTATACGTGTACGCTATTCTAGCCGGGCAACCCCAGACAAAGACTTTGAACAGTCTTTTTCTGCCTATCGCGAATTCAATAGCGACCAGATGCTCGAAACCGTACAAGATGCTTTAAATGAAGAACTGGTAAAAGAAGTAACAGAACAGATATTTAACTCGACAGTGGCCGATTGGTAAGATGGAAGCAGCCACGCTATATCAACTGATGGGAAAACCGTCCCAACTGACAAGGGAAACACTTCCCGGGCTAAGGCAGTTGGTTGAAGATTATCCTTATTTTCAGTCGGCCAGAATCCTCTATCTGAAAAATCTGGCGATACTGAGTGATATAAGCTTTGCTTCCGAACTAAAGAAAATGGCCATTTATATTCCCGACAGGAAGAAACTCTTCACATTGATTGAGGGGGCGCAATATGGATTGAAAGTACGGGTAAAAGCAGATGCTCCCGGAAAACCCAACAATGCATTCTCCCTTATCGATACCTTCCTCTCCTCGCATGGTGAACCGGGAGATGCCGACTCTTCCGATTCGTCAATACTCTTTCTTCCAAGTGCATCTACCGATTATTTGTATTGGTCTGCCTCGAAAGCCCCCCAAGGGCAGCAAGTGGACGATGAAACCTCTCCGAAACTACAACATCACGAACTAATAGATTCTTTCCTGAAAGAAGATGAACAACGAATTCCGGGAAGAGGACTGTGGATTGACGATGAAGACGGAGATAATAATGACACTTTTTTAAGCGACCTGGAAGGTATAGAACAGAAAAAAGACGAATCTCAACCCATGGACGAAGATTCTTATTTTACAGAAACGTTGGCCCGGATTTACATCAAACAAAAACGATACGAAAAAGCTTTGCAAATAATTAAAAATTTAAGCTTGAAATATCCGGAAAAAAATGTTTACTTTGCAGACCAAATTAGATTTTTAGAAAAATTGATTATTAACACTAAAAAATAAAACTAAAATGTACGTATTTATTTCAATATTAGTTCTGATTGCGGCCATATTATTAATACTTATCGTATTGATTCAAAATTCTAAAGGTGGAGGTTTAGCTTCAGGATTCTCTTCTTCTAACCAAATCATGGGTGTACGTAAAACGACCGACTTTTTGGAAAAAGCAACATGGTGTTTAGCTGGTACGGTTTTCGTATTAAGTATTATCATTACTGCATTTATTCCAAGATCCACCGTATCCAACCAGTCTGAAATCAGACAACAGGTTAACGATGCCGTAAGAGTCGACCCAAATACAATCGCACCTGATTTTGGTACTGCCCAGCAACCACTTTTACCATCTGAAGAAGAAACGCCGGCGGAATAACAGAGAACGATTATTTACCAGATTTCATACGAAAAGGATATCCTAAAACGAAGGATATCCTTTTTTTATTCTAACTTTGTTTGAAAAACACAAATTATGGGGTATGTTCATTTTCATATTAATATTGACGGACTGTTGATTGGTATTATTACTTTTTTGATTATAGGCCTTTTCCATCCGATTGTTGTCAAAGCCGAGTATTATTTAGGGACAAAATGTTGGTGGATTTTTCTTCTGCTGGGCATAGCTGGTACGGCTGCCTCTTTGTTTATCGAAAGTGATAGTGTGTTCTTTTCAGCTATTTGTGGTGTTTTTGCATTTTCTTCTTTCTGGTCAATCAAAGAAGTATTTGAACAAAAAGAGCGCGTGTTGAAAGGTTGGTTTCCCAAAAATCCGAAAAGAAAATATCCGGAATGATAATGTATAATTGGGATTCGTATATAGGAAAAAGTTTGCAACCGTAAAAGAAAGAAGGCAGGCGTTATCGCCTGCCTTCTTTCTTTATCATATCTTTATGCTTGTTTTATTTATTGTAAGCGCTCGTGATTACCTGAATTTGCATAACCTCCGGGTCTTTACGCAAGGTAACACCTGACGGCCTCAAATAACTACTTATTAATTCTGTCGTAGTTGTAGGCTGATAGGAGGAGGAGCTATTTTGATAAGTTGTACGGTCTATCGGGATAACCAGCATATTCAAATCCTTATCGGGGGCATTTTCTATTTGGAATTTGATTAGATTGGCTAAATTACCATTGATATTGCCCGAAGTAAAATCATAAGTTAACGTACTTGATTTATATTCAGCGGCATAAGAAGTAATTAAATCATCAACCTTCCTGTTTTCAAAGAATGTTTTCACTGAATCTTCATGGATCAACAATAAAGACGTTGGAGTTAATGCATATTTCCATTGCTCTTCCTTCATAACCTTTAGTTGGAAATGAAACGTATTTATACGTCGACCTTTTATTCTCTCAATAATCTCTTTTGTTGGAAATGTTATACGCGTACAAACGCCGGCCGGTGTTTTTATGTATGTATACTTATCATTAGGTTCTAACAATTTATCCAAATTAGCATGTTGGGAACGATTCATTTGTATCACTTCTTTTGTGACAGGGAAAAGTTCTATCGCATGCGCAATTGAGTCGCGAACGCCAGTAGAAGGTCTTATTTCATAATAACGATAATATATTGTCATTTCTGTTTCATCAACGCTCAATATGTTCCCACTGCCGAAAGTTGTAGTGATATATAAACCGGGAAAATAGTCGTTAAACGCATTTTGATTTGCGAATGAAGCGGGATTGTTCACGGATTCGTCATAAAATTGCTGTCCAAGTGAAACCGGTAAATCAAATTTAATATTTGCATTATATGTATACCAGGTTGTGCCGAAATTATTCCATATTGAATCGGAAACGGTTTGATCGCGAGCCGTATATATTTTTGAACTTATGGGATTATTCAAATCCACATAATCGGCAGGATTTATATTCGTGTAGTAATTTCTGTCTAATTGTTTTATTACCGGATAAATAGTAGCCTTCATAGCCGCCAACGAATCACCTATCCAATTTCGCGATTGATAATAAACCCTCAAATCTATTGAATCGATTTTCCCGTCGATAGGTGTTTGCCTGAACTTAAAACCTTCTTGAATATAAAATTGACAGATAAAGTCTGTTTTGAGATTTCCGAATACCGGATCATATATTTCTCCTAATAGTCCTCTTTCTGTTTTCGCATAAACAGAATCAAGAGTTACCGTAGAGGCTTTGAGCATGAACGTATCTGCAAAGATATTCGGTGTATCCTCGACAGGTTGCATACTTGGTCCTACCAGCCCCATATCATCACAACTGTTCAGGAATAATATTCCGGAAACAATGCCAAGTACAAAAAATTTAGTTTTCATTTGCCTATTTTATTTGGAGTCTAAAACTACATTATAGAACGTATTGAAAGAATCTATATAGGTATCAGAAGACTGATACGGAAGGAATGGTTTGCCGTTTTGAATAGTAAGGTAAGCGGACAGTTCCGGATGAATTGTTTCACTTCCCTGGATAACACCGTCTGAAAAGTCTATCGCCAATTTCGACAATGAAACAAAACTGGTATCGTCTTTTAATGCAGCGACATCTTTGTCTGTGGCGCCGTCCATCTTTAGCTTTTCGGCAAAATTCTCTCTGAGGGGTGTCTTAAAATCGTCGGAATAAATAGAATAAACTATTTTAGCATTTTTCAGACAAGGGTCATCGGCATACATCCGTTTGATATAAAGAGCCGTCAAAGCCGACATCCATCCGTGACAATGAATTAGATCCGGCATCCAGCGCAGTTTTTTTATCGTTTCCAGTACGCCGCGAACATAGAAAATCGAGCGTTCGTCATTGTCTTCATATTCTTGCCCACCAGCATCCCTCGCAACAAATTTTCGCTGAAAAAAGTCCTCATTGTCAATGAAGTATACCTGCATTCTGGCTGATTGAATAGATGCGACTTTTATTATTAACGGATGGTCGGTATCATCAATGATTAAGTTCATTCCAGACAGACGAATCACTTCGTGTAACTGGTTGCGTCGCTCGTTAATGTTTCCGAATTTCGGCATAAATGTTCTTATTTCACGTCCACGCTCCTGGATACCTTGGGGTAGGTTTCTGCCTATGGTGGCTATTTCTGATTCGGGAAGATAAGGGGTGATTTCTTGAGTGATAAACAAAATTCTTTTTGCATCCATTCTACTTAAAATTGTTTTTAAAACGGTACAAAGATAGCACTTTTTTAGAAGAAAATAGTCATAAAATTTCAAAATAACCTCTAATTGCTTCATTATCATCTGGCTCATTTATCTTTCAAAACGAACAAAAGAAAGAGACAAAGAACGGCACAGTCAAATCTACAAGTATTCCATGGAAAATAGACATGAATACAAGGTCTTTACCTGAATAGCGTGTAATGATGGGAAGGGTGGTATCCATCGTTGTGGCGCCTCCTGCACAAATGGGGGCTAACCTTCCGAAATAGTTGACAAACAGGGGGGCTCCCAACAATACCATAATCTCGCGCATAATATTAGCCATCAAAGCAATAGTTCCTAATTCGGTGGCCAGTTGTACACCATAGGAAGCTTCGCGTAATTCGGTAATAAGGATGGACGACAAAGAATAATAAGCAAAACCGCTGCCTACGGCCAAACAGTCAAACACGCTCCATTGGGCGATTAAAAAACTGGCGAGGGCAGAAAAGGAAAGTGTGCCGGTGATGGTAGCCAGCGGCACGAGTAATAATTGGGGGCGTATACTGGTGAGGATATTCTTTAATTTCTTGTCGGAACCGATACTTATCCCTACTTGGAACATCAAAAGATATAACACATAAGGCGTGATGTCGGTAAGGATAGTGATATCCCATTGGTTGAATCCCCAGCCCAGCAGGCAGCCTAATGCAAAGAATCCCACAACAGTCAAACTTCCTTTCATCCCTTAACGTTTCCTCTCTTTGAAGAAATAATGGTAGATTCCCCATGCGGCAAGAATGCTTCCCAGCGTTCCGGCAAAAGCCAGCACGAACGCTTGCCCGCCCAACGACGGGAGGTTGTTTACTATTTCACGGTTTCCTCCCACAGATAGTCCAAGCAGGAATAAAAGAAGCAAAATAGTATACGAAATAAGTCTTTCTGTTTTTTGGAGAAATGCCACTTTACGGAACAGGTAGCCCACGGCAATGCCGCCAAACATAATCCCGATAACGATAAACATGAAACTCGGCAAATTACTTTTTGTCGCGTTTAAAAGTTACAGGCATTTCCCAACCGTCGGCTGTGACAGTGCCTTTTAACTCGCCGCCTTCCAACTTGAGGGCTACATCTATATTGCTTCCGTCTACCAAAAGGCTGCATTTATAAGTGTTACCTTCTTTTTTAACATTGTTTATCTCGTATGTAGAATGGCCGATAGTGGCTGTGGCATGCAGTTTACCGTCGGTTTCTTTAAAATCAATTTTTCCGTCCTGATATTCGTAGGGGGCTTCAGGCAATGAATATATCCACGAACCTTTCAATTTGTCGCTGTTTGATTCCGTTGTTCCGGCATAAGTGGTTATGCAGAATAGCATACAGCAAAGGGCAACCAATGTTTTTGTAATCTTTGTTTCCATGATATAGCTTTTTATACGATTGATGGATGTAAAGATAGTAATTTATTTGAAATAGATATGCAAGACAACCATTTCGGAAACCGTGCCGACACGATAAGGTGGTCCGGCTATCCCGATGCCTGATGAAACGTAAAATTGTGAATGGCCTTTCCGGTGATATCCGTAAGGGCATTCGTACACGAACTTCATTAGCAACGGATAAGGCCATAATTGACCGAAATGCGTATGCCCGTACAGGCCGAGGTCTATGTGATTCATGGCAGCTTCGGCAAACGTCCAGGGTTGGTGGTCGAGCAAAATCTTCGGTTTCCCTGGGTCGAGGTTTTTTGTCAGGGAGGAAAGTGTTTTGCGCGTTTTGTTTATAAAATCATCCCGTCCTATCAGGTAGAAAGAGTTGTCGACGAGGACAACCGAGTCAATCATAAGGGTAGCCCCCGTTTTCTGTAGCCAACGCAATTTAGCATTCCGGTTGGCACGGTATTCATGATTGCCCAAGACGATATATGTGCCTAAAGGGGCTTTCAGTCGCTGGAGGTCGTATTCTGCGTGCATTTGTTCGGCAAAACGCGATTCATAATCGATGACATCCCCTACGATAACAACCATGTCGGGCTGTTCGGCATTGCTCATTGATACGAACTTTTGTACCTGTTTCTTATCAATGACCTCGCCGATATGTAAATCACTCATCATAACGACTTTCAAACTATCCGACTGGCATGAGCCTTTAGGAATGGTGATGTTTACATGTTTCACAACGGGATGAATCACTGTTTGATAAGCATGCACCGTCAATCCGCCGACACAAATAATAACAAGGGAAAAAAGCGTGAGTTTGGTTTGCGCCCAGTGCGAAGTAACCCATGGGGGAAACCAGGGGTAAACCCGGTTCGACAGGCGGACGACTTCTATAACCAGCAAAACCATCGTGATGTAGAGCAAGTGGATATACCATGTCCCACAGAAGTAGAAAATAGGTATCATCACGTTGTCGGACAATAGTTTATAGAAGAAAAATCCGATGAAGAAAACAATCAACTCGACAGCAAAGAAAAGGATATATGGTATTCGCCAGCTTTTCTTTGCCGGAATTGCCTGCCATCCCCTCCAAAAAACATAAGGGTTGAGCAGCAATTGGGCTATTATCGAACCAAAAAAAACTTTCATCTATCTAAAAGTAATATTGAAGACAACCAGTTCGCTGTTTGAGCCGATGCGGAAAGGAGGCCCCCATAGCGATAATCCCGACGAGGTATAGAAATACGATTTTCCTATCTTCATACTTCCGTAACTCAGTTCAAACATGCTTTTGGTGACAAGGGTTATCGGCCACACCTGTCCGCTGTGTGTATGTCCGCTGATTTGCAAATCAATGCCGGCTTCAGCCGCTTTTTCCAATTCCAAAGGCTGATGATCCAAAAGGATGATCGGCCATTCTGGATTTGCTTTTGTCACTAATTCAGAAACAAGTAAACGATGCCGATTGTTTCGGTCATCTCTCCCGACGATTTGTAAGTGATTAGGAAGTGTGATGATGGAATCGCACAGCAATTTAACAGGCGTAGGAGCTAAAAAGCTTTTACTTTCGCGGATACCACTGATATATTCATGGTTTCCCGGAGCCATATAGATGCCCAACGGCGCTTTCAGCAGGGCCAGTTCTTCATCCATGCGCTGTGAGCGGAGGGGGATGATACTGTTGTCTATCAAGTCGCCGGCTATAAGGATCAAATCCGGCTGCTGTGCATTGATTAGTTTTACATACTTTTTCAGGGCGGCCTTGTTGGTTCCATATCCTATATGTATATCACTAACGGCTACGATTTTGAGTTGTTTTACGGCCGAATTGACCGGCTTGTCTATGGCAAGGTCGATTTGTTTGACACGCGGATTTTTATAATTGATAAATCCATAAAGCAACACAGCCAAGACCAGCCCTGAAAGGACAAAGATACTATAGCCGGATTGCAGGTGGAATAATTTGAACAAGTCTATAACAAGCAAGCCGATAACCATATACAGGGTGAAGACCAGCCAGCCGGTTCCGATTTGATGCAAGTAATGGGCTAATGTGGACGGAAAGGCTTCATCTCTTTTGAGCATATACAAAAATGACAATGCCCCCAACCAGTATAATATGCCGAAAACAACTTTTAAAGTAATTGGCAAGCCGGAAATGGCTTGCCAACCTCGGATAAATATGTATATATTTCCACTAAAATAAGCCCCGAAAAGGACGAAGAAGAATATAGGCATTTGTTTTTTATTTCTTGGGGTATCCCACAGGATTATTTATTAATAACAACTGTGTGTCTTTCAGTTTCAATACGGTTTTTAATGCGTCATGATTCATGGTTGCCCGGGGTACGGTTGCGAGTCCCAAACCTGCGCAAACGATATTCAGGTTCTGGCATACGATACCTACGTCTACTGCTCCCATGAGTTTTGTTCTTTCATTGACGTCATCGCTCAAACGTGACAAATCGGATACCAGGATGAGGCTAATCGGAGCCGTCTTGGCAAAGTCCTGTCCGGCAGCTACGGCTTCACGATGGTCGCCGGGAGTAACAGGGTTCAGGGCATGTTCTTTCGCATCATAGAAATAAGCGCCTTCTGCCATGATGACGTATACGTCTACATCTTGTACGTTTCTTGCAGAAGGGGCCGTACGTTTACCGTCGGGGCGGTTGATTCCGTTTGTGGCCCAAAGCAAGTTCGACAAGTCGGATGGTTTCAGTCTGTCGGGAGCAAATTCACGGTCTGATTTTCTGTTGTTAAAGACTTTCATTAGGGGCTCACCGCCGGTTTTCACGGGGGGGACAAGCTTAATTACCTTAAAATCTTGTGCGTTGGCGCATCCTATCAATAGGAAAGCACATAGAACGAATACACATTGTTTCATAATTCATCAATGTTTATAGGTTTAACAATAAATATTCTACTTAATTCTCGTATTTATCTAAGATGTAATAAAATAATTTGAATTTTAAGACGCTGTCACACAAAAATAGGAAAATAATGCATTATCCGGAACATCCCGGCATATAATTTAGGCATCTTTAAGCTCTTGAATGGTTTCCTTATGTATTCTTAGTACTTGAATCCTTGTCTCGCGCTGCCTATTTCCTTCCTCCGAAAGAGAAGCTTACCGGGATATATACCGGGGAAGTAGCCGGATAGCCCCCGATGTTGAACGACGGCTTGATTTGAAGTGTGACATTTGACTTTTCACTTCCCAACCCCAGGAAATTCTTCGCGATATTGAGTATCGCGTTTTTTGATTCTCCCCTTAATAAGGTGGCCAGGTCGAAGCCGATGCTAAGGGGTAACACTTGGGTTTCACCTCCTGCAACGTTGAATGCATGGCTCACCGTACCGGTCGTAAACTGCACGTCGTCTATATTCAATACATACTGCAATCCATTAAGGGAAGCAACTGTCTGATTGGGATTTGTTACATTAAGATTCAAGGTGAAATCCAACGGAATAGAAGATGCGTTACCTGTCAGGAGGGATGCCAACTGTAGAATCTTCGCGGCGTTTACTCCGCTGGAAAGGTTTGTGCCCGACAACGATAAGTTTGTGATTGAGTGGTAATCAAATTTGCATTGTGTGAAGTTAAAAGCGCTTCCCAACTGCTTTGCCACATCACATCCGGAGAATGTGAAGAAGACGGCAAAAACCAAAATAAGTTGTTTGAATTTCATAAAACGTTCTGTTTGTTGATAATGGACAAACATACGAAAAAAGGAGACAGCCCCCGCAGGCCGCCTCCACAATTAATCTATTAATCCCAAAGTTATTTAAACCGGCGGTTATACAACGCCTCAAAATCTTTTTTTATGGTGCGTTTTTACTACACAGTCGTGTGCGGGTGGTTATGTAAGCATTTTTCATTCCGATGTATATTCAGTTATTCACAAATAAATACCGCGATAATTAAGTGAGTTTGCTTTTACACTTTTCGCAATATCCTTTATAATAAAGCTGACACTCTGTAACACAGAGATCGCCAATACCTTCAACATATACCGTGTCTAATCCTTTTATCGACAAATCGTAAACGCATCCGCACTTTTTACATTTGAAATGTGCGTGTGTGGCAATATCCCCGTCGTAACGTACATTTTTTTCGTCGATACTGATGGATAGGATGGCTCCTTGTTCGGATAGCAACCGCAACGTATTGTAAACGGTAGTTTTAGACAAGGTTGGCAACGTCGGGGTCAAATCATTGAAGATTGTATCCGCCGTAGGGTGGGTGGGATGGGCTAGCAAGTATTCCATAATCGCCATTCGTTGTATCGAAGGCTTTATGCCCACACTTAACAGTCTGTTTTTAGCCTTTCTCCTTGTATCCATTGTAACTTTGTAATTGTTACAAATTTGAAATTATCACAAAAATAAGAAAAGGCTTCATATAAACAAACAATTAAAGAAAAAAACAGAAGTTATTTTGATTTTTTCTTTAAAACGAGATAATATATTGAATTTCAATTTTTTTTAGTGAATTGCACGGTATTCTGTTGTCTTTTTAATAAACAAAGATGGTGGATTTGATAAATCGCTTGATTGATAGGCATCTCGTTCAACGATGATTGGGTAAAATCAGTTAGTTTTGGTTATCTTTGCGTAAGCTTAACGTATTATGAATATATCTTTTAAACCTATTACACTTGATGACAAAGAGGTGATAACCTCTTTCACCTTGAATAGCCCATACATGAACTGCGACTTTTCTTTCGTAAACATGTGTAGCTGGCGCTTCCTTTACAACAGTGAATATGCCGTAGTAGACGGCTTTCTTTTGATACGTTTCCAAGTTGAAGATAACAGCCATTTTGTATACATGTGTCCGGTAGGGACAGGCAACTTGGCTTGTGCTGTCGAACTGCTGGAAGAGGATTCACTGAAGCGGGGACACCCACTTTGGTTGTTGGGAGTTACTCCTGAAGGACGGATTGCATTGGAAAATACATTCCCTGATGGTTTCCGCTATATGCCCGAACGGGATTATTTCGATTATATTTATTTACGGGAAGACTTGATAAATCTTACCGGTAAGAAATACCAGCCCAAACGCAACCATATCAATAAATTCACCAAACTCTACCGTTATGAATATATGCCTATTACTCCCGAACTGGTGCCCGAATGCCTCGAACTGGAACGGAAATGGTATCAGGCAAACCGTACAGACGACGACGCGGAAGAGCTTAGCAACGAGCGCCGTTCGCTTACATACGCCCTTCGGCATGCCGATAAGCTGGGATTGATTGGCGGCTCTATCTGTGTAGACCGTCAAATTGTAGCCTTTTCATTCGGCGCTCCGATTAATGCGAATACGTTCGGGGTTCACGTAGAAAAGGCGGATATTAATTATGAGGGTGTTTATAGCATGATTAACCGGGAATTTACAGCCCATCTGTCCGAACAATATATTTATGTAAACCGAGAGGAAGACTTAGGTATCCCCGGACTCCGGCAGGCGAAGCAGTCTTATCATCCGGCTCTTTTACTGGAAAAATATACGGCTGTCAAAAAGTCCCGGTCTTCCGGTAAGAAATGTTCGGAATGTAATCAGGGCAACCGGCTCGTGCACGCGTAGCCTTCGAGGTATAATCCGGAGGGATCCTTTCAGGATTTTTCGGGTAAGAATTTCCAGAAACGGCGGGGCATGTGTTGACGCTGAAGTTTGGGATTCAGGCGTTCCTTTATCGTTAGAGCCTGAAAGTATGTTTTCCACATATCCTGGAAAAGTTTTTCATCTTGCGCCATTAATTTTTCATCCAGTTTACCGCCGAGGAGGTGGGTATCATCGTTTAATGTGACCTCTTCCGCTGTATTTAAATCGTAAAAATACCCATACCTCCGCCTGATGTCGTAAATCAGCCATTTCTGGTCGGCAAAGCGGTCGGTAAAGTAATGAAGCGTTAGTGGTAAGGCATTGTATATCGGCGAAACGGGAGCAAAGAAAATATCGTCAGCCGCTTTAATAAAGCGGACAAACTGGATTAAATGCATCCGTTCCCGGCTCACTTTCCGGGCTATTTTTTCCACCTGGACAACATCATCGTCTGTAAAATTGGTCGTGACAGAATGGGGAGAGTCGAAAACTTTCCGCATATACCGGAGCAAGAGTTCGTCGCTTTTAGGCAGTTCCGACAGCCAAACATGCATCAACATACCGCACACCTCCCTGGAAAGCTTTTTGTTCAGCGCCATCCATACGCGGGTTGATTTTCCTGTTTCGGTGACAACTCTATATTCCTGTTCCATGAACATGGGAGCCGGTTCTGCTTCGGAAAGTAACGTGTCTGGGAATGTTTTCCTGCTGTATGCGTCGAAAACAGCGGTCAATAGTCCTTCAAACGTCTTATCATACCGGAAAACGAACATCTTCAGTCTGGGAAAATGATGGATAACTGGCGATTGTCGGATTCCCTTTTGCTGCTCCTTTTTTCCGTCAATACGTTGCGTACGTATTCCGGTTGTGCTTCGTTTACAGTAAAGGTTGACAGTTCATTGCATGTAATGAAGTATTGTGCCCGCTTCATGACAACACCGATCTTTTTCAATGTTGATGAAGTGATGCGTCCGTGTTTGCGTGACGCGACGATTAGTTTAGCCGATTTTACTCCGATGCCCGGCACACGGAGAATCATGGCATAATCAGCTTTGTTCAGGTCAACAGGAAATGCTTCGGGATGGCGCAACGCCCATGCCAGTTTGGGATCAACCTCCAAATCCAGATTGGGGAATGTTTCATTGACGATCTCATTTGCACGGAAGCCATAAAAACGCATCAGCCAGTCGGCTTGGTATAGGCGGTTTTCCCTCACCAAAGGGGCTTGTTTCAATACCGGCAAGCGGGTGTCATACGTATTAATCGGAATATATCCGGAATAATATACCCGTTTCATACTTGGGCGTTGGTATAGTGCGGATGAAAGTTGCAAGATATCTTTATCACTTTCGTCTGTTGCGCCAATAATCATTTGGGTACTCTGTCCGGCGGGAGCGAAGCGTGGGGCATGACGGAAACGCTTCCGTTCTTCGGCGCTGGATAAAACCCCTTGTTGGATATAAAACATCGGCCGGTACACGCTTTGATGGTCTTTTTCCGGAGCCAATAGCTTTAGGTTCTGTTCTTTGGATATTTCGATATTCACGCTTAACCGGTCGGCGTATTTTCCGGCTTCACCAACCAGTTCGGGACTTGCGCCGGGAATGCTTTTCATGTGGATGTATCCATTATACCGGTGTACTGTGCGTAAATCCTTAACCACACGCACCATCCGCTCCATTGTATAATCGGGATTATTAACAACTCCCGAGCTGAGAAAGAGCCCTTCGATATAATTTCTCCGGTAAAATTCGATGGTTAATTCGACCAGTTCCTGAACGGTGAAAGTTGCTCTCCGGATATCATTGCCCCGGCGGTTGATGCAATAGGCACAATCGTACATGCAATTGTTGGTGAGCATAATTTTTAGTAATGAAACGCACCGGCCGTCTTCGGTAAAACTATGGCAAATTCCCCAACCGGCGGCGCTTCCTATCGCACCCGGACGGTTTTTTCGCGTAGTACCACTCGACGAGCAGGATACGTCGTACTTGGCGGATTCTGCGAGTACTTTCAATTTTTCAAGAACCAACTCGTTCATTTTCACAAAGAAAATGAATTTCCAGAAACAAAGGCAAAGAAAAAACCTTAAAAAAATAAAGAAAAAGAATTGTTTTTAAAAAACATCCAAATGAAAAGGGGAAATCATCCCAATGATCTCCCCTTTTCATCTAAATGTTTTCATAAGTTCATCCAGATGAATTTTACACAATTTTAAAACATTTTTTTACAATCTGGCTCTTTGTAATTTCTTTCTTAGTTCCATCGGTGAAAAACCAAACTGTTCCCTGCAAAATCGCGTAAAATGCGGAGCTATGCTGAAACCATACTTTTTCATGATACAACTCATTTTGTCTGTGGTTTCAGAAAGGGCATACTTTATATGTTTTGCTTTTTGATTAAGAATCCATTGGTAGGGGGCTACATTGAATTCATTCGTAAACTGGCGGTCGAATGTTTTCCTTTTAAGGCCGGTGCATTGGACTAAATCCTCGATGTTCTTTATCTTCAAGTAATTTTTGAGGATTAATTTTCTGAAATCGTATGATTTGCCTGCAATGGGATAAAAGATGGAAGCCATTTCTTCCGCGGTGTAAGTAGAACTAAGAAGACAAATGAGCTCTTCGTGCTTTAACTGTTGAATTTCGGTTTGGTCGAAATCCAGTTCCAGCGACTTTGCAATGTCGTTTATAAAGTAGGTAATCGAAGGATTCATTCTGATTATTTCAAAATTCTGTTCTGTTTGATTGCAAAACGGCGATAACTCTCTAAAGTATATCTGTTCATAGATAGTGACAAAATTGTCGAAAGAAAAAATAATAAATTTGCAGGTTGATACGGCCTCAATTGTCATTTCAGACGAGAAAGGGATAAAAAAGAACGTTCCCGATTGGATGTTTTTACCGATTACATCAATATTGTTGAAGATTGCTTCTCCTTCTAAAAGGAAAAAAAGATGATTACTGTCAGGCTGTGAATTGTGAAGTAAGTCTCCATGAGTTAGTTTTTGCGACTTAAATGTTGATGTAGAGTTGGCTAAATGATTTTCTGATGAAATTAACATGTCTGTATATTTTCTTTTAAGTTCCAATATTAATAAATGTACCGCATACCTCTTTTTTCATAAATCGCAGAAATGTTTACTTTTTTCGTCAATCAATATAAATTAACTGCTTAATTGCAAAAAAGATTTGGTTTCTATGTTTAAAATTAAGATTGATTTGTCAAGAGAAAGGCTTTCCGGGGTTAGTAGGCTTCCCGGACTCTTACGTTTTGCACGAAATAAATTTGGTTATAATCGGAAATAAAATCCATTTTTTCTATAACTTGCGCAACAATTCAGGGATTGTTCGCATCAAGTACAGTGATGCGAGCAGGGATGTTTTATAGTCTGATACCATCTTAATAGTATATTATATGAAAAAAAAATCACTTGTATTGAGTCTGCTTTTTTTTGCAGCAGGCCTATGGGGACAAGCTAATTTTTGGGAAAATCCGGAATTAGTCAATGAGAATGTGGAAAAACCACGAGCAGAATTTGTTCCTTATGAAGGAGTTCGCCAGGCGTTAAGCGGGGATAAATACAACACTCCATTCGTTCATTCATTAAATGGGAACTGGCGTTTTAAATTCAGTACCAAACCGGCCGAACGTCCGTCAGGCTTTTATGAACCCGGTTACAATGACGACCATTGGGATGATATTGCTGTGCCGTCTAATTGGGAAATGCAAGGTTTTGGAATACCTGTCTATACAAATATTAGATACATCTTTCCATTAAACCCGCCTTATGTAGATAATGAAGATTTGCCTATCGGTTCGTACCGGACTACCTTTTCAGTTCCTTGCGGATGGGACAACCGCGAGGTTATCCTCCACTTCGAATCAATTGCCGGAGCGGCTACCGTATGGGTGAATGGAAAAAAAACAGGTTATACGAAAGCTTCAAAAACAACGGCCGAATTCAATATTACGGATTATATAAAAGAGGGTGAAAACCTGTTGGCCGTTGAAGTTTTTAAGTGGAGTGACGCTTCTTATCTGGAAGACCAGGATTTCTGGCGCCTGGCCGGTATAGAAAGGGATGTATACCTGATTGGCCGTCCGAAAGTGTCGATTGAAGACTTTTTCGTAATCAGTGATTTGGACAAGAATTACGCGAATGGTATTTTCAATATGGATATAAACATTCGTAACTTCGACGCCCAAACGGCAAACAATTATTCTGTAAATGTAACAGTAGCCGACGAATCGGGGAAAAATATCTTTTCTAAAAACATAAACATTCCCCAGGTAACTTCCGGAGGCGAACAGAAAATTTCTTTTTCACAGCAAGTAAGCAACCCTAAACAGTGGAGCGCCGAATTCCCTAACCTGTATGATGTAATCATTACGTTGAAAAATGCTGCGGGGAAAACGGCGGAAATGACAGCGATCAAAACCGGATTCCGCAAGATTGAGATGAGAAACGGACAAGTTTGGATTAACGGAACACCCATTATTATTCGTGGAACCAACCTGCACGAGCATCATCCGGTGACCGGGCACGCAATCAATCAGGCTACCCGTTTGAAGGATATCCGCATCATGAAGCAATTCAACCTGAATGCTATCCGGCTGAGCCATTATCCACAAAGCGCAGAAATGTACAAATTGTGTGATAAATACGGCTTATATGTAATTGATGAAACGAATATAGAAGCGCACGGGCTGGATGGTTTCGACCGTTCGCGCCACCCGTCTTTCCAGAAATCGTGGTTAGGACAGCATTTGGATCGCACGCAACGAATGGTGGAACGTACCAAAAACCATCCTTCCATTATCGGTTGGTCTACAGGCAATGAAAGTGATTTTGGCCCGAATTATAAAGAGACGTATAATTGGATGAAGCAACGTGACCCCTCGCGTACCGTACAATGCGAACGGGCGCCTGAAAAAGAACCTTATTCGGATATTATCGTCTGGATGTATACATCTCCACAACGATTGCAATGGTATGCCGACCGTAAAGATACCAACCGTTCATGGATACTTTGCGAATATGCGCATGCTATGGGGAATAGCACTGGGAACTTTCAGGAATATTGGGACATTATCCTAAAATCCCCGAATCTTCAAGGAGGTTTTATCTGGGACTGGGTAGACCAGGGACTTGAAGCAAAAGACCCGAACGGAAGAACGTATTTCTTCTATGGTGGTGATTTTGGCGGCGACCGCTGGACACATGATGAGAATTTCTGCGCCAATGGGCTGGTGAGCGCCGACCGTACGATCCACCCCGGATTGTATCAGGTAAAGAAAACATATCAAGGCGTTTATTTCCAACCGGTAGATGTGGAGAAAGGCAAAATCGAATTGGTTAATTATTTCCAGTTTACCGACCTCAACCATTACAATTACGAATGGGAGTTTCAGGTGAATGACAAAGTTGTTGCCAACGGGACATTTAACGCTTCGGGAAAACCAGGTTCAAAGGTACAGGTGACAATTCCATTGCCGGCCTATTCCCCCAAGGCAGGCGAAGAATACTTCCTTAACCTCCGGGCGAAAGAAAAACAGGGAACAGAAATGATTCCCGTAGGGCATACCGTGGCATTCGAACAGATCTGGTTTCCTAACAGCAACTATTTCGGAAAGGAAATTACAGCGAATGGGACGTTGAAGATAGAGAAAACCGATAGAGAAGTAGTCTTTGAAAGTGGAAAGATAAAAGGCAGTATCCATTTGCGCAGCGGGCTGCTCGGCAGCTATACATATGATGGCAAACCATTGATAACTTCCGCTCCTGTACCGAATTTCTGGCGTGCCCCGACCGATAACGACTATGGACAGTCTTTCCAGAAAAGGGCAAATGTATGGCGTACGGCAGGTGATATGCGCGAACTGGTCAATCTGGACATCCAACAACAAAATGCAGACGGTATAAAGATTATTGCCCAATATAAATTGCAGTTTATTGATATTGATTACAGTATTACCTATCAGATACTAAATGATGGGGCCGTACAAATAACCGGAAGTATGGATATGGGTGACAGAAACCTGCCTGAACTTCCCCGCTTTGGTATGAAGATGCAATTGCCCGTGGCTTTTGATAACGTATCCTATTATGCAAGAGGACCGCTGGAAAACTATTGGGATCGTAAAATGGCCATGTTTGTAGGGCGTTACGAAAGCAAAGTTGAAGATATGGGATTCGATTATATTCGTCCGCAGGAAAATGGCAACCGGACTTGTTTACGTACCGTGTCGTTTACAGATAAGGATGGGAACGGATTAACAATAGATCCGGTTGACGAATCACTGAACTTCACGGCCCGGCATAATCTGGATGAAGACTTTGACGCCGGTCTGACAAAGAAGCAACAACATTCGGCAGACGTCGACCGCAGGGATATAGTAGCTGTGAACATCGACTTGCAACAGAGAGGGGTGGCCGGCGACAACAGTTGGGGCGCCCAGCCGCTTGAACAATACAAATTGAAAGATAAAGCCTATTCATTTTCCTATATTATACGTCCCCAAATGAAATAATGAGTATATTTGCCGCGTTTTACTAAACAAAAAACACGGTAAAGATTGTCTAATTTAAAAAAAGAGGATTATGAAAAAAAACTTTTTAATGTATTTACTGATGACGGCTTTTACAGTCGCTTTTTTCGCTGCTTGCGGTGGCGACGATGATAAGCCTAAACCAGGTCCAGGTCCTACCCCAGGCGGTGGTGGTAAGACTCCAACAGAAACCACTTGGAAAGATGGTGTTGGAACATATGACGGAAACACCTTGGTAATTGATGGAAAAGCAGCGGCAACTTCACAAAAATCGGCTGCAATTGCAATTGGTTCGGGTGATGATGCGAAAATTACATTGACGAATGTTCTGCCTGATACAGCGTCTGTTGAATTTGACGGTGTGAAAATGACGAAGTCTGAAAGTAATTATACCTTCGAATCTGAAACGACTGTAGGCGCTACTACCATTTCAATCAAAGGAACGTTGTCTGGTATTCCGGCAACAAAAGCAGATGAAACAAAAGAATTCAGCATCAATGTTACTCGTAAAATTAATTCGCCTATAGTGGGGACATGGAAGTTGAATTTTAGTGAAAAAGGTGGAGATGTTTTCGTTGACGTCAAAACAGGAGATGCGGCAGTAGATAAACAATATGCTCTACTGGGCGCTATGTTGGGTGGAAAGATGGCTGAAAAAGTGAGCGCCGTTACGTCTATCCTAACAGATAACGGTGCGTTTGACGTGAATTGGGTGAAACAAGGTGAAAAAGACCCAACCGGTATGCCTCCGGCTATCCAATCCATGGTGTCTATCCAATATTTTGTTTCTGAAAATCAATTGTTCGTGGCTCTTGACAAATCACTCCTTCCGTTATTAGGCGTATTTTTGGGAGACAACTTTAATATGGATTCATTATTGGCTTTGATGGTAGATAAGGGAGGGTATTATGCACTACCTGTCAGCATGAAAGTAGAGGGCGATTCCGCTTCATTCTATATGTCGAAAGAAATGTTAGGAGCCGTTTTGGTAATTGCTACTCCTATATTAGGAAATAAGTTAGGGGATATGGATCCTGTCATGGCTGCCATGTTAAAAGCAATGTTGGAACAGTTGCCTGAGTTAATTAAAAAGTCTGAAAAATTTGATGTCGGCTTGAATTTCTCAAAATAAAGGCGGTATCATAAACAATTATAATAAAAGAGCGGGAGTCATTTCGCTCTTTTATTATTTATAGGCAGCTGTTATTGAAGGACACATTATAATTTAATTGAAAACGTCTAAACTGCAATTATTCTTTGGGTGTGAATAAGATTAATCTTATATTTGTTCCTTGGTTACAAAAGACCTTGAAATACTGTAAAATAACAAAAACAAATCAAGTAGGCAAATGGGAAAAGTTTTAGTAATTGGCGCTGGGGGTGTTAGCACGGTTGCTGTGAAAAAAATGGCAATGAATGCAGCTGTCTTTACAGATATAATGATTGCTACCCGTACCAAAAGTAAAGCGGATAAAATAGCGGAAGATATTAAAAGTGTACACATACAGACGGCTCAGGTAGACGCGGATAATGTGGACGAACTTGTTGCTTTATTCAATACATTCAAGCCGGATTTAGTAGTCAATCTGGCATTACCTTACCAGGACTTATCCGTTATGGATGCTTGTCTGGAGTATGGGGTAAGTTATCTGGATACGGCCAATTATGAGCCGCTGGACGAAGCCAAATACCAGTATAGCTGGCAATGGGCATACAAAGACAAGTTTGAAAAAGCCGGGTTGACAGCTATTTTGGGATGTGGCTTCGACCCGGGAGTGACCGGTGTATTCACCGCTTATGCAGCGAAGCATCATTTTGATGAAATCCATTACTTGGATATTGTAGACTGTAATGCCGGAGACCATCACAAAGCATTTGCCACAAATTTCAATCCCGAAATAAATATCCGTGAAATAACCCAACGGGGAAAATATTATGAAAATGGCGAATGGAAAGAAACCGACCCGTTATCGGTGCATAAGCCGCTGAATTATCCAAACATCGGGCCAAAAGAATCATACCTGATGTATCATGAAGAACTGGAAAGTTTGGTAAAGAATTTCCCGGCTATTAAACGGGCGCGTTTCTGGATGACTTTCGGGCAAGAGTATTTGACTCATCTACGCGTGATACAAAATATAGGGATGGATAGTATCAAACCCGTATTATATAATGGTATGGAGATTGTACCTATCCAATTCTTGAAAGCCGTGTTGCCGAATCCGGGCGATTTGGGAGAAAACTATACAGGCGAAACTTCCATTGGTTGCCGTATCCGCGGGTTGAAAAACGGGGAAGGGTTGACTTATTATGTGTATAATAATTGTAGCCATGAAGCCGCGTACAAAGAAACAGGCGCACAGGCGGTAAGTTATACAACGGGAGTGCCAGCCATGATTGGCGCCAAATTATTTATGAAAGACCTGTGGAAGAAGCCGGGTGTATGGAATGTAGAAGAGTTCAACCCCGACCCATTTATGAAAGAGTTGAACGAGCAGGGATTACCTTGGCACGAATTGTTTAATATGGATTTAGAATTATAAAATGGCAATAGAAGTAGGAGATAAAGCGCCTGAAATATTGGGGATCGATCAAAACGGGAATGAAATAAAACTGAGCAACTTTAAAGGCAAAAAGCTGGCTCTTTATTTCTATCCGAAAGATAACACAAGCGGATGTACGGCAGAAGCTTGTAGCCTGCGTGATGGATATCAGGACTTAAGGAAAGCAGGTTATGAAGTGGTGGGGGTAAGCAAAGACGGCGCCAAATCGCATCAGAAGTTTATTGCCGCCCATGAACTTCCGTTCAATCTGATTGCTGATACCGAGACTAAGCTTCAGGAACAATTTGGCGTATGGGTGGAAAAGAGCATGTATGGACGTAAATATATGGGGACGGCACGTACAACGTTCCTAATCAATGAGGAAGGAGTGGTAGAACGGATTATTACCCCTAAAGAGATAAAAACAAAAGACCATGCAAATCAAATCCTTAATAAATAATTAAAATGGCGAAAGAAAAAATGGAAAACAATATGGAAGAAACAGGAAAACCGGGCGTAAACTCGGAAAAAATGAAAGCCCTGCGTGCCGCAATGGATAAGATTGAAAAGAACTATGGTAAAGGTTCAATCATGAAAATGGGGGATGAGATAGTAGAAGAAGTAGAAGTAATATCTACCGGATCCATAGCGCTGAATGCCGCGTTGGGAGTGGGAGGATATCCAAGAGGCCGTGTAATCGAAATTTATGGTCCTGAATCGTCTGGTAAAACAACATTGGCTATCCATGCCATTGCGGAATCCCAAAAGGCCGGAGGACTGGCTGCTTTTATTGACGCAGAACATGCTTTCGACCGTTTTTATGCGGAAAAATTAGGCGTAGATATTACCAATTTATATATTTCCCAACCGGATAGCGGAGAACAGGCATTAGAAATAGCCGAACAACTTATCCGTTCGTCGGCTGTAGATATTATCGTGATCGACTCGGTTGCGGCATTGACTCCCAAAGCGGAGTTAGAAGGAGAAATGGGTGACAGCAAGATGGGTTTGCAAGCCCGTTTGATGTCGCAAGCACTTCGTAAGCTGACTGCCGCTATCAATAAAACGAATACCACATGCATCTTCATCAACCAATTGCGTGATAAGATAGGCGTCATGTTTGGCAATCCGGAAACAACAACGGGTGGCAACGCCTTGAAATTCTATGCCTCCGTACGATTGGATATTCGCCGTATCGGGCAATTAAAGGACGGTGAAGAAGTAAAAGGAAACCAGGTACGCGTGAAAGTGGTGAAAAATAAAGTGGCGCCTCCTTTCCGCAAAGCAGAATTCGATATCATGTTCGGCGAAGGTATCTCCCACGCGGGCGAAATTGTAGACTTAGGTTCTGATTTGGGAATAATCAAGAAAAGCGGTTCATGGTATAGCTACAACGATACAAAACTCGGACAAGGCCGCGATGCCGCCAAGCAATGTATCAACGATAATCCCGAACTGGCAGAAGAACTGTCGACCCAGATATTTGAAAAGTTAAAGGCATAAAATAAGTTGGCAATTGATAATTGACAGTTGACAACGTTGGAATGAGCAACTGTCAACTGTCAACCGTCAACCGTCAACCCATATGAAAGATAAATACCGTTCCCTTTGCCGTATTGAAGCAAGCATCCCAGTTTTTTCACAGGATTGGTGGCTTGACATAGTTTGCGGAAGTAATAAATGGGACGTTTTATTAGTTGAGGAAAACGGACGTATCCAAGCCGCCCTGCCTTTTTACACGCCACATCCGAAAGTGGTTTCCATGCCTCCCTATACGCAAACAATGGGTCCTTGGTTCGCGCCGGAAACATCCGATACCAAATATACGACCTTGTTAGGTCAACGCCAAATGCTATGTAAGACCTTCACGGATGGATTAAAGAAATATCCTTCTTTTCTGCAAAATTTCAATTATCAGGTAACAGATTGGCTCCCCTTTTACTGGCAAGGCTATAAGCAAACGACCCGTTATACCTATTTATTAAGAGACATTCATCACCCGGAAGGTTTATGGGCGAACATGCGTCCGAATATCCGCCGTAATATTACCAAGGCAAAAGAGAAATTCAAGATAAACATAGAAAGAGGTGTTCCGGAAGATGAATTCCTGTCTGTTTACTCATTGACATTCAAACGCCAGGATCGGCAGCCTCCGCATGTGGATACATTGAAGAAATTAATAACCCAGTGCCGTGAACGGAAACAAGGCGATATTTGGGGTGGGTATGATACGGAAGGTAAATTGCATGCCGTAGCATTTATTGTATGGCAGGGAAGCGTTGCTTATTATCTGGCCGGTGGAGGCGACCCTGCTTTACGTGAATCGGGTGCGCACAGTTTAGTTCTGTGGGAGGGGATAAAAGATGTTTCCGTGCATACCACATTATTCGACTTTGAAGGTTCCATGATTCAGGGGGTCGAGCGATTTTTTCGCGAATTCGGAGCGGTACAAACACCCTTCTTCACAATATCTAAGAACGAACGGAGTTTATTATATAAAATTCGAACGAAATTAGGTATATGAATCCTATCCTATCGTATATCCTTGATTTTTTACTTGGCGACACAAAAACGTTGGAATTAGATTGCCATATTGGATACACATCTGACCCGGAAATGTTCCACCGATATAATTTGGTTATCATACCTTCGACTTTTTTTGACGAGCATGTATACGGGACACCCTTGTCGATGCCGGAACTTCCGCTAAAAGAAATCAACGGGATTCCTTTGTTATTTGGTACGCCCGAAGTGATTTGGCATGGAAATACATTCGTTGTTCATGCCGATATTATTGCCAGCGCTTATTTCCTGCTCACCCGGTACGAAGAAATCGGGAGGCGGGATATCAGGGATGAGCACGGACGTTTCTCAGGGAAAGAATCATTGCCCTACAGGGCAGGCTTTATTCACCGTCCGGTTGTAGATGAATACGGACAGCTTTTACAAGCCTGGTTGCGTGAATTAGGATTCCCCATCCCGGAACCGAAACCCGGCATACGGAAAATTTGGTTGACACATGACGTGGATGCACCTTTTTATTGTCGTTCATTGCGCAATGTAATACGTGAAACAGTAAAAGGAAGCGGATTCAAACGCGCGTTCCAAATGTTGAAACAGCCATTGGAAAATGACCCTTATTATACGTTTCCCTGGTTGGCAGAAAAGGATAAGTCAGTTATTGACGTGTTAGGAAAGGAACATTGCGAGGCGGTTTATTTTTTGAAAACGGGAGGGAAGTCAGTCCAGGATAAACCCTATTATGCGTTAAGTTCTTTCGACGGGCATTCGTTGTTGGCTTTGTTGAAATCAAGCAAGGCCGTTATTGGTTTGCATAGTAGTTATGATGCCGGCAAAAATCCCTCACGTATCGAATTTGAACGACAAGCTTTGGAAAAGGCCGCCGGGCAAAAGATCCGGTATAATCGCCACCACTACCTGGCATGTCGTGAACCGGAAGATTTTCATTTATTGGAAAAAGCCGGAATAGAAGAAGACTTTACCATGGGGTATCCCGATGTGGCCGGATTTCGATTAGGAACTTCCCGTCCGGTGCGCTGGATAAATCCCGTGGACAGGCGTCTCTCGTCGTTAACTTTGCACCCGTTGACGATAATGGACGTTTCTTTGAGTGAGGAAAAATATATGAACCTTGCTTATGACGCCGCGTTAGCTTATTGTCGGGACTTGATTTTCAGGATTGAACAAGTGAACGGTGAATTGGTTTTACTTTGGCATAATGACAGTGTGTCGCCTTTGCAGGCACGTGAAGAGGCTGTCGATTGGCATCGCCATTTATATGCCGCACTGATAGATGTATTGAAAGAAAAATGAAGATACTGATTCTTTGTGATATGTTTCCTCCAGCCTTTGCCCCGCGCATGGGCTATTTATGTAAATATCTGGTAAAGGCAGGGTGGCAACCGGTCGTTGTAGCCGAGCAGATTGACGATAACAATTTCTCATTTCTCACAGGATTTGCGGAAGTCACTTACATTAATTATTATAAAGCAGCCGGTAAGATTACAAGACGGTTGGAATGGATATCCGTACAAGCGCTTGATTTCTTTTTTAATTATAAAGATAGAAAGATGGTAAAGGTTGCTTCCCTGATAGTTGGGCAAGGAGGCTTTGAAGGAATTTTATGTGCTACTTACCGGACATTTCCATTACCTGCCGCCCGTATAATTGCTAAACGTTTTCATCTGCCTTTCGTTGCCGATACCCGTGATATTATCGAACAATATGTTTCAGATAAGTTTATCGCCCATTCATTCCATACATTTTCCTGGCTGGATAATTGGATTGTGAAGATATTCCGTTGGAAATTATTGAAAGGACGCAACCGGGCGTTGCGTGAAGCAGGTTGTATAACAACTGTTTCTCCCTGGCATGTGGAAATGATGAAGCAATACAACCCACATGTTGAGCTGATATATAACGGATACGACCCGGAAATTTTCTATCCCGAACAAATTGTCACACCTGAATTCAGGCTGACATTTACAGGGCGTTTGGTGAGTTTGGAAACCCGCGACCCGCGACCCTTGTTTGAAGCGATCGCCCGGTTGTCTGAAGAAGAACACATTTCTCCGGATAATTTCCGGGTACAATGGTATACGGATGATGCCTCATGGGAGATGATTCAACCTCTATTACATGAATATAACATTGCCGGTTATATGGATTATTTCGGATATGTTCCCGGAGATGAGATACCAGGCATATTAAACCGCAGCTCTATCTTGTTGCAATTAGCCAACAAGGCCGGTGGTTCAGGACCTAAAGGTATAATGTCTACCAAGCTATTTGAATCGTTTGCCGTAGAAAAACCTCTGTTATGTGTAAGGAGTGACGAAAGCTATTTGGAAGAGACCATCAGGATCGCCCAGGCAGGAGCTTCGGCTCGTACCAGTCGGGAAGCGTATGATTTCATCTTGCATTATTATAAAGAATGGCAAACGAAGGGATACACAACTATCCGCATAAACAGGGAAGTGACAGAATCTTTCTCGCGAAGCAAACAAGCGGAGCAATTTATGCATATCTTTGTTAAATTGGCAAAAAACAGAAATTTCCCTCATGGATAAATACATCAATATCATAGCGCTGAATATTCCTTATCCTCCGAATTATGGAGGTATAATTGATATTTATTATAAGATAAAAGCGTTGTATGCCATAGATGTCAAAGTAATCCTGCATTGCTTTGAATACGAACGTCTGCCCGCAAAAGAGTTGAACAAACTTTGTAAAGAGGTCTATTATTATAAACGCCGGACAGGCTGGCTGGCTAACCTGTCTTTACTTCCTTATAATGTATATAGCCGCAAGAAAAAGGAGTTATTGAAAAATCTGTTGAAAAATGATTATCCCATTATCTTCGAGGGACTTCATTCGTGTTATTATCTAAACGATAAGTGTTTGTCGGGAAGGTTTAAGGTGTATCGTGAAAGCAATATAGAACATGATTATTACCGTATGTTGGCACACTCGTGCAAAGATAGGCTGGTCAAAACTTTCATGGCGCTTGAAGCTTGGCGGTTTAAACGATACCAGCAAGTAATCCGGTATGCCGATTTGACATTGGCCGTATCCCAAGCCGATACCAGCTATCTGCGAAATGAATTTCCTGGCAAGAAGATAGAATTTATGACATCTTTCCATTCGAATGACGAAGTGGTTAGTAAACCTGGCCAATCTGATTTTATCCTCTATCATGGTAAATTGTCTGTTATAGAGAATGAACAAGCTGTGCTTCATTTGATCAAGTATGTATTCAGTAGGCTTAATTATACCTGTGTGGTAGCTGGCATGGAGCCCTCATTAAGGATAAGAAATGCGATAGCTTTGTACCGGAACATAAAATTGGTTGCGAATCCTTCCGAGGATGAAATGAGAGATTTAATAAAGAATGCACAAATACATGTGTTGTTCACTTTCCAGGATACGGGATTGAAATTGAAGTTGTTGAACAGCCTGTTTGCCGGACGGCATATCATAGTAAACAAACGTATGCTGACAGGAAGCGGATTAGACCCGCTTTGTCGCATAGCTGATACGCCGGAAGAAATAATAGCTGCATGCGACCAATTAATGCTTGAAGCCTTTACCCGGGAAGAAATAGAGAAAAGGAGACAATTCCTTCTCCCGGCTTATTCAAACAAATATCAGGCTGAACGGCTTTACCGAATGGTATATGAAGAAAAATGAACTCATCGCGGCAAGCGAGACGGTTGCCTGTAAATTGCGGGCTATTGATTATGAAAATCTGCCGATTAGTGATTACAACAAGCAATATATCCGAAAAATATATCCGGCGTTAAGATACTATCTGGATATTTTTGTAGATTGTTTATATAAAGGAATACAGTCTACAGGCCTGGCTGCTTCAGGAATAACATTGATTGATTATGGAGGCGGCAGTGGTTTCCTTAGTATCTTGGCCAAAGAAGCCGGTATCGGGCAAGTTATCTATATTGATTTAAATCCCCTTTCGGTGGATACAATTCGTGTATTAAAAGAAACACTTGGAATAGGCCCGGATATTATTTTATCGGGTAATTCGGATGTGTTAGCCGGTTGGTGCAAGATACAGCAACTAAAACCTCAGCTCCTCATTGCTACGGACTTAATAGAACATGTCTATGATTTAAAAAGGTTTTTTGCCGATTTATGTACGATTAACGATGGGATGCAACTGTTTTTTACAACAGCGTCTACCCCGTATAATCCGTTAGTCAAAAGAAAATTACGCCGGTTTATGAAAAAGTGCGAAACAGGCATCGCTGTTTCTCCCAATTACTATGAAAAACGAAGGGAGTTTATAAAAGGACAATACCCGACCCTGTCTGAAGAACAAATAAATGTTTGGGGTAGTTGTACCCGGGGATTGATTTATGAAGATATACGAAAAGCCATCGATACCAACCATTTGCCTTTTCCCGAAGATAAATATAATACGTGCGACCCGGAAACGGGAAATTGGGCTGAACGTATTCTTCCTATGAAATATTATAAGGAATTGCTTGACCTGTACGGTTATCAACTATACATACGGAAAGGGTTTTACAATATACATAGGAGTAATTTGTCAGCCTCGTTCTTATTCCGTTTCCTGAATGGCTGTATCCGTCACCTGGGTAAAGCAGGTTTGTTTATTTCTCCTTTTATTATTCTCCGGTGCAAAAGGTGAAACTATTCTCTTTTATGCTTGGAAAAGAATGTGTTGATATAGTTCAATACGTTAATAAAGGAAGCCGGGAATTTATTGTCTGCACGATGACGAATAGAGATGAATTTCTCTTTTTCAGGAGTTTTGAAATAGATTTGATACATAATATCTCCCAAATCATCAGGATCTTTATCAAATCCGTAAGAATCTGCCATTTTGAAGAAATTACATTTTGCAAGTGATTTCGTGAGGGTTTTAAATTCTTCGTCCGTTAATTCACCTTCCTGTATAATAGGTTCCCGTTTATTGGCATGGTTATCCATATAATAATTGTGCGTCTCTATTTTATAGGTTTTATTACTATCGAACGACACACTTGTTTTGAAATGTTCGACACTTTCCATGCTGTAACTAAACGAAAATTCTTTCAAATTCTTCCGGCACCCCGCAAACAACACCACTAACGCAGCCGAAATAATAGAAATAATAATCATATGTTTTATTATCCTTATCATAATTTATTCTTTATTTGGACGTAAAACTAACGAAAAAAAATTAAAACTTGAAATATCCGGTTGACAAGTATTACAGGGCAAACTTTTTCCGTTTTCGATAAATGTCTTGTGTTGTTGGAAATTCATTAGGATGTTGACCTTTAACTTTTTTTTCGCTGAATGACTTTTTTTTAAATGCCGTTTGCCTTGGCAAGTATTGAGCATCTTTACATTAAATGTTACCTTTGCACGAATTTACAGACCCCAGGTAAAATGAGATTATCAGAACTTACAACAGGCGAAAAAGGAATTATCGTAAAAGTGATGGGGCGTGGAGCATTCCGCAAACGCATCATTGAAATGGGTTTTATACGCGGAAAAGAAGTGGAAGTAATACAAAATGCCCCTTTGAAAGACCCCATCCATTATAAGGTAATGGGATACGATGTGTCCTTGCGCAGGAGCGAAGCCGGTTTGATAGAAGTTTTGAGCGTTGCCGGATATGAAAAGAACCAAAATAAGGTAATGGCAAAGGATGACCGCCCGATGAATTCTTTTATCACTCCGTTAGGAGAAGAATTAAAATCACTTGCGATAGAAAAGGGTAAAACAATCAATGTTGCCTTGGTTGGAAATCCAAATTGCGGAAAAACCACTCTCTTTAATCATGCGTCGGGAGCTCATGAACATGTGGGCAATTACAGCGGGGTTACGGTAGATGCCAAAGATGCCGTATTCAAGCAGAATGGTTATACGTTTAAAATAGTCGATTTGCCCGGCACCTATTCCCTGTCGGCTTATTCGCCGGAAGAGCGTTTTGTCCGTGAGCATCTTAACGAAGAACATCCGGACATCGTAATCAATGTGGTTGATGCTTCCAACCTGGAACGCAACCTATACCTGACCACCCAATTAATAGATATGGATGTGCGGATGGTGATTGCTTTGAATATGTATGACTCATTGCAAAAACGCGGCGACACATTCGATTATGACTCACTGGGTAAAATGATTGGAATTCCCTTTGTTCCGACAGTTAGCAAGACAGGCTTGGGCATCAAGGATTTATTCGATCGCGTTATCAAGGTATATGAGGAAGAAGACCCGATTACCCGCCATGTCCATATCAATTACGGAGAAGACTTGGAAAAAGCAATTACCAATGTAAGACAATCCATAAAAAATAATTGCAACTTATCCAAAGGAATCTCCAAACGATATGTTGCCATGAAATTGTTGGAAAACGATCCTGAAATGGATGCTTTCGCCAAGGAGATAGACGGTGGCGCTATCGTTTTGCAGGAACGGGATGAGAACATGGCACAGATAGAAAATATATTGCAGGAAGATAGTGAGACAGCTTTCGCCAATGCCCGTTATGGTTTTATCTCAGGTGCGCTAAGGGAGACTTTCAAGCCTGGGGAAGTAGAATCGATGAAAAGCACACAGGTTATCGATTTGTTTGTAACCAACAAAGTCTTGGGATTCCCTATTTTTATCCTTTTCATGTGGATTATGTTTGAAGCCACTTTTAGCCTTGGAGCTTATCCTATGGGATGGATAGAAAATTTGGTAGCTTGGATTGGAGACCTCGTCCGGCAACACATGTCGGAAGGACCTTTTAAAGACTTGCTGGCAGACGGAATAATTGGTGGAGTAGGAGGAGTAATCGTTTTCCTTCCCAATATTTTGATTCTGTATTTGTTTATATCATTCATGGAAGATTCGGGTTATATGGCCCGGGCGGCATTTATCATGGATAAAATCATGCATAAAATGGGGCTGCATGGAAAATCATTTATTCCGTTGGTTATGGGTTTCGGATGTAATGTCCCGGCTATTATGGCTTCACGCACCATTGAAAGCCGCAATAGCCGGATGATAACCATGCTGATTAATCCGTTGATGAGTTGTAGCGCCCGCCTTCCGGTATATGTATTGCTGGTAGGGGCTTTTTTCCCCGGCAAAGCAAGTTTTGTATTGTTGGCCTTATATGCAATAGGAATATTGTTGGCTGTAGTAATGGCCAGATTGTTCAAACGTTTCCTTTTTAAGGAAGAAGATGTTCCATTTGTAATGGAATTGCCTCCTTACCGTATGCCTACGGCTAAGTCTATTCTCATTCATATGTGGGAAAAGGCCAGACAATATTTGAAGAAGATGGGTGGAGTTATTCTGGTTGCTTCGATTATTATTTGGTTCCTCGGTTATTTCCCTTTGCATAATGAAAAGGAAGAAATCTACGACGATCAAATCGCCGGAATAGAAAACATAAGTGATATCGGAGAAGATGAAAAAGAAGAGCAAATCGCCGAATTGGAACGTTTGAAGGCAATCGAACACCAGCAGGATTCTTATATCGGACAAATCGGACAGGCAATCGAACCTGTTCTGCGACCATTAGGTTTTGACTGGAAAATAAGCGTAAGCCTTCTTACGGGAATGGCGGCAAAGGAAGTGGTTGTCAGCACACTGAGTGTTTTATATACAGGAGAAAAAGAAGATAGTCAAACACTTCCCGAGCGCCTCAAACAAGATACATATGCAAACGGTTCGCTGGTATTTACTCCATTGGTGGCCTTGAGTCTTATGTTGTTTGTCTTGATATATTTCCCTTGTATAGCCACCATTGTAGCGATTTCGAAAGAAGCAGGTTCGTGGAAATGGGGAATGTTTGCCATTGTTTATACATGTGTATTGGCTTGGGTTGTTTCATTTATAGTATATCAGACGGGAAGTTTATTTTCGGGAATTATTGGTTAAGGAGATTGTAATATGTGGCAAATAGTAGCAGTTATATTGACAGGGATAGCAACCGTTGCTTATGTAATATATAAAATATATCGTTTGGTTGTCTCATGCGACAAAAAACCTTGTGCAGGATGTACGGATTGCACCATAAAGAAACAAATGAGTAATAAAAGGAATTGTCCGGGATGTGGATAGTCATTTTCTGTCAGGAAATTTTAGGAAAGGTCACATAATTAATTTACTTTTGCGATAAGTAACCCTTTGGGATAATGCAAAATGATGGCAATCAGTCTATACGGAAGAAAAGCATGCTTATTTATTTTGTTTGTTGTTTGTGTTATTGGCTGTAAAGATGACCCTCACACGCTGAGAAGTGATGATAATGAATTCTACTATATAATAAACAACAGACAAACGACTAACAGAGTTGCTTCTATTATGTATAATAAAACGGATACGGCCAATCCGGTTGAACGTTTTAAACTGGTACATATTTCAGATGCACATGTATCTGACTGGTCTAGCGATAACCACTATAAATATCCAAACAATTTAATTGAGGCCGTAACCTTTTCCAATCAATCGGAACTTAAAATCAACGCATTGGCTGTAACAGGCGACCACATCAGCGGCGCGAAGAAAAAGAGTAATGCCCTAACATTCATGAATTCTTTTTATACCCATCTGTATACTGACAGCAGGGTGCCGACTTTCCCTTGTTATGGAAATCATGATAGCAATGTGGAGAATGAATATATATCGTCGGCAGAACTAGCGAAAGCATTCAACAATAGAGGGAATTATCCATTGCAACGAAAATTGGGGAAGAGCTATTTTTATGCAGATGTGAAAAATCCAATGGGCGGAATGATACGTTTTGTCGCATTAGATATGTTAGACCAGCAGTATGATAAATTCAATACTCTTTTCGAGGTTGTTTTCTCACAAGAGCAAGTAGATTGGTTATGCCACGAAGCCTTACAAAAAGGAATGACAGAGCAACATAGTGTGATTATACTGACACATTTTCCATTCCAGCCTTACGGGTCGGGATACCTTTGCGACGGTGGATATATTAATGGCTGGGAAATGGTGCCTGAAATTATTGAAGCGTTTCGTTCCAAACAATCTGTCAGAAAAGAATATAAAGGAAAGAACGGTCACGATATCGCTGTTGATGTAGACTTTAGCACAACTCCCGGCGATTTTATTTGCCATTTGGGAGGGCATGCTCATGTGACGGCCCAATTTGAAGTTAAAGGATTAAGCAATCACTCTCCGGACTTGCCTTTACAGCAGATGCTTTTATGTACGAATATGTCGCCTTCGGAAAGAGGGACTGTATATAACAGCGTATACCGTTTTTCGGAAAGTGTGACGAATAACAGCTTCTGCATTTATGCCATTGATACGATAGAAAGACAAATCTATGTTACGTTTTTCGGAGCTTACCTGCCGTATACAGCCACAATAGCAGAATATCCGGATATATTCTCAATAGCATACTAAAAAATCAATACCAATAATCCGATGTTTTTCGTTTTTAATTCCGAAAATCAAATAGCCAAATGTTTAAGTATGATAAAGGTAATCCAGAAAAAAGAAGTTTCACTCCTACCACCTTGACTCAGGTTTACAGAATAACCAAAGGAACGTTTGAAACACAATTTGAAAAGCTCAAAACGGCTTCTGAAAAAACAAAAACTTCCATGCATATCCGGGCGGTCTTGCCTGAATATGAGGAAGTTTTGTTGCTGGTTAAATAATATTTTATTAGTTCGTTATCAACTTATACCCTTTTCCGTGTATGTTGGTAATTGAAATAGAATCGTCTTCTTTTAGTAATCGCCTGAGTTTTGTGATGTATACATCCATGCTGCGGGCATTATAAAAAGAGTCGTTCTTCCAAACACTTTTAAGTACAGCTTCTCTTTCTACCAACAAATTAATATTTTCACACATAAACTTGAGCAAATCACATTCTTTGGTCGTAATTTTGGTAGACTTCCCGTTGATAGAAAGTGTTTGTTTTTGTGTGTCGAGCGTATACTTTCCTACATGGAAAATATGTTTTTCCTGAATTTTTACCCCATGCGTACGTTTTAGGATAGCAAGGATGCGTGCGTTCAGTTCTTCCAGTATAAAAGGTTTACGGATAAAATCGTCAGCGCCTATCCGATAAGCCTCTGTGAGCACTTCCATAGAAGGTTGGGCAGCTAAAAAAATCAATACGGTATTGAAATTTTCCGATAAAATTTTATCCGCCAAAGAAAAACCTTCTTCCGGGTTTTTGTCGAGACTGATTAAGCAAATTGTATATTCGTCGTCAAGAAATCCGTCATATGCTTCATCAGCATTAGAAAATCTTCCTGAAGAAACGCCTTCCATTTGCATAAACTCCTGAAGCATTAAACCAACATTTTCGTCTTTTTCGAAAAGAAATACTTTAAATTGTTCCCCTCTATTCATAGTATTTAATTTTGTGTTTGCTTACGATTTGGCTTGATGTGTATCTTTGTAATGGTTGTATTTTAGATATACAGCATCTTTTAATTCATCAAAGGTACAATTTAATGCTCGATTAGAAAAGCAAATGGGGGAACTATAATATTGCAATTTTAACTCCAGCGTTCGTCTTTTGCTCCGATTTCTTTCTCTTTGGATGTATTCATCGGGGTTTTGCACTTTCAAAACAATATATTTCCGTTTCGTATTTCCCAATTCATCCATTATTTTTATGTTCTCAACATCTTTCCATAATACAGTGCCAATGTCATTACCGGTAGAAATATCGTTGATTCCTTCATCGGATATGTACATGGCTGTGTAATGTTCCTTTTTTAACTGGAGGAGGCTTAAGATGGCGAAAATGGCATAAAAAAAAGAGACGATGGCCAGAAGCAACATAATGAATTTCCCGCTTCCATATTTTAATAGGTTGAACAGATACAATTCGAGGCTTCCAAACGCTACGGCTGCTATTATCCCAAGAAATAACAATCTTGTTTTTCTTCGTTTTAGCGTAAACTGAATTACATTGGGAATCATTATTTCATATATTTTGTTCAACACTCCAGACAAAAGCACGTAATCCTAGCGCTTCTGTTTGTTTATCCAACTTATGCAGTATATCAAGGAAATTAGTTACTTGCCTGTCTTCCACCATGGTTATGATGGCCGAATTAAGCGTCGGCCAGGCATGGTTGCCGTAATGAGGTTCGCCGGTTTTGCTTCCACGCCCCTGTACTTGTTCCCAATAGGTGAAACCCCTTATATTGTTGCGATCCATAATCGCAACAATCATCTCGTAATATGCTTGGTTGAATGATATAAATACAGCTTTCATTTTAATTAGTTATTAATTGTTGATTGTTAATTATAAATGGCATGGCATGAATCAGCCATTGGCCATTTATAATTAACCATTATTTTTATACTTCCTCAATGTGACGCAGCTTAGCCAGTTTGCGGCGCCTGCGTTTCACGCCGTTTGCAGCAAAGATACAGTAAACCACAGGGATAAGCACCAATGTGATTAATGTGGAAACCGAAAGTCCCCAGGCTACCGTCATACCCATAGACCGCCACATTTCGGCTCCTTCGCCGGTACCTAATGCCAATGGCAACATCCCTAATACGGTAGTCAGCGTAGTCATCAACACCGGACGGAGGCGGGATTTACCGGCAGTAACCGCTGCGGTAATGATACTCATACCCCTTTCACGGCAAAGAATCATATAGTCGATAATCACAATACCGTTCTTTACCACGATACCCATCAACATGATAAGCCCGATAAGCGCCATTACACCTAATGGCGTTTGGGTGATTGACAATCCCATGACCACCCCTGTGATAGCGAATGGTATGGTAAACATGATTACAAACGGGTCGACAAGCGATTCGAACTGGGCTGCCATTACGATGAACACAAGGATAACGATTAATACCATCAATATACCTAAATCGCGGAATGTATCCTGTTGGTCTTCATACGTACCGCCGATAGACCAGCTAATATCAGATGGAATATTCATGTTTTGCATTTCCCTGTTTGCCGTTGAGACAACATCACTTAATGCAGCTCCCTCGGCAACGATGGCGGAAACAGTGATATAACGTTCACGGTTTTTACGTTCGATAGTAGGTGGTGTCATCCGTTCAACAACAGTTCCAACATCACGAATACGGACACCCTGTCCCTGGTTGTTATACATGATAATGTTTTCAATATCTTCGAGAGACTGACGGAATTCAGGCGCATAACGTACGCGTATATCATATTCGTCTCCATCTTCGCGATATTGTGTAGCTATGAAACCATTGATACGGTTGCGAAGGTACATGGAAGCCGTGGTTACGTTTAATCCGTTTAACGACAATTTCTCACGATCGAAATCCACTTGGTATTCCGGGATATAGTCTTCGCGGCTGATATTTACCTGAGAGGTTGATTTGTCGTTTTTCATCCTTTCGGCAATTTCGCTTGCAATAATGTCTGTTTGCGCGAAATCATAGCCATATATTTCGATGTCAACACTGGTTTCACCCCCCATACCTCCGGTACCTCCACCGGCGCTTACCAAGTATTTCTTGATTTCAGAATATTCTGCCAAATCCTGGCGCATCAAGTCGCATATTTCGATAAGTCCCCTGTCGCTACCACTCTTTTCTTTACGCTCGCCTATACTGTATAGACTGATGTTGAACTCAATGATATGCGTGCCGTTTGCTCCCAATTGAGCGAATGTGTTATCTGTGTCGGCAAGTCCTTCACTAAAGTTTATTACTTCTATTTCAGGATATTTATCAGTAAATTCCTGATTGATTTGGATAGCCAGATCACGCGTAATTTCCTGACGGATGCCGATGGGTAGTTCTATTGTAATCCCGATACGGGCATTATCTTGTGTGGGGAAGAATTCTGTTTTAACGGCTGGAACCAAAAGCATACTTCCCAAAAAGAGTAGTACAGCTCCCGAGATAATCGTTTTCCGGTGGCGTACGCACCAGTTAAGTAAACGGGCATATGCATTATCCAATTTGTTCAATACTTTTTCAACAGGAGTGAAGAATAAGACATATAATTTCCCTTTCTTCGGATCAAGACGGAGCATTTGAGAGCAAAGCATCGGAATCAGCGTCAAAGCAGCTAACGTAGAGACTATCATGATGATACTTACAATCCAGCCTAATTGTTTGAATAAAATACCGGCAATGCCTGTAACCATCGTGAGCGGTAAGAATACAGCCAACATAGTTAATGTAGAGGCAATAACCGAAATAGCCACCTCGTTTGTCGCATGGACAGCGGCCTGCTTAGGTTTGCTTCCCCGTTCAATATGGGTCGTTACGTTTTCAAGTACCACAATGGCATCGTCTACCACCATACCGATTGCAATGGAGAGCGAACTTAACGAGACAATATTCAATGTATTTCCCGAAGCCAGCAAGTAGGCGAACGCGGCAATCAATGAAATAGGAATCGTGAGGATGATAATGAAAGTAGCTCTCCAACGTCCGAGGAACAAGAATACCACCAACATCACGATGAGGAATGTCATAGTGATTGTTTCCATCAAACTGTCGATAGTATTCAAAATGTTAGTAGAGGTATCTACAATAACGCCCAGTTCGATATCAGAAGGCAAGCTTGCCTGTATTTCAGATAGCTTGTCTTTTACTTGTTGTGATATGTTTACAGAATTGGCGCCGGATTGTTTCTGGATAACGATCATGCTACCCAGTTTCCCGTTATTATACGTTTCCTGCATACGTTCCTGAACTGTGTCTTCCACGCGGGCAATGTCGCGCAAGTATACAGCTTTTCCGTTAAAGTTGCCCACAACCAAATCAAGCATCTGGTCGGCATTCGTGAATTCTCCTTGCACACGAAGGGAATAGGTGTTTGAACCTATATCTATCGTACCACCCGGAGTATTGCGGTTCTCTTGGGATATGACAGACGATATGCTTTCAATAGTCTGTCCGTAAGCCTCTAATTTATAAGGGTCGCAGTATACCTGGACTTCCCTTACCGGTGTTCCTGCAATAGAAACGGCGCCTACGCCACTGATACGTGCCAAAGGGTTGGCCACCCTGTCGTCGAGTATCTTATAGAGCGCTTTTGTGCTTTCTTCGGCCGTAACGGAAAGGAGCAGGATTGGGATGTTTTCGGTACCGAATTTGAATATGGTAGGATTCTCTGCGTCATCAGGAAGGACCGATTTTACCATATCCAATTTGTCGCGGACATCGTTTGTTGCCACATCAATGTCTGTCCCATAATTGAACTCTAATACTACAATAGATATATTTTCTTTAGATTGTGAAGTGATATTCTTCAAGTCACTTACACTATTCAGTGTATTTTCTAAAGGTCGTGTAATGTTCGTCTCAATATCAGCCCCACTTGCTCCGGGATATGCTGTCATGACAAGAATCACATTCGATTCGATTTCCGGGAGCAAGTCTACTGATAACTTGGTCAGTGAAAAAAGCCCGACAATAACCACTGCGACGAATATAAGAGCAGTGGATACCGGCTTTTTTACAGCGGTTGCATATAAACTCATATCGTATAATTTTCTTATTTTACAACTTCAACTTTCATTCCATTGGTCAAACGGGTTTGACCGGTAATAACCACTTGGTCTCCATCTTCAACTCCGGTAACAACTTCGTAGCGATTGTCCATACGGCGTCCTAATTCTACTAATTGGTAACTAACCGTACCGTCGTTTTTGTATACATAAATGTATCTGTCGCCGGAACCGGCTTGTTTCACAACTGCCTGGTCGGGGGCAACTATGTGTTGTGCCGAGCCAAAGTTCATTGTTACCCGCGCGAACATCCCGGGGCGTACCCGTTCGTCACTGTTCGCAATTCTCACTTCTACCGGGAATGTACGGGTCAGCGGGTCGATAGTCGGATAGATAAGATGAACGTTTCCCGTAAATACATCATCGCCGTAAACATCAAGTCTGACGTCTACATTCATCCCTTTTTTTACTCTCGTAAAATAGCTTTCCGAAACATTGACCATCAATTTGACAGGGCGGAATTGTTGTACGGTATATACAGGCAGAGCGCCGCCATACATGTCGCCATTATCGTAGTTGCGTGCTGTGACAACTCCTGATATAGGACTGAGCAATTTGTTGTTTTCCAACAAATTTTGATAGGCTGTCTTGCTTACATCCAAAGCTGTTTTCTGTCCGTCCCAAGCCGATTTGGACGCGCCACCTACTTTATACAGCCCGTCGATCCTGTTAAATTCCAGTTCTTGGTTATCCATCTGGATTTTGGCTTGTTTCAGATTGGTGTCATCCATTGTTGCCAGTAGTTGGCCGGCATTTACATGGTCGCCCACTTCAACATGTAGTTTCTGTATACGCGCGGGAGACTGAGGCGCAATCTGGTTCGTTACGTTAGCTTCAACAGTAGCCGTAAATTCACTCAATTGTTCCACATCCTGCCTGTGAACAGTTTCTACTTTCACTTTCATCTTCTCTTCAACCGTAGTTGTTTCCTGTTTCTCACCGGCGCATGACATTAATAATGCAATTGCTGCAACCGGCATGAATTTAAACATGTTACTTGTTTTCATTCTATCGTTATTCTTTAATTTTGTTTCCATTGTTTAATATGCTTGTTTACCTAACGTTTTTTCCAAATCGGACTTAGCTGTCACATAATCGTAAATAGCTTGATTGAAGTTCAATTTAGCCTGTATCATTGCCAGTTCGGCATCATTCATCTCCAGTAAAGTGCCGGCTCCTGTATCGTAGCGTTTTTGTGCGATCATATATCCGCGTTGTGCTTGTTCAACACCTTTTTGTGCAGCGTCATATCGTTTAACACATGTTGTCATGTTGTCTAACGATTGTCTGACTACCAATTGCAGATTACGTTCTAAGTCATCCCTTTGGAATGATAGTTGGTTTAACGTAACTTTTGTTTGGTTGATTTTTTGCACTCTGCTTCCTCCTGTAAATATGGGGAAAGAGAGCGAGAAGCTAATCATGGAATAAGGATTCCACCGGTATTCTTTAAATCTGAAATGTTCGTTCATTGCATTCCAATTATATAATGCTGAAACAGATAATGTAGGGATGAAATCAAACTTTTGTAATTTCAAAGTGCCTTTTAATTGTTCATTTTGAATGTCAAGTTGCTTCAGGGTGGTATTGTTGGCAAGTGACGTATCGGCGGCGGTGGCCATGTAGTCGCCAAACAATTCTGATTCAAAATCAGTTAATTTCCCTTCACATTCGATAGGCAAATCCAAATCCATTCCTAAAAGCGCTTTCAATTGCCATTTTACCAGCTTAATTGAATTTTCAGCTTGCAGCATGTTGGGCTCTACGTTTCTGACAGCCACATCGGCGCGAATCAAGTCGTATTCGGCAACTAAGCCTTGCTCATATTTTTGTTTGATATCCAAATAGTTTTTTGTCGCGTTGTCATAACTCTCTTTGAATACCATGTAAGAATCATTGGCTAATAGCACGCCATAATAAGCTTTCTTAACTTGGTTTGTCATATCTATTTTAGAAGAACGAGCTTGTTCAATCGCCAATTCCACGTCTTGCCCGGAAATGGAAATGCTTTTCCACAACGACGCATTTATTAATGGCATGGCTGCATTGAACCCGAATCCCCAATTGTTCATAAGACCCATTTCCATACCTCCGTCCGAACTGTTTGAATTGCCGCCGGCTTCCTGGGAGGTCTTGGCAATTGCTTCTCCCAATGCTCCCGGTTTGTAACCTGGGAAGTAATCCGTCAATAGCTTGTCGGCGCCGCCAATTATAGGCTCAAACATGCTTTCCATACTGAACCCGCCTCCGTCACCGAAATAAACCTTTTGTTTTTTAATGGTATAGGAATAGTCGGCTCCGAATTTCACTTGTGGGAATAATGCCGCATAAGCTCCTTTCTTAGCATACTTTTTCTTTTCAATTTCCTGTTCGGCTACCCTGACGGTAAGGTTCTCACTCATCGCAATCTCAAGCGCTTTCTCCAGGTTAAGTGCCAAGGGTTGTTCCTGTGCCTTTAACGGGGTGAAAGCCAGAGACGGCAGCAACACCAAAGCTGCCAGCATCATCTTTTTACTAAATACTAATCGTTCCATTTAAAAATAGATTTGTTATGAATATTAAATAACCTTATTTACCTTATTGAATAATACTTTTAATTTTATTCCTTATCACCCATTGGTCGAGGATTTCCCTTCCTTTATCAGTACAGATCCCTCTGAGAAACGTCACTAATACCGTGTTGTATACTTCCTCGTTGGAATGTTTTGAAAATGATTTCGAAGGATGGAGCATCTTTAATTGTTCTTTTGCCAGAAGCCCTACTATTTCGAAATTGACTTCTTGCTGAAACACTCCTTCTTTTACGCCCCGGTTGAATATGCGTGTAGAAATAGTGGTGAAAGCTTCTTTTTCCGCCTTTCTTTTCTCAATAGCTTTCGGATACTTTTTGATATCTTCATAAAATTTCTTGCTATACCATCTGGGACGTTTCATCAATTCCTCATAAAAGAGGATAACAATGACGATGGCTGTGTATTCTTCCTTTTCCAGTTGAGTTATAAAATTACTAAGGCGATCATTTGTATATTTGAGTCCCTCCACTAATAATGTTTCCTTATCTTCGAAGAAGCTATATAATGTACGTTTAGAAATACTCATGTTGCGTGCAATGTCGTCCATACTTACGCTTTTTATACCATATTGTGAAAAAAGGTCGAATGCTATTGTGATAATTTGTTCTTTTGTTGTTGTCATATTCTTTTTAACCTATGCTACCATACTTTGTCGATTTTAAAAGTTTACATGGCAAAAATACCATGAGAAGTATATGATTGAAAACAGAACTCGTCTGTTATCAGTTAATTCTCGACGAGTAACGGATTATTCCCGACGAATCCCTATTTGTGAAATCATGTTTAATTATTATTATTTAAAATCTTTTTGCTTATTACAAAGGTCTGCTAAATTTCGGAAACTAAAATGGTTTATACTGTTACGTAATTCGTCAAAATTGAAAATGATTTCATTCTTCAAGCTCTTTTGTAAGAAAAATGGATATATTTGTTAGTCGAAAATGAAACATTAATGGTTTCATCTTTATTAAAAACAAATACGTATGGATAAAGTACCGCTGATAGAAATGGCCGAAATGAACAATCATATTTTGGTCTCGGACAATTTTCAGGATGTTTTGACAATAACGGATATTGACGCTAATTCTTCCGCGGAAATGGACAGGTGTGACGGCTATTCCGACCCGATTCGGCTAAACCTGCTTTTGCAGGTGTTGGTTTTTCGGGGTGAAGCAAAAGTCAGTCTCGACTATGTTCATTATACGATTACACCCAATACGTTCTTTACGGTTATGCCTGCGCGTATTTTTCAGGTCGCAGGTGTAAGTAAAGATTTTAAAGCCAAGCTTCTGGCCATGGACAAAGCATTTCTGGAAGGAATTAATACTGAAAAAAGAAGCCCTTCGATGTCGAACTATATGCAAATGAGGGCAAACCCGTGTATAGTGTTCAGACCCGAAGAAGCGGAACATGTGAAAATATCGCTTGAATTGCTACAGGCAAAGATAAAACTGCGTACACATTCTTTTCATAAAGAAGTAATGCAGAATGCATTTGTGGGTTTCTTGCTCGAACTGGCCAATCTATTGGCGGGTAAAACAGAGAATTTGACACGCGGCACTCTTACACGAAAGGAAGAAATCATGAATCAATTCCTTGGTTTATTGCACAAACATGTTCGCGAACATCATGTCGTGACATTTTATGCGGGAAAACTATTTATCACCCCTCAATATCTGTCCTTGATATTAAAGGAACTTACAGGCAAATCGGCCAATAAATGGATTGACGAGGCTTTGATTATAGAAGCTAAAGTGTTATTGAAGACGCCTCTGGCTACTGTACAGCAGGTTGCGGATATTCTGAATTTTTCCGACCAATCTACTTTTGGAAAATTCTTCAGGAAGCATATCGGGATGTCGCCAAGGGAATACAGGAAATCATAGTCCTGTCTTATTTTCATTGAAACAGATATATGTAAAGTTTTTTCGGTGATTCGATCTGTTGTGAAATTTTCATAAGACGTTTTTTATAAAAGATTGTCCGAATCAGTTTTTCCTTTGTTGATAATCCCTTCTTTTGTTGGCGTAAGCCTTAGAATTAGTTTTCAAACATTGATTAAATGGTGTATTTATCAGATTTCCAACTTATTATTGGAGTCTGTTTGATTACATTAAGAAAGTAATCCTGTTTGTGAAAAAGGACTGTCATTCAAATATCTACTTGACTTTTTTTTCGGAAAAGTGTAAAACTTTCATGCAAAATATTTTTAAGGTTGCATATTTATTTATATTTTTGTAATGCAATTAATTTATAATAAAGTTATTTATAGGCTGTAAAACAGCTTTTTAGGTTGGTGCGGGAGAGTATGTGAATATTCTTCCGTATATTTTTTTATCTGTTTGCTTCTCGATTGACTTCCTTTTTTTCAAAAGTTTAACATTTTGTTTTGAATTTCAGCTAGTGAAACTTTTTTTTATCAACCCTGAAAATATCCCCTTTTGGGTGATGTTTTTGTATTTGAAAGCCTTGTACCTTTATCACAGTGTTAATGACTTAAAATAGCTATTTGAAAGTCAAGGATGAATCATGTTAATAAGGTGTATAAATCGCTTCGTAAGGGGCATAAAAAAACAAAAAAGATGAGAAACAAGATGGTATTATTGGCTATCGTAATGATCGCCTCAGTTGCTAACGTATGGTCGCAAACCGCTTCAACCGAAGAAGTCTATGGAACACGGTGGGGCATCAAGGGGGGTATTAATGTCGCAACGATTAATTTCGAGAATGGGAACAATTCCATTTCGATGGAGTCTGTCGCCGGCGCGGTGGCAGGCGTAACGCTCGAACATCCGTTCACACCCAAGTGGTTTTTTCATTCAGGGCTTGAACTCAGCATGAAAGGCTTTGAAATATCCTTAGGCGGTTCCAAAGTCACATCAACGGCGATTTACATGCTGCTTCCGGCAGCAGTGGGCTATAAGTTCGACATCGGTAAAGGATGGAAGATTGAGCCGCGGCTGGGGCTTTTTCTAGCTTACGGAATCGCGGGTAATACATCGGCCAGCGTTTCGGGGGGATCCGGCAGTGTGAGCACTTTCGGCGAAAAGATTCTCACTCCGTTCGACGGCGGCGCTATGTTTGGCTGTTTCTTCGACAACAACAAAATTGTCATCGGCGTACACGGTGAACAGGGCTTGACCGAAACGAACAGCGACAATTTCAAGGTCACAGGAGCTAAGGCGCATAGCAATAATGTTTCGATTACGGTAGGGTATCTGTTTTAGCTAAAGAAAGGCTCCTGCCTCAGAAGAGAGGGCAGGAGCCGGAAAGCACATTGGTCTATTTTACGAATTGTGCATTAAGCAAATAATCTACGCAACCTTTCACACCTTCGAATTGGGTGCCGCCTGCATAATTTTCTAATTCCACGAAATAATCTTTAAGACCGTTTGCATAGGCTTGTTTGAATATCATTTCAAAGTTCATCATGCCCGATTGCCCCAACACGGCTTTGTCTTTGATGTGGAGCACTTTGATGCGGTCGGCATATTTCTTCATGTATTCTACCGGGTCTTGTTGTCCCATGACTGTCCAGTAAACGTCCATTTCGAAGAATACCAGGCTTGGATCGGTACCTTTCAACAGACCATCGTATATGATTTCCATTCCCTTCGGAGCGTTTCTTCCGAATCCCCTGCGGCCGAAAATAGATTCTGACCCTCCGGGAATGACACGGGCGAATTCGCCGTCATGGTTGTGGTAGCCGAATTGCAGCCCTGCTGCTTGGGCAATTATTCCGGCCTCGTTGAAGATAGCGGCGACATAAGCTACTTCTTCCGTGCTACGCGTAGCCGGTTGTCCGGGTTGGATAAGGTATTTCACGCCAATCTTCGCGTGGTCGTCGGCTGCCTTTTTCCAGAAATCCATGATTTGTTGTTTGTTTTCTGCCAGATATTCACGAACCGGAGGATTCACGTGCGTACTGGTGATTTTCAATCCGGCGTCGTCTGCCATCTTCTTGAAATCTTCCATGTTGGTTCCATTTATTTTCCCATTGTTGTAACCGGCTAATTCAATGGTGGAATAGCCCATTTGCCCGACTTTTTTTAGTCCGCCTGCCACGTCTTCATTCAGTTCGCGCCCCAATGAATATATCTGTAAACCGATAATCTTAGTTGCGTTTTGGGTGGTTGTAGCCGACGTCGCAGCCTTGGCAATGCCGGATTTGCCGGCCAGGAAACCTCCTGCCGTAAGCAAGGATGCTTTCTTTAAAAAAACTCTTCTGTTTTCCATGTTATATGTTTTAATGATTAATAAAGCGAATAAGGCCGTCTGTATTCATAATAATATAGGCGGTGTGCTTCGGCTTCTTTGTCGTTGACGAAACTAAGCGTTGCCGGATCCCATTTTACGCTGCGGTTTAGTTCGCGGGCGATATTTGCCAGGCAACATAAGGTGTTTGTGCTGCAACCTACTTCTACAGGAGCAATCGGGTTCTTGCGCGAACGGATGCAGTCTACGAAGTTTTGCATATGGGGAGAACTGATTTCAAACCGTAAGGCGTTGCCTCGGTTGCGTTCGCTTTGTTGTGAGCGTTGCGCAGCAGTCTGTGTCCTTTGTGCTTCGCGTTGCGCAGGCGTCAATGGACGTCGGCCGGCCACTTCGGAAGGAACTTTCGATGAATCAGAGCAGGCCAGGTATCCACGGGCTACTTCTATCCAGCCTTTCGTACCGATAAATTTGATGCCTTGTGCGTCTTCATTATCGTCCAGATAGGGTTGTTCTGTCATCACGATGCCGTTGGCATATTTCATGGTCGCGTATTGTGCTCCGTTTACTCCTTTCGGATAGTATTCAACCGGGCCTGAACCGTCCATGCCGATGGCTGCCTGCGCGATATCAAACATATGCGCTCCCCAGTCGGCGGTATAGCCGTTTCCTGTTTCCTGGTACCAGCGCCAGGCGCCCCATAGTTTTTCGTTTGCTTCCGGATTCAGGGAAATAGGCGGACATAGGTCGGGATGATAATGTATTTTCGGATCGTTTAATGGTCCCATCCATTGGTTGAAGTTCAGGTTTGCGGGAACTTCCTCTTCCGGCAAATTCAGTGGGGTAGGGGGCTCGCCTACGCGTGCGTAGATTTTTTCGATGTGCCCGATATCACCGTTGCGTACCAATTCGATAGCCTTTTGGAATTCTTTACCCGAACGTTGTTGGCTACCCATCTGCAAAACGCGTTTGTTGTCGCGTACGGCTTTCACTATTTCCAATCCTTCTGTGATGGTATACGCCAACGGTTTCTGGCAATAGACATCCTTTCCGGCTTGGCAAGCATGAATCACCATCAACGCATGCCAATGATCGGGAGTTACGACTTCCACGGCGTCAATGTCTTTACGGTTCAGTAAATCTTCGTAGAATTCGTATCCGTCGCATCGTTGGGTCATGTTTTTGGTTTTTTGCCATTCCATGACCCTTTTTTGGAAACGTTCTATCTTTATGCTATCCACATCGCAACAGGCTGCTACCTGTACGCCCGGACAACCGGCAAACCCCCGGAAATCTCCTAATCCCTGCCGGCCTAATCCGATGAATCCTACTACTACCCGGTCGCTTGGCGCAATTCGTACGCCATCCATTGTCCAACTTGGCAAAATTGTCAAACCGGCCAGTCCTAATGCTGAATAACCTAAGAACTGTCTTCTGTTAATTCCTTTTTTTTGTTCGTTCATTACTTTTTCCATGATGTTAGATTTGTATTATAAGAGAAAAAATTACCATCCTTCGTTTTGTTTGATCAACCCTTGCAAACGGTCTATCTCCGTCTGCGGAATCGGGAATACAGGCAATCGCAATCGATAATCCCCCGGTATAGTGAAATGCTTGGCGGTTTCGATGCGCTCTTTCATATAGTCTGCCCCCCAGCGGCGCAAATCATACAACCGCTGGCTTTCGGTAGCCAGTTCTACCCTTCTCTCATGCCGCAACGCCTTTCGTACATGTTCCCTGCCGGAGGCGGGTTTGACGTCCGGGATATCCACATCTTCCGGTATCTTGAGCATGCGCGAAGCTTTCTTCTCTTCCGGGGTATCCCCGTATGCTTCCGGATCCCATTTGTAGGTGTTTCTTGCCCGTTCGCGAACCCTGTTGATATAGTTGCACACTTCGTTTAAATCGCCTCCATCTTCAAGTAAGGCCTCTGCATATATCAATAATATGTCGGCATACCGGATTTTCTTTTGGTTTGTATCCATTCTGTTCCTGTCTGCCCGGCGGGTTTCGGGATAAAATAGTTTCCGTGCGTGATAGCCGCTGTAACAGGTGTAGCCTGTATGGTTTTGTATCTCTATCGTGCCGTCTTTTTTAGGAAACCGGTCTCCTGTTTGCGTGATTGTATACAGCAAGCGGGGGTCGCCGATTTCAAACTCGTCCACCAGATCCTGCGTAGGACAAAGGAATCCCCATCCACCGCTGCCCCGGCTCCTGTAATAAGTAGGCAGAATAGTTTCGTCTCCATTCCCGTCTGTTTTTTGGTGGAGTACTTCAAAGATAGATTCGTTGCTTATATAATCATTTTTAAAAAAGAGGTTCCCAAATTGTGGTTCCAGCGAATATTCTCCCGATTCTATCACCTCTTTGGCTGCTTTCCGCGCTTCGGTATAGTTGCCGAAATATAGTTCGGTCCGTGCCAATAGCGATAGGGCGGCTCCTTTGCTCGCGCGTCCCCATTCGGCGGCGAGATTCATTTCACTTTTCGGCGGAAGTACCGGAATACAGGCTTTCAGTTCGTTTATAATAAATGTATGGACTTCTTCCCGCGAATTGCGGGGCATCATGATATTGTCGTTAGGGTAGATGAGTACTTTGTCTACAAGGGGCGTTCCTCCGTATATCCTGACAAGTTTCAGATAAAAGTATGCCCGGATAAAACGGGTTTCGGCTTCATACCGTTTTTTTAAGGCATTATTCCTGAATTCGATGCCAGGCAACCGGTCTAACAAGGCGTTGCATCTGAATATACCCCTGTATATATACATCCACCATTGTTCGATGTTTTGATTATTCGACAAGGCGCGATAAAAAGCCAAATCGTTTACAAACGGCCGGTCGTTGTCGCTTTCTCCTCCTTTTATACAGTCGTCGGAGGCGATATCGGCAAACTCATACCCCAACACTTCAAGTATCCCGCCACCTTCTTCTCCGCCGAAATAGCTGTATATGGCTGTAAGCGCCGTGAAGGCGTCTCCTTCCGTTTTATAATAGTTATCATCCGTAAGAATACCGTATGGAGGTTTATCCAGGAAGTTGTCTCCGCAACTTGCCGTTAGCAAGCAGGAAATAAACAGGTAGATAGCCGATATTCTTTTCATGTCAGTTTATTAAAAAATCATATTCAATCCCATCATATACGTTCTTGATTGCGGGTAGTGCGACCGGTCTATACCGAAATTGGTTGGATTACGGCTGTCTCTGTCGCCTCCCAACTCCGGGTCGAGTCCTTTATATGGGGTAAATGTGAAGAGGTTTTGTGCTCCTACGTATACCCGTAAATTGCTGATATGGGCGGAAGCAAGCCACTTCTTGGGAAACGTGTATCCCAATTGTATGTTTTTGAGCCTCAGGTACGAACCATTTTCTATATAATAACTGGACGCTTTCGTGTTCAGGCGGGGATCTGAGTTTATCTGAAATTCCGTGTCAGACGGATTTCCCGGGTCGTCGGGACTTAATGTGCCCGGCGCCCGCCACGAGGTTTCGAATACATCCGCGTAGGCATTGAAAAAGCCTGTTTTCTGGTGTGTATAATATTTCAACATGTGGAATATCTTATTTCCCGCTTGCCCTTGGAAAAGGAGGGACATGTCGATGTTTTTGTAAGAAGCTTTGGCATTGAGGCCAAAGACGGTTTTCGGAATCGGGCTGCCCAGGTTTACCCTGTCGTCGTCTGTCAGTTTGCCGTCATTGTCTACATCTTTGAATATCAAGTCGCCTGGCCGGGGTTCGCGGTCTTTCATGTGGGATGCGTCAATTTGCTCCTGGTTTTGGAAAACGCCTTCTACCACCCACCCGTAAAAAGAGCCGATAGGCCATCCTTCTTTTGTCAGGGTAACGTCTCCGATACGTTCGTTCCCTCCGGGTATTGTCCCGCTGTTGCCCAAACTTATTACCTCGTTGTGTATGAATGATATGTTACCCGACAGCGAATACGAAAAGTCGTTTTTCCGCTCTTGCCATTCCAGTTGGATATCCAGCCCCTTGTTGTTTACCTTTCCCTGGTTGCTCCACATGTCGTTCTGGTAACCCAGGTAGCGCGGCAACGGGATACGGAGCAGCATGTCGCGCGTGTTTTTCAGGTAATAATCGAATGTGGCAACCAATTTGTTATTAAAGAAGTTCAAGTCCAACCCGAAATTGGTATGTTCGGACGTCTCCCATTTAATGGATGGATTTCCCATGGTGTGGTGCGAGTATCCGGTGTATTGTGTTTTGTTTTGTCCGAATACGTACTTTTTATCGTTATTGCCCGAAATGGTGTTCATGTAATCGTTGTTCCCCAGTCCCATCTGGTTTCCGATCTGCCCCCATCCGGCTCTTATTTTTATATCTGAAATAATGTTTTGCCCCCAATCCTGGAAGAAGTCTTCTTGCGAAATCCGCCAACCGGCAGACACGGAAGGAAACGTAGACCATCTGTTTTCTTTCATGAACTTTGACGAACCATCCGAGCGTATGGAGGCCGTCAGCAGGTAGCGGTTGTCAAAGCCGTAATTAATACGCGCCAGGTACGACATCATCGAGTAATGGCTGCGGTTTCCTTCGGCGACAGGATTAAAAGTCCCGGCATTGATAACCCATTGATCTTTTTCATTATTGGGAATCCCCTGTTTCGACGACATGGTACGTTGGTAGTTGAAACCTTCCATTGTTATACCGGTTACGGCCGAAATGGCGTGTTTTCCCAGTCTTGTCGTCATATTCAGGGTGTTTTCCCATGTCCAGTTGTGCCACTCGTGCCACTCTTTCATGATTAGGGTGTTTTCATTTTTTTCGTCGGCGTCCAGGAAAAATTCAGGGTCGAACCGGTCATAGGTGACATTCCGCCTGTCGGTTCCGATGTTTGTTTTAAACACAAGCCCGGGGAATATCTCGATATCCAATATGATATTGGCAACCAAGCGGAAGATGTTCTCGTTTTGTAATGTTCCCTGCCGGTATGCGTTGGCGTAGGGTTGAGGCTTGTTTGTGTATTTGGACGTCCCGAACCAACTATATTTATTATCGGGATTATATCCCTCCAGCCGGTTGTCCCAGCCGGGTATGCCCATGTAGTTGTGGCGGTAGATGGGAGTCGTGGGGTCGTAGGTAAGCGCTCCGAAAACAGTCCCGCTTTCCAGGCTGTTTTCCGGGATGGTATGGCGGTTGGAGTTTGTGGCATTTATATTGGTCGATATATTTATCCGTTCGGTCAACCGGAAGTCGGTATTCGAGCGTAATGTAAAACGTTCGTAACCGGAAAACCGCACAATGCCGTCGTTTTTGTAATAACTACCGCTTGCCAGATATGAAACGCGTTGATTCCCGCCGCTGACATTCAGGTTATAGTTTTGGGTTTGGCCGGTATGGAATACGGCATCCCACCAATTGGTACCGCTACGGCTTCCTGTCACTTGCTCAACGACGCCCAGGAATGTTGCCGGGTCGCGGAAGTCGGTATGTAAAGCATTCGGATTGTTGAGGTAAGCCCTCCTGTTTAATTCCACATATCCTTCTGCGTCCAGCATTTCGGGTATCCGGATCGCTTGCTGGACGCCGTAATACAGGTCAAATTTTACTTGTGTCCTGAAAATATCCCCATCCGAACTTCCCCGCGCGGTTGTCACGAGTACAACCCCATTTGATGCACGCGAGCCATATATGGCCGTGGCCGACGCGTCTTTCAATATTTCAATGGAAGAGATGTCCGAAGGGTTGAGATAGTCGATATTGTCTACCGGTATGCCGTCTACAACATATAAAGGCTGATTGGCGTCGTTTACAGTTCCGACTCCCCGGATGCGAACCGATACCGGCGAACCGGGCGAACCACTGTTTGAAACAACCAGTACGCCTGCCGCTTGCCCCTGCAAAGACTGTTCCGCGTTGTCTACCGCTGAATTCCGGAAATTATCGGCTGAAACTTTAATAATAGAGCCTGTCAGGTCGCTTTTCCGTTGGATGCCATACCCCACAACAATTACTTCGTTCAGTCGCTGGACATCTTCAATCATGCATATCCTCATGTTTTTTCTGGCTTTGACCTGTTGGGTCGCATATCCTACATAAGAGATTGAAAGCGTCATGTTGTCGGGGGAAATGTCCAGGTAAAAACGGCCATGCATATCACTGATGGTTCCGATATTCAAGCCTTTGACCGTTATGTTCACCCCTATCAGCGGATGGTTTTCTTCGTCGATAATGACTCCTCTGATTCCTTTTTCCTGGCGCGGGGTATTCCATTGCTGGCTACTGCGTGGCGTAAGGATTATTTTTTTGTTGATAATCTTATATACGATTTGTGTGTCGAAAAGGATGGCATCCAGTATTTTCCCAATATCTGTTTCTTCCATGTATGCTGTGATCCGTTGCCGGGTGTTGATGGCGTTATTATCGAAAATAAAGGCATAATCAGATTGCCTTTCGATGGCTTTCAGCACTTTTTCGAACAACTCATCCCGGAAATCCAATTTGATAGGGCGGTTTTGCCCGTAAGCGGCTAATGGAAATAGATGCAGAAACATGACGAAAGAAAATTTGCACAGCGCCTTATATACCTTTTGAATGAAAAAAGGTGTATGAATCGAACGATGTAAGGCTAGCGTGTTTCTCATGATTCATGCAAGACTAAAGGGTTTCGACCTCACAAAAACAGTTCGACAACAGATTTTGAATGTTCATTTTTATTATTTTCTGAAGAAGGTGTTATTCTATATTTTATACCTGTTGCCATTTCAATATATTTCATTACCTGCGATAGCGGTTCATTATAGAACAAACCGGTCAAGGCCGAATTGGATACTCGTTGGTCGAGTACCCTGAATTCCGCGTTATAATGTCTCGACAAAATTTTGAAGACATCGGCCATGGAGTGGTTGTTGAACACGATTTGCCCCCTTATCCAGGCCGTCGCCTGGTTTGCTTCTATTTCAACCACGGCTATCTGTTTTTTCATCTTCGAATAAATCGCTTTTTCATTCGGTTTGAGCAGCAATTCCATGTTTTTTTGATTTTCAAACAAGTAATTGATTTGCACCGAACCGCTAATCAAGGTGGTTTCAATATATTCGTCGTCGCTATAGGCTGATACATTGAATGATGTCCCTAGCACTTTGACCGAATACGATGAATCGCTTTTTACAATGAATGGTTTTTCCGGATTCTCCGAAACTTCAAAGAAGCCTTCTCCTTCCAACCGGACGGAGCGGTGATTGGGGCTGAAATTAACCGGATAGGTAATTTTACTTCCCGCGTTCAACCAAACAACCGTGTTGTCGGGCAATGTAAGAGAAGAGGTTGTTCCCTTATTGGCTTTTATCTCAACATATTGCATCTCTTTTTCCTGCTTGTAAGGAAACCATAAAGCGGCCAGGATAAATACCGGAATGAATAAAATGGCAGCCACCCGTTGCAGGATTTTCAGATAATGGCTTATGTTCCTGTTCGATTGTGTTTTATCCAAGGTCGTATAAAGTTCAGCCAATGATTTCTCAGGGTCGACGGATTTCATCATAAGGAGTTGGTCGGTGATTTTGGATGCCAAGTAAAGCTCTTCCACTATTTTTTTGTTTTCAGCTGAGATCTCCATCCAACTTTCCACCTCTTCTTCCTCTTTGGGTGTGAGTCTTCCGCATACGTATAAGAGTAATTTATCTTTGTTGATAGAATTCATTCTATTTTTTGTTTACTTGGTCTTTTTGATAGTAAAGCAAACGAATATGCGAGTATACTAAAGGCATTTAGTTTTTTTAAACATTTATGTCGCTTGAATCCAATCCTGCTCTTATCATACGGGTTGTTGTAATGTTTACCGATTTCTTCCAGCATTTTTGTTGGCGTTATTTTTGCAAATTGATTTAATAAATGATTTTCTGCTATCAATTTTTTAAATTTCGCTGATTTTTGCTAACGCAGTAGTTGAGTAAAATCGGAAAAACAAGAATTTACGAAAGGTTTGTTAACTATTTTTTTCTGGAATATTGACAAATATTTGCGAAAAATTGGGTCGTTTGGGAGAATTTATCCAGATGATGTCCCCATTTTATTTGGATGATTCTCCGGGATCATCTAAATGCCTTCCCAAAGGCATCTAAATGAATTTTTAACTATTCCTGCCGGATGGAAATTTTGTGGCGTGAAAATACGAATTAAAACAAATTGACTATATGAAAAATACGGCCTAATACGTGGCTGTTTTGAACTTTAATCGGTCAAATGAACTGTATATGATTTTATCAAACAGAATATCTAATGTTAAATAAGTTAAATAGGAGTAATCCTGAAGATTTTATTAAGTAATCGTTCAAAATTAAGCAGCATAATGGGTATAATTAATTGTCAACTCTTTTCCGATAGCCGCCAACACTCTGTTTGTGGCATAAAAAAGCGTATCGGCACATCCATAATCCT
>JAIRRS010000032.1 GCA_031255855.1 Tannerellaceae bacterium | reverse complement strand
AATATAAAACACGAAGATATGAAACGAGCATGATAATTGTTCTCACACAAGAACATGATTAAAAGCGAGTTCCATATACCGAAGTAAAAAAATAAAATAATCATATGAAAAAAGAATATCTATTTCTTCTGACTGTATTTCTTGGTTTAGGGACGTTTAGTAGCCTTGCCCAAGACAGTAAAACAAAAGGAGAGAATACCGTAAAATACAGGCAAAATGATCCCGTCGGGCAATCTTTGGACTATTCCAATACAATTTGCGATACACTATTATACGATGACCGGGTTATTCTTTTGGAAACATCGCCTCTTCTCCAATTGAAAGGGATAAGTTTGCCGTCCGGAATGAACCGGAAACAATTATTAATTGTACGAGAGGATTTACGGCAACATGGAAACTGGAAAACAAAGAACTTATTCTCTTGAATAATATTCGTATCCCGTAAAAAATAAGTTTTATTGTAAAATGTTTGTAAACAGATATTTATTGTAAAGAAAACGAAAATTGAGACATATGTGCTATTTTTTGAGGCGAATATTTCATAAAAACCGGATTTATTGTTATTACTTTGAAGTGTCAATTCGTAATAAATAAACGAATGCGAAAGTTCTGTATGATGCCTTTGAAAATAGATAAATTTAATCGTATCGAGAAAATAAGTGTAATTATGGAATTTCCGGCATGGCGTAAATAAAAATAAGTTTTGTTTAGAATTATGTTCGGGAGGAGGTGAGCCGGGTATTTTTTTCGTGCACGTGCACTCTTGAGTACTCGGTTCTGTGTAGTTTTATAATCATACTATTTTGACGCAAAATAAAGTTTTGATTATGAATAAATGAAAAATTCACTGTTTTGTGAAGCATATTTAATAACTTATGTTTTACTAATTATCTAATTAATATTAAGAATCTATGCAAATTAAACTCAACATGAAAATCAGGTATTGGCACACGATGGTGCTGATGCTGATGGTGCTTTGTGTATCGTGTAATGACGATAAATCCGAAGCAGATTCGCAGGCATTTGATCCGAATAAACCGATTGTTATTTCGGATTTTATGCCCAAATCGGGAGGATTGGCTACTCGGCTGATTTTGTACGGAGAAAATTTCGGGAATGACCTTTCAAAGATCAAAGTAGTTATTGGAGGACAGATAGCCAAAGTTATCGGTGTAAAAAACCAGTACTTGCATTGCATTGTTCCGGCGAGGGCTTATGACGGTGATATTGAAGTGAGTATTCTCGGAGACGATGGTGAATCAATCGCCCAGGCGGAAGCAAGTGAACCGTTTGTTTATGAGAAGAAAATGCTTGTTTCTACTTTTTTGGGAAAGCATGCCGAAAAAGAGGCTGATGCCGTAATAAAAGATGGTACGTTTGATGATTGCGGTTCATTTCGGAATATGAGGTGGCTGTCGTTCGACCCCCAAAATCCCAATCATCTGTATGCGGCCTGCCAAACAAGAGGTACCCGCCTGATTGATTTTGATAGAGAGTATGTAAGCACTTTTTCTACGAACATCAATGATGTCTCTTCCGTCAACTTCTTGTTGGACGGTGACGGTGACGGCGATATGATTGTTTCAAGCGACCACTCCAGTGATGCTGCGATAGGTATTTTCAGGTTTACCCGCGCTTCGGGGTTTACTTCAAGGAACGATGTATCCACAGGCCGGGGAGTGAAAGCTACTGCTATTCATCCGGTAAACGGCGAAATGTACTTTACAAGGTTCAGGGCGGGGGATGTGCAACGGTATGATTTTGAAACAGGAGTCCTGGAAACAATATTCCAAAATCCCTATGCCGGAGTGCATTTTATGTTGATGATACATCCTTCGGGAAATTATGGATACCTTGTTCAATCCGAGAGACATTATATTATGCGCACGGACTATAACTGGGATACAAAGAGGTTTATGGTGCCTTATCTTGTTTGTGGAGCTGCAGCCACTTCCGGGTACGCGGACGGAGTGGGAAGCAGCGCCCGCCTGAATTGGCCGATGCAGGGTACATTTGTAAAGAATCCCGACTATGCGGGACAGGAGGACGAGTATGATTTCTATTTCACGGACAGGAGCAATCACGCAATACGTAAACTTACTCCGTTGGGAAGAGTTGATACATTTGCCGGCAGGGGCAATAATGGCACTTCCGGGTATAGTGATGGGGATCTCCGTACGGAAGCCCGCTTTAACGAACCGCAATCGATCGTCTATGACGAATTGAGGCAATGTTTTTATATAGGGGATTCCAGAAATTATCTTATCCGTAAGATTGGATATGAAGAATAATAAATGATAAACGCACATACATGATGAAGAATTTTTTACTGATTTGTTTGTTGTTATTAGGGTTCTCGGCAAGCGCCATAGCACAGGAAAATATTACTGTAACAGGTATTGTCAAAGACGTAAATGGAGAGCCTTTGATAGGAGTGAATATTATTGTCAAAGATATGCCCGGGCTGGGTACCATTACAGATATAGATGGAACATACAGTTTGAAAGTGGCGCCTTACAAGACATTGGTTTTCTCGTATATAGGGTTTGAAACGGAAGAGGTATTGGTGAAGGATCAACGCGTGATCAATATGGTTTTGAAAGAGGCAGTAACCCAGTTGATGGAAGAGTTGGTGGTTACTGCTACCGGCCCCCAGGAAAAAATAACGGTGACGGGAGCGGTTACCAATGTGCCTGTAGATATGTTGTTGTCGAATCCTACTACTTCCATTGTGAACTCTTTGGCGGGTGTGGTACCGGGTGTTATGGCGATGCAAACTTCCGGCCGTCCCGGTAGTGTTTCCGAATTTTGGATACGGAGTATTTCCACTTTTGGCGCCAGCACTGCGGCATTGGTGCTGGTAGATGGTTTTGAGCGAGACTTGAATGAGGTCAATGTGGAAGATATTGAATCATTTTCGGTACTGAAAGATGCTTCCGCCACTGCTATTTACGGTAGCAAGGGCGCCAACGGAGTTATTTTGATCAATACCAGACGAGGAAATGAAGGAAAGATTAATATCAGTGCGAAAGTGGAAGGATTTTACAATAGGCTTACCCAACTTCCTGAGTTTGTGGATGGGTACACATATGCTTCCATGGCCAACGAAGCGAAGATTACACGTAATCAGGAGCCTTTGTATCAACCAGAAGAATTGGAAATATTCCGTTTGGGTCTGGACCCTGATTTGTACCCAAATGTTGATTGGATGGATTTGATGCTGAGAGACGGAGCATGGAGTACACGCACCACGTTGAACGTGAGTGGCGGCGGAAGAACAGCCCGTTATTTTATATCCGGAAGCTATCAAGACCAGCAAGGTATGTACAAGACCGATAAGTCGTTGAGAGAGTATAATACGAATGCCAACTTCAAGAAATATACCTACCGCATGAATGTTGATGCGGATATTACGGAAACAACATTGTTAAAGGTAGGCGTTGCCGGTTCGTTGCAGAAACAAAACGACCCGGGGGTAGGAAGTACGGCAATATGGACAGCCCTTATGGGATACAATTCTATTATGGTGCCTCAACTCTATTCTGACGGAAGAGTTCCGTCTGTTTCGGATGGTGATGATAATCCCGATAATGATCAGGATCGTTTCAATCCATGGGTACAGGCTACCATGACCGGATTTAACGAAAGTTGGAAAAATAACATCCAAACCAATGTGACGTTGGAGCAGAATCTTGATTTTCTCACCAAAGGATTGCGGTTTATCGGCCGCTTCGGTTACGACACCAACAGTTCTAACTGGATTACCCGAAAAAAGAATCCGGAACTATGGCAGGCTAAACGCTATCGTTCTCTGGAAGGAGAGTTGATTTTCGACAGAGTAGCGCCGGAAGTGAAGATGCGGCAGGATTCGAACTCTGAGGGAGACCGGAGAGAGTTCTTTGAATGGGAGATACATTATAATCGCAAAATAAAAGAACATCGTTTCGGAGGAGTTGCGAAATATAACCAGGCTGCCAAAATACAGACCCAGCGAATAGGATCAGACCTTAAGAACGGTATTTCCCGCCGCAACCAGGGAATAGCAGGGCGTGCCAACTATAATTGGGGCCTTCGTTATTTTGTTGATTTTAATTTCGGATATACCGGTTCGGAGAATTTCCACAGGGATAACCGTTTCGGGTTTTTCCCGGCCGTTTCAGGCGCCTGGAACATAACCGGAGAACCTTTCATGAAGAACGTGAAATGGGTAAATATGTTGAAGGTTCGCTATTCGCACGGTAAGACAGGTAATGATAACTTGGGAGATATCCGATTCCCATACCTTTATACTATTGAGACAATGCTCAGCGATGGAAATCCTACGGGCGGTTACCAGTTTGGAGATTATAACTTTGACAGGTATTGGGGAGGAATGCGTTACTCTTCGTTAGCTTCCACTAACGTTTCATGGGAAATTGCCACCAAAAAGGATTTGGGGATTGATTATTCTTTTTTCGGCGATAAACTGTCGGGGGCTATCGATTATTTTCAGGAACGTCGCGACGGAATTTATATGACGCGCAACTACCTTCCGTGGATGGCCGGCTTAGAGAGCAATCCTTCTGCCAATGTGGGGATAGTGAAAGTTGAGGGATTTGACGGGAACTTTACTCTTAAACATACTGTGGGAGATGTGAACCTGACCTTGCGTGGTAATATGACCTATGGGAAAAACGAGATTGTGGAGAGGGATGAAGAAAATACGGTCTATTGGTACAGAATGCAAGAAGGCCACCGGGTGAACCAGGCTATGGGACTGGTTGCCTTGGGGCTGTTTAAGGATTATGAAGAGATCAGGAACAGTCCGAGGCAAACCTTCGGAGGAGTGATGCCGGGGGATATCAAATACAAGGATATCAACGGAGACGGCATCATTAATGACGATGACATAGTAGCTATCGGAGCGACGACCAGGCCGAATTTGACTTATGGATTCGGCGCTTCCGCCAGGTGGAAAGGGTTAAATCTGAGCGTGCACTTTCAGGGAGCCGGTAAATCGACTTACTTCATAGACGGTTCCACGGTGTATATGTTTAGTTTAGGCGATGGTTGGGGAAATATATTGAAAGAGATGGCCGAATCGAATCGTTGGATTTCGTCTGAAATTTCCGGTGATCCGGCAACCGAGGATCCGAATGCCGTTTATCCCCGTCTGACATACGGCGCCAATGGTAATAACAACCGGAAATCTACCTTCTGGCTAAGGGACGGTTCCTATATTCGCCTGAAGACGCTGGATATTGGATATACACTTCCCAAAACGTTGGTTAACAAGGCTCATTTCAATGAAGTACGCATCTTCTTTATCGGCACCAACCTGCTTACCTGGTCGGGCTTCAAGTTGTGGGATCCGGAAATGGGCAGTTCGCACGGGAAGAACTATCCGCTTAGTAAGTCTCTTTCACTGGGTATAGCAGTTAATCTATAAACAAAAAAATATGAAAAAAATAGTTTCAATATTATCTTTTATTACAGGATTGAGTTTTATCCTGGGCGGGTGTACCGATTATCTGGACTCGGATTACCTGTTTGACGAACGTATGACTATAGAAGATGTTTTCAGAAATGAAGATTATACGAATGAATGGCTGGCACGCGGTTACTCTTATCTGGGAGGCGGTCAGTTACAGGATGTAGCCAGTAAAAAATCCGTTCCTTTCAATTTTGCCGATGACATGTATTTTGACGGCGAGGGAAACCGTTATGCCAGTTGGAAAGCCGGCCGGTACAGTGAGAGCGGGTTGAACGGTGAATCCCAGGGAATATGGCAGAACGCTTACAGGGGGATTCGCCAGGTTTCCATTTTCCTGAATTACATTCACCTGAACAAAGAATTAAGCGATCAGCAGATTGCCGACATGAGAGGACAGGCACACTTCCTGCGGGCTTATTTCTACTGGATTTTGCTTCGCACGTATGGGCCGATACCCATTGTCCCCGACGAGGGCGTTGATTATACGAAAGAGTATAATGAAGTGGAACAGGCGCGTAATACATACGATGAATGTGTGAAATATATTGAAAAAGAATTGATTATTGCGGCTGAGACGCTGCCGCTTCAACGTTCGGTAGAGGCTATTGCCCGCCCTTCGCGAGGAGCAGCCCTTGCGCTTCGCGCCAAAGTATTACTGTTTGGAGCAAGCCCGCTGTTCAATGGAAAAGCGCCGGCTGACGTGGCAGCCGCCTTAGTCGATAGAAAAGGAAACCCATTGCTTCCGTCTGCCTACGATGAGTCTAGATGGGCTAAAGCGGCAGCCGCTGCCAAAGATGTGATGGATTTGAATTTCTATACGTTGTATATAGCCTATTCTAAAAGCACCGATGCTGTTGGATATCCGGCAACTGTCACCCCGCCTTATGATCCGGATTTTTCCGACACGGATTGGCCGAACGGCTGGAAAAATGTAGATCCGTTCGAGTCGTACCGCGCGTTATTCAACGGAGAGGTGCCAGCCAATGAAAATCCGGAGCTTATTTTCACTCGCGGACGGAATAATTCGGATGAAAATATAGCTGCAATGGTACTCCATCAATTGCCGCGTGTGTGGGGTAAAGGGTATAACTCACATGCCATGACCCAAAAGCAAGTCGATGCGTATTATATGGCAGACGGTACGGATGCACCGGGGATGAATTCCATGTACGCGAATGTTCCGGGATACGCCGGACGTTACGACAGTCGTGCGCGTACAAGCGGATATGTGACGGCTGCAGAATTGGCTTCATATCCCGAGTTGGGAGCACAGGGGATAGGGGTTTCCAAACAATATGCAAAGCGTGAGCCCCGTTTCTACGCATCGGTAGCGTACAATGGCAGTACCTGGTATTTCCTGAATGCGGAAGAGACTGCGGAAGAACAGAAAAATAAGCAAATATTCTACTACCGTGGGGAAGACAATGGATACAAGATTAATTACTCGCTACTCACCGGCATAGGTATAAAAAAGTATGTACATCCGGACGACATCAGCTTGATTGGTAATTCGTATAACAGAGCCCGTATCCGTTCGAAAGTGGATCCTGCTATCCGTTATGCGGAAATATTGCTGATTTATGCGGAAGCGTTGAATGAACTTACCGGAAATCACAGTGTACCCTCCTGGGATGGCAGTATAACGCATACGGTCAGCCGTAACATACCCGACATGAAGAAAGGTATTCAACCTGTTCGTATCCGCGCCGGGGTTCCCGATTATACAGACGATGTATATGCCGATGCCGACAAGTTTCGCATGAAATTGAAACGCGAGCGGCAGATTGAGCTGTTTGCCGAAGGACATCGCTATTTTGACTTGCGCCGCTGGATGGATGCTCCGGTAGAAGAGCCTATCTCTATTTACGGATGCAATATATATGCTACGAAGGATATGGCGGATATTTTCCATATTCCTGTAGAGGTTCCCTCTGTGGCGCCTATATTTTCTTTGAAATTGTGGCTCTGGCCTATTCATCATACGGAGTTGAGACGTAACAAAGAGTTGACCCAGAACCCTGGTTGGACATATCCTGAATAATTTTTTATAACTTGTAACAATGAAGAAGAATATATATTATCTGTTTTTTGTGATAACCATAGCGATATGCTGGGTATCATGCAACGATGAATGGGAAGATGAGCAATATATGCAATTGGTTTCCCTGAAAGCTGAACCCGACGGGAACGGTGTTACTTTTGCAAATCTACGTTACTACCCCGCGGGGAAGGTGACCTATAAACTTCCGGTGATTATCAGTGGTTCAACGTCGAATACCCAGAACCGTACCATACATATCGGTTTAGACCTCGATACGCTGGCGGTGTTGAACCAGGAGCGGTATGGACATCGTGAAGAGCTCTATTTTAGGACATTGGGCACAAATCATTATAATTTTCCGGAAACAATAGAGATACCGGCGGGAGAATCAACCACCGTGCTGCCCATTGAATTTGCATTGGGCGATTTGGACCAGTCCGACAAATGGGTATTGCCTTTGACTGTTCTGGAAGATCCGTCGGGTAGCTACCAACCGAATCCTCGCAAACATTACCGGAAAGCTCTTCTGCGTATTAACCCGTTCAATGATTATTCGGGTACATACAACGGTACGTTGTACAGGATATTTTTGGAGGGAGATACACAGAATTCGCTGACTTTGGCCAGTCATAGAAGTTTTGTTGTTGATGATAAAACTATTTTTCTCTATGCAGGAGCCAGGAATATTGACTCTCCGGATCGTAAACTCTACAAGATATTCATTGAATTTACCGATGATATAGTGGACCTTCACACTAAGAAGTTAAATATTTACACGGATAATCCGAGTATCAATCTTAAAGTGACAGGACAGCCAAATTACTCGATTTCGGAAGCGATGGATGCCACCAGGCCTTATCTGAAACATATCTATATCACGCTTAATCTTGCATACGAATTTGTAGATTATACTACGATTCCGAATAATGTGATAAGATATTCTGTTTCAGGATCATTATCTATGCAGCGCGACCTGAATACGTTGATACCCGACGAGGATCAGCAAATTCAGTGGTAGAGGAGAACTTTGCGTTATAATAGGGGGTTGCCGGTGATTTTGGGCAACCCCCTATAAATACAAACCGGTTGCGGGTGTTTATAAATCAATTAATAGTTGGCTATGAGACGAATGTTGATCTGTCGTTGGTGTCTGCTTATCGTTGCCTTGTGTCTATGCTCGTGCGAAGATACTGAAGACAAAACCGTTCAAGCGGAAATTACCCATTTTTCGGTGTGGGATCAAAAAACAGTTAATCATGTACTTCACGTTGACAATGCGAAAGGTATAATCTCCAATAAACAGGAAATCCCTGCCTATGTCAATCTTTCCCGGTTGATAGCGGAGTTTAGGATAAATAATCAGGATGCTATACTCAAAGTCAACGGCAAGATACAACGGAGCGGCCAGGGGGAAAATAATTTTTCGAAGGAAATCGTATATGAACTTTACGTGGCAGATAAAAAGCAAAAGTCATATACGGTTACACTGACGAAAGACGGGTTATCGAATAATTTTCGGACATTTACTTTTCCCGGGAAACCGATGGAGCAATATCAACCTGCTATCAACCTGGAAACCGGTGAAATTTCGAATGAAAATGAAATACCGTTAAATGTAAATATTACTTCCTTACAACCGGAGTTTACTACAAGCGAAAAAAATGCGGTTGTCAAAGTAAATGGCATAGTACAAACAAGCGGAGTTGCCAAGCACGATTTCTCCAAACCTGTTGTATATACCATAGAGGGAGAGGATGGCACTTCGAAAGAATTTACGGTAAGGTTAAAACAAGGTAACGAAAACTACCTTACAAATCCCATCATAGTGGGGAGTTATGCAGATCCGACCATTATCCGTGTGGGGAAAGAATTTTATTTGTATGTGACATCGGGACGTGTGAGAGGATACCGGTCAACTGATATGCTCAACTGGAACCGGATTGGAGGTAATGTGAGCGAGGTATTTAATACAAGACCCGATTTCACGGACGATAATGTAAGCGAAACGGGGATGTGGGCGCCTGATATTAATTATTTTGACGGTAAATATGTGATGTACTATTCCATATCTGTGTGGGGAGGAGGCGCTACATGCGGTATAGGTGTTGGAGTATCGGCAAAGCCGGAAGGTCCTTTCCTGTTTCCGGAAGGCAATCCTAACGGGAAACTGTTTCTCAGTTCGGAGATAGGCGTGCACAACTCTATCGATCCCTGTTTTTATGAAGAGAACGGTAGACGTTATCTGTTTTGGGGGAGTTTTCACGGTATATATGTAACGGAACTGACGGCGGATGGCATGGCCGTGAAAGATATGAGTAAAAAGACGAAAGTTGCCGGTAATTCGTTTGAAGCTACTTATATTCACAAAAGGGGCAGTTATTACTATCTGTTTGCATCCACGGGCGCATGTTGTGAAGGCATGAATAGTTCTTATAAAGTGGTGGTTGGAAGATCAACGCAACTCGAAGGCCCTTATCTGAACAGGAACGGCGTGGATATGAAAGATTTTGACGCATGGAATCCCTCGAACTACCAGCCCGTAGTGGTAAGAGGCGATGATATGTTTGCCGGGCCTGGACATAATTCGAGAATTATTACCGATGATAATGGAGTCGATTGGATGTTTTATCATTCCTATGTTGATAATGGCAATACTCAACGCAATTTAATGTTGGACAAGGTAGAGTGGGACAGTGAAGGATGGCCTGTAGTGGGTAATGCTACTCCGTCGTATTCAATGAAAGTGATTCCGGTTTTTAACTAAAAATAAACGGGACATAATGCGTGTCCTTTTGACGTTTTATAAAATATATGGTATGAAACAGATTCAATATAGCCTCGTCATGGTAAATATATGGTTTATATTCTTTCTTGTGTTGTCGTGCGGGGGCAGTGATAATTCGCTTCCTGAAGAGGAGGAAGACGTAAAGAACGAAGAAGAACAAATAGTGGATCCGGTTGTTGGCCTTACTGCCAAAGGAACTGATAAGGCGAACGAGTTGAATGTCGCTTGGAGTAACCCTCCCAATATTGTTTCTGTCGAGATTTCTTATTTACAGGAAGGAGAGGATGAGGCGAATACCGTGAGCGTCAATGTGCGGGTATATACCGAAAGTAAAAGTTCTTACACCGTGAAACTGCCGGAATATGGAATGTTCCGAATCGGTGCGGTAGCTATCAATAACTACGGGAAACGTTCGGAGAAAGTAACGGTCACTGCCGCCCCGGCAAAAGAGGATGCGCCGCCCACTTTCGAGATTATTAACGACAAGTTGCCCATTGCCGACCCGTATGTGCTGTATCACAACAGTAAATACTACGCCTACGGTACCCGTATCAATGGTTTTGAAGTATATATATCGGAAGATCTTACGCACTGGAAACGGAGCGAGAGCCTTGCACTGCCTCCGGAAAACTCATGGGGGACAAGATGGTTTTGGGCGCCTGAGGTCTATTATGTAGAGTCGAAAAACAGATTCTATATGTTTTATTCTGTAGATGAACATATTTGTGTTGCTTCGGCTACCAAGCCGGAAGGGCCGTTCGTACAGGATGAAAGAAGACCCATTGTGCCTGGCGAAAAAGGAATTGATACTTCGTTGTTTATAGATGATGACGGCACTCCGTATCTCTACTATGTGCGCTTTACCGGAGGAAATGTCATCTGGGTAGCCGAAATGAACGACGACCTGAAAAGCATAAAAACCGAAACACTGACGCGATGTATTAGCGCCGAAAGTCAATGGGAAAGAATACAGGGTACTATCGCCGAAGGGCCATCGATGCTGAAAAAGGGTGATACGTATTATTTGATTTATTCCGCCAATCACTACGAGAGCAAAGATTATGCCGTGGGATATGCAACGGCAAGTTCTCCTTTAGGCCCCTGGAAGAAATATAGCGGAAACCCGATTTTGCGCAGGGATAAACCTGCTGCCGCCGGACTGGTGGGTACCGGCCACGGAGCGCCTTTTGTCGGCGCTGACGGAAATTACAGATATATTTATCACGCCCACGCGAGCACAAGCAGTGTGGGGCCGCGCACCTCTTATATCAATAACCTGAATGTATCGGAAGAGGGTGTAATAACCATTACCGGAGAACCTGTCAGACCGGTGGTAATTAGATAAGAACATAGTCAATGGAAAATTGAAAATGTTTTTTGAGAAGTAAAGAATATGATAATAAAACAAACAATAAACTTTTTGGATACTTCCCTAGGCTTTCGGGATACTTCCCCAAACTTTTGGGAACATCCCCGGAAGACCTGATAAATTAAAGATAAAGAAAATGATTAAAACTGAATTATCTCCTGTTTTGGCGTTATTGACGCTTCTTTTCGTAACTTCCTGTATCGGCAGTGAAAATAATAAAGGTAAGCTTGTTCCCGTGATTTCAACCGATCTTGTTACCAGTCTTCGTGCGCCGGCGTATCCGCTGGTTACGGTTGATCCCTATTTCAACGCCTGGTCTTATACGGATAAACTGTATGATGATCAGACCCGGCACTGGACTGATAAAGAGTTCCCGCTATTGGGCATTCTGAGGGTGGACGGCGAAACGTACCGCTTTATGGGGAAAGAAAGTTTGCCGCTGAAACCGCTGCTGCCGACTGTCCGTGAGGAAAAATGGGAAGGTAAATATACTTTTTCCAAACCGGCGGGGGAGGCTTGGAAGGGTCTCGATTTTGACGACGCGGCTTGGATTGCGGGAAAATCGGCTTTCGGCACGCCCGGAGA
>JAIRRS010000018.1 GCA_031255855.1 Tannerellaceae bacterium | reverse complement strand
GAGTATCTTTTCTAACTCTCCCTTGTCCCTCAAAATAACCGTTTTTGCAACAGGATTGAAATGATCCTCTATTGCTTTAACAACATCAAAAGCGGCCTCGTACTTTTCCTCTGTGGTTTTTGCCTTGTTGAACCGCTGGGCTGCCGCCTTTTTTTCATCGTTGGTCATTAACCGGATAGCAGTATCGTTATTCCCGCTTCGGGATGATGCAATCTCCTTCCCATCCAACAGTTCCTTCAAAGTCTTTTTGGCAAACATATTTAGCCGGGATTCCGTATCACCGAAAACGGTCGCTTTCAACCAAGTCATAAACTCGTTAATCGCATGTTGTATCCGGGAAAACAGGGAGATGTTGTCTCCTGTAATTTCCCTTACCCGCAGGTTATACTCCCCATAATTACCCAGAAGCCTATTGAACAGTTCGTCTGCTTTTTGGTCATCCGTTTTCAGGTTGGCGTAGGCCGGATTGTCCGATAAACTTTCCCATCCCGGCGTCTGCTTCAAAAGCGCGATTATCACAGCCCTCATCTCCTGCGGCATAAAAGGCCAATACAAATGCCCGAACTCATGCACCGGCGTATTCAGATTCATCCGTCCCGGGTCGAGATACACAACTCCCTCCGGAGTCACAAAACCGTAAACCTCACCCTTTGGGGTAGCCATCAGGCGTATTTTGTCGACTATCCCTATAACGGCATCATCAAAAACAACATAATTATAGCTTTCCTCGTGCGTCCCCTTGCTTTGGTACTCCGAGGGGTACTGTATGCCGTCGATGCCGATGCTTAAAAGAAATTCGGAAGCCGACTGGTCTCCATTGTCAAGAAAATAGCTCAGTTCGTAATACAAATCCGATCCTTTGACGTCGGGACGAATTGCAGCTCTCCTGTTTGTATTATCTACTACACGGCCAAACTTACGCCAACCCTCATTTTTCTGATCAAGCAGCAGATCAAGTTCTTTGAATCCCCTCTTCGAAAGCTCTCCGGCGACTTTATCCACAATCTCCGCGCCCACCGGCTTATCCCACCGCACAAAATTCAAGTCATCGACAGTTTTGTCGCCGTGAATTTTTACTTCATACAAATTAGGGCTGGATGTTTTCAGTTCCTTGCCGGTTTCCAATACCTTGATGGCTTTTTTCAGCCGCTTTTTATCCGACCACGATTCGTCCAACAGGGAAGTCATATATTCGATAGCCGCCTTGACGTCACCCCCAAAACTGTCAACGTTGTCTTTTGCTATCTTATTAATAGCGCTGTTTTCCTTCGACCAGTCAGGTTCGTTGTTCCGGGCGTACATCTCTGCAATACCTTTCCGCTCTGTGAAATACAGTCCGTAGCCATAGCTCTGGGCGCCCTCTCCACTGCCTATAAAATTCAATGAAAACTTTTTAAACGAATGGGGGCTGCCGTGCCATAACGAAAGAAACCTCCCGGCATCCTCTTCCCCTAAATGCTTCTCCAGATACTCCCGCATCTTTTTTTCATCGGCGATTACCTCTTTGGCAAGTCCGGTTTGTTTTAGTCGGTCTATCAGGGATTCCACTGCATCCGATGCATCCGATTGTTCAGTATGAAAGCGTATATCATCGCTTTCTTTGTTGAAATTCCCGTTGTTGTTTGTGGCGGATTTAATTTGATTGGGATTAAACACAACAAGCTCATCGCCCTCTTTCGTCTGCATAATCCCATCATAACCCTTTGACTTTATCGCTTCAGTTATTATTGGATTTCTCGTCATTATTCCTTCCGGTTGATATTTCGAATCAATTCCATATAACTTTTCTAAAGCGGTAAAAATTGAAGTTGCTTCCGTTTCCTCCTTAGACGAACCACTCCTTATCCGCCGCAGCAAGTCTATCTCCTCGTCGTATTCATGAATGCTTCCTTTATCGTCAGTGTAATTTAACTTCTTCCCTGTTACATAAACGGACTCATTATACGTCTCCCCACCATCCACTACTGTATAATATTTTATTTTTTCCGCCGTTTGCTCAACCAAATCAATAAATTCCCTAAATGTAAGCTCTTTGTCCGTTACAAATTTGTCATCTTCCCAGTGCCCTTTTGTTAGAAAAGGTATTTTTCCCTCTAATTCAGGGAAGTTTTTGGCTATGTTATAATAAAAAACCATTGGCTCGGCATACATATTACTTATCCTTTTGCCTTTATAGGTAGACAATTCAGATATATCATACGGGTTTTTTACATTCACAAATCCCTCAATAATATTTTTCCCGTAATATTCTGCCTCTGATTTTGGCGACCAAGCCCCAAATGTAAAATAAAAGCCTCTGCCATAAAACCCCGAATCGTGTACCATCGGTGCATTCTTATCAAAAACGGTAAATTCACGGTTTGTCCCATGATATACCACCAGCGGCTCACCGTTTTCATCCACCACCTTGCTTGCATTGTCGGGGTCATTCTCCCAGTCGCCAAACCAATTTTTAAATGCCTTGGTACGAACCTGCAACCATTGGTGTTCATTCAAATTCGTATCCTTGCCGTTGGGAGCTTTCATAAATGTACCGGCAGCGACTGACTGTTCTTTTATTTGCTTCATCTCCGATGCATCCACCTGCATTCTTATATGTCCGCCCTCTTTTAATTTTTGAAATGCACTTTTCTCTTTTCGTTTCTCCCTTCTCTCCTTTTCCTGTTCTTTTTTCTTTTCCCTGTCAATCAGGTCACCCAGATCAAACCCGGCGGTTTCTATGGCGTTGCGTATTTTTATCTCATCGCCAACATTCGACATGTCATACATTCTTTGTAATTCGCCGCTATCGGAAAGAGATCGTATATATTCAGGATAAGAGTCTGCAATTTTATTAAATATAGCATCGTACTCCTCACTCTCTTCAAATTCTTTCGCATCAAGCGCGTTCTCTTCAACATACCTGCGAACGCCATCCATTATATATTCGTACTCTGACATTGGAGCGTTTTCCGCATCGGGCTGCTCATCCTGCGTTGAGTCTTTAAACTGTTTGTATTCCGAGAAAGGTTTGCGCTGCTTCGCCCCGTCGTACAGCCATGTTTTGAAGTCGTCAACGTTGGTCTCGGTAATGGCGCTTAATCCCTGCCAACCCTCTTCATAGTTCGACATGTATGCTTCGCGGGCTTCATCAATAGTGTTGAAGCCGAGCATCACCTTGCTTTCGTCAAAATCGGACGTTCCGGGCTCTACCTGATCGACGACGAATATTTTATCGCTTTCGGGGTTGAGACCTACGAAAACGTCTATCTGGTCGCCGTCTTTCCCTTCTGTGCGTTTGAAATAACCATAATGGTTTTGCATTTCG
>JAIRRS010000013.1 GCA_031255855.1 Tannerellaceae bacterium | reverse complement strand
TCCACTTGGTTCCGTTTGTGGGGGGTTAATTGGATCAGGATCAATCGGAGTAACTTCGTCGGAACAGGCCATAAAACCTGCTGCTACGATAGCAGCACACATTAAAAATTTAAACGCCTTTTTCATTTTCATTTGAATTTAATTAATAAAACATTGATAACTTGTAATAAAATTGATTTGTCAATTTTTCGTTTTTGATTCTTGTTTTTCTTTTTTTTGATCATTTCTATTTTTTATTTAGTTCCTAAGTTGTTTGTCTGCTTCTTCTTTTTTACGCAGTTCTTCCAAATTTCTTACTGCCGCATCGACGTCTTCCTCCGCGGCACGCTTGAACAAGTTTCTTGCCCTTGAGTTGTTTCCTTTCATCATTTCCAAAACACCCAGGTTGTTAAAGTATGCAGGTACACTTCTGTCGGCTCTTTGCAGGTAACGCTCGGCACGCGTCAAATCTTTGGTGAGTAAAGCTGAAGCAGCCGCATTCAAATTTGCAACCGGATCATCCGGGAATACTTTTACCGCAATTTCAAATACTTCCATAAACTCTTTGCTACCTTCCGGATAGGTGTTTGCTACTAAAAACATTTCATTTAAACTCAACTGTTTCGGATGAGTTTTAATAATCTGTTTCGCTTCGTCTACATTAAAGTTTCTTGCATTATAATCAATTTTTGCAACGACCCTTCTCAATTGAGGATACAATGTATGAAGCAGTTGCTGGTAGATACGTCCCCCATTCAATGCTTTCAACCGGTTTTTACGCTCCTGCGGATTATAATAATTGATTATAGACAAGATGGTACCTTTAGGTTCGATATACGAATTTTGAACCAAACGAGCCAATCCCTGCCAATCTTCACCACCGTAGCCCACCTGATATAAATGATGCGGAATACCTGCGCGCATGGAGAGATAGTTTCGCAATGCTTCCGCACGGCCTCTCGACAATTGATTGTTGAAACTAACATCGCCTTCAGGTGAGGCATAACCCGAAATCATCACGCCTGTTACGGTAAGGTTTTTATCCGTACGAATTTCATTTACAATCCGCTCGATTTTTGCTAATTCCCGAGGATTGTTCCCAAAACCCGGATTAATCTCTGCCCTGGCAACCGGAAAATCCAGAAAGACATCACTGGATTCACTACGTGCTTTTATTTGTTCGACTTCCGGACGAAGGTAAGCCACATTCGGCAAAGCACGGTACTCTCTTGCCCCTTCCAATACAACACGACTAGCTATTCTTTCCGAAGCTAATTGTTGTACATGGCCTGCGCAACCACAAAGATCCGTTTCGATGTCCATGCGTGCGTCGCGCATCCAATTTTCAAAACCCATTGATTGCTGGTAACGATATACTCTACGGTTTTCGTCACTCAAAAGGATAACATCATAATGTGTATTTTTCACCTGCTGTTCCCAGCCATTGAGAGAGACCTCACGATTAAATGCTTTGTGGCGCTGACGGCCATTCAACACAATATTTTTCAACTTCACTTCACGCCCTTGCGGGGTAATCAAGACAGGAGTCAATATCAGTGAACGCTCAGTCCCAATCCTTACATGGGTCAAATCAATATCCATTACCAATTGAATAGAATCTTCAATCTGACGCAACCGTTGCACTTTTACAGGTATCTGCCCGTCGAATATCACAGCTTCAGCCTGAGCATTCGCGTCGACAGCGCCCAATAATAAAAAAACCGGTAATATGGCCGAATATATTTTATAAATCATTTTTTTCATATCCTTACACTCTCTATTTGATTATGTAGATGAGACTAATTCCTGCTTTGGTTGGACCAAACCAATTTTTGGTAAAATCACCTATCTTACTTTCACATTTTTCACAAGGGTACTTTGCATGGTCAAGGTACACATAACCTGCTCCTACTGTAGCTTCAATACTAAAACGGGTACTTAAAATCCAGTGGTAACCATACGAAACACCACCTCCATAAAGATCACCTTCATAGCGATGTTCCTTCAAACCTAATACGTCGATACCACCCACGTTGTATCCACCTGCCATTGCATGTAAACCAAGAAAATGACCGTTGAATTTTTCACAAAACCAATAACGCGCTTCAGGCTGAACCAACCAGTGTTTCAATTTCTTTTCAACTGACAAATTCCAAGGATTATAATTTACAGGAAGTTCCAGTGTCCATTTAGGAGCTATACCTATCTCAAGACCCAAGTTTATCGTGCTGGTAGCATCATATAAAATATTGGTTTTAACACCAACTACCTGACTTTTGACGCCACAAACGATAGCTGTTATTGCGATAATAAACACCAAGATCCGTCTCATTTTTATCTTTTTATCTCGTTAGCCTATTTTCTAATCTTTAAGCCATAAAATAACAATTTGATCACAATTAACTACAATTGTGTCAGTCTATCAAGATTAGTTACAATTGTATTAGCCTACAAGAGTTAGTTAGTCTTTTTTATACACTCGCTTGAATAATTAAAAAAAATAAATTGTTATCAGTTCTTTGTTTTAAATCGGTATAAATTTACATAAATCAACTTTTCTTAATTATTCGTTGCAAACATATATATATTTTTTTACATGTTAATTACGAAAATAACCGATAATATTTATATAACGGCCGATTCTTTATTAATATTCAAATTATTTGATGTTTAGCTGAATTTTTTATCAATTCCTTAGGGGTGCAATCAAATTGTTTTCTGCAAAAATGATTAAAATGGGAAGCCGAATTGAATTTGAATTCTATGATTAAGTCTTTTATGGTAATCTCCGGATCCATAGCCTTATATTTGACTTGTTTAGCCATTTGCAGCAACATCCATTGACGCGCAGAAGTCCCAAATACGTTCCTGAATGTATAATCGAATGCCGTCCTTCCCATGCCCGATAAATCAACCAATTCGGTGACATTTTTCACTTTAAGATAATTGTTATATACGAAATTCTTGAAATTCGACCCTCCAATGATCGGATGCAGGAGCTTTACTATTTCTTCCGGCGCATAACATGAATATAGTAGTAAAAAGAGTTCTTTTTCCTTTATTTCGTGTAATATCTCGTGTTCAATGCCTTTACCTTTATAATAAAAAAACAAATCTAAATAAAAGATAAGAGGCTCGTGGATAGAAACCGGGATAAACGTATAAAGCGTTTTCGATTTTAATGTTTTACATGATTGCAATATATAATTCTCAAAAGGATTCTGCAATATGTCAAAAATAAAAACGATAAGAATTCCCGCCTGAAGGACTTCGTATGAAATGTTTGAACCTTTGGCTATCAAAATACATTCGTCCTTCCTTAGCTCCCTGTCTGCAAATTCATCACAGCTAATCTTTAGACATCCTTCTCTCAAAAACAATAAATGATTATATAAAGCGCCTGTATGCAATGCTGAATCACCTTCGTTGATCCGACCGCATTTAAAGACTCCCTTGAATTCTGTATCATTTTTAATGTCAGTCTTTTGTTCGTTAAAGTATAACAGTTCCTTCATATAGTTACCAGGAATTTAGAAAACACCTTTCTTTTTCATGAAAAAGGACTTTTGAAAATAGGATAAACACATTTCCTTTATTCAAAGAAATAAACGACTTACAAAAAACACAAACTGAGAACTTTTACGAATAGATTATTAATTAATTTATAATCAACCTCCTATCTTATCTTATCTTTGGGGTTAGTCTCTTTTTGTGATTCAATTACAGATACAAAAATAGCAATAAGTAATGTAACAATGTAACGATTAATGTTTTTTTTGACCAAAATCATTCATAAAAATGCCGAAAATCGAACCTCGTTCGTAAACAACGAGTCGGCATTTATAAAAATCGCACAACATTTTTGTTGAATAACGTAACATCGGCCTACCTCACTAAGGTCTGTTATTCCCTAAAAAATCACTATACATTAACTATGTATAACAAAAAAAACTGAGTGATTCGACGTTTCACTCAGTTTTGTCAGTCTCTTAATCTTTTGCTTTCGGCAAAAACAGATAAAGCGAATTGGTTATTTACGCAAATATATTTTCACTTGTTCATAAACGTTCTTTCCTGTAAAGCCAAGCTTTTCGTCCAAGACTTTATAGGGAGCAGAGAAACCAAATGATTCCAATCCCCAAACCTGTCCGTTGTCACCAACTAATCCTTGCAAGTTGACCGGTAAACCAGCTGTCAGACCAAAGACTTTGCTTCCCGGAGGAATTATAGCATCCTGGTATGTTTTGGGCTGATTACGGAATAATCCTTCGGAAGGAACAGACACAATACGTACTTTTATACCATCCGTACGAAGTAGAGCAGCACCTTCCACCAATGTGGAAACCTCGGAACCCGAAGCCACTAAGGTAACATCCGGATTGTTATCGCTTTCTACTATATAAGCTCCTTTTTCAGCTTGCAGGGCTTCTTCATACCTGTCTTCCTTCGAAGGTAGGTCTGCTATATTTTGACGGGAAAGAATCAGTCCGGTCGGAGAGGTTGTGTTTTCCATTGCCATTTTCCAAGCTACGGTTGTTTCTGAAACATCTGCCGGACGGAGAACCAGCATGGAGTTATGTCCCTTGTGGTTTTTCAGTTTCTCCATTAAACGTATCTGGGCCTCTTGTTCAACCGGCTCATGCGTTGGCCCATCTTCTCCTACACGAAAAGCATCGTGAGACCAGATAAACTTAACCGGAAGCTCCATCAAAGCAGCCATACGTATGGCTGGTTTCATATAGTCGGAGAAAACAAAAAACGTCCCGCAGGCGGGAATAACACCTCCATGTAATGCCATGCCGATACAAACGGCAGCCATTGTGAGTTCAGAAACTCCGGCATGATAGAAAGCTCCGGTAAAATCCCCTTTTTTTAAGGCATGTGTCTGCTTTAAGAAACCATCAGTCTTGTCTGAATTTGACAAGTCGGCCGAAGCGCATATCATATTCTCAACCTGCCTGGCCAAAGCGCCTAATACAATCGCAGAAGCCGTCCGGGTGGCTTGTCCCGGTTTTTGTTCGATGGACTTCCAATCTATTTCAGGAGCCGCACCCGAAAACCATTTTTCCATCTTAGCCGCCAACGCAGGGTTTGCTTTCGCCCATGCTTCCTTTTCGACCCGTTTCCGGGTCACAATCTCTTCTAATTCCTTTGCTCGTTTCGTATACATCCCGGCTACTTCAGGAAATATCCGAAATGGATTTTCCGGTTCACCACCCAGCACTTTTACTGTTTCTTCAAAAGAAGCACCGGCAGCAGACAAAGGTTGCCCATGTGTAGAGACTTTGTTTTCATACGAACTGTTATCGCTCCCTACGGCGCCTTTACCCATAACGGTATGTCCGATGATAAGCGTCGGGCGTTCCGATTCGGCTTTCGCTTCTTTCAGGGAAGCGCGTATTTCTTCTACATTGTTTCCATTTATCGTAATAACTTTCCAGCCCCATGATTCATATTTCTTCGCAACATCTTCGGTGGTAACTTCATCCACTTTTGTTGATAGCTGGATATTGTTGGAGTCATAAAACATAACCAGGTTGTCGAGCCCTAAGGAACCGGCAGTACGTCCCGCGCCCTGAGATATTTCTTCCTGAATTCCTCCGTCGGATATATAAGCATAAATTGTTTGGTTCATTTGATCGCCTAAGCGGGCTTTCAGAAACTTTGCCGCTATGGCAGCACCCACGGCGAACGTATGTCCTTGTCCCAACGGCCCGGAAGTGTTTTCGATCCCTCGTTTAACATCCCTTTCCGGATGACCTGGGGTAGGACTTCCCCACTGGCGAAATTCGGCAAGCTCCTGCATCGTATATTTGCCATAAAAGGAAAGCACGGAGTAAAGCATGGCCGACATATGCCCGGGGTCTTGGAAATACCGGTCGCGTCCTTCCCATTCAGGGTGGTTCGGATCGAAAACGAGGAACTCTGAAAACAATACATTTATAAAGTCGGCACCGCCCATTGCACCTCCCGGATGACCGGAATTCGCTTTTTCCACCATTGCAGCGGCCAATATACGAATATTGTCGGCCGCTTTATTCATTAATTTAACGTCGTTCATTTTATAGTTTATTTTAAGTTCCGGGGCAAAGATAAGCAATTAACATGTATTGATTAACCTATTAAGGTTCAATTGTTCCATATAAAGAGCAACCTTAACCCACGTTATCTGATAGTAGCTTGCCGTATTTTTCTTTGTTGAGCATATAATAAAAGGCGCCCCGTTTGGAGCTTTTCTTGTCTTTTTCATCCAGTTTTTCGAGGATGTCCATCAAATTAAGTTTTTTGCGGAAGTTTCGCTTGTCCAACGGGGTTTGGAAGATGGCTTCGTATAAGGTTTGTAGTTGGGGAAGGGTGAATTTTTCAGGTAGTAAATTAAATCCTACCGGACGGGTTATCGCCTTGCGCTTCAGCTTCGCCATTGTATCTACAATCATTTTATTATGATCGAAAATCAGGTCAGGAAGGTCATTCAGTTTTGTCCATTTGGCATCGTATTGTTTCAATAGATCGAGGTTAAAATCATCTATATTAACTAAGGCATAGTAGGCAATGGAGATAACCCGTTCTCCTGAATCACGGGCTACTTCTCCATATGCGCCTACTTGTTCCATGAAAAGGCTGCCAATACCTGTACATTCTGTCAGCACGCGGGACGCAGCATCATTAATGTTTTCCCCGGATTTAACGAAACCTCCCATGAGCGACCATTCTCCTTTTACAGGTTCAAATTTACGCCTGTGGAGCAGGACGTTTAATTCCTTATTGTTAAATCCTAAGATGATACAATCAACTGCAACAAAAAACTTTACTTCATCTTGATAAAAAGCGGCCGACATTTTTTCTTTTTTTTAATGTACAATTAACAGAGTTTGCGTGCTCCATCACTGATTACTACATCATACAATTTCGGTTCGTGCCCGAATTTATCTTTATAAGAGCGGAAGGCTTCTTTTACAAAATCATCATACAATTCTTCTTTTACCAAGTTGATTGTACAGCCTCCAAATCCGCCTCCCATCACACGCGAACCGGTTACCCCGCATTTTTTGGCGGTATCGTTCAAAAAGTCGAGTTCTTCGCAACTTACTTCGTATAATTTGCTCATCCCATAATGTGTTTTATACATGCGGTCGCCCACCGTTTCGTAATCTCCTTTTTCCAAGGCGTCACAAACATCCATTACACGCTGTACTTCTTCTATGACATATTGGGCACGCATATAATCTTCTTCACTGATTTCGCTTTTTACTTCATTCAGCATATCTATTGTAGCATCGCGAAGGAATTCAACTTCCGGATGGTTCTTACGGATAGTAGCCGCAACGCGTTCGCATGATTGCCTGCGCTTGTTATAAGCCGAATCGGCTAATTCGTGTTTTATTACTGAATCAAGTAAAACTAATCTATATCCTTCCGGATTGAACGGGAAATATTTGTGTTCCAACGAACGGCAATCAAGTAGCATTAGACTTCCTTCTTTCCCAAAGATGGAGGCAAACTGGTCCATAATGCCGCACATCACTCCTACATAGTTGTGTTCGGTAGCCTGCCCTATTTTAGCCAGTTCAAACTTATCAATGCCTAACGTAAAGAGGTCGTTCAATGCAAACGCATAAGTACTCTCAAGGGCTGCCGATGAAGACATACCGGCGCCTAAAGGTACATCTCCTGAGAAAGCCGTATCGAAACCTGAAATTTCGCCTCCTCTCTTGATAATTTCCCTACATACGCCAAATATATATTTCGCCCAACCTTGGGATGGCTGGTCATTTTCATTCAATCCAAATTCGGCTGTTTCATTCAAGTCGAGGGCAACGGCACGGACTTTGTCTGTTCCGTTCAACTTTATCTCGGCAACCATTCCTTTGTCAATAGCTCCGGGAAATACAAAACCGCCATTATAATCTGTATGTTCACCTATCAAGTTTATACGTCCGGGAGAAGCGTATAACGAACCGGAAGCCCCGTCGAAATGTTTGGCAAAGCTTTTTCTTACTTTTTCTACGTCCATAATAATTATTGTTTATATAAGTCTTAACAAAATCAATACTATCAATCGAAACAATAAGACACCGGGATTTGCATCTCAAAACGGCAAAATCCCGGTGTCTCCATAACATTCTTATTTATTGTCCGATAATTAATCCACCGGAATATCTTTGTTTACATTCTTGCTTCCAATCAAAGCATAATATAGCAAGTAAGCCAAACCTAAGAAAGGAATCCAGTAAGAAGTCAGGTAACCGGCACTGTCGGCCAGAGCGTTTTGTATCAAAGGCAGGATACCGCCACCACAAACCATCATCATAAAGATACCGGAAGCAGCCGCTATATATTTACCAAGACCTTCGACAGCCAGGTTAAAGATTCCACCCCACATTACCGAGGTACACAGTCCACATAGTACAAGGAACATAGCATTAACAGGCACTTCTGCCATACCTAACGAAATAGAAGCTCCTGTCTGGATTACAGGCATAGAAATCTTGGAAGAGGTTGGGAGGAATATCGCCAAAAGGACAAACACCATACCCAACACTGAAGCTAATGTAAGCATACTCTTGCTGGATACTTTCCCTCCTACGGAAGCGCCGATAAAACGACCGATAAGCATCAGGAACCAATATGTACCTGCTACAACACCTGCTGTAGACGCAGCTGTTCCAGGATCTAATCCGGCTACGGGGTCGGACAAGAATAGCATCATTGTCCCGGGAATTCCCACTTCAATACCCACGTATACAAAGATACCCACAGCACCCATTATGAAATGGCGGAAAGACCAAGCGCTGTGTGAATATTTTTCTTGTGAGGAAGTTGTAGTATGAGGTTCGGGGATATTAACAAAATAAAGTACGATACCCACCAACGCGAAGATACCCAGCGCCATGTACATCACCGGATAAACATCGGAAATCTGCGCTTTGGTCACTTCTCCAACCAATGCTCCAACCAAGATGGGGACAAGCGTACCCATCAGCGAATTGAAAGAGCCGCCAACTTGGATTAACTGGTTGCCTTTGTTACCGCCACCACCTAAAGTGTTCAGCATCGGGTTAACCACCGTATTCAACATACACATGGAGAAACCGGCCACGAAAGCGCCTAAAAGATAAACGCCAAAGCTGCTTGCTGTTCCGGAAAGTACCTGGATACCTACTCCCACGAAACCTACCAAAATTGCCAATAACGCTGTTTTCTTGTATCCGATTTTTTCCAGTAATTTACCGGCAGGTATACCCATCACGGCGTAAGCAATAAAGTTGGCGAAGTTACCTAACATACCCATAAAGTTTGAAACTCCAAATTGGTTTTTCAAAACAACGCCCATTGGCGCAGCCAGGTTAGTAACAAATGAAATCATACCGAATAGCAGAATCATCATGACAATCGGTAATGTGTAATTTTTTTGTTCTTTCGAGTTCATAATTGTAAAACCTTTAATTTATAAATTGATTTAATGCTTATTTCATATATTGTTTGTACTTGTTTATCCGGCGCTGAATTGGTAGATTGTGCGGCTTGAGAAGCGTTCTCCCGGTCGAAGTACCGTTGACGGGTATCCGGGTTTGTTCGGGCTATCGGGAAAATGTTGGGTTTCCAAGCAAAAGGCTGACCTTGACGGGTAACGTTGTCCGTTTTTCCCCTCAAAATTGCCTGTCATCCAATTGCCCGTATATAATTGCACGCCCGGTTCACTTGTGTAGCCTTCCATGCTGATTCCTGTTTTGGGAGAAACGCAACGGGCAAAGGCGGTAAGTTCGCTTCCCCCTTTATTCAATATATAGGTATGGTCGTAGCCTTTCCCAAAAACCAATTGTTCAAAATCATCGTCTATCCGTTCCCCGATTGCGTGAGGGATCCGGAAATCCATAGGGGTTTCTTCTACCTTTTCTTTAGGTCCGTAAGGGATAGCTGTTTCATCGGTAGGGAGATAGAAGTCGGCATGGATTGTAAGGAGATGGTCGTAAATGGAGGGGGCTCCCGCTCCGGAAAGGTTGAAATAGGAGTGATTGGTGAGGTTTACTACTGTGGGCTTGTCTGTTTCGGCCGCATAGGTTATCACTACTTCATTGTCGCTTGTCAAACAGTATGTTACTTCCACATCCAGTTTACCGGGAAAACCTTCTTCCCCGTCGGGTGAGGCGTATGCCAACACGATTGTATCATCCGAAACATGTTTTATGTCCCAAACTACGGCATTGAAACCTTTTATTCCTCCGTGGAGGTTGTTTGGCCCGTTGTTGATGGCCAGTTTGTCGTATACTATACCGTCGAGTTCAAAACGCCCTTTGGCTATACGGTTGCCGTATCGTCCGCATACTGCTCCGAAATAAGGTTCTTCCGAAGCCAGGTATTCGTCAATTGAGTTATGGCCGGTTACAATATCAATCAAATTTCCTTCTCTGTCTTTTACCATTAAAGAGACAATTTTTGCCCCGTAATTAGTAACGGCGAGTTCGTATCCATTTCTGTTTCTTAGAACGCAGAGTCTGGTTGTTTTCCCGTCGACTTGCTTTTCAAAATTTCCAATAGTTAACCCTGAAAGCGTTTTTTCGCTCTTCATGTATATATTCAATTAGTTAATCGTGTGTAAAAATACATGCTTATTTGTATATATATGGTTGCCAAAATGTGTTTTATAACATATAGCGCGCTTTTCAAGAGAACTTTTAACACTTCAACCGTTATTTGCCTCTTGCATATTATTTATGCCAGATTTCCCACGCGGCAAAGGCCTGTAATAAGAGCATTTCGAGTCCGTTTTTCACCACGGCTCCTTTTTGTTTGCCTTTTTTCATGAAGAGTGTTTCGTCCGGATTGTAAAGCAAATCGTAGAGGAGGTGTTTGGGGGTAAGTAAATCGTATGGGATATCCGGGCATCCGTCTATATCCGGATACATGCCGAGTGGGGTTGTGTTTACGATTACCGTATATTGTTCGATTACTTTGGGGGTGATTTCCCTATATGTAAGGATGCCGGTTCCGGGCTTCCGGGAAACCAGCGTAATGCCAAGCCCTAATTGTTTTAACCCGTGGAAGACCGCCCTCGACGCTCCACCTGTACCCAATACCAGCGCTTTCCGGTGTGACTCGTCCAGCAATGGCTCTATTGATTGCCTGAAACCGATAACGTCGGAATTATACCCTTTAAGTTTTGTCTTTCCGAACATACCTTTGGAAAACTTAATGACATTGACTGCGCCTATTAAGCGGGCGTCTTCATCCATTTCGTCCAATAGCGGGATCACTTGTGTTTTATAAGGGAGTGTGACATTCAACCCCCGTAGTCCGGGGTTTTCTTTTAAAACGTTTTTAAGTTCTTTTACGTCGGGTATCTCGAAGTTTACGTATTCAGCATCTATTTTTTCAGCAGCAAACTTTTGGTTAAAATAATTTTTAGAGAACGAATGTCCCAGCGGATACCCTATCAAGCCATATTTTTCCATTGCAGATTATGTATTTTTTTTTCTTTTTCGTCCTGTATATAATGAGCAAATTCCACCGGTGAAAGTTTGTACCTTCACGTCTGTGAATCCTTGCCGGTTGAGTAATCCTACCATTTCTTCCCCTTGGGGAACTACTTTCACGGATGCCGGCAAGTAATGGTAGGCCGCTTTTTCGCCGGAGAAGAGCCTGCCTATATTGGGTATCACCATTTTCGAGTATATTGTATAGAGCTGCTTCATGGGAAATTTTCCGGGGGAAGACAGTTCCAGGATCATGATACACCCGCCTGGCTTCAGCACCCGGTAGATTTCGGAGAAGCCTTTGTTTATGTCTTCGAAGTTGCGTATGCCAAAGGCCGCTGTTACGGCATCAAAGGAACAATCCTCGTAAGTGAGCGCCAGGCAGTTTTGCTGTTCGAAAAAGAGACGCCCCAGACATCCTTCCCTGGCCGCCTTGGCCCGTCCAATGTCCATCATTCCTTCCGATATGTCGGCTCCGGTGATTCGGGCGGATTTTAATGATTTGCACATGGAGATGGCCAAATCTCCCGTGCCTGTGGCAATGTCGAGGATCGTGCGGGGAGCGAAAGGCTTTAGCCCGGCTATTCCTTTACGCCTCCATCTTTTGTCGAAGCCCAGGGAAAGGGTATGGTTCAGCAGGTCGTACTTGCCGGCAATGGAATCGAACATACGCCCTATCTGGGTTGTTTTCCGTTCATCCGTGTTGTAAGGGAGTACTTTTTCCGAACCGCAGGCCATTTTATTTGTTTTTAAGGTAGTTGTTTACATTTTTTTCAATACGCGAAAGCAAATCGGCTGTGTCGCCTTTCATGAATGTCTCTCCTGTGATATGTTCATACAGTTCGATGTAGCGTTCGCTGATGCTTTCCACGATTGCGGGAGTCATTTCCGGCACGTTTTGCCCTTCTTTTCCTTGGAATCCGTTTGCCATCAGCCATTCGCGGACAAATTCTTTGGATAGTTGTTTCTGTGGTTCCCCTTTTTCGAAGCGTTCTTCGTATCCTTCGGTATAGAAATAACGGGAGGAGTCGGGGGTATGGATTTCGTCTATCAGATAGATTTTTCCGTCGCGATGGCCAAATTCGTATTTGGTATCGACTAAGATCAGGCCTCTTCCGGCTGCTATTTCGGTTCCCCGTCTGAAGAGTTCCAACGCGTATTTTTCCAGCAGGCTGTAATCGGCCGACGATACTAATCCTTGTTTCAGGATGTCTTCTCTGGAGATGTCTTCGTCGTGTAATCCTTGTTCTGCCTTTGTTGTGGGAGTGATGATTGGTTCGGGGAAGCGTTGGTTTTCACGCATTCCGCCGGGTATTTTCACGCCGCATATTTCCCGTACTCCGTTTTTGTAAGCGCGCCACGCGCTTCCGCACAGATATCCACGGACAATCATTTCCACCGGGTATCCGGTGCATTGCAGGCCTGCCGTCACCATTGGGTCGGGTGAGGCTAGTTTCCAATTCGGACAAATGTCTGTTGTCGCGTCGAGGAATTTAGCGGCAATCTGGTTGAGCATCTGTCCTTTGTAAGGGATACCTTCGGGTAGTACTACGTCGAATGCCGATATACGGTCGGTGGCTACCATTACCAAGAGTTCGTTGTTGATGTTGTATACATCCCGCACTTTCCCGTGATAGACATTTTTTTGCCCGGGAAACCGGAAGTCTGTCTTTACTAATGCTTTGTCCATTGTTTATTTTTTTTAATTATTTTTCGTTTTCGTGTTGTGTTCATAGGCTTCGACGATTCGCTGCACGAGTTTGTGGCGTACGATGTCTTCTTTGCCGAATTCGATTTTCCCTATTCCTTCTACTTTTTCCAGGATGTTCATTGCCTGGATTAATCCTGAGGGGATGGAATGGGGAAGGTCTATTTGTGTGACGTCGCCTGTTATGATCATTTTGGCGTTCATCCCCAGACGGGTAAGGAACATTTTGATTTGATGCGTCGTGGTGTTCTGGGCTTCGTCGAGGATAATGACGGCGTCGTTGAGCGTTCGTCCGCGCATATATGCCAACGGGGCGATTTGTATTACGTTGTTTTCCATATATTCTTTCAGCCTGGCTCCGGGTATCATATCGAGCAGCGCGTCATACAGGGGCTGTAGATAGGGGTCGAGCTTGTCTTTCATCTCGCCGGGGAGGAATCCCAGCTTTTCTCCGGCTTCGACAGCGGGGCGGCATAGTATGATTTTTCTTACTTCTTTGTTTTTGAGCGCTTTTACGGCGAGGGCTATTGCGATGAATGTTTTCCCTGATCCGGCTGGCCCGATGGCAAATACGAGATCGTTTCCGGCGAATGATTTTACGAATGCCTGTTGGTTTGCTGTCCGGGCTACAATTGGTTTCCCGTTCATGCCGTGTATTATCAGGTTTTCCTGTTTTACAATGGCTGGGGCTTTACCTTTTATGATATCGAGGATAATTTCTCCTCCAAGCGAGTTGTATTCTTCGCAGTATTTTTCTATTTCCCGTATTTTTTTGAGGAATAGTTCTGATTCTTTTTCGTCCCCTATTACTTTCATGATATTCCCGCGCGCTACTATGCGCAACTTGGGGAATAATGTTTTTATTAATTGCATATTGGCGTTGTTCACGCCGTAAAATATAACGGGGTCTACGTTTTCAAGGATATAAATGCGTTCTATCATCTAATCTTATTCTTTCCTTGTTTAGTTTTAACAAGCAAAAATACGAATATTTATGTTTTATCAACAGGAAAGATGGGTATTTTACTAAAAATATGTGTAAGAAACATGTATATTTGCCAGCAATCAGATGTTTAATTTAATTTACCGGATATGAATATGAAAAAACTAATCTTTGCTTTCGTGGCTTTGTGTTTGTTGCTTTCGTGCAGTGAAAAGAGAGAGGAGCTTACTTTGTCGGGGCTGAAGTGTTCCGATTTTGTTTCCGTGGTCGACGGGAAACCTACTGCGTTGTTTGTCCTTAAAAACAAGAGTGGAGCGGAGGCGTGTATTACTAATTATGGCGGACGTTTGGTGTCAATGATGGTTCCGGATAAGAACGGCAAGTTGACAGACGTGGTATTGGGGTATGATTGTATCGGGGATTATCTTGCTTCGGATGGTAATTTCGGGGCGTTGATTGGCCGGTATGGCAACCGGATTGCGAACGGGCGGTTTTCCCTTGATGGCGTGGAATATATTCTTCCACAGAATAATAACGGGCATTGTTTGCATGGTGGTCCGGCGGGATATCACGCACGTATGTGGGAGGCTCGCCAGGTTGGCGACCAGGTGTTGGAACTGAGGTATTTGTCGGTTGACGGCGAGGCTGGTTTTCCGGGTAATCTTGCTGTTAAGGTGACGTATACGTTGACCGATCATAACGCGATTGATATCGAATATGAGGCGACAACGGATAAGCCTACGGTGGTAAACCTGACAAATCATAGTTATTTTAACTTGTCGGGCGATCTTAGCAGAGTTGTTTTGGATCAGACGATTATGATTAACGCCGATCATTATACCCCGGTGGACGAGACGCTTATTCCTATTGGTCTTGACGTTGTGGAGAACACGCCGTTGGACTTGCGGATGCCTGCCGCCATCGGGGCTCATATTGACGAGCCGTTTGAGCAGTTGGTACGTGGCCGGGGGTATGATCATAATTGGGTGTTGAATTCGAGTGGTGATCTTAATACACTGGCTGCCAAGGCTGTGTCGAAGGTGAGCGGAATTGGTTTGGAGGTGTATACCAATGAACCCGGCGTTCAGTTTTATACGGGTAATTTCATGGGTGGCGGCGACCGTGGGAAGCATGGTATCCTTTATCCTCACCGGGGGGCTTTTTGCCTGGAGACGCAGCATTATCCCGACAGTCCTAACCAGCCGGAGTTTCCGGGTACGACGCTTCGCCCGGGCGAGACTTATATGAGCCGGTGTATCTATAAGTTTACAGTGGAACCATAAGATGTATCGGCAGCCTATTGGCTGCCGAACCAACCCTAAGATATTACGCGACAGATGTATTCGTTATTTTTTCCGGCGGGGGGAGCCTTCCGGCGGGGCTTTCCCGTCGTTGTGTTTGTTGTTTAAAACAGGTTGTAATTGGTTCGCAAGACTTTAAATTCTGTGCGACGGTTGATTTGATCCGCTACTTCTTGTTGTTCCGGGGGGAGTGCGAGGATGAATTCTTCGGTGAGTATGTCGCCCTCGGCGAGGAATCCGGATTCGGCGGCTAGTTTTTTATTGATTATTTTTGGGGCGCTTTTGCCATATCCTTTGGCTTCGAGGCGGCGGGGGTCAATTCCTCCTTCGATGAGGTAGTTGACTACGGATTGTGCTCGCCGTTGGGCGAGTTGTTGGTTGTAATTGTCTGTTCCTTTGCGGTCGGTATGTGCTCCGAGTTCGATGGTGACGTTTGGATTGTCGTTGAGCATTTTTATCATTTCGTCGAGCGCTTTTTTGGATTCGGGGCGCAGGGTTGCTTTGTCGAAAGCGTAGAAGATGTTTTCTACCACGACGGGGCGGTGGATTGGCGAGAGGAAAAAGTCGACGAGGTATGTTTCGCTTTTTTCCTGAGGCGCGGTATGGAGTTCAAAATTTTGGTTGAGGTATCCTCGTGCGCTTGCCATCATTACGTAGCTCACGTTGCGTTCTATTTCTATTTTGTAGGTGCCGTCTTTGCGTACGGGGGCGGTGACGTTGAGCCCGTCGCGTCCTACGATGCGGAGTGTGGCGCCGTCGATGGGGTAGTCGTCGACATCAAAGATGATTCCTTCGATGAGGATGTTTATGCGTGGCTGCTCGAAAGCGTATAGGTGGTCGTAGCCCCTGGCGTCGTTGCGGTTGGAGCTGAAGAAGCCTTTTTCGTTGTTGCCGGCGAAGGTGATTCCGAAATCGTCGGCCATGGAGTTGATGGGGGCTTTCATGTTTTCCACGCTCCATTGCCCGGCGCTGTCGCGGGTTGCTTTGAAGATGTCGAGTCCTCCCATTCCCGGATGTCCGTCGGAGGCGAAGTAGAGTGTGACTGAGTCGCGGGCGTAGGGGAACATTTCGTTGCCTGGGGTGTTGATTTGCGGGCCAAGGTTTTCCATTGGTCCGTATCCTTTTTCTGTGATGCGGGAGCGGAAGATGTCTTTTCCCCCGTATCCTCCGACGGCGTCGGAGATGTAGTAGAGGTATTTGCCGTCGGGTGCGACGGAGGGGTGTCCGAGGGGTGTGACAGAGTCGCTTACGATGGATACGCGTGTTCCTTTACTCCAGGCGGCGTTTGCACGGGTGGAGGCGTATATTTCGGCGGTGCGTGATCCGGTGGAGTCTTGCTCGCAATAGGTGTAGTACATGGTGGTTCCGTCGGCGGTGAATGAGGGGGTTCCTTCGTCGTTTTTGGTATTGACGGGGTCTTCGATTTGTTCGGGTGCGAGCCAGTTGCCGTTGTCGTCTTGGCGAACGAGGAAGAGGTCGTTGTTGGCTTGGCCTGTGATGGGATTTATTTTTGTTTCTTTGTCGCGTGTGCGGGTGGACGAGAAGTAGAGTTGGTCGTATGTGTCTCCGTAGAGCATGGGGCTAAATTCTGCGCGTCTTGAGTTGAATTTGTCCATGCGTTGTACGTGGTAGCGCGTAGGGGTTTGTTTCCAGTGGGGGGCTTGCTTTGATCCTTCGATGCCGTTGGCTGCCAGTTGGCTGCCGGGGGTTTTCCGGAGGTATTCGTTGTAGGCTTTTATGGCGTCGTTGTATTTTCCTGTTTTCTGGTACATTTGTCCCAGCCGGAGGTGGATGGTGCTGTCGGGGTATCCGTAGCGCCGGGCGTTTATGTAGGCGCTTGTTGCGCGTGGGGTATTGTTTACGAGGCGGTTGCATTCTGCCATGCGGAAGGCGATGTAGCCTCTGAGGTCTCTTTCTTTGGGGGGTGTTTTGGCGTAGACTTTGCGGTAGATGGCGGCGGCTTCGTGGTATTCTCCTATGCGGTGTTTTTCTTCTGCGTCGCTCAGCTTTGCTGTCTTGCAGGAGTATAAAAGAAGCACTAATAATAAAGGTATCAGTTTATTCATGTGTGTATAACGGAACGTGTGGG
>JAIRRS010000012.1 GCA_031255855.1 Tannerellaceae bacterium | reverse complement strand
TAATGCTTATCGGCACGATGGAAGTTCTGGAAGACGCGGTGTCAAAAGAAATGATCTGGCGCGACGGCGACACGATGTATTACAAGCAGGGCGTAAGCGACCCGGATTATTGCGTCCTCCGCTTCACCGCAACGCGGGGGCGCTACTATGCTGATTTTTCTTCCCGGGATTTTGCCGTAACGAATGGGACTAAACAATGAGCAAATACGATTCACTGTGGCAGTATCTTTAAATAGAGTCTGTCCATAATGTAGACACATTATGGACAGACACCCTTGAAATAGATGGGCATGATACAGTAAGACTCACTGAGGGGTTAAATGCCGAATACACTCGCCGAATGCTTGCTCGCCGTCCCGCGCTTTGCGGCGCTTTATATGGTCTTTTATCTGCTCCACCGTCCGCGAACCCATTTACGCCGAGTTCCGGCTATCGGCATAATGGTAGTGTTATACCCGTTTCACCGCATATTGTTCTTTACAAGCGGCGGCAATTTTGCGGCAAGCGCCGTCTGTAATACGCTGCTCTGTTTAACCCTTGCCTTTATCTGCGAAGCCGAACCAACCGGAGGGATTCCCGGGAAAGCCTCCCCTGCCGCAGGCAGATCCGGCCAATTTGGCGATTTTATGCGCCCGGTAATCAGCGCCCTGTATAGTAACGGAATGCTTTTGCTTTTCAACTATATTTTGTTCTGCTATATGTACGCCTTTTCCGGTTCGCTTCCGCCTTCGTTTTCGTTATGGGCATATTTTTGGAAAACCGTTGAGGGAATAATATTTTTCATTTGGACATATTTTTACTACCGTACCCATCAATGACCAGCATATCGTTTGGGGTGTCCCAATCAATAAATCGTAAAATTCCATCATTAATTTTATATTCAAGAGCAAAGGACTTGAAGCCGAAACTCTTCATATAACATTCAAAAAGTTCTATCTTTTCTCTTTCGATCTCGATTTTTTTTACCGCATAAGAAAACCGCTCTAAAACGTCAGTTTTTTTTAATTTGCAACCACGCGGCAGATGGACGACAGAGGGATTAAACCTAAATCCCCATGTTACTCTTGAAGCTCTTACAAATATGAAGTCGGAAGTTTCTGTATAATTATCAATGATTCTCGGACTTCTATTCCATATTTGCTCAATAGTCTGGTCGTAACCATTGACTAATTCTGTATAAATAATCCTTCCAGCAAGACTCAGCGATTCATTTCTTTCATAGAATTTTGTTTTACAGTACCATACCTCATGGTACAGATGCCTTTTCTTTAATACATCTGCTCTAAACGATACAAGCTCTTCTTGGTTGTATATACGATAATTGGGAACCATAAAAACGGCATCGTTGTTTATTAGCTTGATGACAAAAAAAACCCCAGTTTGAGGCTCGATACGACTAAACTCCGAAGATATTTCGTCCACAATCGCATCTATTTCATCAATATCGAAACGGTGAATCTCGCTATTTAAATCCGCCATATTTCTGAACCCGAACTCGTATAGTTTCAGGTATTTTTTCCACTTAAATGGAACTGTATCTTCCATAACTTACCCTCTCATTTCAGAACAGAAATTGACTCTTTCCTACTTTAGTAAATCTCTCTTTGTGAACCAAACAAATGGGAGCATTAAGGCAAAGTTAATGACAAAACTAACCAATAAATTACCAACATTGTTCTTCATGTAGCCAAGCAACCCTATATTATTAGACAATTCCCGAACAGCTTCCACTCCAGTAAGCAAGATTGCGCCAAGCCCAGCAACTACTACAGGCTCTATGTAACGTCTCAGAATACCTTTTCCAATTTCAAATTTCATTTCTGTACTTGGAGCACAAATTATAATATTTTCTGATTCATTTGAATCTTTGTATGGCGAAACATCAATAGTTAGGCTCCCAATTGAATAATCCATAAATTGTCTTCGATTGATGGAAAAAAAAATCCTTTGCGTAGAAAGATTATCGGAATACACTTGATCAGAAATGGCATATTCCCCCAACTTAATACGTATTCGTACTCTCGATTGTTCCAAACCAGTTTCTTTTGTACGTGGGAAATAACATTGGAGTATTAGGGCATATTTCTTATCTATGTCAAATGAATATCGACAATCAAATCCTTGCAGGCATTGCACATTCTTACCCGACAAGCACTCGTTAATATAAAATGAATCTATTACGGGGGTAATTATTTGTGCAGATCGGGTCGCTTTTGTAATATAAAACCGGTAGAAAAACAACGATTGGGTGCGATTGTTATTTTCATCAGATGGCTTCACACTCTTAAAAAATGAGATTTTAGTAAATTCAGCCACTTCTGAAACCCAAATTTCAGTATCTCTCTGAAGACTATCCGATTTCGAGAACAACGGATTCCCCTCAGAGTTTATTTCAAGCGTATTGATTTTGGATAGGTAGCAAAATTTTTCACTCTCAGCACTCTCAATAGTAGGTGGGGCCATGGCATTGACCCTCAAGTTTTTAATCCAGTAATCAACGTTTCCTCGATTAGCAAGTTGTATATAGTGCAAGAGTTTAACATAAACATAAACATAGCCATCAGCCTCTTTGTTTATGCTTAGTATCTTGCCATACCTAAAAGGCCAGTAGTCGAACTTTTCTGTTTTTTCATCCATTTCGTGCGTTGGTGTTTCGTCAACCCGATGATGTCTGTCCACTATTATTAGGAGTACGCTGTCTTCATTTGCTTTTTTCTTTTTTGTCTTACTGTTATATTCAGTAATCGATTGCAAAGATGCCTGTTCATCTATATTGTATTTGTAGATTACAACGGCACCGGAAGGCAGCGACAATGCGTTAAAAGCATTTTTGACATGATTGCCATAGAACCCTGAATCAAACAAATAGCAGATTTTCTCACCACTATAGTCGTATTCATTGTTAGACTTTTTACCTATGTTAAGCATTGCTTTGCCCCCTTTTTGTAACTATACGTCTCCTGTAGCTGTGTTATTATAGCGTCTAATTCGCATGAATTTTTTTTACACACAAGACAACTATTTGTTGCCAATACATCTATATTGGTTTTTTCAAAAACGGATAAGGCGTTTTTCATTGATTCCACTATCGGTTTCCCCGGGAAGTTAAAAGAAGTATTTAGGCAAACCGGGGTGTCCCCTATCTGCTCCAGTTCACACAAAACTCGACCAATAAACGATTTTTCATCAACAGTTTGGATTCGCGCTCTTTTATCTTCACTTATGCACTCACCAAAATATTCTGCGATACCCTCAATATTTATCGCAAATGACATATAAGGACTCTTGACTTTTCGACCTGATATTTTTTCGAAATAACTGCTCGAAATAGCCGGCGCATATGGTCTAAACCACTCTCTATCTTTTGTTGCTTGAACTGCTCCCCTCCACTCTAAAGCATCTTTATTAAATGCGTTAGACAGTATGCTTCTGTTGCCCAATGCTCTATATCCGGCCTCGCTGTTTCCTACGCAAGTAAGGACTACAAAATTATTCTTTAAAAGCGTTGCCACATATGTTTCAATCTTGTCTGTAACAACAACCATATAATCATCTTTATTAGTCAAGTATAATTCAATCTCTTCACTCGTTAGCTCCGCTGCATTATCAACCCCGAGAAACGCATCTTGAGTGTTGGTAAAAAAGTAATTCCCCCTTTGCCCAAACATATCTTTTACAACAAGTGCGTTCCCAAGCGATTGCCCGTGGTCCCCCGGTATAAAAGGTACGTAAACATCATCGAATAGTCCGCTTTCCAATACTTTTGCGTTCATTACACAATTTAATGCCGTACCACCTGTTATGCATAGTTTCGCCGCTTTAGTTGCTTTTTTCAAAAAGCGTAATTTTTCAAGCATAGCTTGCTCAATGTTCCATTGAATATAGGCACAAAAATCCCAATAAGGCTTGGTTAATCTATCTCGTGTAAATCTCTTGTTAGTTAAATCCAAAGGCTCTAAGTTAAACTTATTACTAAATAGGGGGGCGAAGGATTTATAAGAATCACAGCAAGAATACTTTAATTCGCTTACCATGACACCGTCTATCACTCGAATAAACGGGTTGAGAGGAACTTTTTTGTATTCGCCATAACTCGCCAAAGCCATAATGTTTGCTGCTTTGCGTGATGTGTTAAACCCTAATAAATATGTGGCTGCTCTGAATAATTCACCAAATCCAAGGTCGTACGGTTTGTCAAAATCTCTTCCAATAAGCTTAACTTCATTTCTATTTGCAATGTAGTACGAATGTTGCTCTCGTGGTTCTTCCCACCAATTCGGATTATTTGGATTATTTGAATTAGGCAAAACATTTCCGCCGCCGTCAATAACGACAATGAGTGCCTCGTCAAAACCAGACATCTGAAACGTACCATATGCATGTGAATAATGATGCCCTATCGCGTGGACAGACCTATGACTTTCTAAAATCGAACCTATTCCAATGCAACTGTTGGATACAGATTCGGTACATGTACTAACCCCAATATGGTCAATATTATCAATATCAACATTAAATTTCTCTTTCAACAGCGAGTAAGCCTCGTCAAATCCACCTTTCCTTAAAACGCCAGTAATACGCTCTTCCATCACGAGAGCTCTCAGAACATCGTCCTCAAAATAAGCGATTGCGCCGTCGGCAAGAGACTTGCCATTACAAGAAGCACCTTTATTCAATCCAAGTATCCGCATTTTATCCCGTCTAATATTTATCTAGTTATGCAACATTGCTTTATCGCATCATGCAACAGAGTTGTTTATCCGATTCTAACCGACATTCGTACCATTGGTCAACTTCGCCTTGCGCATTGTCTCACGTAAAATCCGACCAAGAAAAGGGTGGAATCTCATGCCGAATCGGGCCGATAATTACCTCTAAAGCCAGGTTTACCGTGTCTTTTTTGGTTTTCAATCCGCCAATAGCCAATGCCCGATCCAATAGATTGCCATCTATTGCCAAATTTGTCGCCATTTCCATCCTCCGATACTATGTGTAATTGCCAAGCGTTTTTCGACCGTTTTGATGATTTTTTAAGACGACGCACCAGGCCATTTCGCATGACCCAACAAAAAAAAGCCGCCCGGAAGGGCGGCTTTGGATTTGCCTGAGGCTGTAAGACTTAGAACGCTACATTGACGGAAAGAGGAACCTTGATGGTGGTCGTCGTATACTCACCATCGTCTTTCTTGCCGGAAAGGTCATCCATAGTCACGGTGATGCCGGCTTTAAAGGTGCCCTTGCCAACGGTGTATTTCGCGAAAGCGCCGAGGCCCAAAACATTCCAGGCGCTCATTTCCAGGCTCTCACCGTCGACCTTCATGCCGCTACGACCGTACTTGTCAAATATAAATCCGAGGTCGGCGCCGACAGTCAGCTGGTCGGTTACCGCGTAGGTGGGTTCCACGTGGATGTCAAGCTCCAAACCCCCCTCTACTTTAGCTTCAATCGTACCCCATTTGACATCAGCAAGAGTATAGGGCAGCTTTACGCCAATACCGCCGGTTACGCCAAAGGCGCCCGCGTTGAACGAAGCAAGCACGCCAACCTTGATGGCATCGTTAAGTATTATTCTTACGTTATCCTCGTCATAAGCCTTATAAGCCAGCGGGACTTTTCCTACGACATCAAGCAAAAGGCCCATGTTCTCCAGGGCCAGTACTTTGAAACCAACCTGGATGGAATTAAGATTGAGACCAAGCGAGCCATCGGTATACTGGTCAACAAGGGTACCCACATAAGTCGCATTTAAACCAGCTAGATCCGGTAGAGTAAAACCAAGAGGCAGGGTCTCATTCTTATAGTCGAAAGCATAGGGGCCGAAGAACTGGACCCGGGCGGCGCCGATCCCGCCGATGGTGTAGCCCGCGCCGAACTGAATGCCGGGATAATACTCGCCCACCTTGCCCCTTTCATTATTCTGATAGGCAAGACCGATAAAGAGGGGTTCGATAGGCTGGCTGGTGATGATGAAACCGTAGTTATTGCCGCCGAAAGCGTTGATGAAGTCAGATACCTCAAACTTCCCCGTGCCTTCAATGGTATCACCCGCGCTCATGTTCCCATAGCGGAGGTAATCGTCACCGGGCTTGTAACCGGCCCTGAGGGTAAGCAGATCGTTCGCAAAGGGCTTGAACCAAACGCTGTACGTGGTGTCGCCGCCGCCAAGCTCGATAGCCTGAGCCGTACTATTGTTAGCCAGCGCATCCA
>JAIRRS010000124.1 GCA_031255855.1 Tannerellaceae bacterium | reverse complement strand
ATTGATATTGTTATTGAAAAAATGCCTCCGCAAAGAAAATTGATTTACAGAAAAAGCAGGAATGAGGGACTCTCAAACGAACAAATTGCGCAAGAATTGAACATAAGCAAACGAACCGTAGAAAACCATATCACACAAGCGCTTAACGATATCAGAAAAAATATTACAGGTCTCATCTTCTTTTTTTTATAAGTTTTTTTCCATTCCGGTTGTGTGTGTATAAACATCGTTGACCGTCTTATATGCAAATTGGCAACTAATGGGTAACAAATACATATCCTCGCTTATCCGGAAGTTTTTCGAAAACGACCTTCCCAAAGAAATCTGCGACAAATTCCATTTTTGGTTTGTTGAAAGTGAATTTCGCTACGAAAAAACAAATGCCATGCTCCACCTTTGGAATGATTGTCCGGAAGGACAAACAGAAGAAACAAAAGAGGAATTAAAGAAAAACCGGAAAAGAATCACAGCCCATGAGAATAAACGAACAATATCTCTATTCAAACACATCAGTCAAATAGCGGCAATTTTGCTTTTGTCTTTACTTAGTACAGCTATTATGTATTATAATCTTAAAGACAAGACAATTATCAAAGAAATTGAACTAACCGAATGCTTTGTCCCTTATGGTGAATGTAAATATCTACTCCTCCCTGATAGTTCAGAAGTTTGGCTCAATTCGGGTTCTCTACTCATCTATGCAAAAACATTTGAAGGAGAAACACGTACATTATTTCTCAATGGCGAAGCGAACTTCAATGTAGCAAAGAATCCGGAAAAGCCTTTCATAGTCAAAACAGAATCAATGGAAATTGAAGCGTTGGGAACAACATTCAACATTCTATCTTATCCCGAAGATGAGACGAGTATAACAACACTTGAAAGCGGGAAAGTCAAAATATTGACGCGGCATGAAAGTATCCAAGCCGTTATCCTGTCTCCCAATGAGCAGCTTATTTATAATAAAACCAATAAATCGTTCGAGAAGAAAAAAGTAAATGCCGAAAAATATGCACGTTGGAAAGACGGTTTCTTAACGTTCCAGGGAGCCTCTTTTGACGAAATAGTCAAAACAACGGAAAGAAAATTTGAAGTTACAATTAATTATGAAGTAAACCGGTTTTCCGGAAGAACTTTCACGGTAAGATTTTTACCGGAAGAAGGAATCGATGACATGCTAACTATTTTAAAAGACATTGTAGGATTTAAATACAGAAAAAAAGGAAATATAATCTATATAAATTAACTACATAGAAAGGAGGACAACCATGAAAAAAAGAAACCGGGGAACAGACGCGAATCACTTCACCCGGCTTCGAAATCTTCAGAACACTTTTAATAATTATTGGTTACGTGAATAACAACTTATTTAAGTATTCAGCTTTAATATCTAATTTGCAAAATTATGAAAATAAATAACAAATCAAAAAAGATTAATCTAAATCTTCCCATTAAGATAATCTTCCTATTAACCTTTTTTCTTTCATCACAATATATCGCTTCCGAAACTCAAAACAGAGTTACATTATCTTCAAACAGCACGACTTTAAAAGCGGTTTTCGATGAAATTGAAAAACAAACAAATATGTCTGTCGATTATGAAGAATCGAAAATCGACATTACCAAGAATATCGACATCTCTGTTGTCAATATGGATATCAGCGATGCACTCAATCTCATACTCAAAAATTCGGGATATATCTATTCAATCAGGGGAAAACACATCATCCTTTCACCCCAGCCTCAACAAAACAGCAACGGGATACGTATCAGTGGCACGGTAATAGACGCCGATGGTATACCTGTTATCGGTGCCAATGTTGTTGAGAAAGGAACAGTCAACGGAACCATTACCGACACGGATGGAAGTTTTTCTTTGGAAGTTCGCGAAAAAGCCACATTAACCGTCACCTATATAGGATACTCTCCCCGTGAAATTAACATTGGCAATCAACGAGTACTTACAATTCGATTAGCCGAAGATACACAAGCATTAGAGGAAGTAATTGTTGTTGGTTATGGTGTACAACGTAAGTCGGATGTAGCTGGTTCTATCAGTGTTGCAACAGCCGATGATTTATTGGCACGTCCACAGTTTAATGCACTGGAAGGATTAAGAGGTAAAGCCGCAGGAGTAAATATCCTTTCTTCTACCGGAAATCCTCTGGGGCTAGACGAAAATGGCCCTCGTATTATTATTCGTGGCATGAATTCGTTAAACACTTCTTCCGAACCATTATTCGTTGTTGATGGGGTTCAAATGTCGGACTTCCATTTCGTAAATCCTAATGATATCGAACGGATGGAAGTGCTAAAAGACGCTTCTGCGACTGCCATCTATGGAGCTCGTGGGGCAAATGGTGTAATCCTTGTCACTACGAAAAGAGGTAATGCGGGAGAAGATAAAACGATTGTTTCATACAATGGATATGTAAGTGTTGGAACGATGGCGAAAAAAGTAGACCTGATGAACGCGGAAGAATTTCTCCAAATGGAAGAAATTGCATTTGCAAATCTGTCAAAGTACCCTGCCGGTCAGAAAACACTACGTGACAGAGGGCTTACCGAATGGATACCACGCCGTACAGACCCATTATTCTTCGATGCTAACGGGAATCCTCTTTACGACACCGATTGGCAAAAGGAAACTACACGTAATGCTATTTCACATAGTCATCAGTTAAATGTCCAGCATCAAAGCAAAAAGGCTTCTGTGGGCGCTTTCCTGAACTATACAGACCAGCAGGCAATCATAATAAACAATTATGCAAAACGTTTGAATGCCAAACTCACCTTTGATTCTAAGCCAACGAAATGGCTTGATATTAACACAAATTTGTTGGTAAATCATACATGGGGTAATTCATTTGACGGAACAGGAGGAGGTGCCAGACGGAACATGTGGGAAATGCCGCCGATTATTCCCGTTAAATTCCCCGACGGACGGTGGGGTACGGTAAACTATCAGACCGAATTGGATTATAACCTTGAAGGAATGGCAAATCCGGTACAGGAAATGGAAACTGCCGTACGCAAGCGTCTTCGCACCAAAATATTTGGGAATGTAGGCCTTGTATTTCACATTATCGACGGACTAGATTTGCGCACACAGTTTGGGATAGACTATAATATTCGTTCGAACAGAGATTATTTCCCTACTGATTTATTATACATTTCAGCGCCTCAGGGACGGGCCAATTTAAGTAGTGGAACGACATTATATTGGCAAGAAGAAACATACCTAAGTTATAATAAAGTATTGAATGATATCCACAGAATAAACGCAACATTAGGAATGAGCTGGTCGGAATCATCAACGTTCAATTTCGGGACAGGTAATGTCACTAATTTCACTTCCGACCATTATCAATACAACAACTTAGGTGCCGGCCAAACGCCTTCTGCTCCTAATTCAAACTTTACCAGTTGGAGCATTAATTCCTACTTTGCCCGTTCCAGTTATACTTTAATGGACAAATATATGGCGACTTTAACCATACGCGCCGACGGTTCTTCCCGTTTTGGGGGAAATAATAAATATGGATATTTTCCATCAGTTGGTTTAGGTTGGAATATTTCAAATGAAGGCTTTCTGCAGGACGCAAAGTGGCTAAGCAACCTGAAAATCCATACCAGTTATGGGCAAACAGGTAATACAGAGATTGATGTATACAGGTCTCTTTCATTAATGCAAGCCTCCACTACTTTACTTAACGGAGCCAGGGCTGCAACATCACAAATGAACAGGATGGCAAATCCTGATTTAGAGTGGGAGAAAACCAATCAATTCGATATTGGTATCAATTTGGGATTATTCAATAATAGGATTAATTTAGACTTAGATTATTATCACAAAAATACTCATGACTTATTGTTGGATCGCCCTTTGCCATTTGAAACCGGTTTCGCAAGCGTATATGAAAATATGGGACGGGTGGACAACTCTGGTATCGACATTTTATTGCAAACCGCCAATATTCAAACTAAGAATTTCAATTGGGAAACGACCATTAATTTCAACTACAACAAAAATGAGATTAAAGAACTAGGAGCCAACAATGAAGATATCATATCCAGCGCGGGCATTGGTGATGGATATATTATTCATCGTGTAGGTGAAGCACTAGGTAGTTTTTATGCCCAAAGACGTTTAGGGACATGGAGCAGCGCCGAGGCGGCGGAAGCAGCAGCAGCGCCAGGTGTACAAAGTCCGGGAGAATCCAAAAAATCAGCAGAACGTGAAATTTTAGGAAACGGGATTCCCAATGTATCCGGGAGTATCATCAATAAGCTGAATTTTAAAGATTTTGATTTCATTCTGGATTTACAGTTTGTAACCGGAGTACAAACCTGGGAAGCCTATTGCGGAGCTATTCTCGACCGGGCAGGCGTTGCCAATGGGTTGAAACTTATGCTAACAGACGGGTGGACAGAAAACAGGCAAAACACTATGGTGCAACAGATCCGCCATACCACTTATGCCGGACAAAGTAGTAATGCCGATTCATATTGGGTGTCAGACGGTTCTTATCTTCGTGCCAATTTGATACAATTAGGATATACCGTCAATAATGCCATCCTGAAAAAATGGAATTTACAGAGTTTAAGAATAAATTTCAGCGTCAGCAATGCTTTCTTAATCCATTCGAAAGAATTCAGGGGATATGATCCGGAAAGTTCTGCAAGGACAGGCAAATTCGGACAAAACATCTACTTTTATCAATATCCGAGAGAACGCACCTATACATTGGGAGCAAGCTTCAGTTTCTAATTTTTGAAATTAATACGAATATGAAAAAAATAATATTTTTTACAATCAGTATTTGCATGTTCATTCTTCCGGGTTGCAATGATTTTTTGGAAGAAAAGCCTACAAGCGAAATAACAAAAGACCAGTTTTTCCAATCAGCCAACGACGCATTTTCGGCTGTAAATGTATTATATAGAAAAGGGTGTTTGTCTCTTATGAGTTCGGGCTCATACTTGGGTTCCGCATACATGTATACTACAGGGTTTCGTTCCGGATTAATCGACAATCCCAATGGACGGGGGAATAATCCGGTTATTGCACATATTCAGACATTATCGGTTAATCCTGTTACAGACAATAATTACATTCAAGGGCTTTGGTCGGGACCTTACGAAGCCATTGTCAGAAATGCTAACTTCGCTTTGGAGAATCTTCCGTCTTGTCCGGGATTAACAGACAATGAACGAAGGCAATTAATTGGTGAAGCCAGTTTCTTCAGAGCCTTGAATTATTTCTATCTGGTACAAACCTGGGGGCCTGTCCCGTTAGTTCTTCAGTCGTATTCATCACTTGATGATATCTATACTCAGCGTTCTTCCGAAAAATTAGTTTACGAACAAATCATAAAGGATATAGATGTTGCACTAAATGCCGGATTACCCGACAAACCAATGACTGAAAACAATTTCCGCGTCTCCCATGGTAGTGTTTTAGCATTAGCTGCCGACGTATGTCTGAATATGGCCGGTTATCCCGTGCAGGATAAAGCCAAATATGCCGATGCCGCCCGTTATGCAAAAGAACTGATTAATAATTCGAACTATAAATTAATCGAACACAACGGAGACATGTCGAATCCTGAAAACTGGAGAGGAAGCGCTTATAATATACTCCGGACATCTGATAATGAAAAAGAATATCTATATGTAAGGGAATACGACGCGGTTATCGACAATGGAGGGGAAAAACCAACATGGTGCCTGCCGTTTGAAGCCAGTTCATGGGGATTCAAGTATAATGTATATATTAATGCATGGCATCCTCATGCGATATTACAAACAGCATACGATCCCAATGACGACCTTCGCTATCAGGAAAAACAATACTTCCACAGTAGCTATACAACTTCCGACGGCGTTGAGCATAAATTTGAGAAAATGTCTTACTTTTGGTGGGAAGAAAAAGCGTTGCTCGAAACCGCCCGTTCAGAAAAAGATTTAAGTATCTATCGTCTGGCGGAAATGTATCTTGTTGCAGCAGAAGCCATCGCGGAATCGGGAGGTTCACTGGATGAAGCCGCCGGTTATCTGGCTACAATTAAGGCACGGGCATCCATCAACAAAAACTTTTCAACCATCAAAAATGACTTATTAAATCTTTCCCGTGAAGCATTTGCAAATGAAGTACTGGCTGAAAAAATACGGGAAACTCTTTTTGAATTTAAAATTTGGAATGATATTGCTCGTACACGCAAATATCCGGCAATAGACGGAAACGGTAAATTCACATTCATTCCTTTGATCGGTGCTGTTAATCCATGGGGGGCTACTTATAAAGAAGATAATTTATATATCCCGTACCCCGACCAGGTAAAACAGCGTAATCCATTGATGGCGGAACCTCCGCTGAATTAATACGACTTATTTGAAACATGAATTTCATTTTATATAAAAAAACATGAATAAACATATATTTATATTCACCCTTATCCTCATCACCGCATGGATTGTTATGCCTTGCTCCATGGCATCTGAAAAACAAGACATGATTTTTTGGTACAACACAAAGCCGGGTGATGTTTGGACAGAGCCGCTTCCCATTGGTAATGGGTATTTAGCAGGGTTGGTTTATGGGAAAGTGCAGGACGAACGTATTTCATTAAACGAAACCAGCTTTTGGTCGGGGCGTCCGCATGATTATGACGATCCGAATGCCAGTAAACACTTTAAACAGATACAGGAATTGGTATTCGCCCGTAAATATAAAGAAGCAGAAAAAATGATTAATGAGAATTTTTATGGTAAGCCTGCCGCTCAACAGGCCTACCAACCGCTGGGAGATCTCCGGTTGTTTTTTCTGGATATCGACAATTACGAAACACGTTCTTATTACCGGGATCTGAATATGGAAACCGGGGTTACCACCGTTTCTTTCGTTTACGACGGTGTAACGTATAAGCGCGAAGCGTATGTTTCTTACCCCGACAATGTAATGGTGGTTAAAATAACCGCGGATAAACCGGGGCGCATTTCTTTCGATGCCTGGTTGGACAGTTATTTTGAAGATAACACAAAGGCCGAACCGGGAAAACTCGTGCTCGACGGCGTTTGGGAGGGCCCCCTGCCTAAATACTGGCTAATTGCTCCGGTAGATGGGAAAGGGATGAAATTCCAAACAGTTTTGAAAGCTGTCAATGAGGGAGGAGAATCCGGCGTCGCGAAAAACAAATTAACTATACGGAAAGCCAATTCGGTTACATTACTCCTTACAGCCGCTACAAGCCATGTAAACTATAAAGACATCAGCGGAGATCCGGCTGCAAGCAACCGGAAAATAATGGACAATATAGCAGGTAAAAGTTATGATACTTTGTACAAACGGCATGTAGACGCGTTCAGTAGCCTGATGGGCAGGGTTCATTTGAGTGTAGGTGATAAAAAGCTGAATGAAAAACCAATCAACGAACGTATCCGCGCGGTACAGGAAGGTACGGACGATCCAAACATGGAAGCGCTCTGTTTCCAATTCGGACGTTACATGCTTGTGTCGAGCAGCCGGGAAGGAGGGCAAACATCCAATTTGCAGGCAATATGGAACGAAAAACTCGCGCCACCCTGGGGAGGCAAATATACGATCAACATTAATATTCAGATGAATTACTGGCCTGCGGAAGTAACAAACCTTGCCGAATGTCATCTCCCGTTATTCGATATGATAAAAGACATATCCGAAACCGGAGCCAAAACGGCAAATGCTTACTATGGCGTCAACAAAGGATGGGTGACCCACCACAATCTGGACATTTGGAGAGGAACAGCTCCCGTAGATGCGGCCCGCTACGGGATGTGGCCAGTTGGTGGAGCATGGCTTTGCCAACATATCTGGGAACATTACGCTTATTCGAAAGACATCGAGTTCCTGAAAAAATATTATCCGGTTTTAAAAGGATCGGCGGAGTTTTTGGCAAACTTGTTGGTCGAATATCCCGGAACAAAATATTTGGTCACCCCATTTTCCATGTCACCCGAACATGGTTTCTATGATGGTGAAAACCAAGAACTCTGTTATATATCACCCGGGCCAACGATGGATATAGCGATTATGCGGGAGCTGTTCCCCCACGTGATAGAAGCAAGTAAACTCCTGAAGGTAGATACGCCCCTGCGAAAACAATTGGAAACAACCCTTGCGAAGTTGCCTCCCTATAAAGTGAACCAGTTGGGCTATCCTCAGGAATGGATAGAAGACTTCAAACCCCAACGAGGAGGACATGATGTATCGCCTTATTTCCCGTTTTATCCGGGGAACAGTATCCTTCTTCGCCGTCCGGCCGATAAGGAGATGGTGGATGCCTACAACAGGTGGCTCGAATCACGCAGCATTCGCGGAGGGGGGTTCCCCGGAGCATGGAATATCTGTATGTGGGCTAGACTGGAACGCGGCGATAAAACGTCCGAATTTATCCAATCTGCCGTCAACCGTGTAGCTTCCCAGGTCCTCCTGCAAGGTACAGGCGCACAAGTTGACGGTTCGTTTGGCTTCACGGCGGGGATTGCTGAATGTCTTATCCAAAGTCATGCCGATGAAATAAGTTTGCTACCCGCACTTCCTTCCCGATGGCAGTCATCGGGTGAAATATCCGGATTACGGGCTCGCGGAGGATACGAAGTAAACATACAGTGGACAAACGGAAAAGTGATTTCCGCTGAAATATCCAATAAAAACGGAGGCGAATGTAATGTACGTTACAACAATAAAGTGGTTAAAATCAACGTCCCCAAAGACAAGCCCTTTATCATAACAGATTAGCACCTTTCTATAGATCGGGCTGTTGCATGGTTTGAATTTCATGTGCAAATTTGCCTGTAATAGAACATTCCATTTATTGCCCAGCCGTTAAAATTTTCCCTTGTCAAGAAAATTTCATCCGCTGGGCATATTTTCAAAAATCACAATTAGCCACATTTTAGTTAGTATATTTTATGAGAAAAACAACTTTATCATCCACTATAAGTTTATATCTATTGGCAAGTCTTTGTGGTAATAGTACAGCACAAACAAATTCCAAAGATTATCTGGACAACTTGTTTACCCAAGAGCTAACGCTAAAAGAGATAGCCAAAACAAAGACAATACAGCATACGCTTAACCCTTTTCGTCCGGACAACACGTCGGCAAGTTCTTTAACCACCCGGGCAGGTATATGGGGAAGTCCTGATAATATAACCATCAGCATGCTCAAGACTGATATTATCGACAGGCGTTATATTGACAAAGACCATTATACCATGCAGGATATTATCGACGGAGCCTATTCGGAAACAAATAAAGACCTAAACGATATGCCGTTGGCCGGTATGACCCGTCCGTCTTTTGCTTCGCTTGATAAACGCGGTGGACGATATAATCACGGACTCTGGAGTGAAGTATATCCTTTTCCCTGCCAGAAACCGGTCGGACAGGTAATCATAAAAGCCACCGACTTCAAAGGCTCTGAGCAACCGGAAGCTATCCAACAAATGAAGAGCGGGGAAATCCGTATCAATATGGAAAAAGCAGGGAAGAAGCTGGATGTCGGCTATCTTCTTTCTATGGAGAAGAATGTGACAGCGATAAACCTGGATTACGAAAATCTGGAAAACGGTCTTACCATCCGGCTATATCGACATGTAGACCAGGGACACCGGCGATATATGGAAGAAGATGGTTCTTATAAAAAAGTGGTAGTCTTCCAGCCCGCCGACATAAATGAACCTTTGGAATACTACGACTTTGAAGAAGACAAGGACAAAAACGGTCTCTTCGAACCTCCAACTTATGGCACCGACGGAAAATTCTTCTGGATACACCAAGTATTTCCGGGTGAAAAAACATTCCCTGATGGTTTCCGGTATGTAATTATGGCCATGGTATCAGACGCCGGACATGAACTTACCGAACACGGCTTGCAGAAAGACTTGGGAACCAAACCGCATATACCCAGGGACAATCAGGGCTATTTAATGGTGCCCAATATCCGCACGGCTACTCATCCTGAAATCACGGAATTGCAAGCATTACACTATACCCATGTGGCCAACGCGCCGGGAGTCGCCGTAGACGCAACTTTGAAAACGGGTCGAAAAGGGAAAGCCAGGCTTTACATTGCCATTGCTACTATTAATGAAACACCTCAATACATGGAGCGGGCTAAACAGTTGCTTTTGGAAGCTGAAAAAAAAGGTTACAAAGGGATCGTCGCCGAAAACGAAGCATGGTATGAAAAGCTGTATGAAAAGAGGGAGAACGGACGAATTTTACTCGGTAAAACCCCGGAAGAGAGGAGACAGGCCTCCGATCTATTCTTCAACCAGACCTTCCGTAGCTGGACTTCCGGCCACATGGGGCAATGCTTCCCCGACCCTCGTAAATATGAAGGAAGCGCCAGTTACGCGGCGTTCGACGTAGATGCGCAAAACTGGCATTCATTGCCTTGTTATAATGAACTTTTCACCGAAGGCACTTATTTCATGCGCAATCAATACGCGCCTAAAATACAATGGCCCCGCTTAGTTTCACACTGGCATGAAACGTTTAAGGAGAGAGCCC